>JAWKXC010000022.1:0-73070 GCA_041397205.1 Paracoccaceae bacterium
TTACGACACTTCGGGCCGGCGCACGGCCGTGACCTCGGTCGCGGCGATGTCGCCGCCGCCCGACAGGATCAGCCGGGTTTCCCCGTCGACGAGGCGCAGTTCCTCGACCTCGGAGAAGACCGCGATCTGTTCTTCCGAGAAGCTCACGTTGCCGGCGATGCTCTGCAGGTGGAAGGTGTAGTTCCCGGGCGGGTAGGGGTTGCCGTTGCCGTCGACCCCGGCCCATTGCACCGGGTCGTCCGAAACCGGGATCTCGAAGTAGTCGATATCCGTCCCGGTCTCGGCGTCGCGCACCACCACCATCGTCCGTTCGGCGCCCTTGGCGGGCTCGGGATAGAGCGTGATCGGGCTGTCGTCGAAGGCGGCCGAGGCCACCGCCTGGACCTCCATGCCGACCCAGCTTGCATATTCCGACATCCCGCTCGCCCCGAGCTGCGACTTGATGGTGGCGAGCAGGTCGTTGGTCTCCACCTGCTGTTCGACCCCGGAAAAGGTCGCGAGCTGGACCGCGAAATCGGTGCTCTCGATCGGATTGAGCGGATCCTGGTTGTTCATCTGCGTGGTCAGCATCTTCAGGAAGGTCTCGAAATCCGAGGTGATCGCCGGGGCGGCGCCGGTCGATTTTTCCGATTGCGTCGTCGCACTATTGGTGGCGGTGGTGGTGGTTGTCGTGGCGGAGGTGATGTCCATGTCCCGTCCTCGTGTCAAAGCCTGATGTCGATGCCGCTGCCGGCACGGTCCGCGGTCCCTCCGGCCGTCGGGGACCCGACGGGCCGGGCCGGGCCGGTATCGGCCGCGCGGGTCCCTTCCCTGGGCGGCCGGTCCCGCGGCCCATCTCCTGTCCCGTTGCCCTGGAAATCGCCCTGGAACGAGAAATCGACATTCTCATAGCCGAGCTCGCGCAGGTCGGCCCCGAGCAGGTCGATATTCCGACGCAGCAGATCGAGCGTCTCGGCGCGCTCGACGGCAAGCGCCACGGTCAGGGTTCCGGTTGCGTCCTGGCTCAGCGTCATCTGCACCCGGCCGAGCTCTTCCGGCTGCAGCCGGAGCTCGACGGCACGTTCGCCGGACGCCCGGATGACCTCGGCGATCTGCAGCGCAACGGACCGAGGCGTCTGCGGCGACTGGAGCACCGGCACCCCGTCGGGCGGCGCACTGCGACCGGCCCCGCGTGTTTCCACGGACAGGGACTCCGTCAAGATCGGATCGCTGCCGAACAGTCCTTCGCCAGCACCCGTCGCTCCGGAACCGCCGCCCGGGGCGGTCGCCCCGGTTTCGGCGCGGTTATCGGCCATACCCGCCATGGCGGCGGGGTGCGTGGCCGCGGTCCCGACCCGCGTCGTTGACGCCGGCGTCGCGATGGGATCCGCGGCTTGCGTGGGTGTCTCCACCGCCCGGCTTGCGCGCATGTCGGCTTCCGTCCGGGCGGAAGCCTGCATCTGCAGGCCGGCTGCTGTGACCGGCGATTGTCCCGCGCCCGCCGGTCCGCCCGCACCGCCCGCACCGACAGACACCGCCCCGTCGGGACGCGCGGCCGCGGCGGGATCGGTGGGTCGGAGCCCGGTCGCGATGCCCCTGGCCGGGTCTTGCCCGGGCTGCGAAACATCGACACCCGTCATGCCGCCACTTGCCACGCCGGGCGCCGATGCCATGCTGCCGGCGACGGGACCGGACGGCGCAGCCTGGATCCGCGCGCGGAATCGCCGCCGCGGACAGCAACAATCGCGGCGTCCTCCACTGTCACCTTGGCCGATAACGCCGGATCTTCGCCGCCCCGGCCCGACTGAGCTTGCCCCTGGTCCATTGCGGTCGCAGGCGCCAAGCCCGCGGAAGGAACCGTGAGGCGGCCAGTGTCCCGAATCTGTGCCGAGACCTCGGCCCCATTTCCGGCGGTACCGGGAACCGCGACGCCCGGCGGCACCGCGGCACCCGCGTCGCCACCCTGCCCGGTGGCCCGCCTGGCCAGGTCAGAGACCTCCACCCCCACCTGGACTTCGCTCTCAGGGGCGTCGGTCGTATTGGCAGCCTCCGCCGACAGGATCCGCCCCGCTTCGGGCGTCACCGCTGCCAGGACCATGTCATGGACCTGTTCGCCGATACTGGCCTCACCGGACCCGCCGTCCTCCACGTCGCCGGCCCCCGACTGGATGGTCCGTGCCGCTTTGGCCCATGTTTCCGTGAGCCCTGTTTCTCCGGCCCGTGACTCCTCGGTCGGTGTTTCGGCGGCCCGGGCTCCCGCGATCGGTGAACCGGCCTTCGCCTCGTCTTTCCCTTGCGCCCCGTCGCCGCCCGTCTCGGGTTGCTGTGCCGCGTCGCACCGGGGGCCGGACGTCCCGACAGCGCGTCCCTGCGCATCGTCCCGGGCACCCATGCCCGCGCCCGAGGTCTCCGATCCGTCCACAGCCCGGTCGGCGACGGGACGCCGCGATGGCGTATCCTTTCCAAAGACCGCCCGGAACCCGTCCGCCCCCGACTCCTGTTGCGCGGCCCGGTCGGGTTCGACCGGTCTGTCGGCCATTTTGGGAAGGGCTGCGATCTGCGGCAGGTACATCTGTGCGTCCGGGTGTTCTGACTCCGTCGAATCGCACAATCGCAGAGAGGCGTTACCACAATCTTTACCCGCTTCGGGACATGATGGCGGAAATGGCATCAATTCGAGGGAATCGTCATGTCGGCCATCGACCCCGCCGCCACCCTGCCCGCCCCGATCCCCCGCACCGCGGATGCGCAGGACCGGAAACTGCGCGCGGCCGCCCAGGAACTCGAAGCGAATTTCCTCGCCGAAATGCTCAAGGCGGCAGGGGTCGGCAAGACACCCGAGGCTTTCGGCGGCGGCGCGGGCGAAGACCAGTTCGCCTCGTTCCTGCGCCTCGAACAGGCCCGCGAAATGGCCGCGGCCGGCGGCATCGGCCTGGCCCAGAGCCTCTACGAAGCCATGAAGGAGCGCGCCGATGACGCTGTTTAATCTCTCCGCCGCGGCGGACGCGCTGGAGGATCACCTCGACCACGAGCGCAAGATGATCCTGTCGGGCCAGATCGAAGGTCTGTTGCGCGCGACCGGCGAAAAAGAACGCCTGCTGAGCCGCCTGCCGCGGGGGGGCGACCATGACGAGGTGTTCCAGCGGCTGCGGCGCAAGGCCGAACGTAACCAGCAGCTGCTGCTCGCCGCCGCCCGGGGCATGAAGTCCGCCGCGCGGCGGATCGACGGCCTCCGCACGGCCGAGACCAGTCTCAGGACCTACTCCCGCGACGGCGCTGCCGCCAACCTGGTGACGGCGCGCGGCGGCGTTAACCGTCAAGCGTGATTCCGGGGGGCGTTCCGCATGGCGACAAGCTTTCGACTAAAATCCGACACATTCGGACGGCACTCCTTCACCGTTCTTTAGGCACTTCAGCCTCAGGGTGCACGGGCATCCTGAGGGGGTGGCGCGGATCGGGAAGTCCGAGATCCGCAGAGGTCAGAACGGCTCTGAACCCGCCCTCAGCGGGCGGACCTCTAACCCGGCGCGAAACGGCGCCACGCGACTGAAGGAACTGAATGAATGTCCAGCATTCTGACGAACACGAGCGCCATGGTGGCGCTGCAAACCCTCAAGGGGATCAACGCGAACCTGCAACAGACCCAGGCGGAAATCTCCACCGGTAAAGCCGTTGGCAGCGCCAAGGACAACTCCGCCGTGTGGGCCATCTCGAAGGTCATGGAAGCGGACGTGAACGGGTTCACCGCGATCTCCGACAGCCTTTCGCTCGGGGAATCGACCCTCGCCGTCGGCCGGCAGGCCGCCGAAACCGTGACCGACCTGCTCACCGAGATGAAGGGCAAGATCGTCGCCGCGCAGGAAGAGAACGTCGACCGCGAAAAGCTGCAGACCGATATCTCGGCGCTGCGCGACCAGATCGCCTCGGTGGTGGGCGCGGCCCAGTTCAACGGGCTCAACCTCGTCCAGGGCACCGATGCGGTCAACATCCTGTCCTCGCTCGACCGTGCCTCCGGCGGAACGGTGACGGCCTCGCACATCGCGGTCGACCGGCAGGATCTCACGACCGGCGCCGGCACCAACGGCGTGGGGTCGGGCGGAACCGACCTCTCCGGTCAGATCCTCGACGCGGCCTCCGGGTCGACCTATGGCGGCGGCACCCTCGCCGACACCGGCAACACCGCCGTGCTGCTGTTCTCGGGCGACTGGGACGACGGCGATTCGAGCTCGGTGACGGTCGGCGGCCAGACCATCAGCTGGACCTCGTCCGCCGATGACGCCACGGCGACCAACGCCCGCGACGGCCTGCTCTCCGCGCTGCAGGCGCTCGACCTCGACGACGTGACCTTCACGGCGCTGGACGGCGACTCGATCACGGTGACCTCGACCCGTGCGTTCACCGACCTCGATATCTCGGTCGACGACACCGGCGTGTCCAGCGGCGCCGGCGCCAGCGAGGTCGAACTGACCAACGGCGTGGCGAACGGCACCCAGTCGGGGACCATCGATCAGCGTGCCGAGGAGATCTTCTTCACCACCGGGGCCAGCCCGCAGGAAGGCAACTCCTACCAGGCCACCATCGGCGGGACGGCGTATTTCTACACCGCCGGCAAGGGCGAGACTTTCGAAGACGTCGCGCGCGGCCTGAAGACGGCCATCGACTCCGCCGGCATCGACGGGATCTCGACCCAGGTCGCGGTCGACGCCGATACCGGCCAGGCCAGCCTGAAGATCGACAACGACTCGTCGACCAGCAAGTCGCTGGCGACTGCCGCGATGGACGGCGGCACGGCATCGGGCGGGCTGTTCGGTCTCGACTCGATCGACGTGACCACCGACCAGGGGGCCACGGCTGCGCTCGACAACATCGAGACGTTGATCAACAACTCGATCGACGCCGCGGCGGAGTTCGGTTCGGCGGCCGGCCGGGTTGAGACCCAGAACGAGTTCATCTCGGGCCTGACCGACTCGCTCCGGGCCGGCATCGGCGCGCTGGTGGACGCCGACATGGAAGCGGCCTCGGCCAAGCTGCAGGCGCTGCAGGTGCAGCAGCAGCTCGGCACCCAGGCGCTCACCATCGCCAACCAGGCGCCGCAGAACATCCTGTCGCTGTTCCGCTGATCCTGACCAGAGCGGGGCGCCAGCACGGCGCCCCGCTTCCATCACGCCTGATCACACACGTTACCGGAAGGAAACCCCGTGAACGCCCTCCAGATGGCCAAAACGGCCTATGCCACGAACAAGGCCCCGATCAGAACCCCGCGCGGCATCGAGTACGAAGCCTTTGCCCGCATCACCCATCGCCTGAAAGCCGCCGCAGAGCGCGGCAAACCCGGCTTTCCGGCCCTCGCCCAGGCCCTCCATCTCAATCGCAGGCTCTGGTCGCTGCTGGCGGCGGATGTCGCCGAGACCGGCAACGGCCTGCCGCAGGATCTGCGCGCGCGCATCTTCTACCTCGCCGAGTTCACCAACGCCCACAGCCGCAAGGTCATGCGCGGCGAAGACAGCGTCGAAGCGCTCATCGATATCAACACGGCCATGATGCGCGGCCTCAGAGAGAAGGCGGATGCGGCATGAGCGGCCTGGTCCTCAAACTCGGACCGCGCGAACGGGTCCTGATCAACGGCGCCGTGATCGAAAACGGCGATCGCCGCTCGCGCCTGTCGATCGTCACGCCGAGCGCGAACATCCTGCGCCTGCGCGACGCGATCCATCCCGAAGAAGTCAACACGCCGGTCCGGCGTGTCTGCTACATCGCCCAGCTTGTCCTGTCCGGCGACGCCGATAAGGCGGAAGCGCGGATGCAGCTCCTGCGCGGCATCGAACAGCTCTCGCAGGTGCTCGTCGATCATGACAGCCGGACGCAGCTCGACAAGGCCACCGAGGCGGTGCTGGACGACCAGTACTACCAGGCGCTCAAGGCACTGCGCGCGCTTCTGCCGCGCGAGGAACGTCTCCTTGCCGCAACCCACAGGGTGTAGCCCATGAGCTTCACGCCGATCATCCCTTTCGGTGGCTATGCGGGGTGGAGCTTTCTCCAGAACACCCTGTCCGCGCAGAAGCAGGCCTTCGAAGCGGCACCGGTGCTGAAGAGCGACACCGCCTATTTCACCGAGAACATCGGCAATGTGCAAACGCCCGAGGACCTCGTGAGCGACTACCGTCTGCTCAAGGTGGCCCTCGGCGCCGTCGGGCTCGACGAGGACATCGGCAACCGCGCCTTCATCCACAAGGTGCTCGAAGAAGGGTCGCTCGACAGCGGAAGCTTCGCCAACAGGATGGCGGACAAGAGCTACCTCGCGCTCACCAAGGCCTTCGGTTTCGATCTCGGCACCCCGAACACGCAGCTCTCGGACTTCGCGGCCGAGATCGTCGAGGGCTACAACACCCTGCAGTTCGAGATCGCGGTCGGCGAACAGGATGCCGACATGCGCCTGTCGCTGGCGCTGAACCGGGATCTGGACAAGATCCTTGCCTCCGACAATACCGACGACGGCAAATGGTATTCCATTCTCGGCGACAAGTCGTTACTCACCGTGTTCCAGACCGCCCTCAATATTCCCAAGGATACCTCCGCGCTCGACATCGATGCCCAGGTCACATACCTGCGCCAAAGGGCGACCGCCGTATTCGGGGGCTCCGAGGTCGACCAGTTCGCCGATCCCGAGCGGTTCGACAAGCTCAACCGGTTGTTCCTGGTGCGCTCGCAGATCAACGAGATGTCCTCTGGCATGTCGTCCGGCGCCATCGCCCTGACCCTGTTGCAGGCGATCTGAACCCGGCGCGTTGCAGCACGTGCGGGCGATCCGGTTCCCCGACACCGCCCGCCAAATCGCCTGTCGCCAACCGGATGGCGGCTCTCCGTACAATCGGCCCCGCGGGTATACGCTGGCGTATGGAGGCACGGATTCGGAGCAACCGATCGGCATCCAGTGCCGACCGTCGCGCCGGAAATCGACGCCTCGCGCCAATCGGGAAACGTACGAAGGACTCCGCGGACGCTGACGACCGCCGCAGCCCCTCCTTCTCGGACCATCGTCAAGTCGTCCGTGCCCGCGCGCGGCCAGAGTCCGTCCGGAATGATGCACCCTTGAGTCGCACATCCGGGCACCATCCTGCGCCGATATTCGGGCTCTCGACGACGTGGCGATTGAAGACGGCGAAAACGCGGGGGCCAAGACTAGAGAGTGCCCTGTCCTGACCTTTCGTTGCGTCGTCACGCCCCGGTCTTCAGGCACTCCGCAAGCCGCCGGAAACTCGCGGCAGTGTTTTCGGGTTCGTCTTCGGCGAGGAACCCGTCGAGCCTGGGGAAGCTGTGGATCGCGACATCGAGATCCGGGTCGGAACCGGCCGCATAGAGCCCCGCGCGGATCATCATCTCGGATCGGTCGTAGGCACCGAGACGCTGACGCGCCGCCGAGATCAGCACGTTCTCCGCCTCGCTCGCCGCGCCCGGAAGCGCCCGGCTCACCGACCGGAGGAGGTCGATCGCCGGGAACCGGCCGCGCTCGGCGATCTTGCGGTCGAGCACAACGTGGCCGTCGAGCACACCGCGCAGGATATCGGCCACCGGTTCTTCCATGTCCGATCCGGAGACCAGAACGGAAAAGATCGCCGTGATGTCGCCGGCATCGCCCGTTCCCGGCCCCGCGCGTTCGCACAGCGCGGTGATCTGGTGCGCGGTCGACGGCGGGAAACCCCGAAGCGCCGCGCCTTCGCCCGACGCCAGCGCGATCTCGCGATGCGCCTCGGCAAAACGGGTGACCGAATCGGCCAGGAACAGGACCTGCCGGCCCTGGTCGCGGAAATGTTCGGCGACCGCCATGGCGGTCCAGCCGCAGCGCCGCCGCACCAGCGGCGACTGGTCCGAGGTGGCCGCGACCACCACCGCGCGGGCCATCCCGTCTGGCCCCAGCACCCGCTCGACGAATTCCCGCACCTCGCGGCCGCGTTCGCCGATCAGCGCGATCACCACCACGTCGGCATGGACCCCGCGCGCCAGCTTGGCGAGCAGGGTCGACTTGCCCACGCCGGACCCGGCAAAGAGACCGACCCGCTGCCCGCGCACGATCGGCAGCAGCGTGTTGAACACCGCGAGCCCCGTCTCCAGCCGCTTGCCGAGCACGCGACGCTGGGTCGGGTTCACCGGCGCACCGCGCAGCGGCCGGCCGCGCGCGCCGCGCAGAATCGGCCGCCCGTCGAGCGCCTGCCCCATCGGGTCGATCACCCGACCGATCCAGCTGTCGTCGGGCGCGATCTGGTTGGCCCCGTAGAGCTCGACCGCGGCCCCGATATGCAGCCCCTCGATGTCGCCGTCGGGCAGCACCGTCACCAGGTCTTCGGCGAGGTTCAGTACCTCGCCGCGGCGCGCCCGCCCGCCCGGGATGGCGATCTCGACGAGGTCGCCCTGGGCCGCCACGTGGCTCAACCCCGCGACCTCGACGTTCCCGCGACCGATCCGGACCACCCGTCCGACATCGCGCGCCGTGGCAATGGCCGCGATCTCGGCGGTGAGCTGGTCGAACCCGATATGCGACATGCGATTCTCCCGCGTCTTCGTGTCCCGTGAAACCGTTTTTAAACGAATCGGTATTAAGCCTTGGTTGAAACGGACCGTGGGAGAAGCCCCGATGTTCGAAAATCTGAAGATCTTCTCGATGGCGAGCGCGCTGGCTCAACATGGCGCCGCCCGTCAATCCATCGTGGCCGAGAATATCGCCAATGCCGACACGCCGGGCTACCGCGCCCGGGACGTGGCTGATTTCGCCGTTGCGTACGACCCGGGGCCCTCGAACGACCTCGCAGTCGGGCGGGCGGACGGGCGGACGGGGCAAACCAACGGGCTCCAGGCGACCCGCCCGGGCCACCAATTCGAAGGCGAGGCCAGCTATTCCGCGGCCCCGCGCGAGGTCTACCGGCCGGGCGCCGAATCGCCCAACGGCAACAATGTCTCGATCGAGAACGAGATCTTCGCAGCCGCCGAGGCCTCGAGCGACCACCAGAAGGCGCTCGCCGTCTACCGCTCGGCACTCTCCGTGCTGCGCAGCTCGATCAACGCGGGGAGGTAGGCGATGTCGGATCTCCTTTCCTCCGCCAAACAGGCCGCGATGAGCGGGATGCAGGCCCAGGCCGACCGGTTGCGGTTCACCTCCGAGAATATCGCCAACGCCGACACGCCGGGCTACCGGCGCAAGATCGTCTCCTTCGAACAGGTCGTCGACGGCGGCCAGCCCACCGGCCTGGTCGAAGCGGGCGACGTCCGGCTCGACCGCACCGATCTGCCCAAGATCTTCGACCCCTCGCATCCGATGGCGGACGCGAGCGGCTACTACGACGGTTCCAACGTCGATCTCATCGTCGAGATCGCCGACGCGCGCGAAGCGCAACGCAGCTACGAGGCAAACCTCAAGATGTTCGGTCAGGCGCGGGAAATGACGCGCAACCTGCTCGACCTGCTGAAACGCTAGCCGGCTGAAACGCCAGGAGGTCCAGAATGGACGTGAAATCGACCCATGCCGCGCAAAGTTACGCGGCCACACGACCGGCCACGGCGCCACAGCCCGGGGCCGGGTCGGGGGCCGGCGAAGCCTTTTCCAAAACGGTTCAAGACTTCGCCGACACCCTGAAACAGGGCGAAACCACCGCCCAGGCGGCGATGACCGGCAAGGCCGACGCGCATGCGCTGGTCCAGGCCCTCGCCCAGACCGAGCTCGCGGTCGAAACCGCGGTGACGGTGCGCAACAAGGTGATCGAGGCCTACCAGGAAATCCTGAGGATGCCGGTGTAGCCCATGAACGAGATCGTCTTCTACGACACGCTCCGCGCCGGGCTCTGGACCGCGGTCATCGTCTCGCTGCCGATCCTGTCGGTGGCGCTGGTCACCGGCCTCGCCGTCGGCCTGTTCCAGGCGCTGACCTCGATCCAGGAAATGACCCTCACCTTCGTGCCCAAGGTGGCGGCGATCCTCGCCGTCTTCTGGCTGTCGATGGGCTTCATGTCCGAGACGCTGGTGAGCTACTTCCAAGGCACGATCGTGCCGCTGATCGCGGGGGGTTGAATGGACAACGCCGTCTACACCGCGCTCACCCGCCAGTCCGGCCTGATGGCCGAAATGCAGGCGGTCGCCAACAACATCGCCAACGCCTCGACCACGGGCTACCGGCGCGAAGGTGTGGTCTTCGCCGAATTCGTGGCCGCGCTCGCCCCGGACGACCCCTCGCTGTCGATGGCCACGGCCGAGGTGCGCGACACAAGGCTCGACCAGGCCCCGGTCACCTTCACCGGCGGCAGCTTCGACCTCGCCATCGAGGGCGACGGCTTCTTCATGGTCGAGGGCCCCGAGGGGCCGCTCCTGACCCGGGCCGGCAATTTCACGCCCTCGCCCGCGGGCGACATGGTCACCCCGGACGGCTACCGCCTGCTCGACGCCGGCGGCGCGCCGAGTCTTCGTGCCCGCCGATGCCGGCGCCATCGCCATCGCCGCCGACGGGACGATGTCGGCCGACGGCCAGCCGCTCACCCAGATCGGGCTCTGGGCACCCGCCGACCCGACCGACCTGCAGCACCGCGATGGGGTCCGATTCGCGGCCCCCAATGGCACCGAGCCGGTGATCGACGGCGGCCGGATCATGCAGGGCTACCTGGAAAGCTCCAACGTCGACCCGATCGGCGAGATCGCCCGGATGATCGAGATCCAGCGCGCCTACGACCAGGGCCAGGCCTTCCTGGAAAGCGAAAACCAGCGCGTGCGCGACGTCATCGAGGCGCTCGGCCGCTAGGCAGGAAAGGACAAACCATGCGTGCACTGAAAATCGCCGCCACCGGCATGCTCGCCCAGCAGATGCGGGTCGAGACGATCTCGCAGAACCTCGCCAACATGTCGACCACCGGCTACAACGCGCGCCGCGCCGAGTTTGCCGACCTGCATTACCAGCAGATGACCCGGCCGGGCACGATCAACGCCACCGACGGCACCGTGCTGCCCACCGGCGTCCAGCTCGGCCTCGGCGTGCGACCCTCCGCGGTCACCATGGAGATCGCCCAGGGCTCGCTCGCCCAGACCGGCGGCGAGCTCGACCTCGCCATCGAGGGCAAGGGCTATCTCGAAGTGACCCTGCCCTCGGGCCTGTCCGGCTACACCCGCGATGGCGGGCTCAAGCGCGACGGCGACGGGCTCATCGTGACCTCGGAAGGCAACCCGGTGGTGCCCGAGATCACCATCCCCGCCGATGCCCGGTCCATCACGATCAATGCCGACGGCGAGGTCTACGGGTATTTCAGCGACCAGGTCGAAGCCCAGCTGCTCGGCCAGTTCACTCTCGCCACCTTCATCAACGAACAGGGGCTCGAGGCCATCGGGTCCAACACCTTCCTCGAGACCGAAGCCTCCGGCGCGCCGACGATCGACGTGCCGGGCGAGAACGGCGCCGGCACCCTGCGCCAGGGCTACAAGGAGCAGAGCTCGGTCGACGCGGTCAAGGAAATCACCGAGCTGATCGAGGCCCAGCGCGGCTACGAGCTGAACTCCAAGGTGATCAGCGCCGCCGACCAGATGCTCGCCGCAACGACGCAGGTGCGCTGATGAAAACGCTCTTACTCCTGGCCCTGCTGCTGGCCGCCGCCCCGGCACAGGCCCAGTCGGTGATCGCCGCGCGCACCCTGCGCGCCGAGACCGTCATCACCGCCGACGACGTCACCCTTTCCGAAGAGACCATCCAGGGCGCCCATACCGCGCTCGCCGATGTCATCGGCCTGGAAACCCGGGTCGCGCTCTATGCCGAGCGGCCGATCCGCACCGGCGAGGTCGGTCCCCCCGCCCTCGTCGAACGCAACCAGGTGGTGCCGCTCCTCTACCGCGCCGGCGGGCTCGTCATCCAGGCCGAGGGCCGCGCGCTCGACCGGGCCGGCATCGGCGAAACCATCCGGGTGATGAACCTGGCATCGCGCCAGACCGTCTCCGGGCAGATCCACGCCGACGGCAGTATCGTCGTCGGCTCCGCAACCACCACGTTTCTTACGAACTGAGAGGACCAAATGTTCGCCAGAATTTCCCCCTTCGCCGCCCTGCTCACGGCCGCCCTTGCCCTCGGCGGTTGCGGCGACCGGCTCGAAAACATCGGCGCCGCCCCGGCCATGACCACGATCGACGGCAGCCGCGAGGCGATGGCGATGAGCTCCACGCCGATGCCGAACGACATCGCGGCGCGCCGCTCCTCCGACGGTGCGTCGCTCTGGACCGCCGGACGCGCCTCGCTGCTCGGCGACCGCCGCGCCCAGCAGGCGGGCGACATCCTGACCGTGGTGATCGAGATCGACGAGGAGGCCGAGGTCTCGGCCAGCTCCTCGCGCGGCCGCAACGGCTCGGAATCGATGACCGTCGGCGCGCTCCTCGGCATTCCCCAGCTCGGGCCCCTCGCCCAGGTCGACCTCAATCCCGGCATCTCGACGAGTTCGAGCAGCGCCTCGGGCGGCGACGGCTCCACCCGGCGCAACGAGAAACTCACCCTGCGGGTTGCCGCCACGGTGATCGGCCAGCTGCCCAACGGCGTCTTGCAGATCCAGGGCAGCCAGGAAGTGCGGGTCAATTACGAGCTGCGCGAGCTGCTGGTCACCGGCTTCGTCCGGCCCGAAGACATCTCGCGGCTGAACGAGATCGCCTATGACAAGATCGCCTCGGCCCGGATCTCCTATGGCGGCCGTGGTCAGATCACCGACATGCAGCAACCGCGCTACGGCCAGCAGATCGCGGATGCCATCCTGCCGTTCTGAGGACATCGACCATGCTCGGCAAACTCCTTCCCCTCCTCATCGCGCTCGTCGGGCTTGGCGGCGGCGTCGGCGCGGGGCTCGCCCTGCGTCCGGCGCCGGAGCCCGCCCCGCTCACGGCCCTGGCCGAGGACGGGACCTGCCCCTGCGACTGCAACGCCCTCGCCGCGGATGCCACCCACGGCGAGGCGGATGCCGAGCATACCGGCGAGGACGGCGAGCCAACGACGGATTTCGTCAAGATGAACAACCAGTTCGTCGTCCCGATCGTTCGCGAGAACGACATCGCGGCGCTGGTAGTCCTGTCGATCAGCTTCGAGGTGCCGACCGGTGGGTCGGAAACCATCTACCAACGCGAGCCGAAGCTGCGCGACCGGTTCCTGCAGGTGCTGTTCGACCACGCCAATACCGGCGGTTTCGACGGCGCCTTCACCGCCGGGCCCAACATGGTGGCGCTGCGCACCGCGCTGCTCGAAACCGCGCGCCACGAGCTCGGCAACAATGTGCGCGACATCCTGATCACCGACATCGCCCGCCAGGATCTCTGAAGCCGTCGGGCCCCACCAACACATGCCGGGTGCGCAGGGTATTGCGCGCCCGTTTCGCGCCGGAGACCGGCGAACCACGGCGCCCCGTCACGGCGTGCCCCGAGGCCAACGTACTCCACGCCCGGCGCGACGCCGGCCACCTCCATCACGACGCGGCGCGGCGCTACGGCCAATGTGCCTTCTGCCGCGCCCGCGCAGGGGCAGGGCCGGCGCCCGCCGCAAGCCTAGTCCGAAATCCCTGATCCGTCCGGATCCGCATGCAACCTGCGGGCGTCGCGCAAGCGGCGCTCCTCCGCTTCCAGCCGCCGGATCCCTTCCAGCGCCTCGACCCGACCGAACGCGCGCTGCGCCTTCTTGCGTTGCGCTTCCCGCCGCGCCGCGATCGCGGCCGCCTCGCGGTTGAGCTCGGCCCGGGCACCGGCCGTCCAGGCCTGCCACCGCGCATCCTGTCCCGTTCGGTACGCGAGGTCGTCGAACGGGTCGCCGCCCCGCAACGCCTCCGACCGCGCCGCCAGCGCCGCCCCGAGACGGTCCAGCTCCTGCCGCTTGAGACGGGCGTCCTCGGACAGCTGCCGCAGCTCGGCCAGCTCCGCATCAAGCAGCATCCGGGTCAGGTCCTGAAGCCCGCGCAACCCATCGGTCATGTCGCCGGCCTCCCTGGCATCGCCCCGGTCAATTCCGCGGCCTCCCATACTGCGCCCGCATCCGCGCCCGCATCTTCTCGGCAAACCGGATCGCCGCGGCGATCGCCTGGTAGTGTTCGGGCCGGATCTCTTCGCCGATTCTGACGGTCGCGTGGATGGCCCGGGCGGTGGGCGGGTCGCGGTGGATCGGCACCCCCGCCTCCATCGCCACCTCGCGGATCTGCGCGGCGATCTCGTCGACGCCCTTGGCCACGCAGATCGGCGCCGCCCCCGGCAACCGGCTCCATTTCAGTGCCACCGCGTAATGGGTCGGGTTCACCACCACCACATCGGCCTTGGGCACGTCGGCCAGCATCTGGTTCATGGCGATCTCGTAGCCCCTTTGGCGCCGCTGCTGCTTGACATGCGGATCGCCCTCGTTGGCCTTGGCCTCGTCCATCAACTCCTTGCGCGACATCCGGTTCTTGCGCATGTGCTCGCTGCGTTGCCACAGGTAATCGACACCGCCGATCACGATGGCCACGAGCAGGACGAGCGAAAAGAACCGCACCCCGAGCCGCAGCAGCGCCACCGTCGCAAGCGCCGGCGTGAGCGCGATCGTCTCGAGAACCTCCGGCAGAACCGACCACAGGAACATCCCCAGGATCGCCGAATAGACCACCAGCTTGGTAAAGCTCTTGGCGAACTCGAACAGGCCGGAGCGTCCGAACTTGTTCTTGGCGTTCGAGATCGGGTCGATCCGGTTCAGCTTCGGCTGCAGCTTTTCCGGCGCGACGGTGAAACTGCGCAGCGCGATGTTGAGCCCGAGCACCAGGATTGCCGGCACCAGCATCCAGGGCGCGACCCGACCGCCGATCTCGACGAGCAGGCCGCCGGTGAACGGATGACCGCCACCGGAAAAGACGTCTTCGGACAGCGGCCCGGCCCGCTCGAGGAGCCCCGCGAGCACGTCGCCGAGGCCGCGCAGCAGCCCCGCGCCGAAGATCGTCGCCACCGCGAGAAACCCGGCATAGGCGGCGGCCGTCCCGACATCGGCCGACCGCGGCACCTCGCCCTTGCGGCGGGCATCGTCGAGCTTCTTTTGTGACGGTTCGTGTTGCTTGTCGTCGTCCTGGTCGTCGGCCATCACCAGGCTCCGAACGGGTTGACGAGGAACCCGGCCAGCGCCTCATGCCACAGCCCGAGCGCGATCGGGGTCGTGACCAGCAGCAGCAGCAGGCCGCCGGCGGTGATCGCCGGCGCGCCGACGAAGGCCACCATCAGCTGCGGCATCGCCCGGTTGATGACGCCGAGCGCCACGTTGTAGATCAGCGAGGCGATCACGAAGGGCGCCGCGAGCGTGAAGGCGAGCGCAAAGGCCTGGGCGATCCGCGACAGCCCCCAGCTCGACAGCAGTTCGGCGCCGGGCAACCGCCCCGGCGGAAAGACGTCGTAGCTCAGGATCAGCACCTGCGCGAGCCGCACATGCAGTCCGAGCATCACCGCGAGCGCCAGCCCGCTGACCATCAGCACATGGCCCATCGCCGGCTGCGGATCGGCGTTCTGGCCGCCGAAGATCTGCGACAGCGACGTCGCCTGGGCCGCCATCGCGCCGGCCACCTGCAGGGCGAGCACGCACAGCCGGATCGAGATCCCGATCGCGAGCCCGGCGACGATCTCGGTGAACAGGAAGGTCACCGGCCGCACCCCGCCCGTGATCGCCGGCGTGACGGTGGGTTCGGCGGCCGGGACCACCACGAGGGTGAAGCCGAGCGCGAGCATCAGCCGGACCCGTTCGGGCACCGACCGCTCGCCGAAGGCCGGAAGCAGCGCCATCGCGGCGCCGACCCGCAGGAACACCGCGAAGGCGACCGTCAGCCAGGCTTCGCCCAGCCCGGTGAGTTCACTCGCGATCTCGCTCATGCGGGCACCATGCCGACCAGGGCCGGTCGCGCCTCGGTGCCGATTTCCTCGAACGAAAACACGGGGTTGGCGATGCCCTTCGCGGTCAGAACGGTGCGCAGGAACCGCCGCCGCCGGGTCGAGGTCACGACCGCCGGGTAGACGCCCCGCTCTCCCGCGGCGGCGATCTTTTCCGCGACCCCGTTGGCGAGCCGGTTGAAGGCCTCGGGCGGCAGCGCCACATCCGAGCCGCCGCGCCCGCCATCGTCGGCCTGGTAGGTGAGGAAGGTCTCTTCCCATTCCGGCGCGAGCTGGACCAGCGGCAGGGTGCCGTCGCCGCGCCGGAGCTCGGCCACGAGCTGGAACCCGAGCCGTTGGCGGACATGTTCGCAGATCGCCTCGGGCGCCTGGTAGACCGGACGCGCCTCAGCGATGCTTTCGAGGATCAGGGGTAGGTTGCGGATCGAGACCCGCTCCTCGAGCAGCAGCCGCAGGACCGACAGCAGCAGATCGACCGGCACCCGGTCGGGCACCAGCTCGTCGAGCAGTCGTTTGTTGGCCTCCGCCCGGATCGGGTCGGACAGGTTGGTGAATTCGTCGAGCAACCGTCGCAGCGCGCGCATGCTCAGGAGCCGGCCGAAATTGCGTTTCATCACTTCGAGGAGGTGGGTGGCGAGCACCTCGGCCGGCGTCACCGCGGTGCAGCCCTGCAACGCCACGTCCTCCTGCGCATCCGCCGGCACCCAGCGGGCGGGCGCACCGTAGACCGGCTCCTCCACGTCGTCGCCCGGCGGCAGCGCGACCGGACCGCCGGTGAGGATCGCGAGCACCCGGTTGGGCTGCAGGATGTCGCGGGCCTGCTCGACCCCCTGGATGCGCACGACATAGGTGCCGGGCGGCAGGCCCGGATCGTCGGTCAGGCGGATCTCCGGCAGGATCAGCCCGAAAACCGTGGCGACATGTCTGCGCATGTTGGCGATTCGCGCGTCGAGCCCGGTGGCCGGGTCGAGCACCATGGTCACGAGGTCGGTCGCGAACTCGACATGGATGTCGTCGAGATCGAGCACGTCGCCCATCCCGTTCCTCGGGGCATCCTCGGATTTCGGCGCTTGTTCCACCTTTGCCGCCGCGGCGGTGCGCTCCGCCTCCTGGCGGTGACCCCACCAGGCGGCCCCGCCGAGGCCGAGCGCGCCGAGCACGAAAGGCACGAAGGGTAGCCCGGGCACCAGCGCGAACAGCCCGAGCAGGACCGCGACGGTCCCGAGCGCCGCCGGGTAGCGGCCGAGCTGCGAGAACAGCGCCATGTCGGTCGACCCGGTCGCCCCGCCGCGCGCGAGCAGGAGGGCGGCGGCGATCGAGATGATGACCGAGGGGATCTGGCTCACCAGCCCGTCGCCGACCGTCAGGATCGCGTAGGTCTCGAAAGCGCGGCCGATATCCATGCCGTGGACGGCGACCCCCATGATCAGACCCATGACGATGTTGAGCATCGTGATCAGCAGGCCGGCGATGGCATCGCCCTTGACGAATTTCGAGGCGCCGTCGAGCGAGCCGAAAAAGGTCGTCTCCTGCTGCTCGCGTTCGCGCCGCGCCTTGGCCTCTTCGTGGGTGATCGCGCCCGAGGCGACATCGGCGTCGATGGCGAGCTGCTTGCCCGGCATGCCGTCGAGCGCGAACCGGGCGCCGACCTCGGCCATCCGCCCCGCGCCCTTGGTGATGACGATGAAATTGACGATCAACAGCACCAGGAAGACGACGAGGCCGAGAAACACGCTCCCCGACATCACGAAGCTCGCAAACCCCTCGATCACATGCCCCGCCGCGGCGGTGCCGGTGTGGCCGTTACCGATGATGAGCTTGGTCGAGGAGACGTTGAGCGACAGCCGCAGCATCAGGCTCGCGAGCAGCACGGTCGGAAAGACCGAGAAATCCAGCGGGCGTTCGATGAACAGCGTCACCGTGAACATCAGGATCGCCAGCGCAAAGGAGAGCGCGAGCCCGGTGTCGAGCACCCAGGCCGGCATCGGCAGGATCATCATCACGATGACCGCCATCAGCGCCAGCGCCAGCAGGATCGTCGGTCTGAAAAGCTGTGCGAGTGCCGGTGTCATGCCGCCCCCTATCCCGCGCCGCCGCGGCCGAACAATCCGACCCCGCCGCCGTTTCCGGTCGGAAACAGTGAGCCGAGCGCGGGTTGGCCGCCGCCCTGCAACAGCGGGTAGGTGTTCACGCGGGCGCCGATCGCGGCGTTACCGCCGATGCCGCCACCGGCCGATGTCTCTGCCGCGGCGACCGCAAGGAGCGGCGGCGTCACCACGAGCGGACGGCCGTCTTCCTCGGCGAAGCGCGCGCGGTACTCGGCGAACTTGGCCTTGTACCTGTCCGCATATTCGGGAGTGCGCGAATGGAACGCGCCCGCGGCGGTTTCCCAATCGCCGCTTTCGGCGTGCAGCGAGGTCAGGAAGGCGGCGGCGTAGCGGGCGTTGGCGGAGGGATCGAACATCTCCTCGATCGAGGCGAAATTCTCATGATGCCATTTGTAGTTGATCTGGAAGCAGCCGACGTCGAAGCTCCGCGCCCCGCGCTTGTAATGCTCGTAGACATAGGCGAGCGCCGCCTCGCGGCTGTCGAACCAGACACCCTTGCCTTCCATGTTGACCGTCCAGGGCCAGGGGCGCACCTCGCCACCGCGCTCGCGTCCGGTTTCGGTAAGCGAGATCGCCTTGAGCACCGAAACGGGCACGCCCGACCCCGCGGCCGCTTCCACCGCCGCCCGTTCGCAGACCAGCGACAGATCGGCTTCCGCCCGGGCCGACGCGGGCGCCATCGCGAAGACGGCCAGGCCGGTGACCAGGGCGCGACAGGCGCGGGTCAAGTTGGACCCCGGACCGCGACGGCACGGTCGCGGACCCGATCCGGTTTCTGAAGGGCGCTTTCGCGTTGCGGGCATGATTCCCACCGCAGTTCTTGCGTTTACGGCTCGGAGCCTAGGACAGGAGTGTTTAGAAAGGGTTTCCATGCCCGGGTCAGAGCCCGGGTACCGCCTACGGAGCAACGGCATCCGCCGGTGTCGCAAGCTCATCGAGGAGCGCGCTCAACGCCTTGCGGGCCGCTGCGCTGTCGTCGATCAGGGCCTGGGCCCGGGCCAGGGCCGGCAGGTCCGCGAGCCCTGGAGCACCGGCGCCGGGCAGCCCCGTCGCCCCCGTTTCGGTGCCGGACGGGTCGGCGGTGTCGGGCTGGTCTGGGTCCGGCACCGAACCGGACGGCCGGGCCGGCGCCCCTTCCATCAGCTGCGCGGCCGCGCCGATCGGTCCCGCGTCCAGCGCCGCTGCTTCGGGCCACAACCCGCCGCGCCAGGCCATCTGTACCATCTTGTCCCGGTCGCCGGTCGCCTCGTAGGCGCGCAGGGCCCCCGGGTGATCCCGCGCCATCTCGAGGGCCTCGGCACGGAGTGACAGAGCAGGGGCATCCTCGAGTCCGGCGAGGTAGCCGATCGCGACCGCGGGCCGGTTTTCGAGCAGCGCCGCCCGCGCCAGCACCTGTCGATCGACAGGTTCCGGCATTGCACTGCTGTCACCCAACGCGGCGCGGGCGGCTTGGGGCAACCCGAGATCGAGGAAGCGCTGTGCCGCCGCGCGGCGGGGCAGGGCCGACAGGCCGGAGATTTCCGCAAGCCGCAGCAGGGAAAGCCGGAGAAACGCGGTGTCGTCGGCGTCACGGGTCAACCGTTCGTGGAGACCGTCGCGCAGTTCCGCGCTGCGTTCGGGCCGGAACAGGCCCGCCGCTATGGCCTGATCGAGCTGTTCGAGCGCCGCGTCGAAGGCGCCCGCCGAGGCGCGCGCCCTGATCCCGGCATCCACCATCCGCCGCGCGGTGTCGGTTCCGCGAAACTGAAACGCCAACCCGTCGAGCAGGACCACCACGTCTTCGGGGACCGCACCGCCAGCCCCGAGTGTCGCCTCGACCCGTTGCAGCAGCGCCTCGGGCAACTGCGCGTCGCCCGCCGCGACCACTTCGTCGAGCGTCACCGTCGCCTGTTCGACCTCGCCGGCCTCCAGCTCGAACTGCGCGGTCAGCAGGCCGTACTCGGATGTCGGCCGCATATTTTCGGGGTCGCGCGCACGGTCGATCGCCGCGCGGATGATTTCGGCAGTCTCCTGGTCACCGGATGCGAGGAAGAGATCCGACAACCGGGGGCCGAGATGCCGCCGCAGATGCGCCGGGAGCGCTCCGAACGCCATGGCAACCGCATCGCGATTGACCGCGGCGCCCGGCCGAAGCTCGGGTTGGGCAAGGGTTGCCCAGAGCGCCGTGGCCCCGTCGCAGCTCATCTGACCAACGAGGTCCGCCGCTTCCGTCGACCAGCCGTCGTCCATGATCTCGGCCATGGCGAAAAGCACATCCGCGCGGTCGACAAGGTCGGGATAGCTGCGGATCAGCGCTTTGGCCTCGGCGCCGAAAGTGATGTAGACGTAGTTGCGCACCAGGGCCGTCACGCCGGCGCTGTCGGCAACGTCGCGTTCGGTCACCAGATGGGATCGGTAGGCACCGATATCGGCACCGTTTCCGACCTCTTCGCCCCAGTTCGAGACATCGAACAGCGCCGGAGAGAGGCAGGCGTCGCCGTCGTCGGTGTCTTCGCCCTGCCGATCCGGCCCCGCCGCGGCGCGATCGATGCTGGTCTCGACCGTGATATGGCCGCGCCGGGTGACCGGCGGCGGCGGCGGGTCGACCGGCGGCGGGGCCGCGGGCGCCGCCGGTTCCGGTTTCGCGTCGGCAACGTTTTCTTCGAGCGCGCTCATGTCCGCGTCCAGCAGCCCCTGTGCGGCCGCCCTGGCGACCTGTTCGAGCAGGGCCGCTTCGGTCGTCGCGATCCGCGCGGCGCGATCCGCTTCGGCCGAGGCCGACGTTTCGGCGGCCGGCGGCAACGGTTGCGGCTCCGGCGCTCCGCCCTGCCCCGACGCCATCGCCGCGTGCTCCGGATCGGTCGACGCATCCGCAGGGTCCGGCGGCGTGACCGCGGCGGGGACCGCGGCTGGGGCAAACGGATCGGGCCGCGGGAACATCAGGGGCAAACCGCCGCGATCGCCGACGACGGCGGGACGGCCGGAAGGACGCTCGGTCGGCACCTGTTCTTCCGGCGTATCGCCCCCGGCCACCGCGTCGCGCGCGGCCTGGTCGCCCAGCGGCGGCAGGGCGGCATCGACGCCGGTGCCGGGCGCGGACGCGGGTCCTTCTGCGATGTCGAGCACGATCCCGACGCCGGGAATCACATCGACCACCCCGTGGCAGTCGCAGCTGACACCGAGCATCAGCCGACCGTCGCCGAGATCGCGCACGTCCTCGATCCGGGAGCGGCCGATCTTGTCGAAGACGCGGGCAAGCCGGTAGGTCACGTCCTCGCGCCCCGGCCGCAACTCGAACCCGCCGTCGACCCGGCCGAAAACCCAGTCTTCCTGTCCTTTGAATTCGACGACCAGCCGGGTGAACCCGGGGTGGTCGCCGGACCGGACACCGATGGTTTCCGCCAGCAGCGTCCCGGGCAGAAATGCAGAAAGGATCAGGATCAGGCCCGAAAACGGTTTCATGCTGCGCCTTTCTTGACCTCGCGCAGGGCTTCTTCGAGCTCGGAGAAGCTCGGTCGCACATGGCGGGGCGTGTTCTGCCGCCCGACCTCGATACAGATGTTGGTCGAATGGTTGTGCAGGTTGGCCACCAGCACCTCGCGGATCAGCTGGTAGAAATGGCCGTCTTCGTCGATCACGGTCTTCACCTTGGCCGCGAAGGGGCCGACGAACCCGTAGGCGACGAACACGCCGAGAAAGGTGCCCACCAGCGCCCCGCCGATGAGCTTGCCGAGGATCTCGGGCGGCTGGTCGATCGACCCCATGGTCTTGATCACCCCGAGCACGGCGGCGACGATCCCCAGCGCCGGCAGCCCGTCGGCCATCGACTGGAGCGCATGGCTGGAGTGCTGGGCATGTTCCTGGTTGGCCTCAATCCGTTTCTCGAGCACTTCCTCGACCTGGTGCGGGTCGTCGTAGTTCATCGAGGCCGAGCGGAGCGTGTCGCAGATCAGTTCGACCGCCTCCTTGTCGGCGAGGATCTTGGGGTATTTCGAAAAGATGCTGCTGTCGGCCGGCGCTTCGATATGTTCTTCCAGCGCCACGGCATTCTGCCGCGCCTGTCGGATCAATTCGAACAGCAGGCAGAGCAGGTCGCGGTAGTCGCCGGGCTTCCAGTGCGGTCCCTTGAACACCTTGCCCATGTCCTTGAGCGTATGCTTGATCGCGGGCACGTCGTTCGAGATCACGAAGGCCCCGGCCGCCGCACCGCCGATCATGGTGAACTCGAATGGCGCCGATTTCAGGATGATGTCGAGGTGACCGCCGGCCGCCATGTAGCCGCCGAACACCATGATGAAGACCATCGCGATCCCGACAAATCCGATCACAGCCCTAATCCTCGGTCCGATTCCGCTGCGCCCGATCCTGTCATCCAGGGGTTAAGAAACCTTTCCCACATCCCCGGGTGCGTCGACAAAACAGCTGCGGCCATCGGTCATTCCGTCGGCGCGTTGGCGTTGCGGCCGGCGAGCAACGCGGAAATGGCATAGGCGGTCTCGGGGTCGAGCCCGGCCAGGATCGCCGCCGCGACATCCGGGCGCATGCGGCCCAGAAACCCGGCCGCAAACTTGGGATCCATCGCCGCGAAGACCGGCGCCGCTTCCTTGGGTTTCATGTTCTCGTAGACGGTGGTCAGGCGGTCGAGGTCTTCCTCGGCTGCGGTCGAAGGCCCGCGCCATGGTGCCTGCAAGCTCGCTTTCCGCCGCTTCGAGCGCGACCATGTTCTGCCGGATCTGGGTTTCGGCCACGGCCAGGGCCTGCAACCGGTCGGCAAGCTGGGATTCGCGCGCCGCGACCCGGCTTTCGCGGTCGTCTAGGGCGGCAAGCACCGTGGCGATGTCCTCGGGCGCCGTGCAATCGCTGTCGCCGTGCGCCGCGGGCCCCGGTTCGGCCGCGTCGGCACCGCTCGCGAAGGCCGATCCCGCGCCGCTCCCGAGCCGCAGAACCCCGGACAGGGCCAGCATCGCGGCGATTGCCATGAGCACGTTACGCCCGCCGCGCCGGCGCCGCGCGGGCTTTCCGGCCCCGGGTACGACGCGCGGTTTCATCCTGCCGAGCCAGCTCATTCGGCGCCTCCCGCGACCCGGGCGCGGCGCGAAAGAAACAACGGCGGCTCTTCGCTTGCGCCGCTGTCCGGATGTCCCGCCGCCTCCGCAGCTGCCGCGACCCAGGCCGCATCCTGTGCGGTTTCGAGGTCGGCCGCTGGCGCGGACGTCGCCGGTTCGGGCATGGCTCTCTGGACCGGGGCCGCCGCGCGCGGTTCGGCCGCCGCCGGCGCGACTTCCGGCAGGTCATTGAGCGCCGCGAGCATCAGTTCGAGCTTGCGCGAGGCCACCTCGGCCCGTTCGGTGAGCGCCGTCAGCGTCTCCGACGAATGCCCCGCGGCCTTGCGCGCGAGATCGAGCGTACGGGTCATGTCGTCGACCTGCGCCGACAGCAGCGCCACCGCCCCGCCGACCCCGTTCTCGAGGTTGTTGAACCGCTTGAGGCGCTGCGCCAGCACCCCGCAATAGACCGCCGCCCCGAGCGCGCCTGCACCCAGGAGGATGTCCGATATGATACTCACGATCTGGTCCATTCTGGCCCTCCGTCGCTCCCCTCAGCTCAATACGAATTCCATGATGAGAAGGTCCCGCACCCGTCCATCGCCGGTGACCAGCTGGATCCGCCGCAGCATCTGCGCGCGCAGCCCGATCAGCGCGGAGGGGTCCTCGAGATCCGACACTTCGACCGCGCGCAGGTAGGAATTGAGCACGTCCATCACCCGCGGGGTGAGTTGCGTCACATCCTCCTCCGACCCGGGTGCGACCTCGAGCTCGGCCCGGAATCGCAGGTGCCGCGCCGCCGTGCCGCGCCCGATCGAGATCACCAGCGGGTCGAGCGGCAGGAACGAGACCGGCTGCAGCGCGTCGATGACCGCTTCGTCGCCATGCGCACTGCCATTTGCCGCCGCCGCGCCGTCTTCTCCGGCGCCGAGAATCATCCCCGAATAGACGGCGAAAAAGCCGCCGCCGCCGAGCGCCAGCGCCAGCACCAGCCCGATCAGCAGGCCCTTTTTGCCCTTTTTCTTCGGCGCTTCGCCTTCCGCGCCCGGTTCCGCAAGCTCTTCTTCGGCCATGGGTCATTCCTTCGTTCGCAGCGTTTATAAACCGGCAGGAGCTAACCGATTGTTAATCGCAATCGGCGAATGTCGTCCGCGACGGGGGCAGAAGCCCGCTCAATCAAGGAGAACGTCGTGCAGCAGCTCTATGCGGTCTGGTCGGGCCTCGATTTGCGCAAACGGATCATCGTGATCGGGGCGACGGTGGCGGTCTTCGCCGCGGTGCTCGGCCTCGCCCGGATGGCGGCACAGCCCTCCATGGCGCTGCTCTACGCCGGCCTGGAACCGGGCCCCGCCGGTGAAGTCATCGAGGCGCTCGAAGCCCGCGGCGTGGCGATCGAGGTGCAGGGCGGGTCGATCCTCGTGCCGGCGGCCGAGCGTGACGCCCTGCGCATGACGCTCGCCGCCGAAGGTCTGCCCAGCAACTCGGCCAAGGGCTACGAGCTGCTCGACGGGCTGTCGGGTTTCGGCACCACCAGCCAGATGTTCGACGCCGCCTATTGGCGTGCCAAGGAAGGCGAACTCGCCCGCACGATCCTGTCGTCGCCCAGCATCCGCTCGGCCCGGGTACATATCGCCATCCCCAATCCCCAGACCTTCCGCGACCGCGGCGCGCCTCGGCCTCGGTCACCGTGTCGACCGCCGATGGCAGCCTGTCTGCCTCCCATGCCAAGGCCCTGAAATACCTGGTGTCTTCGGCTGTCCCGGGCTGTCGCACGAGAACGTTTCGGTGATCGATTCCCGCGGTGGCCTGATCGTCTCGGGCGACGAGGCGCCGGGCGCCGCGGGCGATGGCGAGGACCAGACCGAGAAACTGCGGCGCAACGTCGAGCGCCTGCTCGAAGCCCGGGTCGGCTACGGCAACGCGGTGGTCGAGGTGGCCGTCGACCGGGCGACCGACAGCGAGAAGATCTTCGAGCGCTCCTTCGATCCCGACGGCCGGGTCGCGATCGCCTCCGAGACCGAGGAAAGCACCAATGCCGCGACCGATTCGCGCGACGGCGGGGTGACCGTAGCGTCCAACCTGCCGACCGGCGACGCGGCCGGCGGCAACGGCCAGTCGTCGTCGAACAATTCCGAAACGCGCGAAAGGATCAACTACGAGGTGCCCGAGACCACCCGCGAAATCCTGCGCGCGCCGGGTGCGGTGCGCCGGGTCAGCGTGGCTGTCCTGATCGACGGCATTCGCGGCGTGGACGACACCGGCGCCCCGACCTGGGCGGCGCGCAGCGACGACGAACTTGCCGCCCTGCGCGAGCTCGTCGCCTCCGCCGTCGGCTTCGACGAATCGCGCGGCGACAGCATCACCATCAAGTCGATGCAATTCGAGCCGCTCGCCACCGCGGGGTCCGAGGCCGCAGGCGGACTTCTGGCGTCGTTGAACATCGACGCCATGGCGCTCGTCCGCCTGGCCACGCTCGCCATCGTCTCGCTGGTCCTGGGCCTGTTCGTACTGCGCCCGATCTTCTCCGGTCCGGCGCGGTCCGGCGCGGTCGGCGCCCTTGCCGGGCCCGAGACCGGCGCGGCGCGGGACATCTCCTCTGGCGCGCGCGATCTGCCCGCGCTGACCGGCGAAATCGACGATGGCACCGGGCTGCCGGGCGGCGAACTGGCCGTGGTCTCCGACCTGGAATTCAACACCGTCGACGACCTGCCGGCGCTCCGCGGCGCCGACCCCGTCGAACGCCTGCGCGCCCTTATCGAAGAGCGCCAGACCGAAACGGTCGAAATCCTGCGCGGCTGGATGGAAGATGACCGGGAGGAAACCGCCTGATGTCCGCGTCGCTCCAGCTTGAGGAATTCCTGGAAACCGACGTCGTCGCGAAACGACCGGCGCGCGCCTCCACGGGCGGCGGTCCGGCGGCCGGAACCGGCGTCGCGCCACAGGCCGAACCGGTGCCTGCGATCACGCCCGAAATGCTGGAGCAGGCCCGGCTCGAAGGCTACGAGGCCGGTTTCAAGGCGGGTTGGGACGACGCGACCCGGGCGGAAGCCAGCGAGCAGTCCAGGATCGGCGCCGAGTTTGCCCGCAATCTTCAGGATCTCGGTTTCACCTTCCACGAGGCGCGGTCGCACGTGATGCAGGCACTCGAACCGCTGCTCGCCGGCATGGTCCAGCGCGTCCTGCCGCAACTCGTCTCCGAAACGATGGGACAGACCATCCTCGAAGAGCTCCTGCCGCTCGCCACCCAGGCCGCCGACACGCCGATCGAAATCGTCGTCGCGCCGGCGAGCCGTCCGGTCCTGGAACAGCTGCTCGCAAACGCGACGACGGTGCCGTTCTCGCTCGTCGAAGAACCGACACTGGCCCAGGGCCAGGTCTTCCTGCGCTCCGGCAAGACCGAGCGCCATATCGACTTCGCCTCCGCGATCGACCGCATCGGTGCGGCGATCGAGGGGCTCTACGACCTCAACGAAAAGGCTTTCCGCAATGGATGACTACCCCACCGCCCCCGAAGACGACGCTGCCGGCAACCCGTTCACCCAGGTCCCGATCGAGATCACCGTCTCGGTCGGCCGGGCCCGGCCCGTGGTGCGCGAGCTGCTCCGCCTCAAGCCCGACGCGGTTCTGCCCCTCGACCGCAAGGTCTCGGACCCGGTCGAGCTCTATGTCGGCGACCGCCTGATCGCCCGCGGCGAGCTCGAGGAATGCGAGGGCGACGCGGCGGGCCAGCTCGCCGTCCGGCTCACCGAGGTGGCCGACCTCAAGACCGGGCTTTGACCCCATGCGCTTGCGTATCGTTTCGCCGAGCCCCGTCGCGGCGCTCGCGTTAACCACGTTTCTCGTCTGCCTCGCCCTGCCCGCCAACGCCCAGGACATCTCGATCTCGCTCGGGGCCGAGGACGGCAGTCTTGCCACCCGCTCGATCCAGCTGATCGTCCTCATCACGCTGCTCAGCCTCGTGCCGGGGCTCGCAGTGATGATCACGGCGTTTCCGTTCATCGTCACCACGCTGTCGATCCTGCGCCAGGCGATCGGGCTGCAGCAATCGCCGCCCAACATGCTGATCATCTCGCTCGCCCTGTTTCTCACCTATTTCGTGATGGAACCGGTCTTTACCGAGGCCTGGACCACCGGTGCCGAACCTTTCGCGAATGGCGAAATGGAGCTGGAAGAAGCCTTCACCACCGCCCTGGTCCCGTTCCGCACCTTCATGGCCGCGCGGGTCGACGGCGAGACCTTCGCCTCGCTCGCCAGCTTGCGCGACGGGGTCGACCCGACAGCCGTCGGGCCCAATGCGCCCTTGTCGCTGCTGGTCCCGTCCTTCCTCCTGAGCGAGATATCGCGGGCGTTCCAGATCGGCTTCCTGGTCTTCCTGCCCTTCCTCATCATCGACCTCGTCGTCGCCGCGGTCCTGATGTCGATGGGGATGATGATGGTCCCGCCGGCCATCGTGTCGCTTCCGTTCAAGCTCGCCTTCTTCGTGGTCGCCGACGGCTGGACGCTCGTCTCCGGCGCCCTGGTGCGAAGTTACTTCTGATCCATTCAGCCGCACCGTAACCGCTGCGGGGCGAAACCCCGCCGGCGCGCACCGACAGGCCTATGGTCGGTGTTGCAGCCCACGCCCATTGCGCCCGCTGCGGTCCGCAGTCGGGCGATCGGCTGGGTCGGATGGTCGGAAACGTCGCGGGCCTATCGGACCGGCGGCCGAGGCGTCCTTGGCCCCATGAGGCTCCCCGCGGGATGCACGGTCGAACTCCTCCCCGTCGGGCCGTCCCACGACAGGGACGGCCAAACGCGCCTCTCGACGCAAGTCCGCTGTCCCTGGCGGCCGATGCCACGGACACAGCCGTAGCGCGCTGCCGCCCGGAATCTTCCTCGATGGCGCGCGGCGGCATCCGATCGCGGGTTCTGGCACGATTCCCCAGGTCGCCCACGAAGCCGAATCGATCTGACCGCGGCGGGAGACCCGCACAGGATCCGGACCTGACCGGCGCAAGCGCGGATCAGAGCCGTTGCCCCCACTCCTCTCGAGCCAAGATCCGGACCATCCGTGACAGGACCCGCCTCAAACAACCCCCGCGAAGAAGCCTCTCGCCGCGCCATCGACGGCCGTCTCGCCTCGGGAGACCCGTTCAATGTCGCCAAAAATTCCGTAGCACCCGCGCGAGATACCGGAAGCACTGTTCGACATGCCCCGCATCGTCCACGACCGGATGCCCCGGTGTTCTTTGCGGCCCCGCAGCCAAGCGCGCGGCGATCCGGCACAGCGCGCACCACGCGCGCCCGCACGGCGCGGTTGCGTCACCGCACGACGAACTCGGCATGGAGCGCGCCCGCCGCCTTGATGCTTTTGAGGATGTCGATCATGTCGCGCGGCGACACGCCGAGGGCATTGAGCCCCGCGATCACCTCGGCAAGCGAGGTGCCGCCGGGGACTTCGGCGAGACCCGTCCCGGGCTCCTCGGTGATATCCGCGCTGGTCCGCGGGATCACGATCGGCGCCGCGTCGGTAAACGGGTTCGGCGACACGACGATCGGTTCCTCCTCGATCCTGAGCGTCAGGTTTCCCTGGCTCACGGCAACCCGGCTGATCCGCACGTCATCGCCCATGACGATGGTGCCCGACCGCTGGTCGACCACGACCCGGGCCTTGCGCTCCGGCTCGACCCCGATGTTTTCGACCTGGCCCAGCGCATGCGCGGGGCTGAGCGCACCCGTCGCACCGATGTCGAGCACGACCGTCCCGGCGTCGAGCATGCGTGCCACGGTGTGGCCGTAGCCGCGGTTGATCGCCGACTCGATCCGCTCCGCGGTGGTGAAATCCGGCTCGCGCAGCGCGAGCCGCACGGATTTGAGCTGGGTGAAGTCGAACTCGATCTCGCGTTCGATCCGGGCGCCCGCGGGGATCGCCCCCGACGTCGGCACGCCCTGAACGACGCCGCCCGCATCGCCTTCCGCCGAGGCGCCGCCGGCGATCACGGTCCCCTGGGCGACCGCGTAGATCTCGCCGTCCGCCGCATTGAGCGGGGTCATCACGAGGGTGCCGCCAAGCAGGCTTTTCGCGTCCCCGATCGCCGAAACGGTGACGTCGATCGTCGACCCGGCCCGCCCGAACGGCGGCAGCACCGCAGTGACGAACACGGCGGCCACGTTCTTGGGACGAAACTGTTCGCCGGTGATATTCACCCCCAGCCGTTCGAGGATGTTCGACATGATGTCCTCGGTGAAGGGCGCATTTCGGATCCCGTCTCCGGTCCCGTTGAGGCCGACGACGAGACCGTAGCCGACGAGATCGTTGCCGCGCACCCCGTCGAACTCGACCAGGTCCTTGACCCGGATGGTGTTTGCGCTCGCAAGGGTGGCGGTGAGCACGAAGAGAACGAGCGTGGAAAGAACGAGGGAAATCCGGGTCATCGCATGTAATCCGTGAATTTGAGGCCGGCGATCCGCGCCGTTACGGTGTAGAGCGTCTCGATCTGGGCATAGACCGCCTGCAGCTCGGTCGCGGTCTGGTAGGGATCGGCGCCGACCAGTTCGGTGCGCGCGAGTTCGTAGGCCGATTTTTCCGCGGCATTGCGCGCCTGGGCATCCTCGATCCGGGCCTCGACGGCGCCGATCCGCGCCCTGACATCGGTGATGTCACCGTCGGCGGCGAGCAGTTGCGTGGCCGCGGCGGCGGCAAGATCGGCCTGTTCCGTCACCTGGCCGGCCAGCGCCCCGCCCGCGATCAGCGACATCAGCGCGTAGCCCTTGAGCGTGTCGCGGATCACCTGGCCGTCGGCGCGCACCCCGACCGAGACCGTCTCGTCCTCGGCGATCAGCATCGGCCCCATGTCGCTGGTCGAGCCGAGATAGCCCATCGTTTCGAACCCGCCACCGGCGTCGTCGAACCAGGCCTCGACCGCGGCGACGATCCCCGCGGCGGTGGTCTCGCCGGCGGTCGCGGCCGCGATTTCCGCAAGCATCTCCTCGCCGGTCGCGAGTGCCGGCCGGTCGGTCGCGGCCCCGCCAAACAGGGTGCGGTCCGCCATCGAGGTGTTGAGGGTCGAGACCACGGCCGAGAATTTCTGCCGCGCGTCCTCGGCCGTCGCACCGATCAGCACCACGTCTTCGGACGACGAGGCGGTCAGCAGCGCCGTGCTCAGGTCCCGTCCGATGGATTGCACGTTCTCGAGCGCGAGCTGCGACGCCGTGAGCATGCCCGCCGCCTCGGAATTGGCGGTGGTATAGGCGGCGATCGCCCGCAGCGACCGTTCGATGCCGGCAAAGGGCCCGAAGTCGCCGGCCAGGGACGCGCCCAGGTCGGCCTTCTGCCCGGTCGTCAGTTCGGAGGCCAGCCGGGCCATCTCGGATTTCAGGCCGGAGGTCTGGCGCTTGATGAGGAAGGTATTTGCGAGGTCGCCGATTGTAATCGAGGTCATTTTCAGAGGTCCATGATCGCCTGGAGCATCGCGTCGATCGTGCTGATGACCTTTGCATTGGCCGCGTAGGCCTGCTCGATCAGCATGAGTTTCTGCAGCTCGGCATCGGTGTCGACGCCGTTCTCCAGCTCCATGTTCGTAAGGCTTTCCTGCTCGGCAACGGCGTAGCTTTGCCGGGTCTCGGCCGCGGTGCGCTCCATCCCGACCCGCGAGAGCAGGTCGGCCGCGAGGCCGGACGCGGTGCGCGACACACCGAGGAAGTCGCCCGAGGCCGCGACCCGCTCGCCGGTAAGCGCGGCGTTGAGCGACTGAAGCAGGGTGGAGGAACCGACATCGCCCGGCGCGGCGGCGCCAAGCCCGTCGCGCAGCCGCCAGAGCGCCCCGCCCCGGTCGGGGTCGACCAGCGCGTTGAGTGCGATCCGAGAGGCGAGGCCGGTTTCGGTGCCGGGGTCGAGCGCCGCACCGGCATCGGTGAACAGCCCGGGGTCGCCGGCGATCAACGTCGGGTCGACCGACGTATCCTCGAACCGTTCGATGAGGTCGCGCGCCACCGCGTCGAGCTGCGACTGCGCCTTCGTAGCGAGATCGTCGCGCACCTCGAACAATGCGGCCAGCGACCCGCCCTGGATCGGGCTGTTGGCCGCGTCGGTCCGCACTGTCTTGCCGTTGATGGTGAGCCCGGACAGGGCGCCGCTTTCCAGGGTCATCTCGGGCACGATCACGCCGACCGGCTCGAAACCGAAGGTGACCGCCTGGCTGTCGAGAACGATCGCGCCGCCGGGCGTGTAGAGGGCGACCTGGCCGAACTCGCGGTCGACCTGCTTGAGCGGAACGATCCCGGAAATGTCGTCGATCGCCACCTGACGCATGTCCATGAGCGAGGAGGGGTCCTGGCCGCGCGCCTCGGCTTCCTTGATCTTGTAGTTGAGGTTCTGGACCAGCTCGAGGCCCTGGTTCAGCCGGGTCACCTGCGCGGCGATCGCGGCATCGGCCTCCATCCGCGCGTCCTGCACCGTGTCCGACACCTGGTTGAGCTTGCCGGCGAGGTCGGCGGCGGCGGTGCGGACGGCGGCGAGCCGCGCGTCGTTGTCGGGGCGCGAGGCCGCTTCCACCAGCGCCGCCTCGAAGGCCGCGACCCGCCCCGAGAGCGACCAGACCTCGTCCGGCGTGACGAGCGCGTCTTCGAGCGTGAGCTGGAAATCGGCGACCGTGCCGTTGTAGCCGACCGAGGCATCGGCCAGGCGGCGGTCCTGGACGACGCGGATGTCGACGTTGCGGTTTACCCCGACAACGTCGACCCCGCCGAGGTAGCGCGACGCGATGTCGAGATCGCGCCGGCCATAGCCCTGGGTCTGCGCATTGGCCACGTTCGATGACACGACCTCCGCGGCGCGCGAGGCGGCGGTCAGGCCCGACAGGGCGTTGGACAGCGAGTTGGAGATGGTCATGCGTTACTCCGGGCCCCACCCAGCGATCAGCGTTTGATGTTGGTGGTCTCCTGCAGCATCTCGTCGACGGTCTGGATGACCTTGGCGTTGGACGAATAGGCCCGTTGGGTCTGGATCAGGTTGGTGAGTTCCCCGGCTACGTCCGTGGTCGAGCCCTCGCGGGTGAACCCGATCACCTCGCCGGTCGGGCCGTCGCCCGCATCCCACAGGAAGAACGACCCCGATTGCGGCGAGATCTGGTAGGTCTGGTTCGAATGCGAGATCAGCCCGTTGGGATTCGGCACGTCGACCAGGGGCACCTGGTAGATGGTCCGGGTGAACCCGGTGTCGTAGGTCGCGGTGACGAAACCGTTCACGTCGATCTCGACCGAGGTCAGGTTGCCGACCGGCGAGCCGTCCTTGGTGATCGAGACCGGCGCAAAACTGTCGGACAGCTGGGTCAGCCCGCTGGCGTCGCCGAGCGCGCCGATAGTCAGTTCGAGCGGACCGCCCGCGACGGTCAAATCGATGGTGCCTTCGGTCGAATCGTAGGTCGGATAGGCGACATCGGTCGGCGTGACCGACAACAGGGTGCCGCCGTTGGCGCGGCTGTCGTCGAACACCAGGGTATATTCGGCGATCACCGCCCCGGCGGAGGCAGAGTCGCGGATCTGCATGGTCCAGGTATTGGTCGACGGATCGGTGGCCGCGGCCGGCTCGCTCGGCGTAAAGGTTACGTCGAGGCTCTCCGAAGTGCCGAGGTTGCCGAAATACTCGATCGAAAGCGACTGGATCTTGTCGTCGGGATCGAGATCGGCGTCGTATTCGGTGGCCGTCGCCGGCAGGTTGACGCCGAGGTTCATCCGCGTGGTCGGGTCGCCCGACTGCTGGTTGACCTGCACCGTCACCGGCTCCAGCGAGGTCGCGGTATCGCGCGGGTAGGAGCCGACATTGCCATCGGCATCCGCCGGCCAGCCGAGCAGCACCAGCCCGGTCTCGGTCTTCAGGATGCCCTCTTCGTCGGTCCGGAACGAGCCGGTCGTGGTCACCAGCATCGGCCGGTCTTCGCCGCTGTATTCCAGGTAGCCCTCCTGGGTCACCGGCAACATGCCGCGCCCGGAAATGGCGATGTCGAGCGGGTTCGACGTCGAGATCAGCGGACCGTTCACGTCGATCAGCCGCTGTGTCGTCGCCCGCACGCCGCCGGCGGAATAGGTGCCGGCCCCCGCAATCCCGCCGATCACCAGCGACTCGAAGTCGGCCGAGGCCGTCTTGTAGCCATAGGTGCCCGAGTTGGCGATGTTGTCGGAGATCGTCGCGAGCTTGGTGGCGTTGGCATTGAGCCCGGCCACCCCGGCACTGAGCGAGGAGGAAATCGTCATGGTTGCGCCTTTCTGCTGCAGCCTCTGTCTGCTCCCGGAATAAACCCGGCACCTTAACAGCGCGCTAACAGCTAAAATCCTTCCCTTATTCGGCGCCCCCCGGCACGCCTCACCGCTTCGAGCGCAAGAGGATCAGTTCGATCTGGTTGTTGCGGACCGCCATCGGGTTGCCGACGGCCGGACGCCGGTCGGCGTGCCCGGTCACCCGTCGCATCCGGTTCGCGGCCACGCCGTCTTCTTCGAGCAGGCGGCGCAGCACGTCGGCACGCTCGGCCGACAGCTCCCAACTGGCGTTCTTCGCCACCACGACCGGCCGCGCCGCGACATGCCCCTCGACGGCGATGCCGTTGCGCACCAGGCCGAAGACCTGGGTCAGCATCTCGGCGATCTCGACCGCGAGTTCGGTCGGCCGGGCGCTGTCCGCCTCGAACAGCGGTTCGCCCTCGGTATCGAAGATCGAGATCACCAGGCCCTCGTCGGTGACCTCGGTGACGATATGGCGGCGCGCGAGGTCGCTCACCATGCTCTCGCCGGACTTGCCGGTCAGCGCTTCTTCGATTTCCGAAAGCGCTTGCGCCTCCTCGGCCGCTGCCGCTTCATCCTCGGCCTCCGACCCGGCCGCCGTGCCTGGCACGCCACCACTGCCGGTATGCGATAGCGTCTCCTCGGCGAATACGCTGTCGCCACCGAAGGCGCCGTCGCCGCCGCCGGAAATCCGCATCACCGGGATCGTCGGACTGAAGTAGTCCGCAATCCCCTTGCGCTGCTTCTCGGTCGTCGCATTCAAAAGCCACATCAACATGAAGAAGGCCATCATGGCGGTCACGAAGTCGGCGTAGGCCACTTTCCAGGCCCCACCGTGGTGACCCTCGCCACCGCCCTTTTTTACCTTCTTGATGATGATGGGCGCATTCGCTTGTGCGCTCATCCCACCACCTCTCATTTCACCCGAGAACCGAGATAGCGCCCCCGCGTTAATGTGCCCTTAAATCCGTGGGAAATCTCCCGATACCTGCGCAACTGGTTAACCCGGGTTAACGACGCAGAGGCCTGCGACCGGGCACAGGAGGCGGCCCGCGGCCGGGTCTTCTCAGCGTTTCGCGCGGAGGTGGCGGCCGGTCAGCCAGTTGACCCCGCGGCCGATTTCGGCGCGCAGCAGAGACGGCGGCGTCAGGAAGGCGCGAAGTCGCGCCCGCGTCGCCTCGAAGCTCTCCGGCGCCTCGGATCGAGCGCCGGCGAGGCGTTTCCACGGCATCAGCCGGTGGCTCATTGCCATCGCATAGCGGAGGATGTCGTCTTCGCTGGAAAAGACTTCCACGCCCGCGCGCGGCACGGCCCCGTCGTCGAACGCGACCCCCATCCGTTCATTGATCCATGCGAGGTCTTTCGCGACCTTCTCGGATCCTGGGCGCTGGCCTCCAGCGCGATGTGAAACTTCTCGCCGGGGATCGTCTGGCCCGCGTAGAGCAGGTAGCGGTCGTAACGCGCCCGCTTGGCCGGTGTGAGATCCGGCTCGACATGTTTGCGGTAGAAGTAGAGCAGCGCCATCCCGGTCGCGCTCATCGACCAGTTGAGCACGATGTTGTGCGGCGCGGCTGTCGCGACCCCCGTCCACTGCGCAAAGTCGCCGACGATCTCGGTGCCGCGGGCAACCAGCGCGTCATAGGACCTCAGATGCACGTTTTCCGGCCCGAAGATCCGGTCGAACCGCCGCAAGCGCCGGCGGTAGTTTGGCCAGAGTTCGGGGAAACTGAGCTTGATCCGGCCGGTCTTGAGGTGCTGCTGGAACATGCTGGTCATGAACCCCGAGGGTTTGCGCACATAGGCGTAGACCTGGATGTCGGGGAAGAATTCCGCGAAGAAGGCCTGCATTGCCTCGACCGCCGCGTCGGGCGCCGCCGAGATCCGTTCGGCCGAGAACACGAACACGTCCTTGCCGGCGCTGTCGATCTGCCGGCGGATCTTCTGTTTCTCCGCCTCGCGGTCCTGCAGCGCCCGCTCCCGCGTGTAGCCCGGGCGGGCAAAGGCGGGATGGTCCTGCGGGTCGTCCTCGAACAGCAGCACGAACAGGTCGCTGTGATTGGCATGGCGCCACTTGAAAAAGTGGGCGTCCGCCAGCTTCGCCCGGCGCAGCCAGTGCTGGATCGCGGTGCTGCCGGTCTTGTGCATGCCGGCGTGGAGGATGAGTTTGCGCGGCCGCCCCGCGGTGGTCTGGTCCGGACGGGTCATGCGCCGCCCCGCGGCGGGTCGCGGTCGCGTAGCGCCTTTTCGATGGCCTCCAGGCGGGCGAGCTGTTCGGCATGCTTGCGGTCGATGTCGCGCTGCAGGAGCGCCATGTATTTCAGCATGGTCTCCTCGGTCAGCGCCGGGTTGCGGTGGCGGCGAAACCGGCCGGAAAACCGGTCGGACCGGAGCTGCCGGACGGATTTCACCAGCGTCGCCCGCAGCCCATGCGTCTTCAGGTGTCCCACGAACAGGCGCAGGAGCGACAGCGCCTCGCCGCGCGTCGCCTCCCCCTTGCCGCCTGTCCCGGCGGCCTTGTCGAACTGGCGATTGAAGCTCTTCAAGAACGCCTCCCTGTTGCCCGCGCGCAGCCGCCGCATCTGTTGGCGCGTGCGGAACCGTTTCTCGCGCAGCGACCGGTCGAACACGCCTGCATCCACCGGGCCGACGATCCCGGCCATCACCTCGGCGAGCGCCGGTCCCGCCTCGCGGGGGATCCGCTTGTGGATCCACTGGTATTGCGAGATCGCCCAGCCGAGCAAGGGCGCGTGGTAGCTCCCGAGCAGCCCCCGCGCTTCGAGCCAGGCCCGGATCGTCTCGTAATGGCCGAACATCTTCAACAGCCCGGCATCGCGGGTGTCCATCGTCTGCCCTGCCCGTCCGACGCGATGGTAGCACAGCACCTTGGGCACCACCGCGATCGCGTCGGCGGAGCACACGGCAAACCAGTGGAACGGGTTGTCCTCCCAGAAATAGTCCACCACCGGAAACCGGATCGCGTGCTCCGCGATCAACCTTCGCGCGTAGATCTTGCGCCACGGCACGGCGATGAACCGCAGGATCGACACCGTGTTGTCGTCGCGGTCGAGCGCCATGCAGCAGGTCTCCTTGAACCGGACCCACCGCCGCCGTTCCGCCGGGTCTCGCAGGGTCTTCTCCGGGCCCACGACCTCCTTGTAGCGGCACATCGCGAGGTCGGCGCCGCGAGCCATGGCTGCCGCGCAGAGTTCTTCGAACATGGTGGGGTCGAGGTAATCGTCGCCGTCGACGAAACCGACATAGGTGCCGGTGGCCAGGTCCAGCCCGCATTCGCGGCACTCGCCACGCCGCCGATGGTGTTCTCAGGCAGGAACACCGGCTTCACCCGCTCGTCGCGGGCGGCATAGGCGCGGATGATCTCCGGCGTGCGGTCGGTGCTGCCGTCGTCGACGACGATGATCTCGATGTCCGCGAGCGTCTGGCCGATCACCGTGTCGAGGCACTCGGCGAGATAGGCCACCATGTTGTAGGCGGTGACGATGACCGAGAGCAGGGCACGGGCGTTCTCCCCTCAGATCCGGTTCATGATCCACCGGTAGACCCCGGCAGTGTCCGACCGATGCGCGCCCAGAGGCTCGTCGAACGACACATCCGCCACCAGCGCCCGGGTCTCGCGCGCAAACGCGGCCGCCACCTCGCCGTCGGTCACCTTGTCCTGCGCCCAGGTCACCAGCGCGCGCGGCGGCAGTACACGGGCCCGTAGCGCCCGATCAGATCCGGATCGGCGCGCAGGATCTCCTGCACCGAGCGCAGCGCCGCGAACAGCTCAACCGCTCCCGCCCGAAACGGTTCGACAGATGATCGCGCCCGCCCGACACGTGATGGGTCACGATGGTCCGCTCCACCAGTACCAGGCTCCGCGCATGCAACAGCAGGTTCCAGTGCCCGAGGATGTCGTTGTTGACCCGGGTCCGGCCGAACAGCGGGTCGAGCCCGAGGGCCTGGTACTGCGCCGTGCGGACGATCTTGTTCCAGGGGTAGTTGGTAAATTCCAGGAACCGCGGCGCCTGTTCGAGCCTGAAGGCCTCGCCGCCGAGCTTGTCGAACCACTCCTTCCACAGCACCCGGTCGATGACGTTCATGCCGGAGGCTCTGGTACCCGCCTTCGCGGATGAACTCGTAGCAGTTGAGGCTCGCATCCGCCCCGGTCCGATCGAGGATGTCCAGCGTTTCGCCGATCTCGTCCGGGTGCAGCGTGTCGTCGCCGTCGAAGAACAGCGTATAGGTCCCTCGCGCCGTCGGGAAGCCAAGGTTCCGCGCCGCGCCCGCGCCGCCGTTCTCGGCGCATTCGATCAGGGTCACCGCCGGGTTGCCGCCCGTGGTCGCGCAAGGCCGCGACGGTGCCGTCGCGCGAGCCATCGTCGACGACGATCACTTCCGCCCGAGGCCGGCGAGCTTGTCGATCTCGCCCGCCAGATGCGCGACATGGTCTTCCATGTTGTAGACCGGAACGATGACGCTGAGCCGCTTGTCAGACACGGGGGCGCCCTCCCGCGCCGAAGGTTCGCACCTTTGCTTCATGGCGTTACCCCGCCGGGCGTGCCCCGCGCCATCAGCCCGGCAGCCATGAGCCGCGCCACCGCCCAGAGCTCGCCCGCCGCGCGCCGCGGGTAGAGCTCCTTGCCGATCAGCACCAGCGTGCCGAGCCGGAAGCCGACCGGGTTGTACTTGCCCTGCGCCTTGAAATATTCCCGCACGATCCGGCGGTTCTTGAAGAAGTGAAACACGTAGAATGGCTCGGCTTGGCCACCTGGCGGCCGAAAACCGGATCGTCAGCGCGTCCTGCGTGCGCCGCAGGATAAAGTCCTTGACCACCGCCACTTGCGTGTGGCGCGCGGCCGCCAGCCGTAGATGATATCGTCCCACGACAGGAAGAACCGCGCATCGGGGATGCCGATCGCCTCGACGATAGACCGGTGCACCACGCAGCCCTCGAACGACACCACGTCGGTGAGGAAGGCGTCGGCGGTCGTGAAGTCGAAGCCGAAATCGGGCACCGGCACGGCGAGAAACTCGTTGAACCGCGGCTGGTAGAAAAACTCGCTGCCGTCGCGGTTCTGCCGCCGGCCGATGAAGAACCGGTGCCGCCCGGCCCAGCGCTCGACCCGCTCCACGGCGCCCGGAAGCAGCATCACGTCGTCGTCCATGAACCACAGCCAGTCGGCGCCCAGCGCCATCGCCGTCTCGACGCCGAGCGCAAAGCCGCCGGCGCCACCGAGGTTGCGCTCGGGGTGGCGGTATTCGATCCGGGTGCCGGCGAGCGCCGGGCGCAGCTCCTCGACCAGCGGGCCGGCCTCACCGTCGTTGTCCACCACCACGATCCAGCCCGGCGCCCGGTCCTGCTCCGCGAGCGAGGCGAACAGCACCCGCAACAGCGCGTTGCGCCGGTAGGTCACGATGATGATTGCGGTTCGTTCCAGCATGCCCGGGTCGCTCATGCCGGCACACCTGCGCGCGACGCGCGAGGCCGCGGGGTCCCCGGGTTTACCGAATTGCTCATCAGACACCTTCTCTCCGCCGCGCATCCCGCGGATGCGCCGGATTGGCGGCCAAGCTATCTGCTCCGCAGAGGCGGACAAGGCGCATCGCCCGGGCCGCACCCCGCCCGGCAATGTCCCGCCCGCAGTCCGGAGGCGCGCCTCAGGTGATGACGTTCGGCCCGTCCCGCCCGGAAGCCGCCTTGATCCCGGCCAGCGTCTCCGCCGCCGCGATCACCGGCGCCAGCGCCGCCTGCACCTCTTCGTCGAGCCCGTCCGGCCCCGCGACATAGCGTTCGAGATAGAGCCTCAGCGTCGCCCCTTCGGTGCCGGTGCCCGAGAGCCGGATCACGAAGCGCGAGCCATCGGCAAAGACGATCCGCAGCCCCTGCTTCTGCGACACCGAGCCGTCCACCGGATCGGTATAGGCGAAATCGTCGGCCGTCGCGATCTCCCATGCCTTCGACGACCGTGCCCGGCAACTCGCCGAGCCGCGCCCGCAGCCCGTCGACGATCCCGTTGGCCACGTCGATCGGCAGCACCTCGTAGTCATGCCGCGAATAGTAGTTGCGCCCGTAGGTCTTCCAGTGGTCGGCAAGCACCTCGGCCACCGTCTCGCCGCGCTCGGCCAGCACGTTGAGCCAGGCAGCACCGCCCAGAGCCCGTCTTTCTCGCGCACGTGGTCCGAGCCGGTGCGAAGCTCTCCTCGCCGCAGAGCGTGACCTTGCCGGCGTCGAGCAGGTTGCCGAAAAACTTCCAGCCGGTGGGCGTCTCGTACTTGCCGATCCCCTTCGCGTCGGCCACGAGGTCGGCCGCGGCCGAGGTGGGCATCGAGCGCGCGACCCCGGCGATCCCGTCCTTGTAGCCCGGCGCGAGATGGGCGTTGGCGGCGAGCTTCGCGAGGCTGTCGGACGGCGAGACGTAGGTGTTCTTGCCGACCACCATGTTGCGGTCGCCGTCGCCGTCCGAGGCGGCGCCGAAATCGGGCGCATCGGCGCCGAACATCACGTCCATCAGATCATGCGCCCAGGTCGGGTTCGGGTCCGGGTGCATGCCGCCGAAATCGGCAGCGGCGTGCCGTTGACCACGGTGCCGGGCGGCGCCAAGCCGGCCCGAGGATCTCGGTCGCATAGGGCCCGGTGATCGCGCACATCGCGTCGAACCGCATCCGGAAACCGCCGGCAAACAGCGCCTTGAGCTTGGGGAAGTCGAACAGCGTTTCCATCAGCGCGGCATAGTCCGCAACCGGGTCCACCACCGCGACCACCATGTCGCCGAGCACCGTCTCGCCGACGGTGCCGAGATCGACGTCGTAGGCTTCGAGTATCACTGTACTCGCGCATCGTCTCGGTCGCGGCAAAGATCGCGTCGGTCACCCCTTCGGGCGCCGGCCCGCCATTGGGCATGTTGAACTTGAGCCCGAAATCCTCGTCGATCCCGCCCGGGTTGTGGCTCGCCGACATGATGAAGCCGCCGTCGGTCTTGTTGAGCCGGATCAGGTGGCTCGCCGCCGGGGTCGAGAGCAGCGCGTCGCGCCCGACGATCACCTTCTTCGCCCCCTGCGCCGCGCACATCCGCAGGATGACCTGCGCCACCTGCGGCGAGAAATAGCGCCCGTCGCCCCCGAGCACGAAGGTCTTGCCCGCGGCCCCGCCGATGGCGTCGAGGATCGCCTGGACGAAGTTCTCCACGAAATGCGGCCCCATGAAGACCCGCGTCTTCTTGCGCAATCCCGACGTCCCCGGCTTCTGGCCTTCGATCGGGGTGGTTTCGACGGTCAAGATCGACATTCAGCTCTCCTTGGACTTGCTCTTGGAGGAATTGGCCGCCTTGTCCTTGGCGGCACCGGTGGTGTCCGGTTCGGGATGGGCGAACAGCAGCACGGTCTGTTCGGCGGCGGTATAAGCCTTGTCGACCGGCTTCTTGGACACGCCCGGGTTGGCGCTGTCGAGCAGCAGCACCCATTCGCCCTCCGGTAGCACAAACTTGCGCGCCTCGCCGGCGTTGTAGCACACGAACACCTCCCGCGCGCCGGAATCGCGGATCGTCTCGGCCGAGGCGCGCACGATCACGCCCATCGCGTGGACATGGTCGTGCCAGTCCGCGTCCGACGGCGCCCGCCCGTCCGGGTGCCACCATTCCAGATCCGGCTTGCCGTCGCGGTCGCGGATCCGCGAATGCAGGAAATTGCGCTGGCTCAGCACGTCGAAGCGGCGCCGGAGCTCGGACAGGCGGCGCACGAAGTCGGTGAGCTTCGCATCGGCCCGCTTCCAGTCGATCCAGCCGATCTCGTTGTCCTGGGCATAGGCGTTGTTGTTGCCGCGCTGGCTGTTGCCGATCTCGTCGCCGCCGAGCAGCATCGGGATCCCCTGGCTGAAGAACAGCGTCGCCAGCATCGCCCGCTGCCGCCGCCCCCGCGCAGCCAGGATCACCGGGTCGGTGGTCGGCCCCTCGGTCCCGAGGTTGTGCGAGAAATTGGCCGCATGACCGTCGCGGTTGCCCTCGCCGTTCGCCTCGTTGTGTTTCTCGTTGTAGGCGACCACGTCGGCGAGCGTGAACCCGTCATGGCTGGTGATGAGGTTGATCGAGGCGGTGGCCGAGCGGCCCTCGCGGTCGAAGGTCTCGGGACTGCCGAGCAGGGCCTTCGCGAGCCCCGGCAGCATATGCGCGTCGCCACGCCAGAAGGCGCGCACGTCGTCGCGGTAGCGGTCATTCCAGTCCCGGAACGGGTGCGGGAACTGCCCGAGCCGGTAACCGCCCGGCCCGATGTCCCAGGGTTCGGCGATGAGCTTGGCCCGTGCCAGCACCGGGTCCTGCCGGATCGCGTCGAGAAAGCCGCTGTCGAACCCGGTCTGGCCACGGGTAAGCGTGGCGGCGAGGTCGAAGCGGAACCCGTCGATGTGGTATTCCTCGACCCAGTACCGCAGGCTGTCCATCACCAGCCGCAGCACCGCCGGGTGGGTAATGTTGAACACGTTTCCGGTGCCGGTGTCGTTGATGTAGTGCCGTTTGTCCGGCGCCAGCCGATAATACGAAGCGTTGTCGAGGCCGCGGAAACTGAAAGTGGGACCGAACCCGTCGCCCTCGGCGGTGTGGTTGTAGACCACGTCGAGGATCACCTCGATCCCCGCCTTGTGGAAGCTCCGCACCATCTCCTTGAATTCGCGGACGTCGCCGGTTTCGAGGTAGCGCTGTTCCGGCGCGAAAAAGCCGATCGACTGGTAGCCCCAGTAGTTGCGCAGGCCGCGTTCGACCAGGAACCGGTCGTCGACGAAGGTGTGGACCGGCAGCAACTCGATCGCGGTGACCCCGAGCGACTGCAGATGCTCGATGATCGCCGGGCTGGCCATCCCGCGGTAGGTGCCGCGGCGCAGGGATCGACCTTCGGGTGCATCGCCGTGAGGCCTTCACATGGGCCTCGTAGATCAACGAGATCCGGGCCCATGTGGTTGGGCGGCGCGTCGCCCTGCCAGTCGAAATTGTCCGGCCCACGACCACGCCTTTCGGCATCGCATAGGCGCTGTCGCGGGTCGAAAACTGAGATCGCCCATCGGCGAGCCGACATGATAGCCATCAGCGTGCGCGACCAGCGGATGCGGCCGGCGATCTTGCGCGCGTAGGGGTCGATCGGCAGCTTGTTGGGGTTGAACCGGTGACCGCGCCCGGGCTCGTAGGGGCCATACGCCCTGAGCCCGTATGGGTCGGGTCCGATGCGCACAATATGCCCGTGCCAGATGTCGCCGTCGCGTTCGGCAGCGCGATCCGGGTCAGGCTCGTTGCGCCCGTCTTCGCTGAACAGGCAGACCTCGATCCGGGTCGCATGGGCGGAAAACACCGCGAAGTTGACGCCTTCGGCGTCGACCGTTGCGCCCATCGGCCAGGCCCGGCCGCGGGTCAGCACCAGCCCGGACACGCGGTCGGGGGTCAGGGCTCGGTGGGGGTTCGTCACGCGGCAAGGCTCCTGTAGAGCGCGGCATAGGCATTTGCGGGTCCGGTCCAGCTCCCGTCGGCCCGCATCGCCCGTTTCACGAGATGGCTCCAGGCCGTCTGGTCCTTGTAGAGGACCGTGAGCCGGCGCAGCGCATTGGTGAGCGCGATCGCGTCGATCGGGTGAAAGGTCACGCCGGTGGCGGCATTGGCCCCGAGGCTCGCGGGCGTCGCCCCGATCACCGTGTCGTTGAGCCCGCCGGTGGCGGCCACGACCGGGATCGTGCCGTACTTGAGCCCGTACATCTGGGTGAGCCCGCAGGGTTCGAACCGCGACGGCACCAGCACAGCGTCGCCGCCCGCCATCATCCGGTGCGACAGCGCCTCGTCGTAGCCGATCCGTACGCCCACCCGGTCCGGCCGGTTCCTGGCTGCGCTCAGCATCGCCTGTTCGAGGCTGCTCTCGCCGACCCAGCAGCACCAGCCCGCCGCCATTGGCGAGGAAGCCCGGCAGCGCCTCGCTCAGCAGGTCGATCCCCTTCTGCCAGGGTCAACCGGCTCACCACGACGAGCGGCCCCGGCACCTCGCCGAGACCGAATTCCTCGATCAGCGCGGCGCGGTTCTCGGCCTTCTTGGCCAGCGCAAGCGCCGTGTAGGGATGATGGCGTCGTCCTTCTCCGGCGACCAGACCGTGTCGTCGACCCGTTCAGGATCCCCGACAGCGCCTTGGCGCGCGAGGCGATCGGCCCCTGCAGACCCATCCCGAATTCCGGGCCGCATCAGCTCCTCGGCATAGGTCGGCGACACCGTGGTGATCGCGTCGGCCAGCGCCAGCCCCACCTTCAGCGTCGACAGGTTGCCGTGGTACTCGGCATGATCCGGGTGCCAGGCATGCCAGGGCAGCCGCAGCGCTTCGAGCCGGCCTGTCGGTCACGCCCTGGAAGGCGATGTTGTGGATCGTCATCACCGTCTTGACGCCGCCGCTGCCGTAGTAGCGCAGATAGGCCGGCGCCAGACCGGCCTGCCAGTCATGCGCATGCAGCACGTCCGGCTTCCAGCCGTCGCCCATCCGTCGCGCGCCACCTCCGCCGCCGCCCAGGACAGCGCCGCAAAGCGCTCCGGATTGTCCCAGTAATCGCCCTGCTTGCCCGCATAGGGCCCGCCGTCGCGGTGGTAGAGATGCGGCGCGTCCAGCGCGAGCACGGTGGTGGTCCCTACCTGCGCCTTGAACAGCCGCATGCGCGCCGTAGAGATTCCAGTCGGCCCAGACCTCCTGAACCTTGCCCAGCTTGTCGAGGATACCGCCATAGGCCGGGATCATGATCCGCTGGTCGATGCCGAGCGGCGCCAGCACCGAGGGCAGCGCACCGACGACATCGGCGAGCCCGCCGGTCTTGATCAGGGGAACGGCCTCGGAAGCGACGGAAAGGACGCGCATGTGTTATCCGTTCTCTGCAAGCCAGGCGTTGACCATGTCGCGGGTGATCAGGGTGATGCCGCCGTCGCTGACCCGGAAGTACTTGCCGTCCGCCACCGGATCCTCGCCCACGACCAGGCCCGCCGGGATGCTGACGTCGCTGTCGACCACGCAGTTGTTGAGCCGCGCCGAACGGTTCACCTGCACCCGCGGCAACAGCACCGAGTAGGTCACCGACGAGTAGGAATGCAGCCGCCCCCCGGTCGAGATCAGCGAGTTCTTGACCACCGAACCGGAGATGATCGTGTCGCCCGCGATCAAGGACGAGATGGCGGCGCCGCGGCGGCCTTCCTCGTCGTGGATGAACTTCGCCGGCGGCACGATCTCGGAATAGGTCCAGATCGGCCAGGACCGGTCGTAGATATCGAGCTCCGGCACGAAATCGGTGAGGTCCACGTTGGCCTGCCAATAGGCGTCGATCGTCCCCACGTCGCGCCAGTAGGGCTTTTCCTCCAGCCCGGCGCGGACGCAGGAGCGCGAGAACTCATGCGCCACCGCCTTGCCGTTCTTGACGATCTGCGGGATCAGGTCGTGACCGAAATCGTGGCTCGACGCGTCGTCGCTGGCATCCTCCAGCAGCAGTTCGCGCAGGTATTTCCAGTCGAACACATAGATCCCCATCGACGCGAGCGCCTGGGTCGGGTTGCCGGGCATGTGCGGCGGGTTCTTGGGTTTTTCGAGAAAATCGGTGATCAGACCCTTGTCGTTCACATGCATCACGCCGAAGGCACTGGCCTCGGCGAGCGGCACCTCGATGCAGCCCACCGTCACGTCGGCGCCGCTCTCGACGTGGTGCTCGAGCATGATCTCGTAGTCCATCTTGTAGATGTGGTCGCCGGCCAGCACGATGATGTACTCGACGTCGTAATCGTCGATGATGTCGATGTTCTGGCGCACCGCGTCGGCGGTGCCCTTGTACCAGTTCACCTCGTCGATCCGCTGCGAGGCCGGCAGGATGTCGAGATATTCGTTGCGTTCCGCCCGGAAGAACCCCCAGCCGCGCTGGATATGGCGGATGAGCGAATGCGCCTTGTACTGGGTGGCGATCGCCATCTTGCGGATGCCCGAGTTCAGCGCGTTCGACAGCGCGAAGTCGATGATCCGGGTCTTGCCACCGAAGTTGACCGCAGGTTTCGCCCGCCGGTCCGTCAGCTCCTTCAATCGGCTGCCGCGCCCACCCGCGAGTACGAATGCCATGGCCTGGGTCGAGAGCCTTCGGCTGCGCTGCGTTTCCATGCGTTCCTCCTTGCGCTGGGTGGGTATTCTTTCAGTCTCTCCCTAGGCTTGTCGGAACACAACAGCCGAAAGCGGCGGGAGATCGATCAAGGCCGATTGGTCGCGGTCGTGCCAGCGCACGGCCTCGGTATCGAGCCCCTTGCCGTTGCCGCGGTTGCCGCCGCCGTAGCTTTCCGCGTCGGTGCACAGGATCTCGTCCCAGTGCCCGGCGACCGGCAGCCCGATTCGGTAGCCGTTGCGCGGCACGGGGGTCATGTTGATCGCGACCACGATCTTCGGGTCCTTCGGCCCGCCCTTGCGCAGAAAGACGAAGATGCTCGCCTCGGAGTCGTTCGACTCGATCCACTCGAACCCGTCGGGCCGGCAATCGTGCAGGTGCAGCGCGGGGTTCTCGCGGTAGATCCGGTTGAGGTCGCGCACCAGGTTCTGGATGCCCCGGTGCTCGGCAAGCTCGAGCTGGTGCCAGTCGAGGCTCTCGGCGTAGTTCCACTCGCGGCCTTGCGCAAACTCCTGACCCATGAACAGGAGCTTCTTGCCCGGATGGGTCCACATGAAGCCGTAATAGGCCCTGAGGTTGGCGAATTTCTCCCAGGCATCCCCCGGCATCTTCGACAGCATCGAGCCCTTGCCGTGCACCACTTCGTCGTGGCTGATCGGCAGGATGAAGTTCTCGCTCCAGGCATAGACCATCGAGAAGGTCATCTCGTGGTGATGGTACTTCCGGTGGATCGGCTGCTTCTGCATGTACTCGAGCGTGTCGTTCATCCAGCCCATGTTCCACTTGAAGCCGAAACCGAGCCCGCCGTGATCGACCGGGCGCGAGACCCCGCCGAACGCGGTGCTCTCCTCCGCCACCGTCATCACGCCGGGGTGCTGGCCATAGGCGAGCACGTTGGTCTCGCGCAGGAAGTCGATCGCCTCGTAGTTCTCGCGCCCGCCGTCCTTGTTGGGGATCCACTCCCCCTCCTTGCGCGAGTAGTCGCGGTAGAGCATCGAGGCCACCGCATCCACGCGCAGCCCGTCGAGGTGGTACTCTTCCAGCCAGTAGAGCGCGTTGGCCTTGAGGTAGTTGCCCACCTCGGAGCGGCCGTAGTTGTAGATCAGCGTGTTCCAGTCGATGTGGAACCCTTCCTTGGGGTCCACATGTTCGTAGAGCGGGGTGCCGTCGAACCAGCCGAGCCCGTGCGCGTCGGTCGGGAAATGCCCAGGCACCCAGTCGAACAGCACGCCCAGCCCGGCATTATGCGCCGCCTCGACGAAGGCCGCGAATTCCTGGGGTGCCATGCCGGATCGTGGGCGCGTACATGCCCACGGGCTGGTAGCCCCACGAGCCGTCGAACGGAAACTCGCTGATCGGCATCAGGCTCGATATGGGTGAAGCCCCGATGTCGCCCTTGACGTAGTCGACGAGACTCGGTCGAGCTCCAGGTAAGGCGAGGGCCGTTTGCCCTCGTCGGCCTTCTTCCAGCTTCCCAGGTGCACCTCGTAGACCGAGATCGGCGCGTCGACGCTGTTGCGCCCGCCCGCGTGTCCATCCAGGCCTTGTCCTTCCACGCCCGGCCGAGCCCCGGCCGGCGCACCACTGAGCCGGTTGCGGGCGGATGCTCCGACCCGATCCCCACCGGATCGGCCTTGAGCGGCAGGATCACCCGCATGGGTGCGGATCTCGTACTTGTAGGTCGCGCCCTCGCCGACCCCGGGCAGGAAGATCTCCCAGACGCCGGTCGAGCCGCGCCGCCGCATCGGGTGGACCGAGCCGTTCCAGGCGTTGAAATCGCCGACCACCGAGACCCGCTGCGCGTTCGGCGCCCAGACCGCGAAATGGGTGCCGTCGACCTTGTCGATGGTCTTCAGATGCGGGCCCAGCGCCTCCCACAACCGCCGGTGACCGCCGGCGCCGAGCAGGTATTCGTCAAACTCGCCCAGCACCGGACCGAACCGGTAGGGGTCGACGAATTCCAGCTCACCCCGTCGGCATTGGTGCCGACCAGGGTGTAGGGCTTGGCCGGATCGACGGGGCCTTCGTAGAATTGCGGGCAGCCCGGGTGCTCGGCGAGGGGCACGGGCTTGCCGCGTCCCTGCTTGAGCTCGAGCGTGACGGCACCGGGCGCCCAGACCGCGAGCTGGCCGTTTTGCGGGCCCAGCACCTTGAACGGGTCGCCGTGTCGTCCTTCCGCGATCGCCCAGGCTTCGTCGTCATGCACTCTCATACCGGTCGTTCCGGGTTCCGCGGACGGGCGATCGTTCATTCTGTCCTCCAGTGGCTATCAGAGGGCCGATTTGGCGCCCCAGATATCCTCCATGTAACCACGGATCGACCGGTCAGACGAGAAGAAACCCATCCGTGCCGTGTTCAGCGCCGCCATCCGCGCCCACTTGTCGCGATCGGCATAGGTCGCGTCCACCTCGGCCTGCGCACGCTGGTAGTCGGCGAAGTCGGAGGTCACCAGGAAGTAGTCGCTGTGCCAGGTGCGGTCGACCAGGCCGTGGTAACGGTCCGGCTGATCCGGCGAGAACCGGCCCTCGGCGATCATCTGCAGGACGTCTTTCAGCGCCTGGCTCTTCTCGATCGCTTCGCGGGCGTGGTTGACGTTCTTGCGCCGCTTGAGCACCTCTTCCGCGGTCAGCCCGAACAGGAAGAAGTTCTCCGCCCCCACGCGCTCGCGGATCTCGACATTGGCGCCGTCGAGCGTGCCGATGGTGAGCGCGCCGTTGAGGCTGAGCTTCATGTTGCCGGTGCCCGAGGCCTCCTTGCCGGCGGTCGAGATCTGTTCCGACAGGTCCGAGGCCGGGATCAGCCGTTCGGCCATGGTGACGTTGTAGTTCGCCGGGTAGACGACCTTGAGCCGGTCGCGCATGTCGGGGTCGTTGTTCACGATCCGGCCGACGTCGTTGATCAGATGCACGATCTCCTTCGCCACCGCGTAACCGGGCGCCGACTTGCCGCCGAAAATCTTCACCCGCGGCACGAAATCGCCCTCCGGGTTCTTCTTGATCTCGTGCCATTGCGCAATCGTCTCGAACACGTTGAGCAGCTGGCGCTTGTATTCGTGGATCCGCTTGACCTGGACGTCGAACATCGCGTCCGGATCCACCTCGAGCCCGCATTTCTGCATCATCCAGTTCGAGGTCCGGACCTTGTTGTCGCGTTTCACCTTGGCATAGGCCTCGATGAACCCGTTGTCCTCGATATGCGGCTCCAGCTCTTCGAGCCGGTCGAGATCGCCCTCCCAGCCCTCGCCGATCGTGTCGGTGATGAGGTCGGCGAGCCCCGGGTTGGCGAGCTTCAGCCAGCGCCGCGGCGTGACGCCGTTGGTCACGTTGACGATCCGCTCCGGGTGCAGCTGGTGCAGCTCGGGGAACAGCTGCGACTTGATGAGATCGGTGTGCAGCGCCGAGACGCCGTTGACCTTGTGCGCCATGACGAAGGCAAGCTCGCCCATGTGCACCTCGTGGTTGCGCACGATCTCGACGTTCGAGGTGCGGATCGGATAGGCCTTGGCATGGGCCCGGTCGATCATCTCGATGAGCTGCATGTGCCGCGGCAGCACGTTGCCCATCAGCCAGGTCGACCAGCGCTCCAGCGCTTCCGGCAACAGCGTGTGGTTGGTGTAGCCCAGCGTCTTCTGGGCGATGGCCATCGCCGGTTCGAACTCCATCCCGTGCCGGTCCATCAACAGCCGGATCAGCTCCGGCCCGGCCAGCGCCGGGTGGGTGTCGTTCATCTGGATCGCGACGTGCTTGTGCAGCTCGGTGAGGTCGTCGTGGCTCTGCAGGTAGCGCCGCAGGATGTCCTTGATCGAGGCCGAGGTCAGCAGGTACTCCTGCTTGAGCCGCAGCTCCTTGCCTTGCAGCGTGGTGTCGTCCGGGTAGAGCACCCGGGTGATGGTGCGGGCGAGCGTCTCGGGCTCGGCGGCGGCGGTGTAGTCGCCCCGGTTGAACCGCTCGAGATCGAACAGGTTGGTGGGCTTGGCGCCCCAGAGCCTGAGCGTGTTGGCCCAGCGCCCCTGCCAGCCGACCACCGGCATGTCGTAGGCGGTGGCGATCACGGTTTCCGCAGGCTCCCAGACCGAGCGGCCGTCGCGCTCGCGGACCGCGCCCTTGAACCGGACGGTGTAGGAGGCTTCCGGCCGCTCGAATTCGAACGGGTGGCGCTGGATCAGCCAGTCCTCCGGCGTCTCGACCTGCTGGCCCATCTCGAACCGCTGGCGGAACAGCCCGTGCTCGTAGCGGATGCCGTAGCCGTAGCCCGGGCAGCCCAGCGTCGCCATGCTCTCCATGTAGCAGGCCGCGAGCCGGCCGAGGCCGCCGTTGCCGAGCGCCGCGTCGGGCTCGTCATGGGCGATATGGTCGAAATCCTGCCCGAGGTCCATCAGCGCGGCTTCCGCGATGCCCTTGAGCCCGAGGTTGATCGCCGCATCTTCCAGGATCCGCCCGATCAGGAATTCCATCGACAGGTAGAACACCCGCTTCTGCTTTTCCCGCCAGGTCCGCCGGTTCGATTCGAACCACGGCTCGACGATCCGGTCGCGCAGGGCGAAGGACAGCGAAAGCCGCCAGTCGTAGACCGAGGCCAGTTCCGGCACCTTGCCCACGGTGAACTTCAGATGATGCAGGATATCGTCTCGGAAACTTCCCCGCGTGATGGTTTCAGTCGACATGTCTCTCACCGCCTCGGTACTCCTCGTCAGCGATCTTTCCGATAGCTGGTAGCGCTATCGTACCGCTTGTTCCAGTCTGGCCCACATATATCGCGCCCACAGGCACATCCATCGTCGAAGATTCGGACCAGATCGATCGGGCATGGCTTAGCCGATGTTTCGGGCGAAAACGGGTCCGATGCATGTCTTTCGACTGTTTTGGAAACAATATTGGCGGGTCCGGCTGCTCTGCGCGTGCTGTTCTTACGCCGCTCCGGGCGCCGCTGGAAGGTAGTATGCGAATCCCTTCCTGAAAAGGGTTCAAAGCGGTTTGGAAGCCGGAGTGTGTCTTCGCGACCAATCCGCCGCTTGGACGGACCCGGCGCGAAATGCGGGCCATCGCACCGGCCCGGCGCTATTTTGCGGGCATCGAATCGGACGCGGCGCAGGGAAGGGACCGGGAATGGCACAGGTTTTCGACGACAGGGGCTGCATCCTCGGCGAGGGCGCGCTGTGGCATCCGGAGCGCGAACAACTGTTCTGGTTCGACATCCTCGAAGGCAAGCTGCTCTCCCGGTCCGGCGGGAAGCCGCATGAATGGCGCTTCGAGGAAATGGTCTCGGCGGCCGGCTGGGTCGACAGGAGCCGGCTGCTGATCGCGTCCGAAACCTCGCTGTTCCTGTTCGACCTCGACACCGGGGCAGCACAGGAGGTGGTGCCGCTCGAAGCCGACAACATGGAGACCCGCTCCAACGACGGCCGCGCCGACCCGTTCGGTGGCTTCTGGATCGGCACCATGGGCCGCGACGCCGCGCCCCAGGCGGGCGCGATCTACCGCTGGTTCGATGGCCGGAGCTGCGCCGCATCTACACCGGCCTCACCATTCCCAACGCGATCTGCTTCGCTCCCGACGGCCGCACCGCCTGGCTTCGCCGGTCTCCGACCCGGCAGGTCATGGCCCAGCCGCTCGGCACCGACGGCTGGCCCGAGGGGGCGCCGCGGGTGCTGATCGACCTCACCGCCGCCGACCTGGTTCCCGATGGCGCCGTGACCGACGCCGCGGGCAACCTCTGGATCGCCCAGTGGGGAGCGGGACGCGTCGCCGTCCATGCCCCTGACGGGCGCTTTCTCGATTCCATCGAGATCGGCGCCAGAAGGGTCACCTGCCCGGCGCTCGGCGGTCCCGGCTTCGACACCCTCTACGCCACCTCCGCGCAGGAAGGCTACGACGCCGCCGGGCTGGCTGGCGATCCGCTGGCGGGCCAGGTCTTCGCCGCGCCCGCCGGACGTGCGGGCCGCGCCGAACCGCGGGTCCGGATCTAGCGCGCCCGACCGGACCGATTGTCGCGGCAGGCCCGATTTCCTGTTGCCTTGCAACCGCCTCCTGCTGTTACCTCGCGAGCGACAGGGAGAACCACATGCCGAAAGACACGCCGCTGGACTTCAACGCACGCCTGTTCGAGATGCGGCTGGAAAGGTCCCGCGAGGACCTGTTCGGCATGCTCGAACGCCTCTACGGCCACCGCTCCGACCACGAGAAGTTTACCGCCGATCTGGTCAAGACCCTGCGCGGCAGCTGGCAGGACCGCCCCGAGCGGCTCAAGTGGCGCGACATGCAGCGTGACCTCGAACCCGACTGGTTCCAGCGCCCCGACATGAACGGCTACGTCTTCTACATCGACCGCTTCGCTGGCACCCTCGACAAGGTGCCCGACAGGCTCGACTACCTCGAAGACCTCGGCATCACCTATGTCCACTTCATGCCCTGCCTGAAACCGCGGCCGGGCGACAGCGACGGCGGCTATTCGGTGATGGACTACACCGAGGTCGACCCCAGGCTCGGCACCATGGCCGATCTCGAGGCCGCGACCGGAGCCTGCCACGACCGCGGCATGTCGGTCTGCATCGACCTGGTGCTGAACCACACCGCCAAGGAGCACGATTGGGCGCAGAAGGCGCGCGCCGGCGACGGGCGCTACCGCGACTACTACTTCATGTTCCCCGACGACATGTTGCCCAAGGCCTACGAATCGACCCTGGTCGAGATCTTCCCCGCCAACGCGCCCGGCAACTTCACCTATTACGAGGACATGGACCGCTGGGTCTGGACCACCTTCAACGAGCACCAGTGGGACCTCAACTGGTCCAACCCCCGGGTGTTCCTCGAAATGACCCGGGTGATGCTGTTCCTCGCCAACAAGGGCGTCGACATCCTGCGCCTCGATGCGCCCGCCTTCCTGTGGAAGCGCATGGGTACCCGCTGCCAGTCGGAACCCGAGGTGCACGTGCTGCTGCACGCGCTGCGCGCCGCCACTCGTATCGCCGCCCCGGCGATGATCCATCTCGAAGAGGCCATTGTCGGCCCTGCCGAGATGATCCCCTATCTCGGCCGCGGCGAACATGCCGGCAAGGAGGGCAACCTCGCCTACCACAACTCGCTGATGGTGCAGTTCTGGTCGGCGTTGGCCGCGCGCGACACCGCGCTCATGAGCCACGTGATGCGCACCCATTTCCCGCCCTCCCTCGCCAACGCGACCTATGCCACCTACCTGCGCTGCCACGACGACATCGGCTGGGCGGTCACCGACGAAGACGCCGGCGCCGTCGGAATCTCCGGCTTCGGCCACCGCGCCTTCCTGTCCGATTTCTACGACGGCAGCTTCAGGGGCAGCTTCGCCCGCGGCGCGCTGTTCCAGGTCAACGCGGCCACCGGCGACAAGCGCATCTCGGGCTCCTGCGCCTCGCTCGCCGGGCTGGAGCTGGCGCTCGACAGCGGCGACGGCCACGAGGTCGACACCGCCATCGACCGTATCCTCATGGGCCACGCGCTGATCGCCGCCTGGGGCGGCATCCCGCTGATCTACATGGGCGACGAGATCGCGCTGCTCAACGACTACACCTATGTCGACGTCCCCGAACACGCCCATGACAGCCGCTGGATCCATCGCCCGGTGATGGACTGGGACCGCGTCGCCGAGCTTGGCACCAACCGCGACACGCCGCACGCCCGGGTCTACGACGGCATCCGCAACATCCTCGCCCGCCGCGCCGCCACGCCGCAGTTCCACGGCGCCGTGCCCACCGAAGTGCTCGACACCGGGCGCCCCGGCGTCTTCGCCTTCGCCCGGCGCGCACCGACGGGCCCGGTGGTCTGCGTGTTCAACTTCACCGAAGCTGGACCGGCCTGCCGGCCTCGTGGTTCGCGAGCCAGGGCGTGACCCGGCTCTACGACCTCCTGTCCGACGCCCCCGTCCACAGCCCCGACGGCGGCGTCGCCCTGCCGCCTTATGCCCGGGTCTGGGTGGAGTGAGCGCCGACCGCCGCCCGGTCACGCCGCGAAGCTGACCCGGGCGGTCTCCGCGAACGACGCGCAGCGTCCGACATACATCGCCCCCGGCGGGATGTAGTGGGCTTCGCCCCACGCCGCCCCGTCCGGACCATCCTCCCCGATCGGGCGATGCCGGACCCGGATGTCCCGGGTGACGGGGTGCAGCGCGTAGAGGGTCTCGGTCCCGGCGGCGACATCCGTCGTCGCAAACCCGACCCTGAGCCCGGCCTGCGTGCCGCGGATGATCTGTTCGGCAGGTGCGGTTCCGTAGTGAATGGACATGGGCCTCTCCTCCTGGCGGTCGATACACCACCAGTGGAAAGCCCAGACCCCACGGCCGGCGGCCCGGCGCGCAAGTAAGCCCGCACGCCGCACGCGATTGTCCCGAACTCCGGAGATCAGTGGTGAGCCGTACAGGATTCGAACCTGTGACCCACTGATTAAAAGTCCGAGTCATCTAAAATCTCACCCGACACCACTTTGTCTCATCTCACCCTTCTCGGGAGAGAAAATTTTCTATTTCAAAGGCAGTTGTGGTTGTCCCCTGATCACTTTGGGTCTAGCCTCATCTCGATAAGTATCACCAGATCTCAACAAATATGTCCCCCATATGTCCCCCAGCGCGATTCTTGGGACAACAAGAGGCGAAGATGAAAACCGAACTGACAGACCGTTTTCTGAAAAGTATGACTCCGCCCGAGGCTGGCAGGTTGGAGGTCTCGGACACGAAACGCCCTGGCCTTCGTTTCCGCCTCACCGCAGCGGGCAAGGCGACGTGGATATTCGAGAAACGCCTTCGGGATGGCCCGAAGCGCAAGTTTCCTCTCGGCACATGGCCTGCCGTGTCCCTCGCCGCCGCGCGCAAGGAGGCACTTGAAATTGAAGCCGAAACCGCACGTGGTATTGACCGCATCGCAGAAGCCGAGAAACAGCGCCTCTCGGATGAGGCCGCAAAGGCTCATCGGCGATCGGTGCGGGAGGTTCTCAACACCTACGCGGAATTGCACTTGTCCTCCCTCCGCACCGGCGAGGAGCGACGTCGGCAGTTGGAGACCGCGCTTGCAGACGTGATGCATACATCGATTGATGAACTCGCTACGGCCACCTTGCAGAAGGCCATCGATGACAAGCTTGCCGAGGGACGAGCGGTCTACGCAAACCGCATCCGCGCCGCTCTCCGGGCCTTTACGCGGTGGGCGTGGCAGCGTTCGTACCTTACCGAGGACGTGGGCGCGCGCATCGGTAAGGCAACGAAGGAACAGGCCCGAGACCGGGTGCCGTCTTTGGACGAGGTCCGCACAATCTTCAATACTTGCGACGAACTCGGCGGCCTTTGGGGGCCACTGTTCAAGCTTCTGGTTCTGACCGGTCAACGACGAAGCGAAATCGTGGAGCTCCGTTGGGATGAAGTGGACCTTGAGCGCGCACGCATCGTGAAGGGCGGCGGGGAAACAAAAAACGCAAAAGCGCACATCACGCACTTGTCGTCACCTGCCCTCAATATCCTCGCAGCGCGCGTTGGCGAGCGGTCGGGCTACGTATTCACAACCACTGGGGAGACACCGGTCTCAGGAGTTTCGAAGGCGAAGGCGCGGCTGGACAAGCTCCTTGGCGACGACGTAGCACCTTGGCGAATCCACGACTTGCGTACGGCGCTCGCGACTGCCCTGGCCGAAGCTGGTGAGCCCGAAGGGGTGGTCGACAGGATCCTCAACCACAGCGCCAGCGGGTCCGCGCCGAGTGCCGTCGCGCGCGTGTATCAGCAGTCCGACCTCCTCCCACAACGCGCCCGAGCTTTGGACCATTGGGCGAACGTGGTCACGCGGGATCAGGCCGACGTCCTGCAGCTTCACAGCATGGAGTCGTAATGTCAGAGATACCCTTGCACGGTGGCGACGGCGAAACCTACACAAGTTGGCAGGAACTTGCCGTGGCCAAGCCCACCGCATTTCTCGATGCAGGGTCATTTTCCGCGGAACAACGCGCGCAGCTTGTCGAGGAAATGCAACCGTACGCATATCCAGAGACACTGAAGAATGGTGACGAGACGGTGACCGCACTACCGTCGCCGTTCGAGATGGACCGCCGCAACGACGCTGATCCGCTCGCCCGTTTCGCGGCCATGAACCTCCCGCGCTTGATGCCAAATCCGGACTACCTCGGCATCGCCGAAATGGAGGCGGTCTCGGTGCTAGGGCGAGTGTTGGACGCACCCGGACGCGCCGGGCAAACGCACGATGGCTTTGCTCGGCTTCTCGCCAACCTCGAAAACAAGGCGAAGGGCGGAGGCGCGAGCCTTTCCGCATACGTCCTCGGGCAGACGATGGTCGCGCGGGACGGTGCCAACTGGCGCGTGGTCGAGGCGGCCGAGGACGGTAGCCGCTCGGGCTTGCCTTTGTTCATGTTGTTCGACAACGATGTCGCGCCACGTCTGTCACCTCTCTGGCACGCGACGCGGACACTCCGGCATATCGAGGAGGCGAGAACTGCGCTTCGGCTCAACGACTCCCAGCGCACCCTGGTCGCCGGTCTCGTGATCGGCGAGTCGCGGAAGGCTCTTGGGATCAAGGCCATTCAATCTGAACGTCGGTCTCAGGCGGGAACCGCCCGCGCGGTAGTGAAGGCGAAACGCGATGAATCTCGCGACAAATGGCTCCTCAATCGAGCGCGTCACCACAGCCGGTCTGCCTATTACCGCAACAACCGAGACGCGTTCTGGAAAAAACTGGAGACCGAACTGGCCGAGAAGGCCGTCAAGGAGAACTGGCAAAAAATAAAAATTAGCAGGATCAAAGAGATAGTCGGAGATGTTTTCAGTCAGCACAGCTGACCGGAAATGTCTCTCCCATGTCAGGCTCATCTGAAATTGAACAGAGGAGCCCAACATGGGTCATCAACTTCTTACTGACCGGCAGGTCGCCGAGAAACTGAATATCGGCCGCAGCACCTGGTGGCGCTGGCTGGAGCAAGGGAAGGCTCCCAGCCCTGTGCGATTGAACGGTGTGACCCGTTGGCGCGAGTCGGACATTCTGGAGTTCATTGAACGCGCGTCCGCCGCCTGAATGCCCCCGACCGAGACCAACCGGCCAGGGAGAGAAGAGGCGCTGCAGGGACTGAGATACCCGATGAAGCGGCGCCTCCCTCAATCGCGGGCGCGGCAATCGATGATTGGATGACTCCCGGAACCGCAATGCACACCCAACCGTCAGGATTCCCTGGAAGGTCGTCGCGGGCTTCTGTGCACAAGACGTTGGCCGTGTCCATTGGAAAGAAGTGGAAACGCGGTCACGAGGGTTCCTGTAGGCCAAGACAGGCACATGATGATTCACAATAACGCCATGGTCCCCGCTCCCGAGCCCGCTGCGCGCATCTGGGTTCGCGCCTTCGTCGAGAACGACGTGAACGTCAAGTTGCTCAACGGCAAGGTCGCGTTGCACGTGCAACACGATTGGCTCGACCACCGCAACGACGATGACGCGCTCGACCAAGCGCTGGGCGACGGCAAGTTCGACGTGAGCTACGGCCTGATCCTCGACGGTGCCGGCCTGCTCGTGGTCGACATCGACGCGCACGACGGTCGGGCAGACGGCTTCGAGACATTCGAGAGGCTCCGCTCGCGCATCCCGGAGATCGGCGACGCCGGGCTCATCGTCGAGACCGGCGGCGGCGGGCGTCACCTCTACTTCCGCATTCCCGCCGATTTCTGCCTGCGCACCAAGCTGCGCGAATACCCGGCGATCGACTTCAAGACCACTGGTCATGTCGTCGGCCCTGGCTCGACCATCGGCGCCGGCTACCGCGTCGTCTACGGCTCGGTCGAGGACATCGACGACGCGCCCGAGGCGCTGATCGAGCTGCTTCGCCGACCGGTCGAGGTGCGCCGTGCTGACATCAAGGTCGACGGGGCGCTGAGCGAGCAGCTCGAAACGGCCACCGTGCGCTGCGATTCATCGACGCGACGACGCGCGAGAAGTGGCTTGCAGTGATCACGATGAAGCGCGCCTTCGGCGATGCGGGCTTCGATCTGTGGGACCGGTGGTCGGCCGCCATGACGTCGGCCGGAAACTGCAGCGGCGAGACACAGTGGCGCCAGTGGAACGCGACCGACGTCACCGGCCGACGGCGACTCTCTTCCCTCTGCGCGATGGCGGTGGCGGCGGACGAGTTCCCCGACCGCCCTGCCCCGGCGGCGGGCAGTCTGGGCCGATGACGGACTCGAGCAGGTCCGCGACCTCGCGGAGCGCACCGCCGCGCGTCGAGCCGGGCGCTGGCCGAGAAAATGTGGCAGAGCGCTGGCCCGGTCTCCGGCACGCCCGGGGCAGCCTGGCTGCTCGCCATGGGCAGCGACTGGCCGGCCGGGCTCGGCGAGAACCTGAGGTGGTCGGCGTCCGAGCATTGCTTCGTCGCGCGGATCACGACCGGCGGCATCGTCCGCATCCCGGTCGATGGCGGCGACGTGAAGACGCTGGGCACGGACCCGCTCGCGCTCAAGGACGGCGTCGTGTGGTTCAGCGCTGGCAACTACGTACCGGGCGAGCCGGTCAGCGTTGCGGTCGATCCCCGGGATGCACTCGCGCTGATCGCGATGGGTGTCGATGGGGCGGTCGCCGCGCTCGTGCGCAGGAACAGGACGCTGCTGCTCGGCGGCGCAGAGTCGATGGTGGCGGGAGCGACTGCAGCTCCCCTGCCCGGGGTCACCTTCTACGCCGCTGGCGATGAGGATCTCCGCCTCGGCGCAGCGTACTCACGAGGATGGCAGCGCAATGCCGGTTCGGCATGGAGTATCGTCTCGCCGCCGGACGGGCACCAGGCGTGGGTGTCGGCGGCGCGCGGTTACGCGCAGGCAAAGGGGCAGGATCAAGCGCCGGCTCAGGCGCAAGTGCGGGGGGCTGTCTGATGGCGATGTCTCCGATTCTTCGCGAGGCGTATGAGAAGCGCAAGGTGCTCGCTCCGCTGAGCGAGCAAGAGCTGCAGGAGGTGCAGGCCCGTCTGGCGCTCCAAGCCAAGCAGCAGGAGGCGAAGCAGCAGCAGACCCCGGAGGCCCCGCAGGTCTCGCAGGGCGGGCAGCAGGCGACGATGAGCGCCATCGAGCTGATGGACGCGATGAGGGCACTGTTCGACGCCACCGCTCCGGCGCGCGCGCTAGGCGTGTGGGACGATGTCCCGGCCGTGCCGGCCTATCTCGCGGCGCAGGGCGTCGAGTTCCTCACCGACGTCGAGACGGTGCAGTTCGTCCGCTCCGAGGTACTGGCCGCGCATGGTTTCGCCCCCGGCGTGAACCCGGCCGACGAGCCGATCGTCGGGGCGATGGTTTTCTGGCTCTGCGATAGCACCGGCGCCGTCGGCGGCGCGAACGGCGCGGCTCGCCTGCACTGGCTCAGTGAGCGCGGCGCTGTCGTCGAGCAGCAGGACATCGGCCGCCCGGATCGCAAGATGTTCCGCATCCCCGGCCCCGACACCAGGAAAGATCCGGTCTACGTCGCTGAGACCTGGGATCTGGCCTTGGCTACCGCGCGGCGTGAGCCGGGCGCCCGCGACGTGTGGGTGTCGCCCGCCGGCGGGATCGACGACGTCGCGCTGCCGACCGTTCGGCCGATTGTGTTCGCGCTGGAAGCCGACGTGCCGGTCGGCGCTGGCGAGATCGCGGCGCGGTATCCGCGGCGGGCGGTGAACTTCGCGCCGCACGGCGGACCGGAGATCGAGCCTTGGCTGCCGCCGTTGTGGCACTTCGAGTCGCAGAGCAACCTGTCGACGGCGGACGAGGGATCGGTCGCGAATGCGGCGATCGCGCGCGATTTTTTCGAGAACGGGATCGCCAACACAGTGACCTTCAACGAGTCGGATGTCGCGACCGGCAAGTCGCGGGCGATGATCGAGGCATTTGCTCAGCACGCTGCAAAAGACCCAGATGCGCGACTCCTTGTCGTTGTCGAGTCGCACAAGATCGGCATGGAGACCGAGCACAAGTTCTCCCGCCTCTTCGACCAGGAGTACGCTGGACACGGCCTGTCGGTAGAGCGCTACATCGGCTCCGACCGCCCGAACCCTCGGGCCGACGAGATCCGCGCCGCGCTTGGCGACGACATCGACACCGAGATCACGCCAGATTTCATGTGCCTCCGCGTGAAAGCGCGCGAGGTCGCAGGGGCCGAATTTTTCGATGGCAATCAGGCGTGTGGCGGGTGCCCCTTCCTGCCGTCGAATCCGGCAGTGCAGGAAGGCGTCCGCCCAGGATGCCCGTACAAGATGCAGGAGGTTGGCGAGGCTCGAAAGCGTCTGGCCGAGGCACAGGTCGTGATCGTGGCCGGCGACAGGGCACACAAGCGCGGTGTCGCGCGCGCTGTCGCTCGATCTGAAACGTGGACTCCTGTCGAGCGTGACGCTGACGGGAATCCGCTCCGCGACTACCGTGGCGAATGGATGCGAAAGTCCGGGCCGGCGATTCAGCCAAGAGGCCGCGGAGTCGTTAGCGGTCGCGACTTCACCCACGCCTGGGTGGACGAAATCAACGTGGTCGCGACCTCCCTCGACACGAAACGAACGATCGACACCGCGATGCTGCTTGAGCTGAAACAGCTCGCCGCGAATGTCTTGCGCGTGCGCGCCGATGTTGAAGATCGCCTCGATTCTGATGCCGCGGACCGCGCCGCAGCTGGGCCTGACGCAGTCGTGGCCGCCTACGTCGAGGCGATGGAGGAGCGAGAGAAATCGAGGCTGGAAAAGGCCGAGTGGCTGCGCGACATGACAGGTCGCATCACCGGGCCGCTCACGGACAGAGCGAAAGCGCGCAAGGCGCGCCTCATTGAAGAGGCCGGCGATACGCCAGTCGAGACGCAAGACGACGGGCTGTTCAAGTTCGGCGAGGTGATCACCCATGACCGCCTGATTGATTCCGTTGCAGGTATGCTGGCCAAGACCAAAGCGGTGATCGAAGAGCAGGCTGCAAAACTGACATCCGCCGCGGAAGGCGGGGTTTCGGTGCGCAACTTCGCGGAGTCCGGCATCACCACGGCGCGACTGGACCTCGCCGTGAAGATGATCTGGAAGATGACCATGAAGCCTGAGCGGGCGCTGGGCGGGATGTCGTCGAGCGAGATCCGGGAGATGGCCGTTCAGACATCGAAGATGAAGGGGCGACGAGTGCCGGCCGGGCAAAGCATGGAGTGAACATCTCGCAGCACATCCGCATCGTGAGGAGCATCGCCCAGTTCGTCGGGGCGCTTCGAGATGTCATGCCGGCCGTGGAGAAGGTCGAGAAGGCGCGAGATCGCGCGGTGTATGACATCGCGCGCAAGGAGACGTTCGGTCAGCTGCGTGGCTCCCATCTTGAGCAGTACATCGAGATGGAGCGCGACGCGCTGGTTGCAGATGCGAACCAGGAAATTCGTACAGCGGTCACGCGCGACGACCCCATGCCAGGCATCGGAATCAGCATCGCGCGAAAGAAAGAGGGGGCGGCCTACGTAAAGGTCGACGTTGAGCGCAGGTCAGAGGTCAGCAGGCTCCTCAAGGAGCTGCCGCTGATGATCACCGCTGCGGCGATGGATCATGACCTCGTCCTGGCCGCGCTGGACGGGCGCGACGTGGCCTTTAAGGGCGTACCGGTCGTCCGCGACGGCCCCGGCGCGATCCGGTTTCAGATTATGGACGACCTGATGCCGAAAGCCCGGCTGAGCCCGCAGACCGGAAACCCGGACCGCGCTATGGCGGCGCGGCGAAACACAATGCGGAGCACGATGAGCGCCATCGCGCTCGGCCGGCTCGGCACGCAGATCAGCAAGATGGAGCGTGCCAAGATCGGGGATGTGGGTGAGGACGGCTATCCGCTCCCGGAGATCGGGCCGGGGGGTCTGATCTGCTTCAAATCGCAGGAGGAGTACATTCGCGATACGCTGAATGGAAATGATGTCGACGAGGTCCTGCTGCTCAATCACCACATGAACATCACCGGATCGAACGACTGGGAGACCTCGCCCTCTCTGCAGATCGACGGCCGCATTGTCACGGATGTCCGCGCACTGGAGCTGCAGGCCGAGGCGTTGTTTTTCAAAAACGTCGGCAGGATTCCGGTCGACGCGAAGACCGGTCGCGCTCAGTTCGTCAGACAGACCATTGAGAGGCCGGTGAGGCACGGAAGCACCGAGATGGCACTGATCGATGTCGAGAGGCACACAGACCCGTTCGTCGAGCTGCTGCGCGCCAACCTGACCGGCGAGAATCTGCGGCAAGGCGACGGTCGCGCACGCGCGGCGCGGCGCGAGCTGTGGAACAGCGTGCTGATCCTGATCAACACGTCGGCCGAGATCGACCGTACGGTTGCGCGACTCACCACCACGCAGAAGCGGGACGCGCTCGCCGGATTCATCGCCCCGGCGCTGCATCTCGGCGCGCTGCCGATCGGTGGTCACGGCAACCGTCAGGGATTCCAGTTCCAGGCCATCGCCCGTGCGGCGCTGGCGCGGATGGGGAACCCGACCGGGGCGATGCCTGACGGTGCGGACAACCCCGCGCTGCTCGTGCAGGCTGGGGAAGAGGTATCGCCGACGCTGTGCAAGGACCGCCTTCGGGGTGTTCTCCATGGGGAGCTGTGGCGCCTACTCAACGAGATCATTCAGGTGTTCGAAAACGGAGAGCAATTTGAGCTGTACGAGGTCGGAGGGTGGCTCCCTTTCGCTCGGTTCGGCTGGCACCGCGTCGAGGTGAAGGTCAACGGGCACGCCTACGCTGGATTCGCGATCGGCACCACGGCCGATGACGCCACCAGCCGGTATCGTCGCGTGCTTTCCGATGGTTTCGCCGTCATGACGGATCCCGCGAATGCGGTGAACGACGCGCGCGATGGCGAGTTCGTGCCCCTGACCCCGACCTCCGTCTCCATCGAGCCGGACAAGCGACTCGAAAAGCTGCGCGCCGCATGGGTCGACCGGGGCGTGATCCCACTCACCGGTGGGGCCCTCCACGACGTGCTGCCCGAGCTGTTCGGATCGCGCGAAACAGCGAAGCGCGCGCTCGCCGATATGCGTCAGTCGATGGTCGATCAGGCCATCGCCGGACAGGTCGCGATGGGGGGCTCGGCGGTCGAACTGAGCGGGCAAAAACGGGCGGGCGAAAATGACAAAGGGCCGGAAGTCGAACTTGAGAACCCCTATAAGGAAATCGCTCCAATTTTGACCTACTTTGCCGATGGACTTTCATTTTCGCCCGATAGCGAGTCCGACGTCGTCACGCAATCCATGGTTGATCTTCAGGGTTTCGATGCCGAGTTCGCCAGCTTCGTCGGGCTTTCTTCCAACGTGGCCGGAGGCGCTCCGGCCGCGCTGGTCGGGTTCAAAACAAGTGCAAATCTGGGAGGTGGATTACCGCCGCCGTGACGATGGGGCGCGGCATCCCCGAGTCAACTCTTGCCGAGGCTGCAGATCAGCTCCGCCGGGAACGCGAATACGGCGGGATCTGGAGCGACGATACATATATCCTCCACGCCGAGCACGCAGTTACGCAAGCCGAGGCCGCCGAGGCCGCAGCGCTCGCTGCGCGCGAAGAAGCTCGGGCACGTGCCGCGGCGATGAAGGCCGAGTTCAATGCCGGTCGCGCCACGAAGGCAGAGACCAGAGCCACCACAGCGGCGAAGACCGCCGCCAGCAAGGTGTTCAAGGAAGCACAGGCCGCGGCCGTGCAGGCGCGGAAGGAAGAGCGTGAGCAAATCAAGATTCTAAAGCGAAAGTACGACGCCGGGCATCGGGGCGTCGGCATTGTTGAGCAGCACGCTGGCAACCTCATCTCTTTGGCGACCGGCATCAAGCGCCTTGATGTCGAGCTGCTCGCAATCGCGTGGGATATGGAAATGGTGATACCGCATGCCAATTGCCGGTGCGTACTTGGTCCGTTTTAGCAAATTGAGACGCAGGTTGAATCCGAGTTCGCCAATATGTCTCTCGTTGGTCAAGTACTTGGAGCGAGGGACGCGTGTGGGTACAGCTACCGAACGGCGGATTTCGCCAACCACCAGTCGGGAAGCTCCGGCACACCACTTGTCGGGAATGCTTGGCATCCCAATTGGCCGTGGCCTGTTGCTGTCCTTGAGCCTGTCCGTCCCGCGACGCGCTGTTCTTTCATCTGCTCAACGCATGGTGCGAGTGCGCCAACGCCGTGCTCACCACCACACGGAACCTTAGCGAATGGGCCAAGTCCTTGAGGGCGTCGAGACGACCGCGTGCCTCTGCCTGCTCACCCGATGCTGCCAGATCCTGGAAACCAAGAACGGCAGCAACTGCTACAGGACCGAAACCGCGGGCGCAGCCAGGAAAGTAAAAATGTGGCTCCGGTCTTGGCTCCGAGGCGACGTGACCCCAATACCTCGGAGGCGGTTGGATATCCGCAGAATTGCCCGGGGCCGTTTCGGGTGAACACCGGAGTTCAGAACTTGCCCACGATATTCACGAACAATCCCTGGCTTTGGTAGTTGATGTCAGTGAGATCGTCGGACACCCCGCCCCATTCATAGCCCACGCCCAATTTGGCGTGCTCTCCGAGGTGCCGATAGACACCGAACAGGGCGCCGGTTTCCGACGTGCCGGTTTCGGGCGTGTACATCACCCGTCCTTCACCAAAGAGATCCCATTCATGGACCACGTGCCAATCCGCTCGGAGCGCGGCCAGCGCAGCGGTGTTGGAGGTGAAATCGTCGGTGCCGCGGTCGGCCAGTTCCGACCTCCGGTAGGCGAGCTTGCCGCCGACCGTCACCATCGTACCGAAATCGTAATTCGCATTGAGCGAGAAGACGTGCGATTTCTGCTGCGGCCCGTCGGTATCGCCGTTGGCATCGACCTGGTCTTCGCCGGGCAGGTCGATCAGCCGCGAATACATGAACAGCGCGTTCAGCTTCTCGTTATCGATCGGCCGGAAGGCGAAGCCCACGGAGCCGTGCACATAGGTGCCGTCGTGGTAATCGCCCATGGCGCTGTCGGAATACAGCCCCTCGGCATCGGCGACGAGGGTCCAGTCGCGCGCCACCGTGGTCGAGTAGCCGGCCGAAAACATGTATGTGTCGCGGTCGTTCGCCACACCGTCGCCGTCCTCGGTCCGGTATTCGAGCCGCAGGCGCGCGGCGACGTCGTCATTGGGACTCCAGGCGGTCCCGAACGAAGCGGCGAGACGTTCGAAATCGCCGCCCACCTCGTCGCGCACCTCGCCGTAATCGAAGCTGCCCGAGAGCGTCCAAGCGGCGTCGGGCGTGTAGGTGACGCCGTAGGTGTTGGTGAGCGATTGGCGGTCGCCCGGCAGATCGAATGCGCTCTCACCGTAGACGCTGACGCTCTCGGAAAACTGGTAGCGCCCGCCCGACACGATCCGACCGTTGTCGTCGAGGTCGCTGCCGGCACCGTACCGGGTCGGGTCCAGCGTATAGCCGAGATAGACCTCGCGGTCCGGCGTGGGCGACCAGGTCAGCCGGGCGTTGGCCGCATGGCCTTCGTCGCCGGTCGAGACCTCGCCCGAGGCCCGCAGCTTCTCGGTGAGCTGCACTTCCGCGCCGACGCCGATGCGGTTGTCGTCGCCCAGCCCGCCCGAGCGTTTCACCGTGTACTGGCCGAAAGTGTAGAGCGTGAAGTCCTCGTTCGGCGCCCAGGCGAGCTTGGCCCCGGCGTTGAGCCTTGTGCCGGTTTCGGCCGGATCGCCGGGGGTGACCTGGTCGAGATACTGCGTGCCGAGGGTCACGGTCCATTGCTCGTCGAGCGCGTAGGCCATGCGCGCCCCGAGCTCGGTCCTGGTCTCGCCCGCATCGGTCTCGAACCGCTCGGCCTCGACACCGAGCGTCACGCGCTCGCTCGCCTCGACCTCGATCTCGCCGCCGAAGACGTATTGATCGTCGGTGATGTCCTCGGCCACCGACCAGAATCCCGCCTCCTTGCGTTCCCCGTAGAACGAGACGTGGCCCGGCGCGTCGACCCCGAGATCCTCGAAATCGAAATAGCCGTCGAACCCGCCGGCCATCGCCGGGCCGTTGTCGGCGCCGCCGGTCGAGATGATCGTGAGACCGCCGTCGGTCGAAGTCGAACGGGTGAAGCCGGGGCCGGAAGACCGCACCACCTCGACCTCGGCATAGCTCTGGCGACCGAATTCGAACCGCGCATCCGCGCCGGCGACGGTCTGGGTGCCGGTATCGGTCTGTTCGCGCATCGCCGTAGCGCCGATGCGGATATGGTCGCCCACCCAGGCGACCGCGCGGCCGCCGAGTACGACGCTGTCGACGTCCACGTCGGTGGGCGTGTATTCATATTGCACCAGCAGGGACTGGTCGTAACCCCCGGTGCGGTCGCCCACCGCGCCGCTTTCGTTCGTGTACCACGACAGCGGTTTCGAGAGCGTGATGACGCCCTGCAGGTGATCGATCGCGTAATCGGTGCCCTCGGTCAGCTGGATCGTCTGCACGATGCGCCCGGTGTCGGGATCAGTGATCTGGATCTGGGCGCTGGTCGAACCGCCGGTGATGTCCTGGCGGGTCAGGAAATAGACCGAACCGCCGGTCCCCCGCAGCACGTCGCGCTGCGGCAGGGTGTCGGCTGCGCGGCGTAGTGAGCGTCGCTTCGACCCGAGGGTCGCCGCTGCCGGTGACGGCCGCCGACCGGCTACCTGGTTCTCGGCGCCGTACAGGTCGCGCGAGGCGCTGACCAGCCCGGGGCTGGCGATCCCGGTCTTGAAGTCGCCCCAGGTGAACCGGGTGGTGTCGCTCTCGGCGCGGAAATAGAACGCGCCCGCCGTCGGGGTGTCGTCGTACCAGGTCGAGCTGTCACCATAGGTCGGATAGACCTCGTCCGAGGCGCGCAGCCGGTCGAGGATCCGGCGCGGGTCCTTGTCGTTGAGCCGCTGGAAGGTTTCGGCGAGCGGCCCTTCCTGGGTGTCGGCTCCGGCGGTGATCTGCCAGCCGCTCTCGGTTTCACCCTTCGCGTAAAACGCGGCGCGGCCGTCGATATAGCCGGCGTCCTCGACCCCGCTGGTCCCGCCGAAGTCGTAGCCCGCGGCGATGTCGATGATACCGGTCGAGAACCATTCGGATTTCGGGATCCTTACATCGCGCAGAATCGGGTGTCCGCCGGTATCGACGCTGACCACGTGATCGCCCGCGGGCAGGATACGGCTGACCACGAACTTGCCCGCGGCGTCCACCGGCACCGGCTCGCCCATCACCTGGACCGTGCCCCCGGGGCGGCCGGATCCGGCGACGGTGACCGTGCCGCCGCGCACCGGGATGCGGCGCACGCTCATGCGGCTCTCGCCCTCGCCCGCGGCGGTGAGCGGTCCGCCGACCGTTTCGTGGCTGGCGAAGCGCCGGGCGGTGCGGCTCAGGCTGAGCGGCAGGGTCTCGTCGTAGCGCCCGGCGGCGTCGTAGACCCGAAGTGCATAGGCATACTCCCCGGCCCCGTCCGTGGGCATCACCCAGGAGCCGGTCCCGTTCGGCGCGGTCGGGAGCGTCGCCACGACCGGGCGGCCCGGCTCGGACAGATCGAGAATGCGGATCTCGGCCCGGTCGATATAGGCCGGGTAGTTGGCCGAAGCGCGGAAGGTGATCGTCTCGCCCGCAGGATAGGAGGCGCGCAGGTCCTGCGTCGCGACATTGAGCAGACGGCGCCCGCCGAGCCCGTCGAAGCGGACATCCACGTCGGCGCGCGCAAACGCGATGTCGGCGCTGCGTTCGGGGTTGAACGGCGGGGTTGCGCCCGCGAAGGGCGCGTTGTCGATCGAGATCGAGAACCCGGTCGCATCGAAGCTCGCGCCCGGCGCGCCGGCGGCGCGTTCGGTGTTGGCCCCCACTGGCAGGGTCACGCTGGCGCCGGCATTGGCCTCGCGGCAGAGCGGGTCCGCAATCCGGTCGCAGGTCATGGTCCCGGCCGCCGCGGCCAGAGGCGCGGCCAGCAACGCCAGCCCGGCGAGCGCCGTGGTGTGCCTGAGGCGGCGGTGCCGCTCGGAAACGACGCGGGCCGGGGAAACATTCAACATCTTACGCTCCATCCTTGCACGGCCCTCACGATCGTGGTCTCGATCCTGAGCTGCGTTCGCCCGGCCTTGCGCCATTCTTCGCGGACGCGTTTTTCCACCAGACGCATCAGCGCCCGACCTTGCGCGACCTCGTCCGCATCGGCGCCTGCGGCCACATGCCAGGCGAGGCGGATGATCACGGCCTCGCCCGAAATCTCCGAGACCATCCGGCGGATGCCGAGATCGAGCGCCGGCCTCAGCGCCGGTGCCCCGTGCGCGTCGGTCTCGAAGGCAGCGCGGCCGAGGTCGATGCGCACCACCTTGCCAATGCTGGCACCGAAGTTGATCTCGGCCATCACGCCCGGGGTAAGCCGCACCACGCGCGGGTTCTCGGTGGTGGGGCGGAACCCGGTCGGCAGGGTCCGTTCGTCGAGCTTGAGGATGAAGTTCGAACCCCGGTCCGCCGGCAGCGCCGCACAGGGCACCGAATAAAGCCCGTTCTCGTCGGTGGTGATCACCGTGCCGTCCACGGCCACGAGGCGCACGCCGGGGATCCCGCGCTCGACGCTGGGCTCGGACGGGGGCGCTTTGCTCAGCTTGTCGCCCTTGCCGCCGCCGTAATAGGTCTGGTCGGTGATGCCCCCATCGCGGGCAGCGGTCGGATCGTCCTGGTAGCCGTTGCCGTTATGGTCCTCGAACACCCGTCCGATCACGTCGGAGCAGTCGAAGATCGCCTCGGGCAGGATCCGCACGTCGGCCGTCGCGGGGCCGACGAGCACGTCGCCGGTGCCGGGATCGTAGACCGAGACGGTGTTGGTGTGCACGCCGGCGCGCACCCCGTTCAGCACCCGCGCGTCGATCGTGGCGGTAACCGTGCTGTTGGCGGGCAGCGTGACGCCTTCCCAGGTGATCCGGAGCCCCTCGACACCGACGGCGACCGAGACCCCGTCGAGTGTAGCGCTGTCGGGGTCGACCATGAAATGCCCGGGCAGGATATCGACGATGTCGACCGGAGCGACCACGAAGGCGTTGTCGTTGGTCACGGTGATCGTGTAGGGCACCGTCTGGCCGCGTTCGACGATGTCCCTGGGCGTGGTCTTGGTCAGCGTCAGCCCGTTCGAGGTGATGACAGCCTGGAACCGGTAGATCGTCGGGTCGTCCTCGGTGTTGCCGTCGCTGTCGATGCCGTTGTCGGACACGTCGCTGATCGGTTCGGGCGTACCGGGCACGCCGGGGCCGTAGACCGGCATCGCCTCGGCGAGCACCGAGTTCTCGACGCCGCCCGAGTTGATCGCCTGGAGATCGACCGTGAAGGAGGCCGAATAGGTGGCGATCTCGCCCATCTCCAACTCGCCCTCCGGCGAGCCCTGGTCGGCGCTGACGAAGTCGGGGCCCGCGGTGAGCGTGAGCGCTGCGCCGTTGAGGTCGAGCAGCGTGTCGGTCAGCACCACGTCTTCGAGCGGGGTGTTGCCGGTGTTCTCGACCGTGATCTCGTAGTCGATCCGGTCGCCCACACCTTCGTAGCCGTCGCCGTTCACATCGACGAAGCTCTGGGTCTTGGTCGCCTCGATCCCCGGCAGCGCCGCTTGGACCACCGTCTCGACGGTCGTGTCGCACAGCGTCGGGATCGCAATGGAACAGATTTCGTATTCCACCGTGTGCTCGCCTGCCGGATAGCCCGGATCGAGGGTGATGAGCGCGGTCGAGGTGTCGAGGGTCACGCCCGGATCGGCATCGATCACCCGGATGGTGACGTTGTCGAGCGTGGCGGGGCCGTTGTTGAGCAGGTCCGAGGCCAGCATCGAGGTGGTGGTGCCGCCATCGCCCTCGAACGGCGGGAAGACCTCGGGCACCGCCTCGATCGACCCGACCTGGACGATCTCGCTGTCGCTGTCGGTCACCTCTTCGCCCGGGTTCGGGCCCCAGGTGCCGACAACCTGCGCGTCGTTGACCACTTCGTTCGCGAGCACATCGGTGAGCTGGACGGTGTAGCTCGCGGTATAGGTGGTGGTGTCGACATCGCCCGGGTTCATCACCGGGATCGGCCCGCCGGTGAGCACAACGCCCGGCAACAGGTCGGAGACGGTGACGTCGGTCAGGATCATGTTGCCGGTGTTGGTCACGGTGAAGCTGTAAGGGATGACATCGCCCGGGACGGCACCGTCTTCGAAACCGGTCGCGTCGGCGATCTTGTCGAGGGTGATCGCAGGCGCCTGGGTGATCGGCACCACCGTCGGGTCGTCGTCGCCCGTGGTCGTCCCGCTGTCGTCGGTGACCGGGTTTCCGCCCGGATCGTCGCCCGTGACGGTGGCCTGGTTGGTCACCTCGCCCGCAGTAATGTCGGCCTGGGTGATCGCATAGGTCGCGGTGAAGGTCGTGGTGTCCACGTCACCCGGCGCCATCGACGCGATCGGCCCGCCGCTCAGCACGATGCCCGGCAGGATGTCGGTCAGCGTCACATCGGTCAGTGTCACGTTACCGGTGTTGGTCACTTCGAACGCGTAGCTGATGATGTCGCCGGCCTGCGGCGGGCTGCCGAAGGCGCTGGTATCGGCGGTCTTGACGAGCGCGATCCCCGGTCCCTGGACGATTGTGGTCACCAGCGGATCGTCGTCGCCGGTGGTTGTGCCGCTGTCGTCGGTGACCACGGTGCCGAAGGGATCGGTGCCGCTCGCGGTCGCCTGGTTGGTGACCGTGCCCGCGTCGATATCGGCCTGGCTGATCGGATAGGTCGCGGTAAAGGTCGTGGTGTCGCTGTCGCCCGGATCGAGCGAGGCGATGGGACCGCCCGAGAGCACGATGCCCGGCAGGATATCGGTGAGCGTGATGTTGGTCAGCGTCACGTTGCCGGTGTTCACCACCTCGAAGGCATAGGTGATCTCTTCGAGGGGCACCGGCGGGTTGGACAGACCGCCGGTGTCGGAGGTCTTGATCAGCGCAATCGCCGGGGTGACCGTGGGGGTGAGCGGAGTCGGGTCGTTTTCGCCCGCCTCGTTGCCCTGGCCGTCGCCGTCCGGGTCGGGGTCCGTGCCGTCGTCCGACAGATCGGTGAGCTGCGGGTTGGTGGCCGAGGTCTGGCCGCTCTCCTGGCCTTCCGCCTCGACAACCGCCTGGTTCTCCCAGCCGGCCGGCACCGGCGCTTCCGGCTGGACGCGGATGCCGAAGGAGAGCGTACAGCTTGCCCCACCCCGAGCGTGAAGCCGGTAGCGACGACCTGATCGCCTGCGCCGTTGAAGCCGGCATTGGTACCGCCGCAGCTGCCCGAGGGCGCGGGAGACGATGGCATAGGTGCCGTTTGCGAGCGGGTCGTTGACCGGATCGGCCGGGGTCGCGCGGGTGCCGAACAGCGGGTTGGCCCCGGCGAGCGCGTCGGTCACCTCGATGGCGATGAGCGTCTCCAGGCTGAAGTTTTCGACCACCAGATCGAAACTCGCGGTGAAGGAGCCGTCGATGTCGTTGGTAACGCTGCCGGACAGCGCCTGGCGATGCCGACGCGGGCCTGCGGGATCGTGGGTGAAATCGTAATCCGTCGCATCTGTCGCTTCCGGCAAGCGCGATGCCGTTGATCACCACCGCGCTCGGCGTGCTGCCGCCTTCGCTGCCGTCCAGGGACTGGCCGTCGGACAGGTAGGCTTCGCCGACCGCACCCCCGAGTGACGGTGTAGCTGCCTTCGGGCAGGTAATTGAAGGCATAGTCGCCGTTGCCATCGGTCGTGACGGTCCTGTTCACGGCGTCGCTGTCCACGTCCGTTCCGGTCAGCGTCATGGTGATGCCGCTCACACCGCTGTCGCTGCCGTCAAACACCGCGTTGTCGGCAAAGTCGCGGTAGACCGTCCCGGCGAGCGACGAAAACACCACCGTGACGCTGTCGTTGTCGGTGTTGTTCGCGCTGTTCTGGTCGAAACTGCTGGTCGTGACACTCGCGAAGTTGGTCCGGAAATACGGGGACGACGTCGCTGCGGTCACCTGGACCGGCACGGTGATCTCCACCTGGCCGCCGCTCGAAACGGTGCCGAGGTCACACGAGAACGAGGTGCCGCCCGCCGCGCCGGTACAGCTCGTCGAGGTCGCGCTGCCGCTGGTCACCACGGCAACGGGGGCGCCTGTCAGCTCCATGTTGGCGGGCAGCGAGTCGGTGACGGCCACGTCGTCCGCTTCGGCGAGCCCGCCGCCGGACACCACTTCGACCCCGAGGATGAAGTCGAAATCCTCGAGCAGAGCAACCGTGCCGGGACCGTTCTTGGTGATCGCCACATCGGTCCGGGTTCTGAGAGTGGTGTCCTGCGAGGCAGTGTTGTTTGCGAGGTTGGTCTCCCAGCCGTTGTCGGTCTCGTCCGACTTGACCTCGACATTGTTGTCGATCGTGCCCTTGGCCTCGCCCAGCACGCTGATGGTCACGGTCTCGGACGCATTCGCTTCGATCACGCCCCAGCTGCATTCGAGTGTCCCGCCGAAGGAGCCGACCGCCGGTACCGTGGTGCAGGTCCCCCCGCCCGAGACCGTGTGGCTCTGGTAGCTGACCAGGCTGGTGGGCATGTTGTCGGTCATCACCACGTTTTCCGAGGCCGAGGGCCCGTTGTTGGTCACGGTGACGGTGTAGACCGTGGTATCGCCGACAGTGAGCGGGTCGATGCTGTCGATCTTGTTCACCAGCAGATCGACGACCGGCACCGTGACGTCGACATCGACGCTGTCGGAATTGTTCGTCAGGTCGATCTCGGTGGTGGTGGTGCTCACGGTGACCGGGTTGGTGATCGTGGTGCCCTGGGTGGCGTTGGTCGGCCGCACCACGAGCGTGACACTGCGCTGGGCACCGTTGGAGATGTCGCCCATGTCGCAGGTGACGGTCTCGCCGCCGGTGGTCACGTCGCCGGCGCTGAGTGCCGTGGTACAGCTCGCTCCGCTCCCGGAGGCGGAGATGAAGGTGAGGTCGGCCGGCAGGGTGTCGACGATCTCGACATTGTCCGCCTGGCTGAGCCCGTTGTTGAGGTTGCGCGCGGTCAGCACATAGGTGAGGTTCTGCCCCGCATCGACCGGATCGGGCGTCGCGGCCTTGGTCACGGTCACATCGGCGCGTGCTTCGAGCGTGTAGCTCGCGGATCCGTCGTTGTTGGTGAGGTCCGGGTCCGGCGTGGTCTGCGAAATCGCGTCGAATGTGTTCGTATAGCTGCCTGCGTTCCCACCCGGGCGGACCTGCACGGTGATGACCGGGCAATCGGTGCCCGAGGTGCAGACCGGCAAGGTGTCGATGGTGCAGTCGAGCAGCCGCCCGCGCGCACCCGAGGCACTGTCCGAGCAGCTGATGCCCGAAGCAAGGCCCGCGGACACGCTCGACGAGATGAACCCCGCACCGGTCGCGCCGGTACTGTTGTTGATCAGGTTGTTCAGCTGGTCCTCGACCGCGACGTCAAGCGCCGTGTTCGGCCCGGAATTGGTGATCTCGAGCGTGTAGGTCAGAACCTCGCCGGCGACGACCGGGCTGGGGTTCGCGGTCTTGAGCGCAGCCACATCGGCCGCATTGGCGCCGGTCGCGGAGACCACATCGTAGGTGATCGTGTTATTGCCGAGGTTCACCTCCGCGATATTCGCGTCCGGGGAGCTGACGGCGAGCGTGTTCCTGAGCGTGCCGGGCGCCGTGACGGTGGTGGACAGGATCACATTCGGGGTGGATTCGTAGGAACTCAGCGGCGAGCCCTGAGTGTAGACCAGCGTACAGGTGACATCGATCTGGCCCGCACCGGACGTCGGCGAAC
>JAWKXC010000023.1:0-71487 GCA_041397205.1 Paracoccaceae bacterium
AGGCCGACCGCCAGTGCGTGGTCGCGCAGGATGCGCGCGCCGATGCCGTGAAAGGTCCCGGCCCAGGTGAGGGCCTCGGCGGCGACCGCGGTGCCCAGGGCCTGCGCCGTGATCCGCTCGACCCTTGCGGTGAGCTCGGCCGCGGCACGGCGCGAGAAGGTCATTAGCAGGATGCGGCGCGGATCGGCACCGTTGACCAGCAGATGCGCGACCCGGTGGGCGAGCGTGGCGGTCTTGCCCGTCCCGGCACCGGCGATGATGAGGAGTGGCGGCGACCCCCCCTTGCCGACACCGAATTCTGCCGCGGCGCGCTGTCGCGCGTTCAGCTTGTCGAGATAGCCCGCCCCGGCCATGCCCTGCCCCGTTGCCGTTTCTTGTTCGGGACATGATACAGGGGTCGGAACAGAAAAGGAACATCGTTGTCGTGGCGCAGTGCCGGGCGCCTCGAGGGGTCGCGGCCCCCCGGCCGGCGGATGGCGCGACCCGGATGTCGCGCCGGACCTCACGCCAGCGTCCGCGGGCTCGCGCCGGCGCGCGTGGCCGGGCGGCCCTCAGCCGAGGACGAGGGCCGCCAGCACCGCGAGCTGGAACAGTGCGGTGCGGCCGATGAGGGCGTTGAGGCGAGCCGAGACCGGCAGCCGCAGGATGTCAGTCGACAACCAGAGGGCGAGCGCGGCGGGGAGCATCAGCCAGGGACCCGGCGCCAGCGCCCCGGCCAGCGCGACGGTGACCGCCAGAGCCGCGACATAGATGCCGCGCGTGGCGCAATCGCCGACCACGATGGCCAGGGTGCGGCGCCCGGCGCGCGCATCCTGCACCCGGTCGCGGTGGTTGTTGAGGATCAGCACCGCCGCCGCCGGCAGGCCGATGGTGAGGCCGAGCAAGAGGGTTCGTCCGGCGAAGGGCCCGACCCCCTGGAGCCAGGCCGTCGTCGAGACCGCGACGAGGCCGAAGAACACGATCACCAGGAGTTCGCCGAAAGGCAGGCCCGAGAGCGGGCGCGGCCCCATCGAATAGGCGTAGCCGAGAAGCAGCGAGACGAGCCCGACGGCGATCACCGGCCAGCCGCCGATCGCCGCGAGGCAGAGGCCGGCGCCCGCGGCAAGCCCGAAGCTCGCCAGGGCCGCGCGCTTGACCTCGCGGCCACCGAGCAGGCCCAGCGCCACCATCCGCGGCGGCCCGAGCCGGTCGGGCCGGTCGACCCCGCTGGCGGCGTCGGCGGCGTCGTTCCACAGGTTGGTGCCGAGCTGGATCGCGCCCGCGCCGAGCATCGCCGCGAGGGTGACGTCGAGCCGGAACCGTCCCTCGCCGGCGGCGAGCCAGGCGGCGGCCAGGACCGGCGCCTGGCTGAGCGACAGGGTGCGCAACCGGGCCGCCAGCACGTAGCGCCAGAGCCGCGAGGTCGCCGCGAGCGCCGCAAGCGGCGTTTCCCGATCCTGTGTCACATCGCCTTGCGTCATCTCACCCGGCTCCTCCCGCAGGATTGCCGCGCCCGCCCCGGCGCCGAGGGCACCCGCCCGGATCCAGCGCTCACACCGCCCGCCGCGCCTCGCCGCCCCCGGCACCCTGTCCGTCGAAGGCGTCGGCCGGAGCGTCGCTGTGGAAGATCTCTGCGAGCCGCAGGTTTCCCTTCACCAGGTCTTCCAGCGTCACCCGCTCCATTTCCCGGTAGAAGGCGTCGAGCGCCCGGCCGATCGCGCCCTGCAACCGGCAGGCCGAGACCAGCGGGCAGGTGTTGGTCTCGGGCTGGTAGCATTCGGTGAACGGCACGTCGGCTTCGAACAGACGGAACACCTCGCCGATGTTGATCGCCGCCGCCGGCCGCGCCAGGCTGACCCCGCCCATCCGGCCCCGCGTGGCATGGAGATAGCCATGCGCATGCAGCGTGTTGACGACCTGGGCCAGGTGGTTGGCCGAGGAGTTGCAGGCCTTGGCGATCTCGGCGGAGCGCGAGGTTTCGCCCTCATGAACCGCGCAATACATCAGGGCGCGGATCGCGAGATTGGTACGGGTGGTCAGGCGCACGGGAAACCTCTCTGAACGGAGCGGCAGGGCTGGATCGGGGTCAAGCAACCACGCGTCGGGGCGCATGTAACTGATCTGGATCAGGCCGGCGGCAAAACAGCGCGTCAATTCCCGATTTCCGATACAGGTTTTCGCCCGGGGCGCGTGCGAAAGCGCCGCGCCTGCACGTTTTGCGGGCAGAACGCGGACGCGCGGGGCGCAGGCGGCGAAAGTAAGTGGCGACACGCCTTGAAAAGTCGGAACCGATCCCGACGTCATCGGCATGTGACGAGGGCGCTTCAGAGGTGGTGTCATGGAGCCATATTCACGATACGCGGTGTATTTCACGCCAGCGCCCGGCGCGCTTGCCGAGGCCATGGCGGGATGGCTCGGCTGGGACCCGGCGCGGGGCGCTGCGCCCGCCGGAGCTTTGCCGGCCTGCCCTTGCCGGTGTCGGAGATCACCGCAACCCCCCGGCGTTACGGTTTTCACGCGACGCTCAAGCCGCCCTTCCGCCTCGCCTCCGGTTCCAGCCCGGCGGGGCTGCGCGACGATTTCGACGGGCTCGCCGCCACGCTGGTGCCGGCCGAGCTGGCGGGGCTCAGGATCGCGCGGCTGGGCGGCTTTCTCGCGCTGGTGCCGGAAGGAGATGGCGCCGCGGTCGCACGGATCGCCGCCGAGACCGTGGCCGCACTCGACCGCCATCGCGCCCCCGCCCCGCCCGAGGAGTTGGCGCGCCGCCACGCCGCCGGGCTGACCCCGCGCGAAGAGGCGCATCTCGCGACCTGGGGCTATCCTTATGTGATGGATGCGTTCCGGTTTCACATGACCCTGACCGGCCGCCTCGACCCGGCGGCGCTGGACGCGGTCGAGGCCGTGCTGGCGCCCTGGCTCGCCCCGCTGCTGCCGCGGCCCGTCACCATCGAGGCGCTCAGCCTGATGGGAGAGGACGAACGGGGCAACTTCCACGTCCTGCGCCGGGTGAAGCTCGACGGCTGACCGCCTGCAAGTGGCCGCGACGGCACCCTTGCACCGGGTCCGCCGGGGCCCCTAAGGTCGTCTCAACGCGACCCGGAGAGCCCTGTGTCGCGGCCGAGGTAGGTTCGGTTCAGGCAGGCTGCGGGCAGACCGCAGACAGAAGGAACGTGCGCCATGGCCCCCGATCACCGCTCCGCCCCCCACCGCGACCGGGATACCCACACCCCCGCCGACCGGCGCGCCGGTCATCCGTCCGACACCCATGACGGGGTGCTGATCGCCGAGACGAGCGAAACCGGCGAGGTCGCCTGGGTCTGGGTGCTGCGAAACGGCGAGCGGATCCCGCGGCCGTTCCGCCGGCGCGATGTCGGCCTGCCGCTCGACCGGTTCAAACCGGTGGGCGCCCGGCACGACCAGATCGCCTCGTGGATCGGAGCGACCGCGCTGGGGTGAGGCCGCGCGACCGCGGCGCCGTATCGGCGCGTCCGTTGCCCTGTGCGGGGGCCGCGCGGCCCGGCGCTCAGCCGCCCAGCAGGGTCGCGATTTGGTAGGTCGCGAAGGCGGCGATCCAGGCGAGCGCGAACATGTAGCCCACCGTGATCCACATCCAGCGCGCCCGGCCGGTCTCGCGCCGGATCACCACCAGCGTCGACAGGCATTGCGGCGCGAAGACGAACCAGGCGATCAGCGCGAGCGCGGTGGCGAGGCTCCAGTTGGCGGAGAGCACCGCGCTGAGCGCCGCTTCGCCGGGCCCCGAGACCGCGTAGACCGTGGCGAGCCCGGCCACCGTCACCTCGCGCGCGGCGAGCCCGGCGACGAGGGCCACGGCGATCTCCCAGTTGAAGCCGAGCGGCCGGAGCAGCGGTTCGATCAGGTGGCCGATCATCGCGGCGAAGCTGTGCTCGATCGCCGGGCCGGTCGCGCCCTCGGGGGGCAGCGGGAAGTTGGACAGCACCCAGATCAGAACGCTGGCGGCGAAAATGATCGTGCCGGCCCGGCGCAGGAAGGCCCAGGCGCGCTGCCAGATCCCGAGCAGCACGCCGCGCGGGCGCGGGAGCTTGTAGTCGGGTAGGTCGAGCATCAGGGGGGCCGGCACCTCGCCGCGGCGGAACACCAGCCGCACCACCAGCGCCACGGTGAGCGCGCTGACGATCCCGGCGGCGAACAGGCCGAACATCACCAGCCCCTGCAACCCGATCCCGAAGCCCACCTCGCGGGCCGGCACGAAGGTGCCGATCAAAAGCGTGTAGACCGGGATCCGAGCCGAGCAGGTCATCAGGGGCGCGATCAGGATCGTCACCAGCCGGTCGTGGCGGTCGTCGATCACCCGTGCCGACATGATGCCGGGAATGGCGCAGGCGAAGCTCGACAGGAGCGGGATGAAGGCGCGGCCGTGCAGCCCCGCGTGGCCCATGATGTTGTCCATCAGGAAGGCCGCGCGGGCCATGTAACCGAGGTCTTCGAGCAAGAGGATGAACAGGAACAGGATCAGGATCTGCGGCAGGAAGATGAGCACCGACCCCACCCCGGTGATCGCCCCGTCGACGATCAGGCTGCGCAGGAGCCCCGGCGGCAGGAGCGCACCGATCCCGGCGGCGAGCTGTTCGAAACCGAGGGCGATCAGGTCCATGATCGGCGCGGCACCCGCGAAGACCGCCTGGAACATGGCAAACAGCAGGCCGAGCAGGATCAGCGGCCCGGCGACCGGGTGCAGAACCACGGCGTCGACGCGCGCGGTTACGCCGCGCCGGGGCGCGGGGCCGCGCACCGCGGCGGCGATGACGCGGTCGGCCTCGCGCAGGCCGGCGCGCAGATCGGCGGCGGTGGGGTGGCTCCACCCGGCCGCGCCGCGCGGCGGGAGCCCCGCGTCGAGCATCCGGTCGAGCCGGGCGATGAGCGCTGCCATCCCCGCCTTGCGCACCGCGGTCGAGGCGACCACCGGCAGGCCGAGCTCGGCCGCCATCCGCTCGAGGTCGATCTCGATGCCGCGGGCGGTGGCGATGTCGATCATGTTGACCACCACCAGCAGCGGGATGCCGACCCGGCCGAGCTCCTGCGCGAGCCGCAGCCAGGGCGCAGGTGGGTCGCATCGGCGACCACCAGAAGCAGGTCGGGGGCGCGATGTCGGCGCGGGTGCCGAGCACGATGTCGCGGGTCACCTCTTCGTCGGGGCTGCGCGCCCGCAGCGAATGCGTGCCCGGCAGGTCGATGATCGAGCGCATGTCCGCCCGGGGTCGTCGTCTGGCCTTCCTTGCGCTCGACGGTGACACCGGAGTAGTTGCCGACGCGCTGATTGGCGCCGGTCAAGGCGTTGAAAAGAGACGTCTTTCCGCTGTTCGGCGCGCCGATCAGGGCGACCCGGGTCGCCCGCCCGTGCGGCTCGGGCTGCCGGTCTGGCTGCCTGTCGGGCCGCCTGTCTGGCTGCCGGTCGGGCATCGTGGATTATCCGGCGAGGATCGCCAGCGCGTCGCGGCGGCGCAGCGCGACGGTGGCGCTGCCCACCCGCACCGCGATCGGATCGCGGCGGATCGGACCCTCATGCACGATCTCGACCTCGGCGCCCTCGATGAAGCCCATCTCGATCAGCCGGCGTTCCATCTCGTCGGCGGCGAGCCGGCCGACCCCGGCGATCGGCAGCACGCTGACCACGATACCGCGGAACCCCTTGCGGGCAGCGCCCAGGGCCGTCGTGCGGTTCAGCGCGTCGAGTGTGCCATATTCCATGTCGGTTGCCCCGCCGATTTCCCTGCCAACGGGCCGGTCAAAGGACCGGCGATTCCGTGTCTGACAGAATTACTCAGAAATAAGGGGCCGCCTTGATCGATGTCAATGTCGAGATTGAAAACCTGCTGCGACCGAATTGCGCAACCGCCCCGGCCCGCGGTGTGCCCCCTCCCCCAGCCGCTATCCGCCCGCCCTCCAGTCCCCGCCGGGCCGCCCGCGCGCCTTGGCACCGGCGTGCGGAGTTCATACTAATGACAGATTGTTCCCGTTGGATCGGCCGCATCTACAGGCAAGGGATAACTGACGTGAAGACATCGATCGCGACCGTGTCAATTTCGGGCACACTCGACGAGAAGCTCGAAGCCATCGCCGCCGCGGGCTACGACGGCATTGAACTCTTCGAGCAGGATTTCATCGCCTTCGACGGCAGCCCCAAGGATTTCCGCAAGCGGGTGCAGGACCACGGGCTCGAAATCAGCATGTTCCAGCCGCTGCGCGATTTCGAAGGCTTGCCGGAACCGCTCCGGGCCAAGGCCTTCGACCGCGCCGAGCACAAATTCGACCTGATGCAGGCGCTCGGCGCCGACCTGATGGGGATCTGTTCCTCGGTGCATCCGGCGGCGCTCGGCGGCATCGACCGGGCGGCGGCGGATTTCCACGAACTCGGCGAACGTGCCGCGGCGCGGGGTCTGTCGGTCGGCTACGAAGCCCTGTCCTGGGGCCGCTACGTCAACGACCACCGCGACGCCTGGGAGATCGTGCGTCGCGCCAACCACCCGAATATCGGGCTGATCCTGGACAGCTTCCACACGCTCAGCCGCAAGATCGACCCCAACACCATCCGCTCGATCCCGGGCGACAAGATCTGCTATGTCCAGCTCGCCGACGCCCCCGCTTTCGACATGGACGTGCTCTACTGGTCGCGCCATTTCCGCAACATGCCGGGACAGGGCGACCTCGCCTGCACCGACTTCATGTGCGCGATCATGGCCACCGGGTATCACGGGCCGATCAGCCTCGAGATCTTCAACGACCAGTTCCGCGGCGGCAGCACCGCGCAGATCGCGCTCGACGGTTACCGCTCGATCATCGCGACGATGGACGACGTGCGCCGCGCCGAGCCCACCGCCTGGGTCGACCTGCCGCCGATCCCGGCGCGGGTGAAGGCCGAGGGCGTGGCCTATATCGAATTTGCCAGCCAGGACGACGAGGCCCGGGCGCTCGAAGTCATGCTCGGCTCGCTCGGCTTCGAGAAGGCGGGCAAGCACCGGAGCAAGGCCTCGACGCTGTGGCAGCAGGGCGAGGTGCGGATCGTCGTCAACGAGGAGACCACCGGCAACGCCGGCAACGCCTTCAAGAAACGCGGCACCACGATCTGCGACATCGGTCTCAAGGTCGCCGACGCCGGCGCCGCGATGGAGCGGGCGGTGGCGCTGGGTTCGGCCCGGTTCGACACCGAGCCCGGCCCCGGCGACGGCATCCTGCCCGCGGCGCAGGGCCCGTCGAAGGCGGTCCTGCATTTCGTCGACGCGAACACCGGGCTCGACCGGGTCTGGGAGAAGGAGTTTGGCGCCAAGGCGCCCGGCGCAGGTGCCGGGATCACCCATATCGACCATCACAACCAGACCGTTTCGCATGACAACATGCTGTCCTGGGTGCTGTTCTACACCTCGACCTTCGCGATGCAGAAATCGCCCATGGTCGACGTGTTCGAGCCCGACGGGCTGGTGCGCAGCCAGGTGGTCGACAGCCCCGGCGGCGGGTTGAAGGTCACGCTCAACGGCGCGGATTCGAACCGGACGCTCGCGGGCCGGTTCATGTCGGAAACCTATGGCACCTCGGTGCAGCACATCGCGCTCGCGACCGACGACATCTTCACCACCGCCGAAGCCCTCGCCGCGCGCGGCTTCGAGGCGCTGGAGATGCCGCAGAACTACTACGACGACCTCACCTCGCGGTTCGACTTCCCGACCGGGCTGGTGGCGCGGATGCAGGCCCGCGGCATCCTCTACGACCGCGACATGGACGGGGCCTATTTCCAGCTCTACAGCCGGACCTTCGCCCGCGGCATGTTCTTCGAGGTGGTCCAGCGCGACCCGCGCTACGCCGGATTCGGCGCCGCCAACGCGCCGTTCCGGATCGCCGCGCAGAAACGGGCGCAGATCGCCAAGGGGTGATCTGCGCTTTGTTGCCGAAGCGGGGCGAGTTGTTTTCGCTTGGCGATCCGTGACTTGAGCGCTCAGGCCCTGGTCCGCACCCCGGTCGGGTCGTAGAGCGGCCTGAGCGACGCCTCGGCCGCGACCCGCGTGCCGGCGACCTCGATTTCATAGGCCGAGGCGAGCAGCGCCTCCGCGCTTTCGCCTGTGCACGGCACGTAACCAAGCCCGACCGCGCCGCCGAGGCTGTGGCCATAGGCGCCCGAGGTGAGGTGCCCCACCACCACCCCGTCGCGCAGCACCGGTTCGGCGTGGTAGAGCAGCGGTTCGGGGTCGGTGAGGCGGAACTGGAGGAGGCGCTTGTCGAGCCCCGCGTCGCGCTTGCGCAGCACCGCGTCGCGGCCGATGAAATCCGGCTTGGACGTGCGCACCGCGAAACCGAGCCCCGCTTCCAGCACGTGATCCTCGCAGGTGATGTCGTGGCCGAAATGGCGAAAGCCCTTCTCGATCCGGCAGGAATCCATCATGTGCAGCCCGCAGAGCCGCCCGCCCAGCGCAAGGCGGGCCTCGTTCAGCACCTCGAAGACATGGGCGGCCATGTCGGCGGAGACATAGACCTCCCACCCGAGCTCGCCGACATAGCTCACCCGGTGCGCCCGGGCGAGGCCCATGCCGATCTCGATCTCCTGCGCGGTACCGAAGGGGTTGGCCGCATTGGAGAAATCGTTGGGACTGACGGCCTGCATCAGCTCCCGGGCGCGCGGCCCCATCACCGCGATCACCGCCTCGCCCGCGGTCACGTCGGTGAGCACCACGGCGCGGTCGCCCCGGAGCCGGTCGAGCCGGGTCTGGTCGGCGAGGCGCGTGGCGGCGGGGGTGACGACGAGATAGGCGGTCTCGGACAGCCGCGTCACCGTCACGTCGGCCTCGATCCCGCCCTTGCCGTTGAGGAACTGGGTGTAGACGATCTTGCCCACCGGCACCGACATGTCGGCCCCGGAGACGTGGTTCAGGAAGGCTTCGGCGTCGCGCCCCTCGACCCGGATCTTGCCGAAGGAGGACATGTCGTAGAGCCCGACGTTGTCGCGTACCGCCCGGTGCTCGGCGGCGGCATTGGCGAACCAGTTCTGGCGTTTCCAGCTGTAGCGGTAGTCGCGCGCCTCGCCCGGTTCGGCGAACCAGTTGGCCCGTTCCCAGCCCGCAAGCTCGCCGAACACGGCGCCTTCGGCTTTCAGCGCCTCGTGCAGGGGCGAGCGGCGGATGCCGCGGGCGGTGGCCTTTTGCCGGTAGGGGAAATGGTCGGCGTAGAGCAGGCCGAGGGTTTCCTTCGAGCGCTCGTAGAGATAGCGCCGGTTGCCCTGGAAGGGCTGCATCCGGGCGATGTCGACATCGCCGAGATCGAAGGGTTTCGCGCCCTGGTCCATCCAGGCGGCCAGCGCCCTCCCCGCGCCGCCCGCCGACTGGATGCCGACCGAGTTGAACCCGGCCGCGACCCAGACGTTGTCCATCTCCGGCGCGAGGCCGAGGTGATAGGCGTCGTCGGGGGTGAAGCTCTCGGGGCCGTTGAAGAAGGTGTGGATACCGGCCTCGGCCAGCATCGGCATCCGGTTCACCGCCATCTCGAGGATCGGCTCGAAATGGTCGACATCCTCGGGGAGCTGGTCGAATTCGAAATCGGCCGGAATCCCGTCCATCCCCCAGGGTTTCGCCACCGGCTCGAAGGCGCCGAGCATCATCTTGCCGGCGTCCTCCTTGTAATAGGCGCATTCGTCGGGCACCCGCAGCACCGGCAGCGGGCTGAGCCCGGGGATCGCCTCTGTGACCACGTAGAAATGCTCGCAGGCGTGGAGCGGCACGTTGGTGCCCAGCATCCGGCCGACCGAATGGCCCCACATGCCGGCGCAGTTCACCACGTGGTCGCAGGCGATGGTGCCGGTCTCGCCGACGCTCTGCCAGGCAACCCCGGTGATCCGCCGGCCGGTGCGGGTGACCCCGGTGACCTCCACCTGTTCCGCCACCACCGCGCCGCGCTGTTTGGCGCCCTTGGCGAGGGCCTGGGCGATATTCCCCGGATCGCCCTGCCCGTCCAGCGGCAGATAGACGCCGCCGACCACCCCGTCGATGTTGAGATGGGGATATTTCGCCTGCACCTCGGCGGGCGAGATCGGCTCCACCTCGACCCCGAAGGCGCGCGCCATCGAGGCCTGGCGCAGGATCTCCTCGTGGCGTTCCGCGGTGAGCGCCACGGTGATCGACCCCACCCGCTTGAAGCCGGTGGCGACGCCGGTCTCGGCTTCGAGCGCGCCGTAGAGCTCCTGGCTGTATTTCGCGAGCCTCGTCATGTTCTGGGTCGCACGCAGTTGGGCGATCAGCCCGGCGGCATGCCAGGTGGTGCCGGAGGTGAGCCGCTTGCGTTCGAGCAGGACGACGTCGGTCCAGCCGAGCTTGGTGAGGTGGTAGGCCACCGAGCAGCCGACGATGCCGCCGCCGATGATCACCACGCGTGCCTGTTGCGGAAGCTGTGCCATGTCCGTTTCTCCCGTTGCGCTCAGCCGCGCATCCGCGCGTTGTCCCGGTCCCACAAGGGCCCCGGCGCCTGTACCACCGCGCGGCAGACCTGGCCAAAGACCTCGACCTCGAGCACCGTGCCCGGCACCGCCAGATCGGCGCGGATCACCGCATGCGCGGCCGAGGCGCCGACCCGGTAGCCGAAGGCGGCGGAGGTCACCGCGCCCACCACCGCGCCGTCCTGGCGGATGGTCGACATCGACCGCGGATCCTGTGCCGCGCCCTCGATGACGAGCGCGGCGAAGCGGCGGGCGGGGCCCTCAGCGCGTTCTTCGAGGCGCGCGTTTGCCCGGGAAGTCGGCGGACTTGTCGAGATCGAGGAAGCGGTCGAGCCCGGCTTCGATCAGGGTCACGTCGAGGCTGAGATCGCCCTTCCAGGTCCGGTAGCCTTTCTCGATCCTGAGCGCGTCGAGCGCGTACATGCCGAAGGGTTTCACCCCGGCGGCCGCGAGCGCATCCCAGATCGCCGGCATCGCCTCGGGGGCGGCATGGATCTCCCAGCCGAGCTCGCCGGCGAAGGAGACCCGCAGGAGCGCGCAGGCCTGGCCCGCGAGGGTGCCGTCGAGGCTCACCGAGAACCAGGGGGCGGCGAGGTCGTGGCCCACGGTCAGGGGCGCGAGGATCTCGCGGGCCTTCGGGCCGGTGACCAGCAGGCACTCGGCGGCCTCGGTGTGATCGGTCACGGTGATCCCCGCGGGCACGGTGCGGCCGAGCAGGTCGCGGTCGTGCCATTGCGCTGCGGCGGCGGTGATGAGCCCGACTTCGTCGTCGGAATGGACCATGACCGACATCTCGGTCAGCACCCTGCCCCGGCTGTCGGCGAAATAGGCGAGCCCGACCCGACCGGGCGGCGGCAGGCGCGAGGCGGTGAGGCTGTCGACATGGGCGCGCGCGCCGGGGCCCTCGAGTTTGAGCCGGGTGAAGCCCGGGATCGCCAGCATGCCGCAACTGTCGCGCACGGCCGCGACCTCCTCGCGCACCCGGGCCGCCCAGGGCCCGTCGCGGTCCCAGGTCTGGGTGCTGTCTTCGGAGGTGTCGTCGCCGGGCTGGGCGTACCAGGTGGCGCGCTCCCAGCCGTTGTAGGCGCCGAAGACCGCGCCCGCCGCGCCCATCCGGGAGTGCAGCGAAGAGAGCTTGCGGCCGCGCCCCGCCGGCCAGCTGTGATGCGGGAAATGCATTGCATATTCATGGCCGTAGGTCTCGATGGCCTTGGCGAGCGTGTAGTCGTGATCGGCAAACGCGGTGTAGCGGCGCGGGTCGCAATCCCACATGTCCCACTCGGTCTCGCCGTGGATGATCCACTCCGCCATGACCTTGCCCGCACCGCCGCCCTGGGCGATGCCGAAGGTGAAGCTGTGCGCTTCGTAGGCGTTTTCGACCCCCGGCATCGGGCCGAGGAGCGGCAGCCCGTCGGGGGCATAGGGGATCGGGCCGTTGATGACGCGCGAGACGCCGGCGGTCGCGAGCAGCGGCACCCGCGCCATCGCATCCTCGATATAGGGCTCCAGCCGGTCGAGGTCGTCGGGGAAGAGCTGAAAGCTGAAGTCGTCGGGGCAAGGGTCGTCGGGGCTGACCCAATGGGCGCGGCAGTTGCGCTCGTAGGGGCCGAGGTTGAGCCCGTGTTTCTCCTGACGCAGGTAATAGGAGGTGTCGACGTCGCGCAGGAGCGGCAGCTTGCGGCCCGTCTCGCGGCTCCAGGCGGCGAGCTCGGGGATCTCCTCGGTGAGGAAATACTGGTGGCTCATCACCACCGCCGGCACCCGCCGCCCGCCGTAGGGACGGAACCACTCGCCGACCCGCTGCGCGTAGTAGCCCGCCGCGTTGACCACCTTGTCGCAGCGGATTTCGCCCTTGTCGGTGGCGACGATCCATTCGCCGTTCTCGCGGCGGACCCCGGTCGCCGGGGTGAAGCGCAGGATCGTCGCCCCGAGGTCACGGGCGCCTTTTGCCAGCGCCTGGGTGAGCTGGGCCGGGTCGATGTCGCCGTCGAGCGGGTCCCAGAGCCCGCCGGCGAGGTCGTGGGTTTCGAGGAACGGGTAACGGTCGCGGAGCTCAGCGGTACTCTGCATCTCCATGCCGAGCCCCTGGGCGCGGGCCATCGAGGCGACGTGTTCTAACTCCCGCATCCGTTCGCAGCCGTGGGCGAGGCGGATCGAGCCGGTGACGTGGTAGTTCATCGGGTAGCCGACCCGCTCGCCCAGCTCCCGGTACAGCGCCGCGCCGTAGCGCTGCATGTTGAGCACCGCCCAGGAGCCGGCGAAATTGGGCACGTTGCCGGCGGCGTGCCAGGTCGAGCCGGCAGTGAGCTCGTTCTTTTCGACGAGCACGCAGTCGGTCCAGCCCGCCAGCGCGAGGTGGTAGAGCACCGAGACGCCGACGACCCCGCCGCCGATGACGACGACCCGCGCGGTGGTGGGAACATTGGACATAGGCGCCTCCTAGTAGACCGGGGGGGAAATGACCCAGACCGCGACGGCCGGGCGCTCGTAGGGATTGGACCAGCGGTAGGCCTGCCCCCGCAGCCGGAAGCTGTCGCCCTCCGAGACGGTGAAGGCCTGGCAATCGATCCAGATGTCGAGCTGGCCAGAGACGAGATAGGCGAGCTCCTGGGTGTCGCGCCGCGTGTCTTCCGCCCGGGCGGACCCGGGCTGGAAGGTGGAGTGGATCACCTCGAAGGAATCGGTGAGATCGGGCGACAGCAGGGTCTCGACGAGGCCGCTGTCATGGACCCCGACAATCCGGCGGTGACGGCTGCGCACGATCAGCCCGGCCTCCTCGGCAGGGCCGGCCTGGGCGCCGAAAAACAGAGACAGCGGCACATCGAACAGCGCCGCGATGGCGCGCAGGTCGCGCATCCTCGGCGCGGAGATGTCGCGCTCGACCTGGCTCATCCAGCCCACGGATTTGTCGAGCGCACGGGCCATGTCTTCCAGCGTGAGCCCGCGCGCCTTGCGCAGCGCGCGCAGATCGGCGCCGAGAGTCCGGACGCGGGGCGGAAGCTGTTCGGTCATCGGGGGAGACTCGCGGGTGGGGACAGGCCGAGGATTTCATCGCGGCCGTGAAATTGTCAAAGGAAATTTCACGGCCGACGCGGCCGGGCCCCGGGAAACCGGCAAGGACAAGGTTCGTTTCGATTGGAAAACAGGGTGTTATGGGAAGATTAGCACGGACCGATCGCGGCGGCGTGTCCGGATCCGCTCTGTGCCCGCCCGTTCAGGCAGCGCAGGGACCGGACAGGACAACGCCCGGGACGCAGCAGGCACGCGCCCCGGGCGAAAGGTCTGTGCGGCATAGGACCGGCGGTCAGCCGCCCATCGACACCGCGAAGGTCAGGTCGAAATCGACCGGCACGGCGGTGGAGATGCCGATATTGCCGACCGCCTCGCTGAGCCTGCGCGATACCGCCTTCGAGCGCGAAATCGGCGGCGTCGACGATGAACGGCTGGGCGCTCGACACCGAGACCATGTTCTGGCCGAGCCGCGAAATGTTGACCGGGATGGTCAACTCCTTCTCGACCCCGTGCAGGTTGAGCATGAAGGGGATCTCAGTCGTGATCTTCATGTCGTCCCAGACGGCGGCGACGGCGGCCGGGTCGATCTGGGCGGTGATCGTCGCCTGTTCGTAGGTGTCGACCTGGAACAGCAGGAACCGCATCCGCACGTCGCGGATGTCGATGCCGGTCTGGACCGAACTCGAGGCCGACGGTGACCGTGGCGGTGCCGTCGGGCGCGATCGAGCCCGAGAGCTCGTTGAACCGGTGCACCTCGGTCACGGTCCCCTTCTTGGTCGACAGGAAGGTGAGCGAGGATTTCTCCGGCTGCAGCGCCCAGAGCTGGCGAAGAACGCCTCCTTGTTGCCGCCCGCCTCGGTCTCGGCAGCCATGGCAGGCGCGGCGGCGGCGGTGGTCGTCGCGGCCTCGCCCGGCGCCTGGTTGGAGGCCGTTGCGGCGGCGTCTGCCTTGAGCCAGCCGGCGGCCGAGTAGCGCACGTTTTCGTGCATGTAGAAGTCGATCCGGTCCCAGCTGTGGCCGGCATTGTCGGTGCGGCTTTCGACGATGCAGGCGGACGAGCCCTTGGGCAGGACGGCGATCGCGAGGCCGCTGCCGGTGATCGGCAGGTCGAAGATTTCCAGCCGGGTTTCGGCGGTGCGGTAGAAGTCGCAGGCCAGCGCAAGACCGGGGGCCGCGAGCGCGGTGGTCATCACGGCCAGCCGCAGGAGTTTCTGGTGAGATGCACGCATCGGGTGATCCTTCCTGTTGAAATGGGTTTGCGGCAATCGGGTCACGGGCAGCCGGCCGAGGCCCACTGGAACAGCGCGTTTTCACGATGCCGCCATGCGGGTGCTGGATGCGGAAGATGTTGGCCGGGTCGGCGATATAGGTCTGCGCCTGTTCGCACAGCCGCTCCTGGGTCCACTGGTGGCAGCCGGTGCAGGGCTGTTTCCAGACATCGTCCGGCAGGCCGGCGATCGGCGCGAACAGCGGGATGGCGTTCGAGAGCTGCTCGAGCGAGCGGCCGTTCAGCGGGAAGGCGCCGGTGTGCCAGGGCTCGTTGAAGGCCGGCACGTCGCCGGGCGCGGTCGTCGGCGTCGGGGTGGTCGGCGCATCGGTCGCGGTGTCGCCGCCGTCGGCCGTATCGACCGGCTCTTCGGTCGGTTGCTCGACCGGGGTGGGCGTCGGCGAAGTCGGCGCGGTGGCCATCGCCGCGGGCGTGAGGTAGCGCATGTTCGTCCAGCCGGCGACCGCTTCGGTGGCCGTGCCGTCGGGCTCGCTCTTGGAAACCACGTTGCCCCATTGCTGGCCGGAACTGTTGGCGATTTCACCGATGCAGACGATCTGTTCGTCGCGCAGGACATCGACGATGCTGCCGAAGACGTTCGGTTCGTTGCGCATGTTCAGGAGTTTGGCATTGACCTTGAAGCTTTCGCACTCGGCCGTCTGGGCGAGCGCCGCGGCCGCCGGCAGGGCTGCGATGAAGCAGCGGCGAGGAAAGGAATACGGACCATTGGACTTGCCTTCAATTCGTGTGTTGAGGGTACGGCGGTCCTGTTGAGCTGTCGGATGCAAGGTCCACCGCCGGTTTAAGGGCGATGCGACGGCCAGCCGCGCGGGCCGGCCGTCGCTGTTCTCGGGATCAGTTCTCGCGGATGCCCAGGGCTTCGACGACGATGGTGTTGGCGCCTTCGGTGCGCGGTTCGGCGACCTGGCCGAGCAGTTCGAGCATCAGCCGGATGTTGCGGACCACGCGGGCCTTGTCGGCACGGGTCTTGTACGAGAAGGTCGCTTCGGCGAAGGACGAGTCGACCAGATCGGTGTCGAGCGCGCATTTCCAGAAGTTCATGTGCTCCTCGATCGCGTTGATCTGACGCTGCTCGAAGCCGATCCACTTGATGTTGAAGGTGGTCGGGATGTTGCCGCAGCCCTGCACCGCCTGGTAGGCCATGGTTTCGCCGGTCACCGCGGCGTTGGTCTCGCCGGCGGCCGGATCGACGACGGTGCCTTCGGACGGCGCCGAGCCATAGGCGCGGCCGAGCGAACCGGCGAGCTGGATCGCGAGCTTGTTGCCGGCGTTGCGGGCCAGCTGCTCACCGTACTCGGAGACGAACTCCTTGACGCAGTGCGGGTCGGCGGGGTGCCGTTGATGCCGGTCGCACAGCCGGTGAAGGGCACGCCGGCGGTGTCGATGTCGAGGTTGTCCCCGCCCATCCAGCGGCCGTCGCGGATGTTGAGCGCCCGGTAGTTGAGCGACATCTGCAGCTTGACGATCTGGGTGTAGGGATCGGTGACCGCACGGGCGTAGATCGTGTAGGGCACGAGCACGTCCATCTCGGGGTTGTTGATCGTCTGGGCGATCGAGATCAGCTCTTCGTCGCGACGACGCTGGCGGTCCTGTTCGTAGAACTGGAGCGTCAGGAAAGGTCTCGTCATAGACGTCCATCCCGGAGATGCCGTAGCGCTCGAGCACCGACTGGTAGGCGGGCGCGTGCAGGGTCTGGTTGAGCGTGTTGAGCACGGCGGTCTGGATCCGGTTGTTGCGGATCAGGCTGTCCTCGTCCCAGTCCTCCTGGACAACGAGCACGTTGATGGTGGGCACGTCGGCGACGACGGGGGCCGCGGCGAAGAAGGTGGTGACCGATGCAGCGGCCGCGATGAGAAGGGTTTTCATGTGGTTGCTCCGTAGAAAGTGGTTTGGTTGTGGATCAGGCTTGGAAGGCGCATCGGCGCCGAATGGTGCATGCGATTTGTTTTCCTCTAATTGGTGATGGCCGAATTCTGATCGCCGGCCGGATTGGTGGTGAGCCCGGTATCCCCGGCCCCGGCATCGTCTGCCGTCGGGGCCGCCTCTTCGGGCATGGTTTCATCGGCCATGGCGGGCGCTTCGTCGGCCATGGCAGGCTCTTCTTCGACCGCCCGCGGCGCGCAGAGCACGTCGGTGGGCTGGCCGCCGAAATCGTCGAGCCCGGTATCGGCGGGCCGCGGGTCGGTGCCCGGGTCGACGCCGACGCATTCCGGCGGCAGCTCGCCGCCCGTGGCGGGCGTCTGTTCGATAACCCGCGGCGCCGTGCCGGCCCCGTAGGCCGAGCCGATCGGGGTGACATCGACCAGCAGCGTCACCTCGACGCGGCGGTTGATCGCGTCATGCGGGCGGGCCGGGTCGGCGAGGAAGTCTTCGCCGAAGCCGACGACCACCAGGCGGTCGGGGCGGATGCCGAAGTTTTCCACCAGGAACCGCCGGGCTTCGACCGCGCGCCGCTCGGACAGGTTCTGGTTGTAGGGCTTGGAGCCCTTGGCGTCGGTGTGGCCGGCAATCAGGAACCGGGCATTGGCAAGCTTCGGCGACTGCAGCGCGCGGCCGAGGTCCGTCAGCAGGGCCTTGGCCTGCGGCGTCAGCGCGGCGCTGTCGAACTCGTAGAACACCGCCAGATCGACCGTGTGGTTGTAGTTGAGCGTCACCTTGCTCCAGGTCCCGCCGGGCTGGGGGATTTCCATCTGGATGATCTTGTTGATGTAGGCCGCATCGTCGCGCGGCTGCGACAGGGGCGCGAGCGCGCTCTCGATCCGGTTGGCCCGCTCCGAGTCGGCCGCCTGCTGGGCATAGGCCGGGGCGGACGCCGTGACCGCGACCAGCGCGACGGTCCCGAGAAGTCGCCGGGCTGCGGGCAGTGCGGTTCCGAGTGCCGTGTGACGGAAAGCTATCATGACCAAGTCCTTGTTGCTGTCGCGGTTGTCGAATTCTGAAGTGGAACGGGCAGAGCGATATTTGCGGGCCCGGCTACGGATTTCCCTCGATAATTTCGTTCATCTGGCCGTCGGCCGGGACGTCTTCCGCCGCGGCGGTCCCCGGGCCGGTGGATTCGATCAGTTTGTCGAGCGCCGACGCGGGATCGGTCGCGGCATCGCCGGCGGCGGTGGCGGCGGTGGTCACCGCATCGGCCGCGGGTTCGGCCGGCGTATCGGCCGCCGCGACGCCGGTATCGGCCGGGGGCAGCTCGCCGGCATCGGCCGGCGTTTCCAGGAGGTCGGTCGCCGCCAGGATGGTGACGATCCGGGTGCCCGCGTTGAAGCTCGTGGGATCGTCGCCGGTCATGCCGCCGGTGTGATGCGTGCCGACGATCTCGCGGTTCGCATTGAGGATCGGGGCACCGGAAGATCCCGGCAGCGTGTCACAGCGGTGACGCAGGGGCGTGTCGGCGGTCAGCGTCGTGGTCGCCCGGCAGCCGTACTGGGTGAGCTTCTTGGGCAGGCCCGCCGGATGGTGGACCATGGTCAGCCGTTCGCCCGGCAGCACGTCCGAACGCGCGATCGAGACCGGCAGGATGTCGGCTGGCACCGGGTCGAGCAGCGGCACCAGGGCGTAGTCGAGCCCGGTATCGAAGGCCATCGGTTCGGTGCCGACGTTGAGCCGGATCGTGTCGCTGTCGGCGTCGTAATAGTCGAGCAGGATCGAGGCCTCGACCACTTTGCCCTCGAAACCGGGGATGCAATGCGACGCGGTGAGCACCGCGGCGCCGTCGTTGACGATGGTGCCGGTGCAGCTCGTCATGAACTGCTGACCATTGTCCTCGACCAGCAGATCGAGCCGGCCGACGGCGCGGGTGAGCTTGCGCAGCGGATCGTCCTCGCGCAGGAGCCCCATCGGCTCGAACACGTTCTCCTGGCTCGACACCATGTCGGCGGCATCGCCCAGCGACTGTTTCGAGGCCAGCGAGACCTTGCCGTATTCGCTGGCCGGCAGCCGGTAATCGGCGGCGAGGCTAGGCGCAGTGGCGGCGAGGGCGGCGCCGAGGGCGACCGTGGCGAACAGGGTGGAACGGGCAGATCTGGTCATCTCTCAGCTCCCATTGGACGGATCGGAGGTCATCAGCACGTGGAAGGCGCTCGCCTCGGCCTTGCCGCTGTCGATCAGGTCGTCCCAGACGACCTCGACCGAGAACCGGACCTCGTCGAGCGAGAGCGGCCGAATCGGGGTCAGCACTTCGTGGCCGGGGCCGATGGTCAGGCCGGACTGGAGGCGCGAGTCGATGCCGATGGCGACGGTGCGCAGCTCCTCGCCGAGGCGGATCGCGATGGCGCGGTCGTCGCTGTCGTTGCGGATGCCGAACAGGCAGAGATCGCCCAGGCCCAGCTCCATCTCCTCGCCCGCGACCGCCTCGTGGCGGACCCGCTGCGAGGGGCGCATGTCGAACAGCACGTTCTGGCAGCCGTCGCCGGGCAGCGGGTGCACGGTGATGACGCTGAGCGCGCCGATCGGGCCATCGGCGGCGAGCCAGCGCTCGGCCCCGTCGGGCGCGGCAATGCCACCGGGCCCGGCGGGCGCCGTGGCGGCCCCGGTATCGGCCGGCGCGGTGGCATGGCCGGTGCCGATGTCGTCGGCGCCGATCAGCGCGTTGATCTCGCCGTCATCGGCGTGCGCCATCGTCGCCACCGCGATCAGCGCCCCGGCGAGGGCACCGAGGAGAGCGGGGGTATTGAGGCGGCGGCGGGTCATTCCTTGGGTTCCTATTGCAGCCTTATGGTCCAGTGCCGGTCGGGTTGCCCGGGCTCCGAGACCTGCGTCCCGGCGCTCAAGACCCCGGGGGGCTGTGCGAAGATCAGCTCGCGCGACTGGTTCGGTCCCAGCACCATCGGCGTGGCGAGCGAGCTCGACCCGGCGATCCCGCGCCGGATCAGATCCGCGTCCAACGTCACCTCGATCGTGTCCAGGGCATGATTGCGGAAGGCCAGACCGCAGAGCGCGCCCCCCGTCTGCAGGCTGAACCCGTCCACCGTCTTGGTCGCCGACCGTGTGTCGAGGGGCGCGCCGCTGAAAATCTTGTCGATGCATTCCGTTCTGTCCTCTGCATAGAGCCCGTTCACTGACAGGGCGGGCTCGCCGGGGACGCGGAACGCCTGTTCCTTGTCACCCGAATTACCCAGCAGAGAGGAAAGGACAGAGCCATTCTCGAGGACCGGCACGAAAAAAACGAACAGGCCCACCGCCGCGAGCCCGGCAACGCCCCAGAGCCAGGCCGGCAGGCGGCGCTTGCGGGACGGCACGCGCGGGACGGGGGTATCTGCGGGCGCCAACAGCTCGGCCGCGGGCTCGGCCGCCGGCGGCGTCACCGCGCGGCCGGTCTCGTTCCGCAGCACAGCGTCGAGCTCTTCGAAATCGGCGATGAAATGGACGGGGATGTCTTCCGCCGCGAAGAGGTCGCGCAGCCGCGTCTCCTCTTCGGGTTCCGCGGTCTTCGGCACGATGGCGATAATCTTGCCGAAATCCGCGCGCCAGACGGCGAAATTGCCGGCACAGGCGGCGATCTTGCGTGGGATGTGGTAGTCGGACGGCAGCGGCCGCAGGTCGGCGTCGACCATGCCGGTGGCCCAGACCAGCGGCGCGCTGTCGGGCTCTGCCCTGCCCTCGGCTTCCGCCCGTTCGGCCACTTCGAGCCAATGGGCGACCAGCACCGGCAGTTCCCAGGACCGGCCGCAGTCGATGTCGCCGTCGAGCACCAGCTCGAAGGACACGAGCTCGGCGAGAACCGCCTGCAACGGACCGCGCACGAAACGGTCATAGTCGGACGAGATCTGCAGCGGGCGGAAATCGCCCTTGAGCGCCACGTAGCTCGCCGGCAGACGCTTGCGCCGCTTCAGGCTCACCACGGTGATCGGTTCGTGGGTCGTGGGGACGATCACGCCGGGACGCGCCCGGTCCGATCCGTCCGTCTTGGTCTGGGCCTGGGTCCGGGCCTGGCTCACATGTTCGGACGGCCCTGCCGCCGGCGGATGCACCGCATGTGAGTCATTGCCTGACATAAATCGGTCTTCCCCAAATCCGATAACGGGCAGCTGCCGGTGTGTGCGCCGGCCTCAGCAAAAAACCATCCCCATGCACTCACGACAGGATAATCTCCGCCGCCGCATGCCCCAAGATATCAATGACATCCTTGCCGAACTCGGTACTTGGATCAAGGCCCAGCATGACGGTTTCCGAAACCGCCTTGGGCAAAGTCAACGCGACATGGCGCCGCTCCTCTTCGACGAAAGCATCGAGGGTCGTGGGCAACTTCTCCGGGTCGGGCCCGGTGATGGTCAGGAAAACGAGGTCGTCCTCGTCGATCAGGGTCAACTGGAACGGGCCGATGGTCCGGGCCATTTCGCCCGTCGTGTGCGCGGCGCGGGCCGCCGGCGAGATCGCGGTGGCACGTGCGCGGGCGGCGTGGCGCTGCAGCCGGAGGAGGCCGAGCGAGACCGGGCCCGGGGCCTGCGCCTTGCCCGAGAGAATGTCGCCGAGCGACGGACGCGCTTCGGCCGTATCGGTGGCGGTATCGTCGAGGCTGGCCAGGTCGCGCCGGGCGCGCCGGTCGGCGAAGGCGGTTTCCGCGGCCGCGAGGGTGGCGGTGTCGAGCTCCGTGGGAATGTGGATCGGCATCGGTCAGGCCTCCTGCGCCCGGTTTGCGCCCTGGGCGGGGGTTTCGAGATAGAGCTGCGAGAAGGCCGCGCGGAACAACCCGCGGTCGGCTTCGAAGGCCTCGGCCATGTCGTCCCCGGAGGCGAAGCCCCGGCGCAGGGCCTTGCCGTAATCGCGCAGCGCGGCGTTGACCGAGATCAGCCCGGTCTCGATGCCCTTGAAGGCGGCGGCCAGCTCTTCGGGTGCGCGGTCGAAGCTCTTGGAGCGTTTCTTTTTCAAGAGCACCACGCCCGCGTCGCGGATCTCGGCGAGCTGCGGGTTGTCGGTGTCTTCGCCGATGCGGAGCGCAAGGGCGATCTTCATCCAGTCTGTCATGGCGGTCTCCAGAGCTTGCAGGTCCTGGGCCAGGTCGCCGTATGCACGCGCTTCGGAGCAGTGGACCCGCTCCTCGATCGGCAACAGCGCCTTGCCTGTCCTCAGGCCATTGGAAAGCGCAGACTGAATCGGGTGGAAGGCGAGGAGCCGCGCCGTCGCCCGCGGCAGCGCGACGCCGAAAGCGCCCGCCTGCAGGACCGGAGAGAGCAGCGCGCGCTCCTTCTGGGTGACGATCTTGAGCTCGCCCTCGGCGATGGACTTGAGCGCCTCCTCGGCGGTCTCGGGCGCCTTGGGCGCCTCCTCGGGGAGCGCCGCGGCGGTCGCCGCGCCGTCGTCCTCGTCGGCAAAGGGATCGTCGGGCATCACCGAGAGCTCGGCCTGGAGGCCCGGGTGGGCGGCGTCGAGCCCCTTTTCCATCGCCGCCCGGGTCTGTGCCTCGGAAAGCGCGGCGACATAGTCGCGCAGCCCGTAGAAGCTCGCGGCATAGGTGCGGAAGATGGTGTTGTCCGCGGACATCCAGAAGGCAAACGGCGTGTCGTCGTCGATCACGTCGCCCACCTCCTTGGTGAAGCCGCGGATCACCGTGAAGGTGGCGTTGGCGCGGGCATCATCGAAATGGGTCTCGCGGTAGCGGTAGAGCAGCTTGGCGAAAGCGCGGGTGGCCTCGCCCACCGGATCGGTGCCCTGGGCGGGGTATTCGCGCAGGGGGTCGAGCATGTCGACCACGGTGGGGCCATGGGTGAAGTCGTCGCAGCTCACCACGAATTCGAGCAGTTTCTGCACAAGCCGCACCCGGAACGGGCTCAGCCGGAAAGTGCCGCGTTTGTCTTTCAGAAAGAGCGAGCCGTCGTCGTTGCGCCCGATCCCGGGATCGTCGCTGTCGCGCAGGGCGGCGAGCATGTCGGTGGGCGACAGCCAGAGAAGGTCGAGACAGGTGGCGAGCGCCACCTCGGTGCGCGCCAGCGCCTGCATCAGGGCCGCAAGCGCCCAGGCGGGCTTGTCGCGGTTGTTGTCCCAGCCCTGGGCGATGGTGGCTGCGAGCGCCAGCTTGAACCGGTCCGAGCATTTGCCGTCATCGGTTACGGCGCGGAAATCCGACCGCGCCGCCACCGACCAGGTGAAGAGTGTGTCTTCGGTATTCGCCATCGCTCTCGTCCACCCGGGGTCTTCGGCCCGGGATCTGCGCCCCGGGGTCTTCGGTTGTCCGGGCCGCCGCACGGCCCGGGGTCTCGTGTTTCTGCCCCCTGCCCGCGCCGTCAGCCGCGCGGCAGGTCGCGCAGGATCTTGCGGGCGTTCTCGGCGTAGAGGCCGGTCGGGCGCTTGCGCAGGTAGGTCTCGAGGCTGTCGACCGAGCGCTCGACCAGCGCCTCCATCCAGTCGGCCTCGTCCTCCAGCGTCGCGATCCGCTTGCGCGCCTCGCCGACATTGGCGCCGTTGGGGTAGTTCGCGAGATAGCGCTGGTAGGCGGCAATCTCGTGGTCCTCGCTGGCGCTTTGCCAGTCGCGGTCCTCGGCCAGCACCCGGCGCAGCCGTTCGAGGACTTCCGGCGCATAGACGCTCTGCGGGTACTGCGACAGGAACGCCTGGTAGTCGGGCCACTCGCCGCGGGCGACGGCGCGCTGGTAGGCGACCCACTCGGGGTTGGCCTCCGACGCCTGCGCCTCGGGCCGGGCCGCCTCGGCCGTCTGCGCCGGCGGCGCATCGCCGAAGTCCGGACGGCTCTCGATCTCGGCCACCAGCGACTGGGCCTCGGTCTCGCGGGCGCAGCGGCCGCAGAACCCGGGCACGTCGTTGCAGCTCGCGAGGTAGCGCAGGAGCCCGTCATAGGACTTGTCGGGCGGGAATTGCGCCTCGACGCTGTCCGACATCTTCTGGCAGAAGCCGTCGACCTTGGCCTGGCCGGTGTCGCGCTGGCTGCACGCGGTGCAGTTGTTGACGTAGAACAGGTAGCCGTCGACCGAGTCGGCCTTGACCGCCTCTTCCCACAGCGCCTCGTCCTCCAGCGCGCGCAGGTCCTGGCTTTCGAGCTCGGCCATCCGGGCCTCGAGCGCGGTGCGCTGGGCACAGACCTCGCAGCGGTCGAGATAGCCGCCGATGTCGAGCGCGGACCCGCTCTCGAGAAGCTGACGGGCATGCCGTTCCTCGGCCCGGCGGATCGCGTCGCGCGAGCGCTCTTCCTGCAGGAAGGCCAGGAGATCGTCCTTCAGCGGGCAGTAGATGCAGTTGCGCAGGTAGGGCTGGACCCCGGCGCTGTTCCTGGCGGACAGGATCTCGCGGGCGGTCAGACGCTCGAAATGCTCGCGCTCCACCGCCTCGTCACGCCCCAAGCTGTCCTCGGACAGGTTGGCGAGCACCACGTCGGACCCGACGCCCGCGACCTGCGGGGTCTGGCGGAACTCGGGCCGCACCTGGGTGATCCGGCGCGACACCCGCATCTGGAGGAAGCTTTCGAGCTCGCCCACGGTGATCTTGCCGTCCGCGTTGCCGCCGAAACGCTCCTGGTCGGCCTCGCCGTAGAGCGCCGAGACATAGGCGTCGGTGAACAGCGACTGGCGGTATTCGTTGTCCCAGACCGCAACCTCGTCGGGCAGCGCGGCGGCGATCAGCACGACGCCGTCGGTGGCGCGCAGGACCGGGGCCGGGCCGCCGGCGGTGGCGCTCACGCCGGTCACCAGGTCGCCCTCGTTGGACTGGCCGGAGAAGCAGCTTTCGAGGATCAGGGTGATCTGGCCGTCGGGCAGCTTCTCGCTCTTGAGCCGGGTCAGCCGTTCCATCATCACGTCGAGCGAATAGCCGGTGAGGTCGAGCCGGTCGGCACGGCTGTCGATGCCGAGCAGGTAGGGCGTGGTCTCGCGCTGGTTGCCGAAAAAGGCGCGCGAGCCGTGGCCGGCGAAGTAGATCGTGAGGTCGGTGTCGCCGCGCTTGACCAGGTTCTCGATGATCCCGGGACGCTCCTCGGTCCCGAGCAGGTAGTCGAGTTCGGCCTTGGTCAGGTCCTCGTAGCGGTCGATCTCGGTCGGCGCATAGCCGAACTGCTCGACATAGAGCTTTTCGATCGCGGCGGCGTCGTTCTGGGCATAGCGCACCGGTTCGGCATAGCGGTAGTCGCGGTTGGCGATGATGACCAGCTTGCGCGGCCGGGCCTCTTCCGCGGTCGCGGCGGAGGTTTCGGCGACGATGGTATCCACATTCGCCTCCCGGGCCGTCGCCGGGGTGGTGCCGGCTTCGGCATAGGTGCCGGGTGCCGCCGGGGTGCAGCCGACGAGATCGGCGGGATCGACCACCGCCTCGTACTGGCGCCGGGCGACGATGCCGGCCTCGGTCTCGACCGCGATGGTCAGATCGAGGACGGGCTTGTCCGGTTCCAGGAGGTCGAAATCGACCGTCATGATCGCGTCCGAGGCGCTGTCGTCGGCATTGGTCTTGAGCGGCGGCAGCCGGGCGCCGTCGAGCCAGGCGGCAAGCTCGCCCTCCTTGAGCTCGAAATAGGCGGAGGTGAAGGCGTCGGTTGCCCGCTGGCGCAGCACGCACTGGCCTTCGAGGCCGAAGCGGGGGTGGAAGGTGAGGGTTTCCGCCTCGATCAGCTTCGGCGCGACCGCGGCCAGCGCCAGCCGGTAGGCGCCGTCGAGCTCGACCAGGTCGTCACGGCGCGGCACGTCCTCGACGACGTTGAGCGTCGGCAGGTGCACGTCCATGCCGATGGTGCGGTTGCAGCCATAGGAGCCGTCGGTCGCGCGGGCAAAGATCGAGATCCGGATGTGGGCGATATCGGGCGCCGGCCGCAGCGCCTGCACGGCGATGGCGAAGGTCGATGCGTAGAGCCGGTTGACCAGTCGCTCGATCGAGCGCGAGCCCTCGTCGGTGCGCGCCAGGATCGGCGCCACGACGCTCGCGTTCTCGGCGGCATTGACGTTGATCGCCAGCCCCGAGGTGCGGATCGCGTTCTCGAGATGCTCGTTGAGCCGCCGGCGATTGCTTTCCGACAGGTTCGGGTCGCCCTTCGGCAGGCCGAGATAGGTCAGATCGTAGGGCCGCGGCGTGTTGGGGTCGATGCAGTCCGAGGTCAGGATGCCGGCGATCCCGGCATTCACCGCGCTGCGCGCCCGCTCGGCGAAATCGGCGCGTTCGGAGAGACCGGACTGCGCAAGGGCACGATCCGCCGTCAGGATGAAGCCGCAGACCAGAAGCAGCGCCGCGAGAAAATGCGTCGCAAACAAGCGCGGCAAAGCCCGCTCCTGGGAAGCCGCCGTGGAAAAATGCGTTCCGGCAAACATGATTTTTCGGGCCTCTCTCGGTCAGGTTACGCGGCGTCCCGGTCAAGCAAAAGTTACTTTCGCGTGATCGGCGGGTCGCATGCAACCGTAAATTTCCTTTTCCGTTCCGTGCTGTTTCGCCGTTTTCGCGGCGCCGCCGCCCGGAGCGTGGACTTGTTCGCCCGTGCCTGTGGTGCCGCAACGGCGCCCGGGAGGGCGCCGCGCGACCGGGTGGCACGGGCGAACCGGGGTGCGGCCGTCAGTAGCTGAGGCCGCAGACCTCTTCGAGCTTGCCGCCGCCGTAGTCGTCGATGCTGGTGAACAGCGTGGCGAGCAGCTTGCCGTCGACATAGGTGCCGGCATAGGGACCGCTCTGGACGTAGCAGCGGGTCACCGGCTTCACGTAGTCGGCATAGGTCGGCTTCATGTGTTCGCCGCCGTACATGGCCGGCGCCGGCTTCGGCATCGGCTTCATCATCGGCGCCGGGTCGGCCATCGCGTGCTCCTCGACCGGGGCCAGTTCGCCCTTGTCGAGCGCCACCGGTTCGGTCATCTCGTGGGTCCCTTCGGGCGCCATCTCGTGACCGCCGGCCATCGCCGGCTCGTGGTGCGGGTGACCCTGGTCGGTGGCCGATTTCGGCAGGCCGACGAGCGAGACGGTGACCTTGCGCAGGTTGCCGGCATAGGGATCGCCGGAGACGTTGGCGTAGTCCTCGCCGACCGCGCGCAGCACGAAGCGGTCCTTGTCGAAGCCGAATTCGGCGATCAGGAAGTCCATCACCGCCATGTTGCGGGCCTTGGCCAGCGTCTCGTTGGCCGATTGCGACCCGGTCGCGTCGGTGAAGCCCGACAACAGGATCAGCACCTTGGGATGGCCGAAATAGTAGGCCGAGATGATCTTGCCGATCTCCTTGAGCTCGTGCTGGGCATCGTAGTCGAGCACCGCGCTGCCGGAAGCGAAGAACACCGGGTTGCGGATGTCGGTCGCATGCTTGCCGACGTGCATCACGTGGTCGTCGTCATAGCCGGCGTCGTCGTAGCCGTAGCCGTCACCATAGGCGTCGTGGTCGTAGACGTGGCCATAGCCGTAGTCGTCGTAGACCACCTTCGGATGCACGATGGTGGTGCGCTTGGCGTAGGCCGGTTCGCCGTAATAGACGTGGTCGCCGTAGTGGTCGTAGTAGGTCACGGTGCCGTGGCCGAGGGTCGAGACGTAGGACGTGGGCCAGTCGTACTTGGGGTAATGGTACGTGGGGTAATCGTACTTCGGCGTCCAGCCGTAGCTGTGGCCGGTCTTGTACGGCACGTAGTCCCAGCTCTTCCAGCCATAGTCGTAATCGTAGCCATAGTCGTGGCCATAGCCCGACCCGTAGCCCGAGCCGTAGCCCGTCCAGGGGGCCTGCTGGATGTAGTGGTTGATCAGGCCGGCGTTGTCGTAATAGCCGCCGGCGGCCGCGGGCGCCGTCGTCGCGTTGAGGAACGCGGAGGCGACGGTCAGCGCGGTGCCGAGTTTCAGCATCTTCTTTTGCATCTTGTTCACTCCTCTTGGGGATGCGTCGCTGCATCGACCCGGGAAGTGGAAAGCCCAGAGGCGAAAATGCGCACGGGCCGCCGAAGGGCAGCCCGTGCTCGTGGGTCGGTCTTGGCCCGGAGGGCCGGTCAGCCGTCCGTCAGTGCCCGTATTCCTTGGGCAGGCGCAGGCTGCGCAGGAAGGTCAAAAGCGCCTCCTGGTCGTCCGCCGACATCGCCTCGAAGGCCGCGACCGCGCGGTTGGCGGCGCTTTCGAACCCCGAACCGTCGTCGGCACAGGCATTGTCCGAGTGCATCATCACCGCATCGCGCAGCGACAGCGCGCGGCCGTCGTGGAGCCAGGGGCCGGTGTCGCCGACGCCCCAGAGCGGACGGGTCAGGAACTCGTCGCGCGGCACGAACACGCCCTCGCGGTCGGTCTGCTGCTCGATGATGTCAGCGAGGCAGCGGCCCATCTTGTGCCGCTTGAGATCCGAGAACAGCGGCACGTCGACGGTAGCGGCATCGGTCACTTCGAGCCGCGGCAGCGACGCGGGGAACGGGTCGTCCTCGTTCGGCGTCGCGAAGGACAGATCGAACGCATAGGCGAGACCGAAGCCGGGCAGGCCGAAGTTCTCCTTGGCTTCGGGCGAGGCCTCGGCCCGTTCCTTGGCCGGCAGATCGCCCCCGGCCGCGAACCGCGCCTCGACCGGCAGGGTCAGCCCGGCCGGCGTGGCCAGGCCGAGCCCGACCCCGGTGCCCTCGACGATCAGCGCCGGACGCCCGCCGGTGGCTTCGGCCGACGCGATGCGTTCGGCTTCCACCGTGCGCGGGTCGTGGACATAGGCGGTCGGGTCGTAGAGCTCCTTCGACGGGTGGTGGCAGGACGAGCAGCTGTCGGCGGCATCGTAGCCGGCCGGCATGCCCTCGCCGTTGAACAGCCAGCGGCCCCGCTCGATCGCGGCATAGTCGGTCTCGTTCTCGGGCGTCGCCTGGACCGGCGGACGGGTGCTGAGCGCGAAGGCGGTGAGCGCGGTGACTTCACCGACCGACACCTCGTGCTCGACCCCGTCGCCATCGAGATCGGCGGTGCCGGGCGACAGCTCGTCCGGGGTCATCGCGAAGTGGAAGTTGAGCGCGTCGCGCACGAAGTTGCGCATGCTCGAGGCGATCCCCTTCCACTGGAACGGCCGGACGATGAAGTCGCCGCCGACACCGTCGATCTGGCCGCAATATTCGTCGAGCTGCGGGTTGGTGCCGCAGGGGCCGAGCTGGTCGAAGAAGATCTCGCCCGAGCCGGGGCGCACGGCGGCGCTGTAGACGCCGAAATCGGTGCCCTTGGCCTCGAGCCCGATCTCGTAGACCACGCCCGGATCGGCAGCGGCGGCCTCCAGCGTGCGGTAGCGCGCATCGATCAGGTCGAAGGACATTTCCTCGGAGACGCTCTGGGTATAGCCGGCACCGAAGATATGCGGCGGGTTGCGCAGGAACACCGCGAGCATGGCGTCGGGGTCCTGGTAGCCGTTGGCGACGAGCGAATTGCGCACCCAGTCTGGCGCCGGGGTCTGCCGCATCGGGTTGATGATCGCCGAGGTGGCGACGGTGCCCGCGCCCGAGAGCCCGTCGGTGCGCGTGGTACGCGCCTCGGGCCGTGCCGCATAGGCGTCGGCATCCATGCCGGCGACCGAGTGGCATTCGAGGCAGGACTGGCTGTCGAGCCCGTTGACCCGCATCCACGGCAGCTTGGCGAAGGCGGCCATGGGGCCGTGCGTGCCCTCTTCCTGGCGCTTGACCTCGCGCGGGCCGTAGGGGCCCTCGCCGTAGCCATCCTTGGCGGTGAAGCGCTGGGTGAACAGGTGGCGGCCGATCTCCATCATCTCGCGGAAGCTGACATAGCCGGCGCCGATGTCGTCCTGGTCGACCCGGATGCCCGGGACCAGAGACGGCCGGTCGGCGTCGGCCAGGCCGAAGGGAACGTCGCCGTAATCCGTCGCCGGGGTCGCGGCGGTGTCGGCGGCAGTGTCGGTACCCGCATCCGGGGCCGGCGTTTCCGGCTGCGTGTCAGTGGCGGTATCGGTCGCCGGCGCTTCCGGCGGCGTGACGGTGTCCGCGCCGGTGTCGGGAGTGGCGGTGTCGGCGGGCACCGCGGGCGTGGCCGGTGCCCCGTCCCCGCTCTGCAGGATCGAGTTGATGTCACCCTCGCCCGACGATTGCGCCCCGACCGGCGCGGTGAGACCGCCGGCTACGACGAGCGCCAGGGCGGAAATGGATAGCATGTGACGAGACGGGCTGTGCATGTCTTGGTGCTCCAGTTCAATTGCGGTTCATGGCAACAACGCGACACCGACGGCCAGGCGTACGGAACCATGAGTTTGCCGGCCTCCAATTGGAAAGCTTAGGCAAGGACGCGTGGGACGTCGTGTTATGGGTTCTCACGAAGTCGTGAGATTGCTTCGTTTCGGGCGTATACGGCCCCTGCCCCGGGCCGCCCTTCGCTGCCTGCGGTCCGGGCCCCGTCCACGCGGTCGGGACCCGGCGATTTCCCTGCACCCGGCGCGCCGGGACTAGCCCTCGGCCTGGCGGCTCAGCGCGAGCAGCCGCGCCGCCGCCCAGGAGGCCGGGCCGAAGGAGCCGTCGAGCGCGCCCTTGTAGAACCCCTCGCGGCGCATCCGCTCCTGCACGCCCACCCGGACCGCGTGCGGAAACTTGGCCATGTCGCGGTAGATCTGCGGCGACCGGTCCTCGCCCGCCGCCAGCGCATCGTAGGCGTAGCCGATCGCCGCCTGCATGTCGTTGGCGATGGTATGGCTGGGGAAAGCGTTGATGACCGCGAGCGCGAAATTGGCCGTGGCATTGCCCTCCGCCGCCGCGGCGAGGAACAGCCGGTAGGCCTTGCCCTGGTCTTTGCCGACCCCGCGGCCGTTGAGGTAGAACACGCCGAGACTGCCCTGGGCATAGGCGTTGCCGGCATTGGCCACCGGCTCGTAGAGCGTGACGGCACGGCTGTCCTCTCCCGCTTCGCCCAGCGCCCGGGCGAGCGAGATGGTCACCCAGGGATTGTCGGGGGCTTCCGCCTGCGCCCGTTCGCAGGCCGGGATCGCGACCGCGGTCTGGATCTGTTTCGAACGGATTCCGGGCCAGCCGAAATCGTTTTCCCAGGGCACGGCCGCGTCGAAACAGGCGGCGACGGTCGGGTCGAGCGCATTGGTCTCGGTGCCGAGCCCCTCGGCATCGCCGGTCTCGGTGGGCGGCGCCAGCGGCGGCTCGACGGCCGCGACCTGGCTGTCCGGCGCGGGGGTCGGCGTCGGGGTCGGTTGCGGGGCGGGGTCGGCCGTGGCGACCGGGTCGGCGGGCGGCGTCACCGGCTGCGGGACGGGTTGCGGGGTGGGCGTCGGGACGGGCTGCGGCGCCGGCTCGGCGACCTGGGCGGGCGCCGGCTCGGGGTCGGGCGCCACCGGAACGTCGCGGGCGCCGTCGACCGGACCGAGCAGGCCGAGACGCTCCATCTCCTCGGGGTCGAACAGATACATCGAGTCCGCCGGCGTGCGCATCATCCGGCTGATCACCGAGGTCGGCACGCCGAAATCCTCGAACGCCTTGAAGATGTCGCCGAGCGTCACCTGTCCCGCCGACAGGCTGTCGGTGCTGGTGGCGATCTGGTGCACCCCGAGCCGGCCCTCGGCGCTGCGCTCGGCGCCGGCGAAGAACAGATACGAACAGGCCGAGGCGCAGGTCGCGTCCGCGGGGATATTGGTCGTCAGCCCGGCGACGCGCACATCATAGGCGGCCGGCAGCGCGGCGTAGACCGAGCCGCCCTCGCTCGACAGGCTGAGCGTGGTCACCTTCGGGAAATCGTTGAGCGCCAGCTTGAACAGCACCGCAGCGCGGTGGGTGATCGCGCCGTCCAGCACCAGCACCTCGGGCGTGTCGGTGTCGTAGATGAACGGGTCGTACTCGGTGATGACCTCCGCCCGCGCCGCGGCGCCGGGCAGCGCCGCGCCAAGGAGCGCCACGGCCGTCATCCTGCAAAAGTTAGCCCGAATGCTTACCATCACTTCCTCTCGAATGCCCGGAGCACGGGGCCCAATGAATACACGGCCCATCCGCCCGCAGCGTAACGCGAATTCCTCCGCAGTTCAAATTCTCCCCGCGGCCATACGAGGGCGCGCACGCGGCCCTGATGTGACTTTGCGGACGTCGCCCGCGCCGCGTGGGTCAGTATTTCGTGTCGATCGGGATGAGACCGGCGGCGATCACGTTGTAGCTGTAGCCGTCGTCGCGCCCCGGGATCTCGTCCGGACCCATCTCGTCGAGATCGAAGGCGCGGCCGAAACTGACGGAGTAGCTGGCGTTCTGCCGGATCTCGAACATCTCGCCCGCGGCTTCGATCGGGACCTCCACACGGCAATAGAGCGCGGCCCCGGCGCTGTTCCATCCCGGCACCGAGAGCGCGCCGGTCACCAGCCCGACGATCCGCGCGCCCTCGGGATCGGACGCCGGGAAATGAACGAGGTTGCGGACCTCGAACCCCCAGTCGCCGGTGCGCTTCTCCTCGACGAAATCGACCAGGTCGCGGAAATCGTACCCCTCCCGCACCACGTGCTGGCGGAAGGTCATGGCGAAACTGCTCGCACAGATCCGCTCGACGAGCGCCGCGGTGGCTTCGCGGGTCGCCGGAACGCGGATGCGCGCGGCGTCGTCGATGACCGGCTCGATGCCGAGCAAGGCCATCTCTCCCACGGTGTCGACATAATACACGTCTTCGCCCGGCGTGTTCAGGATCAGCGAGACCAGCTCGTTCGACAGCGGCGGACCGGCCATGGTCACGGACTTGTAGGATTTGTCCATGAGCAGTTTTGCGACGTCGAGCGCCACCCGGAACGCGTCCTCGCGCTGGCTGTCGGCCAGGCTGGCGCCGGCCAGGAACGGCGAGTGGAAGCCGAGCCGGGCGCCGGGTTCGAGGACCCGGTCGGGATAGGGGCTGTTGGCGCCCCAGGACTGGCCGAACATGAACAGGACCGCGCAGGAGGATTCGCAGCGCGCCCCGCTGGCGACCTTGGTGGAAAAGTCGATCCCGGCCTCGCCCGCGCCGTAGCCGGTGACGAAATCGTAGACCTCCTTGAGGCTGCCTCCGGGGCTGTCGAGACAGACCCGCTTGCGGAAGCTCTCGTTCCACGCCGGGGCGCCGCGGATCGCGGTGAGATCGCCGGGGTTGATCGGCCCGGTGAAGGCGAAGGCGCACTCGTCGAATTGGTCGGTGACGGCAAGCTGGGTCCACTGCCCGGCGGCGGCGGGGGCGACAGGGGCGGCGACGCCCGCCAGGCCCATCAGCACCGCTAAGGCGGCCGGCACCGCGGGCTTTGAGCCCGGACGGCGCAACGGAAGGGACGGAAGGGACGGATATCTCATCTGGCAAGATCCCTGTCTGACGACATTGACGGATTTCCCTCAGCGATACATCTGTGCCCCCGGCCTTGTACAGGCCCCGGTACGGGCCCAGGGTCATGCCGCCCGGGGACGACCAAAGAATATCGGCGGGCCGACCGCGGCACGCCCCTTCTCAGTGGAAAGCGCAGACCGCGTCCGGCGGTCGCCCCCACTGCCCGCGCGCGGAAGCCTTCGCGGGCTCGGCCACGGGCCCACCGCTGGGACTTCGCGCCCCCGCGTCGGACCGGGGCCCGAATTTCGCCCTGCGACTTCCACTCAACCGACGGATTCACGGTGTTGACTGCGGGCAGCCGAGCGCCTTCCCGTCCCGGCATCGGTGCAAAAACCTGCTGCCGGCGCGGCCCAAATCGCGTAGGCTAAAGGAACAAGGAGATTGGGGATGTCCAGAAAAGTCTTTTACGCCCTGACCGGGCTCGCATTTGCCACGGCCGCCAGCGCCCAGCAGACGACGCAGCTGCCGTCCTTCGACCTGAACGCGACCGAACCGGCCCCCGCGGCCGAACAACCGGCAGCCCCGGGCGTGCTCGCCGGTGGCTGCCCGGACGACGGCACGATCTCGCTCGAATGCGTGGTCAACTTCGGCAAGTTCGACCAGACCACCCAGGCCGCGGTCGAAGTCACCCAGGCCGCCGCAGCGGTGGCCGCCCAGCCCAGCGCGCAACCGGTCGCCCTGCCCCAGATCGATATCGAGGTTCAGTTCGGCTACGACAGCTTCCAGCTCACCCCGCAGGCGATCGGCCGGCTCGCGCCCTTGCAGGCGCTGCTCTCGGACCCGGCGGTGCGCGACAAGCCGATCCTGATCGTCGGCCATACCGACAGCGTCGGCGGCTACGCCTATAACCAGGAGCTCTCGCGCAAGCGCGCGGTCGCCGTGGCCACCCACGTAAGCGCCATTACCGGCATCCCCTACGACCGCTTCCTGCCGGTCGGCATGGGCTACGAAGTGCTGAAATACCCCCACGACCCGCGCGCCGCGGGCAACCGCCGGGTGACCGTGGCGTGGGCTTCGGGATCGTGAGCGACGCCGCCCGGGCGCGCGTTCCGGGCAGGGTTGGGCGGCGGGGGGACGCGGCTGTGCGATCCGGTCCCGCCATTGCCGCTGCGACGGCGATCCCGGAGTTCCGGCAGCAGGCTTTCGCGGCCGGAAAGCGCTTTGCACCTGCCACTGTGATCGCGACTGCACATGCGACGCCCCGCAGCGCGGGGCCGTTCAACCGAAGGGACAGGTGATGTTCGAGTTTGCCCGCAGGGCCCTTGCCGCGACCGCCCTTGCCCACGTCGTCCTGGCCGGCGCGCTGTTCGCCGGCGCCGCGGGCCCCGCCGCTGCCGACGGCGTCAACCTGCTGGTCATGGGCGAAGACGCCGACCCCGACACGATCGAACGGCACAACCCGGTTTTCGACCGTGTGGTCGAGGCGATTGCCGGCGAGATGCGCGCGCGCGGTTTCGCGGTGTACGACGAGACCGCGGTGACGATGGAGTTCTACGACCTCGACCGCACCCGCCGGCCCGATGCCGAGCTCATCAGCCTCGCGCGGAGCGTGCAGGTCGTGCCGATCGACGCCGTCACCGCCTTCGAGATTCATGCCGCCACCGTGCCCAGCGCCTACGAAGGCATCACCGATCTGCGGCTGCGGATCGCCGGACGGGTGATCGCCGTGGCCGACGGCCAGTCGCTCGGCGGCTACGAGGTGAGCTACCGGCCCGGCGAGTTGCCGATGCTGCCGCTCGACTGCGACCGGGCCTGCCTGATCGCCTTCGTCGGCGACCAGGCGGCACCGCTCGCGCGCGACGTCGGCGCGGCGCTGGCGGCCCAGCTCGACGGCGTGGTGCGGGGCGAAGCGCCGCCCGCCGGGGGCCCGCCGCCGGCTGCGCCGCCCGGACCTTCACCCTCGCCTTCAACGGCTTCGACCCGGCCGAGATCGCGCGGTTCGAAGCCTTTCTCGCCGCTTTCCAGGGCTATGCCCGGCACAGGGTGCAGGCCGCGACGCCCGGGCACACGGACATCGCCTACCAGACCTGCGCCGACCCGGAACGGCTCGAGCAGAACCTGCGCGCGATGTTCGCGCAGACCGGCGCCGAGGTGTGGCTCGAAGCCGACGCAGACGGATTTGCCGCGGCCCGGATCGCCGGCCCGGCCGACTAGGATAGAACATAGGCGCCACAACCCCGGGCGGGCGGCCCGGGGCAGCGCCGGGGGTCAGACGCGGCCCGAACGGATCGGAAGGGGACCAACCATGCGCAACCTCCTCAAGCTCATCGCGGCGCTCGTCGCCTTTGCCGCCGCGGCACCGGCTAATGCCCAGACCCCCTACCCCGCGATCAACGCCTCGGCGCGGATCGTCTCGGCGCAGCTTCTGGTCTATGCCGGCTGCCAGAAAGGCAACGCGCCCGAGGTCGGCATCTGGCCGTTGCAGGGCGACGACCTGCCGATCGAGGATGCGAGTGCGGAGGCATTCTACGAGACCCTCTTCGCGGCCCTGAACGCGACCAAGCCCGATTGCGTCACCTTCGTCGACGGCGCCGGCGGCAGCGGCGCCATCCGCTATTTCATGCTCGCCGGCACCGGCGGCGAGGCCCGCGCGCGGGTCGACGAAGCCTTTCGCGAAGTCGAATTCATCGTCACCCTCGACATTTTCGACCGTGGCGGCCGGATCCAGGCCGACCTGAAGCTCACCGACGCGGATGGCGCGACGATCGCCGCCCCGCCCGCCTTCGACGTGCCCGACGATTTCGTCGCCACCTCCTGCGCGGCCGGCGCGATCCCGATGAACCGGGCGGTCCGCACTGCCGCGCGCAGCCTGCTCGAACGCGCGCCCGACCTCGCCGCCCTGATCGACGGCGGCGGGCGCTTTGCCGATACCGACGAGACCCCGGGCTTCACCGCGTATTTCAGCCGGTTGATGGTGGACGCGCTGACCGAAGAAGCCTCCGACGTACTCTCCGGCCGCTCGGTCCGGTTGACCGACGAGACCGCCCTCGGCGGGGATGGCGTCTACACATTCAGCTACCAATACTGGCCCTGCGGCGACGGCACCGCGACCGAGGTCTCGGCCAAGCTGCGCAAGGAGGACGGCCAGACCGCGAGCTGGCGCGGCAAGGTGCGGCTCGACCGGGTGCCCGGCTGGATCGACATCTTCCCCGCCGGCGCGGCGCCGGAACAGGCGGTCGACCCCGCGGTCGAGCCAGCGGATGAACCGGTCGTCGAGAGCGACCCCGTGCCTGCGGACGACCCCGGCCCGGTCGCGAGTGGCGACCCCAGGCCCCAGCCCCAGCCGGTGCCGCGGACGGAACTCGACCCCCGGCCGGTGCCGACGCCGCGCGCCTTCTACGCGCTGAGCTTCACGCCGCGCAGCGCCGTGGTCGGCGACGTCGTCTCGATCGTCGCCGACGTGGCCGAAGGCTGCGAGCCGGTCTTCCTCGACCTCACCGAGGCGGGCGCCGGCCAGGTCGTGCCGCTCGACGTCTTCGTGGTCGAACCCGGCACCGACAACGGCACCCGCTACCGGGTCGACACCTCGACGCCGGTGGGCCTGCGGATCACGCCCGAGGACACCAAGGGTGTGCATTACGTCGGCTATGTCTGCACCGCCGATGGCAGTTTCCCGGAAACAGATCTGCTCAAGGAGATCCACGGCGGGCTCGCGGGCGGGACCCTGCGCCGGACCGATCCCGCGGCGGGTCCGGTGTTCTGGTTCGAGCGCTACGAGATCCGCTAGACCGGGACTCCGGGAGGCGCCCGCGGCCCCGGAAGGCGGCGGCAGGGGCGACGTCCGGACGACGTGTATCACCCGACGCGTGCCACCGGGCTTTGCCCGGACGCGGCTCGTGACGCGGCCGTTGGGAGGCAATCGACGGCGGTCCGGTTTGGCCGGTTTTCGGGGCGCGGCGGCGCGGCGGCGCCGGGGTTTTCCCTCCCGAAAATCTGGGCTTAACCCTTCGTTAACCAGACAAGCTACTGGAAACGAAAGATTTTAGTCCCCTCGCGGACTCCGGATATCCGGATTTGTGGAGACGTCACGGGATCCCACCTCGGGCATTGCCTTTCGTCGGGGCCGCAGGGCCGCGCCGGAACGCGGGGACGGCCCGCCCCCGGGCTCCTGCCAACCGTTCCACAAGCACTGGAAGGCCCCGGGGGGCACATGCCCCTGGCCCCGGACGCCACGCCCTCGCGTCGGCGCCCTCCCGAACACCTATTCGATCAGGATCGCGCGAAAATCGTTCACGTTGGTCAGGGTCGGCCCGGTGACGAGCTGCGCGTTGAGCGCCCTGAAATAGCCCTGCGCGTCATGCGCCTTCAGGCTCGCGCGCGACGACAGCCCGAGGGCCCGGCCGCGCTTGAGGGTGTCGGGCCCGATCACCGCACCCGCAACCCCTGCCCGCCTTCGCTGCCGTCGGTATCGCCGGCGATCGCGTAGATGCCGGGCTCGCCGTTCAGCGCGATCGCCAGCGCGAGCAGGAACTCGGCGTTGCGCGCGCCGCGTCCGGTTGCGTCGCCGAAGACCGTCGTCTCGCCCCCGAGATCAGCACGCAATGCGGCTCGAAGGGTTGGTTGTGGGTGGCGACCTGGCGGGCGATCCCGGCCATCACGGTGGCGACATCGCGGGCCTCGCCCTCGATCCCGTTGCCGAGGATATGGGCGTCGAACCCGGCCGCCCGCGCGACCCGCGCCGCCGCTTCCATCGCGGTCTGGGGATGGGCGACGAAGCGGGTCTGGTGCCCGGCAAGACGCGGATCGCCCGGTTTCACGCTCTCGAGCGCCCCGCTTCGAGCGCGGCGCGCACATGGCCGGGGAGCGCGATGCCGTAGCGGTCGACGATTTCCAGCGCGTCGGCACAGGTGGTCGGGTCGCCCTCGGTCGGCCCCGAGGCAATATCGGCCGGGTCGTTCCCCGGCACGTCGGAGATCAACAGGGTATACACCTTCGCCGGGTGGCAGGCGGCGGCAAGGCGGCCGCCCTTGATCGCCGAGAGATGCCGGCGCAGGCAGTTCATATCGTTGATCGCCATACCGATTTCGCGCGCCTGGCGGACGATGTCCTGCTCCTCTTCGAGGGACAGCTCGGGCGCCGGCAGCGTCAGCAGCGCCGAGCCGCCACCCGATATCAGGCACACGACCGTGTCTTCCGCGGAGAGGCTCTCGGCCAGCGCCATGATCCGCCGGGCCGCCTCGCGGCCGGCCGCGTCCGGCACCGGGTGCGCTGCCTCGACGATCTCGATCCCTTCGCAGGGGACGGCGTGTCCGTAACGGGTCACGACCAGCCCTTCGAGCGGCCGCCGATAGTGCCGTTCCGCCGCCTGCGCCATCGCGGCCGAGGCCTTGCCGGCGCCGAGGATCACCAGCCGGCCGCGCGCCGGGTAGGACGGCAACAGGAGCGGCATGTTGGTCTGCGGCTGGGCCGCAGCCACTGCCGCGTCGAACATCTTGCGCAGGAGTTGCTCAGCGGAGGTCATGACGCGACGTTAAGGCCGCAGCGCGCGCCCCGCCATGATCTACGTCACGCGGCGCTCTCGCAGAGCCGCTTCTGCCGTGGCCAGGCCGGTCACGCCGGGAAGATCGCCCGCGTCGCGGTCACGCCGACCCATGCGGCGACACCGGTGAGCAGCCCGCCCCAGAGCGTGTCGACCACCACCTGGTTGACCGACCAGTCGCGCAGGGTGGCGTAGTTGGTGAATTCGTAGGTGCCGTAGGCAAGAAGCCCCAGCAGCGCCCCACCGATCAGCGCGGTGACCGGCGCGCCCTGGTTGAGCGCCGGGACCGAGACGAACCACAGCACCCCCGCGACATACCCGAGATAGAACAGCGCCGCGGGACCGACGCGGAACGGATCGGCGAAGAGATGCGCGACGTGGCGCTCGAAGACCGGCTTGATCATCAGCCGGAGGCCGATCGCGTCGAGCACGAAGAAGGTCACGGCGGTGATCATGTAAAGGGCGAGGAATTTCATAGGTCTGGTCCTGGATGGGGGTGGGCGCGCGGTCAACGTACGAGGCGGGCGGTCAGCGGCAGCGCGGCGCGATAGGGCAGCGCCCGGAGGAGCTTGAGCGCCAGGGTCAGCCGGCGCGGGAAGTGGATCTCGAAGGCTTTGCGGTCGAGCCCCTCGGCGATGGCGACGGCGGCCTCGGCGGGGTCGAGGAGCGCAGGCATGGTGAAGTCGTTCTTGCCCGTGAGCCGGGTGTCGACAAAGCCCGGGTTCACCAGCCGCACGTCGACCCGCCCCGCGAGCTCGGCTCGGAGCGACTCGGCAAGGTTGATGACGCCGGCCTTGGTCGCCGAGTAGATCTGCCCCTGCGGCAGCCCGACATAGCCCGCGACGCTGCCGGTGAGCACGAGCTGCCCGCCCGGACGCAGGAGCGGCACCGCGGCCTGCGCGACGTGGAAAGAGCCGGTGAGGTTCACTGCGACGATCTTCGCGGCCGTCTCGGGATCGAGGCTCGGTCACCTTGCCCGGATCGTAGAGCGCGGCGAGGGTGATGACCCGGTCGATGGGCCCGAGCAGCGCCACGCGGTCTGCCGCCGCATCCACGCTGTCGCGGTCTGCCACGTCGAGCGGGACGACGATATGCCCGGTACCGAGGCTTTCCGCCAGCGCCTCGAGCCGATCTTCGGAGCGGGCGGAGAGCACCAGCCGCGCCCCGCGGCGGGCGTATTCGCGCGCCAGCGCCGCGCCGATGCCGTCGCTGGCGCCGATGATCCAGATCGTCTCTGCGGCGGTTGCGCCCCGGTCACGCATGGCGCAGTTCCAGCTGCACCACGTCCGTCTGCCCGGTCGCGAAGGAGGCCGCGCAGATGCCGAGATAGTAGCGCCAGCCGCGCAGGAAGCTCTCGTCGTAGCCGAGGCGCATGACCCTGGAGGTCTGCGCGGCGAGCCTTTGGTCCCAGGTGGCACAGGTGCGCGCATAGTCATGGCCGAAGGCGAAACGGTCGGTTACCCGGAGCCCGGCCTTGCGGGCCTGTTCCGCGATCACCCCGTCCGACAACAGCATGCCGCCGGGAAAGGTGTACTGGCGAATATAGTCCGACCCGCGGCGATAGGTGTCGAAATAGCTGTCGGGCACGGTGATCGCCTGGATCATCGCCTTGCCGTGATCCGCGAGCCGCGCCTTGACCATGGCGAAATAGGTCGGCCAGTAGCGCTCGCCCACCGCCTCGATCATCTCGATCGACACCAGCCCGTCATAGGTGCCGGTGCTGTGGCGGTAATCCTTGAGCGCGATCTCGGCGCGACCATCGAGCCTTGCGTCGGCATAGCCCTTCTGGCTCGGCGAGATCGTGAGCCCGGTCACCCGGTGGCCGCGCTCGGCGGCCGCCTCGGCGAAGCCACCCCAGCCGCAGCCCACTTCGAGGAGCCGCTCGGCGCCCTGCAACCGGTCGAGGATGCGACCGTTCTTGCGGGCCTGGGCGGTGTCGAGATCGGTCGCGTCGGCACCGAACAGGGCCGAGGAATAGGTCATGCCGTCGTCGAGCCAGAGCTGGTAGAACTCGTTGCCGACGTCGTAATGCGCCCGGATGTTGCGTGCGGCCCCGGCGAGGGAGTTCTTGCGCATCAGCCGGTCGACCATGCGGAACTTCAGATTCTGCCAGAACCCGGCATAGGCGTAGCCGCGAAACGCCGCCATGTTGAGGAGCGCGACCTCGGTGAGGTTTTGGATCGAGGGCGTATCCCACAGCCCGGCGACATAGGCCTCGCCGAGCCCGATGTCGCCGCGCGCGGCGAGGGTGGTGACCACCGACCAGTCGTGCAGTTGCATTTCGGCCGCGGGCGTCCCGGAGCCGAAATCGTAGACCTCGCCCTCCGGCGTGCGCAACCTTAGGCTGCCCCGCGAAATGCGCGCGCAGGTGTCGAGGAAATCCTTTTTCACACGGGTTGTCAGGAACAGCATCAGCTCACCTCATGGGCCGGGGGTGCGGGGCGGGTGCGGTAGCGCGCGCCCTTGAGTTTCAGGCGCAGCGCCTGCCAGTGGATCAGCGCCATCGTGCGCAGCGCGCCGAACGGTCGGCGCAGCGCGGCGGAGACGAGACCGGCATTGGTCAACGGCCGCAGGCTGCCCGAGAGCGTCGCGACCACGCCCTCGGCACCGTTGCGGTGAAGGATCGCGATCCGGATCCGACTGGGCCGGATGTCGAACACGAAATCGTAGCTGCCGGCCACTTCCTGAAAGGGCGAGACATGCAGCGCCTTCACCGCGTGCAGCCGCGCGTTGCGTGTGATCGCGGCGAAACCCGGTAGGTGGCACAGGTAGGAATGGCGGTCGCCGAAGGGGGTCGAGACCTCGGCGATCACCGCCCTGAGCCTGTCCCCGTCCCGGGCAAGCCAGAAGCTCACCGGGTTGAAGCCGTAGCCGAGGAACCTCGGCTGGGTGAGGAGCGCGAGCCGCAGCTCCGGGCGGTCGAGCCCGGCGCCCGCGAGCACGTCGCGCGCCCAGGCGGCGCCGCGCCCCTGCCCGATCGGGCCGCCATGGTCGACATCGTGCACCGAGGCGAGGTTGAAACGCCCGCGCGAGAACAGCGCCGGGCCTGTCACCGCGGCCTCGGGGTCGAACAGCACGAAGTCCACGCCGTAGCGGAACCGGTGCCGGATCGCCCCGCGCCGGGCGTGGGTCGTTTCGCCGGCCATATGCTGGACGATATTTCGAGGGGCAGCGGTCATGCGTGCGCGCGCTCCAGCGCCCGGGCGATGCGCACCGCACTCGCGAAGCCGTCTTCGTGGAAGCCGTGCCGGGTCCAGGCGCCGGCGAACCAGGTGCTGTTCTCGCCCTGCATCTCGCACAGCTGCCGCTGAGCCGCCAGCGCGCCCGCGTCGAACACCGGGTGACGGAAGGTGGTCTGGTCGTAGATCAGCTCCTCGCGCACCGGAGTCGAAGGGTTGAGCGTGACGAAGAGCGGGTCGCGCTCGGGGATGTTCTGCAGCCGGTTCATCCAGTAGGTGACCCCGATCGCGGTTTGCGCCCGGCGTGTGTCGGCTTTGTAGACCCAGCTCGACCAGACCGCGCGGCGGCGGGGCATCTGGCCCGGGTCGCGGTGCAGGACCATCTCGTTGTCCTGAAACCGCTGCGCGGAGAGGGCCGCGCGCTCGCGGGGCGTGGGACGGTCGAGGAGCCGCAGTCCCTGGTCGGCGTGACAGGCGAAGATCACCTGGTCGAACGGCGCCTGCGGCCCGGCCGCGCTGTGGACGACGACCTGCGCGCCGTCGCGCACCACCTTGTGGACGGGCGTGCCGGTATGGAGCGCGACGCCGCGGCCGCGCAGGCTACGCTCGAGCCGGCGGACGTATTCCACGCTGCCGCCGTCCACCGTCCACCATTGGTGCTGCCCGCTGGTGCTGAGAAGCGCGTGGTTGCGGAAGAACTGGATCAGCGCGCGCGCCGGAAAGGCGCGAATCTGCTCGGGCGGCGTCGACCAGATCGCGCCCGAGAGCGGGGTGAGATAGTAGTCCTGGAACCAGGTGCCGAGGCGCATCGCGTCCATGAGCTCGCCGATGGTGGCGCTTTCGTCGCCGGCCAGCGCCTCGGCCTCGGCGTTGAACCGCAGGATGTCGCGCACCATCCGCGCGAACCCGGGGCGCAGCAGGTTGCGCCGCTGCGCGGTGAGCGCGGCGAGGGTCTTGAGCCCGTATTCGATCCGGCCGCCATCGATCGAGGCGCCGAAGCTCATGTCGCTCCTCGCCACCGGCACGTCGAGATCGCGGAACAGCTTGGTCAGGTGCGGGTAATTGGCGTAGTTGAAGACGATGAAGCCGGTATCGACCGGCTGGTCGCCGTTGATCCCGGCGACGACCGTGCGCGCGTGCCCCCCGAGCCGCGGCGCCGCTTCGAACAGCGTGACGGCGTGGCGGGGCGCGAGAAGATGCGCGGCGGCGAGGCCCGAAATGCCGCCGCCGACGATGGCGATACGCTGCGGACGGGCGGTGACGGGCAGATCGAACGACATGCGGACCTCATGTGATTTGTTGCTTGCAATACGCGCCCGTCGTGACGTTGGATCAAAATTGATCCAGCCGCGTCCGGCCCGCGTAGAAGGGGCATGTTGCAAGCGAGCCCAGATATCGAAAGACCCCGCCCGGGACCGGTTCCGGGCCGGACAACCGGAGCCCGAAAGGTGACGCCTGCACCCACGCCCGAACCGCCGTTTTCAGAACCGACGCGCTGGATGCTGGCGATCCGCGACCAGCGGGACCGCACCGCCTTCGCCGCGCTGTTCGACCATTTCGCGCCGCGGCTGAAAGCCTTCGTGATGCGCGGCGGGATCGGGTCGGGACAGGCCGAGGAGATCGTGCAGGACGTGATGCTCGCGGTCTGGCGCAAGGCCGATCAATACGATCCGCACCGCGCCCAGGTCTCGGCCTGGATCTACCAGATCGCCCGCAACCGCCAGATCGACGTGATCCGTAAAGAGAAACGGCCGGTCCCCGAGGAGCTGGCCGAAGACCCCGACGCCGAACCCGACGCCAGCCAGATCCTGGCGTTGGAACAGGAGGCGGGTCTGCTCAAGGCCGCGCTTGCGAAGCTGAAACCGGACCAGAGGGACGTCATCGAACAGGCTTATCTCGGCGAGTTGTCGCACCAGCAGATCAGCGAACGGACCGGGCTGCCGCTCGGCACCATCAAGTCGCGGATCAGGTTGGGGCTGGACCGGCTGAGACACGAGTTGAAGGAACTACGCTGACATGACCGAGATCAGCCACCACATCCCCGACGCGATGATTGCGGCCTATGCGGCGGGCGCCCTGCCGCAGCCCTTTGCGCTGGTCGTCGCGACCCATGTCTCGCTCTGCCTCGAGTGCCGCGCGGCCTATCACGGCCACCTCGCCGTCGGCGGCGCGATCCTCGAGGAGGAAGACGGGATCGGTCTTTCCGACGGGGTGAAGGACAATGTCCTTGCCCGTCTCGACACCGCCGACGACCCGGCCCCCGCCTATCGCCGGTCCGGCGCCTACCCCGCCCCGGTGGTCGAGGCGCTGAAGGGCAAGCCGCCCAAGTGGCGGTCGATGGGGCTGGGTGTGCGCCAGTGCATCGTCGGGGCCGGGCCCGAGGGTAGCGTGCGGCTGCTCTACATCCCGCCCGGCCAGTCGGTGCCGGACCATGGTCACAACGGGCTGGAACTGACGCTTGTGCTACAGGGCAGTTTCAGCGACGAGACCGGCCGGTTCGTCGCCGGCGATTGCGAAGTCGCCGACCAGGCGCTCGTCCACACGCCGGTGGCGGACAACGGTCCGCCCTGTATCTGCCTCGCCGCGACCGACAGGCCGCTCCGGTTCAATTCCCTGGTGCCGCGGATGCTGCAACCCCTGTTCCGGATCTGATCCGGGGCGCGGGGCAGGAACTGCTGTTTCCAAATCCTGACCAGAGAGTTTCTGTGAGTTATCAACAGATTACGGGCGCGCAGCCCGACCCTACCGGACTTCCCCGCAATGACGGCTGACGCCCCGATCCTGATGTGGTTTCGCCGCGATTTCCGCCTGAGCGACCATCCCGCGCTGGCCGAGGCCGCGGCGACCGGCCGTCCGGTCATCCCGGTCTTCGTCCTCGACGAAGTGGTAGAGACCTACGGCGCGGCGCCGAAATGGCGGCTGGAGGCGGCGCTCACCACCTTCGCGGCCCGCCTCGATGCGCTCGGGTCGCGGCTGATCCTGCGGCGGGGCAAGGCGTTGGAAACCCTGCGCGCGCTGGCCGAGGAAACCGGCGCCGCCGACATCTGGTGGAGCCGCGCCTACGACCCCGACGCCATCGCCCGCGACACCGGCGTGAAGGCGGGGCTCGTCGACGCGGGATATGGCGCGAAGAGCTTCCCGGGGCACGTGCTGTTCGAACCCTGGACCGTCTCGACCAAGGACGGCGGCTATTACAAGGTCTATTCCCCGATGTGGCGCGCGGTGCAGGGCCGCGACGTGCCGGCGCCGGACAAGGCCCCCGCGACGCTGCGTCCGCCGGAGCGCTGGCCTGCGGGCGACCGGCTCGAAGACTGGCGGCTCGGTGCGGCGATGAACCGTGGCGCGGCGGTGCTGGCCGCGCATGCCTGTGTCGGCGAAGACCGCGCAGCCACGCGGCTTGCGGCGTTCCTCGACGGGCCGGTCCAGGACTATAAGGCCCGGCGGGACTATCCGGCCGAACCGGCCACCTCGCGGCTCTCGGAGAACCTCGCCTGGGGCGAGATCGGTCCGCGTACAATCTGGCACGCTGCCCAGCGGGCGCTGGCGGAAGGCGCGAAGGGCGCCGAGCATTTCCTCAAGGAGCTGGTCTGGCGCGAGTTCGCCTACCACCTCGTCTACCACACGCCCCGGATTACCGAGGCGAACTGGCGCCCGGACTGGGACGCCTTCCCCTGGTCGACCGCGGAAGACGACGCGGTGCTGCGCTGGAAACAGGGCCGCACCGGTATCCCGCTCGTCGACGCAGCGATGCGCCAGATGTACGTGACCGGCACGATGCACAACCGCGGCCGGATGATCGTGGGCTCCTACCTCACCAAGCACATGCTGACCCACTGGCGGATCGGCCAGGCCTGGTTCGCCGATTGCCTGATCGACTGGGACCCGGCGGCGAACGCGATGGGCTGGCAATGGGTGGCGGGCTCGGGACCGGACGCGGCCCCCTATTTCCGCATCTTCAACCCGGAGACCCAGGCCGACAAGTTCGATCCCGACCGCGCCTATGTCCACCGATACGTGGCCGAACTGGCCCCCACCCCCGGCGCCGAGGCGCGCGCCTTCTTCGAGGCCTGCCCGCGGTCCTGGGGCCTGGCGCCGGACGCCCCCTATCCCGACCCGCTGGTCGATCTCGCCGCGGGCCGCGAACGGGCGCTCGCGGCCTACGGTGCCCGCGCCTGAGCCGGCCGCCAGTGCCGACGCCGCGCCGGGACGGCGGCCGCACAACCGGACGGCGATGGACCTTCGGGGCCCCGACAGGTACAACATCCCCGGTCCCGTCCCGAAAGGACGGTGGGTGACGTGAGGCGAAGACTAGGGTGGAGACCGGATATCTCGATGCCGTCTACGGCCTGGGCCGGCTGATCGCAGGACGCGGGCCCGGCCCCGCGGCCTGGGAGGCGCCGCAGCTTCTCGGCTGGAGCAACCTGCTCGCGACCGCGGTCTGGCCGGCGCTCGATGCCGAGACCCGCGCCCACCACGCCGCGGCGCTGGAAGGCTTCGCCGTGGCCCATGCCCTCAACACCGAGCGCAACGCCGAGCTCCTCGCCCAGCTCACCCGGGTGGTGACCCGGCTCAACGCCGCGGGCATCGAGCCCGTCGTGCTCAAGGGCTCGGCCCATCTCGCCACCGGGCTCTGGCCCACCCCCGGCTCCCGCCTCGTCTCCGACATCGACCTGCTGGTCGACAAGGGCGCGATCGGGACCGCGTTTTCCGCACTGGAAGAGCTGGCCGGTACCGGCCCGCAGGATCCCGGACACCCCGAGATCATCGCGATCAACAAGCACCTGCTGCCGCTGCATGGCGCCGGCGGCGCGGCCGAAGTGGAGCTGCACCACTCGATCTTCCAGGCAAGGGCCGCGCGCCTCGCCCCGACCGAAGACCTCGTCGCCCGCGCCCGGCCGCTTGCCCTCGGCACGGCCCGCGCACGGATCCTGTCGCCCACCGACCGGGTGCTGACGGCGATGATGCACGGGCTGGCCGGCAGCGGCAGCTACCTGATGCCGACCCTGCACATGCGCGACATGCTCGACATCCATTTTCTCGAAGCCGCCCATGGCACCGAAATCGACTGGGACGGGATCGCGGCACAGCTGACCCGTAACGGCTGGGCGGCGGCGCTGGCGATCACCAACGCCTGCCTAGAGCGCTTCACCGGCATGCCCCCGCCCTTCGCGCCGCCCGGGCCCCTCGCCCGGCTCGACGCCGCCCGCTGGGTCCGGCAGATGGAGCGGAACAACCCGGTGGTCGGAACCGCCGGCAGGCTGGCCAACCACCTCGGCTACACCCTGCGCAGCCTGCGCGCCGGCGGCGAACCGCGCCGCCGGGTGCTGGGCAACCTCGGCCGCGCCGACGCCTACGGCCGGCTGCTGCGCCGCTACCTGCTCGGGCAGAGGACATGACGGCGGGCGCCTGACCGGCACCTGTCGCGCGGGCCGTTAACCCGGCCCCGGATCATCCCGGTTCGCCCTGGCCGTCCAGCCCCGCCCTCTTGCGCAGCCCGTCGAGCCGGGTGCGTTCCGCCACGAGTCCCTCGGCCCGCAGCAGCCGTTCCGCGAGGTCGAACCGCTTTCGCGCGGCCGCGGCGCGGCCCCGGGCGGCGTCGATCAGTGCGAGCCCGGCCTCGGCCCGGGCGACGATGTAGCCCTCCGGCGCCGGCGCCTGGGCCAGAACTCGGGCGAGGCCCGCCGCCGCCCGGCGCCGCGCGGTCAGGCGCAGGTAGAGCGCCACGGCGATGTCGGCGGGGCCGAGCTTCGGCCGCGGACCGGGCGCCGCGATCAACCCGCCGATCGTCAGCAGGATCTCGGCCCGGTAGAGCTCGAGAAGCAGCCTGATCTCGAAATGCCCGGTGCGGTCGAGCAGCCGCTCGCAGGCACCGAGCCGCCGCCACCCCTCGGCGATCCGCCCCTCGACGAAGCGCGCGAGCGCGATCTGCATCGCCGCGGAGTTGCGGGTGACGAACTCGCCGCGGGCATCGCAGCGATCGTAGATCCGCGCCATTTCCTCGATCGGCACCGGGCGCCCGAGCCCGATCTCCGCCGCCAGTTTCAGGAGCGTCGCCACCTCCTGCACCGCGGTGTTGCGCACGGAGCCGTCGGCGGCGAGGTCGGCAATCGACAGCGCCGCCTCGAAATCGCTGGTCTGCACCTCGATCAGGGCGCGGTTCCAGTGCCCCATCAGGATGACATGGGTCTGATTGTGGCGCGCGCCGAAGGCCATGAGTTCGTCGTTCAGCGCCCGCGCCCGTCCCATCGCGCCGGCACAGCGATAGGCCGACATCATGTGGAACACCCGGTTGCCGTAGAGCGGGTCGTCGCTCTTTTGCTCGGTGAAGGCGCGGGTCTCCTCGAACAGGCTTTCGACCTCGGCGAGGCTGCCGCGGCCGCTGTCGACCATCACCCGCATCCGCACCACCTTGGCATAGGCCAGGGCCTTTTCGTCGGCGAGCCGGGTGGCCATCTCCAGCGCCTGCGCCACCAGCTTGTCGGCCGCGTCGATATCGGCGAGGTGGCAGCGCGCCTTGGCCGTGAGCGCCAGCAATAGCGCCTGGGTCGGCGAGCCCTCGGGCGTGCGCAGCCGCGGCAACCAGGTGTCGGATACCTCGATCACCGCCCGGAACTGGTCCATCAGGTCGAGACAGCGGATCCGAAGCGACAGCGCGTCTTCCACAGTTTCCGGCGCGAAGGTGTCGAACGCCGGCGCGATCAGGCCGAAGGCCCGTTCCATCAGCGATTTGCAGCTGTCGAGCGCGTAGAGCCCATAGGCGTTGCGCGCCGCGACCCGCAGCCAGGTGACCGCCTCGCGCGGCACCTCGGCGAGCTCGTAATGCTCGGCAAGCACGTCGGCCAGGGCGGCCGGGTTGTCGCCCGCCGCCGCCGCGACCGCCTCCGCCGCCGCCCGGTGCATCGGCTTCTTTGCGCCGGACGGGAGCGTGGCGTAGATCGAATCGCGAAACAGGATGTGGTGGAAATGCCCCGACCCGTCGGGGTCGGCGGGATCGGGCTCGACGATGCCCTCGGCGGCGTTCAGCAGCGCGGCGCTGTCGAGCGCTCCGGCCCCCATCGCCGCCTGTAGCACGTCGAAGCGGAAGCTGCGGCCCAGCACCGCCGCCATGCGCAGCTGCGCCTTGGTGGCCGGGTCGAGCCGGTCGAACCGGGCCAGGGCCACGTTCTGGATCGCGCCGATCTGGCCCGCCGACACGGCATCGCCATAGGCCACGACGATGTGCAGAAACTCTATGGCAAAGAACGGGTTACCTTCCGATCTCTCGGCAATCCGGCGGACCAGATCCGCGCCCGCCGCCGCCCCCATCATCTCCTGCGCGATCACCGCGATGTCGCCGGCCGGCAGCGGCCGCGCGGCGATCACCTCGACGCGCTCGGGCGGCAACTGCCCGATCCAGTCGCCGGGGCGGGTGGTGCCGAGCAGGCGGAACGCCGCCGGCGCCGCGCCGATCACCCCGGTCAGGACCTCGGCACTGAGCGGGTCGATCCAGTGCAGGTCCTCGACCGCGACGAGGCAGTCCGGGCGCGTGCCCAGCGCGGTCAGCGCCGCGCTCAGGGCGCGCCGCAGTGCGATGGCGTCGGGCAAGTGGTCCCCGGCGTCGGTCCGCGCCCGGTCGGCCAGGAGCCCCGCCAGCGCCGCGGCGCCCTCGTCGCCCGGGTCGATCAGCGGCGCCAGCGCCCGGGCGATTTCCGCCACCCCTGCCCCGGCCGCCAGCCGGCAAAGCCGCGCAGGATCTCGGTCAGCGGCGCGAGCGGGCGGGCGGTGGCCATCGGGTGGCAGGCGCCGACGATCAGCCGGCGCGGGCGCGCCTGCGCCCCGAACTCGCCCATCAGCCGCGACTTGCCGATCCCGGCCGCACCGACGATCAACCCGACCGGTTTCGCGCCCGCGTCGCCGCGCGCCCACCCGGCGAGCCGGGCCATTTCCGTGTCGCGCCCGACGAACTCGCCGCCATAGCGCGCCGACCCGATCGGACGGTCGGCCGGGCGCGGATCGAGCCCGGCGAGGCGGAAGACCGCGACCGGGGCGGAAAAGCCCTTGAGCGCCTGTTCGCCTTCCGCCTCGAACCGCGCCCATCCCCTGGTGTCGGCGACGATGCTGCCCGAGCACACCACCGTGCCCGGCGCGGCGAGCGCCTGCAGCCGGGCGGCGAGGTTCACCGGGCTGCCGGTCGCGTTCAGGCTGTCGTCGCCCGCGAGCCCGGTGAGCAGCACCTCACCCGAGGCGAGGCCGATGCGCAATGCGGGCGCGACCCAGTAGTCACGGGCGAACCGCGCCGCCTCGGTGGCGACGGCGTCGAGCAGGTCGAGCCCGGCGCGGCAGGCCGCGAGCGCCGCCCGCTCGATCGACACCGGCGCGCCCAACAGGGCGAAATAGCCGTCGCCCATCTCGTGCATCAACACCCCGCCATGGGCCTCGACCCGCCCCCGCGCGATCCGGGCAAGCTCGCGCAGCACCCGCGCGCTCGCCTCCGGTCCCAGCCGTTCGGTCATCTCGGTCGAGCCGACCATGTCGACCATCATCACCGTCGCGAGCCGCATCTCGTCCGACGCGATCAGGCGCGGATCGGGGCGCTCGCCGGTCCCGGCAAAACCTTCGGATCTCTCGGCGATGGCGCGGCCCCCCCTGTCAGGCGCCGGTCGGCGCCGCGTGGGGCCGCAGCACATCCATGATGCCGGCGAGCACGTCGCGCCCGGCCGCCTTGCCGATGATGCAGTCGTTATGCGCGTAGCCGTCGACGAGGGTGCGGGTGAAGAGCGCCGCGTCGTCGGGCATCATCCGCTTCAGCCAATGCAACGTGGTGTAGCCGCTCTCGGGCAACACGATCTGGTTGATGCTGCCCGAGATGATGTGGATCGGCAGCTTCAGGCGCTCGTAATTCGGCAGGTAGATGTCCTCGCCGGATGCCGAGACCGCCCGGCCCCTCTCCATGATGAGCCCGAGCTGTTCGAAGGGCTTGGTCGCGATCTCGCCGAAGATCTGGCGCATCGCGTCATGGGTCGCCGCGTTGACGTTCTGATGCGCGATCACCGGCCCGTAGAGCCCGTAGATCCGGTGGCAGGTCGGGCTGTAGCACATGTGGTCGATGCCGAAAGGGGCGTTCCAGTCGACGGCGTTGTGGATCTGGTCGAGCGGCTTCTGGTAGGCCGCCAAGGCGGGGTTGGGCGAGACCGGGTCGATTTTCGGGATGCCGCGGGTGAGCACCTCCTTCACCGCTGTCCAGTCGGCCCCGTCGCCGAGCTCGGCATGGATCAGCTCGACCAGCGGCTTGGGGAAGCCGCCGGCGAAATCGGCGGCGAGCCCGGTCTCGGACTTGACCACGTTGAACCAGCTCGGCGCCGGGTGGACGGTGAACTGCATTACCACGAGCTGGCGCACCGACGCGGTCGGTACATGGCCGCCCAAGAGTGCCATCTGCGCGGTGAGCGCCCCGACGCAATGGCTCACGATCTGCAGCGACCCCGCGCCCTTGACCGGGGTGTTGGCGAGCACGTGGGAGACCGCCATCGGCCAGTCATGGGCGGCGACGTCGTCGAGGGTGAAATCGTTGCGTTTCGTATCTTCGGGCGTGGGTTTGGTCGTCGACGGGTTGAGCCGGCTGTCGAACAGCCAGACGTCGTAGTTTTCCTCGATCAGCATTTTGACGAGCGAAGTTTCGGTCGTCAGCAGCGCAAAGCTGAGCGCGGTGGTCGACATGCCCGGGGCGATCAGGATCGGCCCACGTGCGGTCGCCGGGTCCCTGGGCGGGAAATGGAACAGGCAGACGTCGGGCGCGATGGCGTCGGGCAAGAGCGTCGCGGTGCAGCTGACGCCCGCAACCTTGTCGATGCCGGGCTCCGGCAGCGCCTTGAGCGTCGCGTCGGTCTCGGAGGGGAAATCCTTCATATAGGCCGCGAACCCGCCATAGGTGCGCAGGATCCGCATGCCGAAAAGCTGCGCGATCCCGGCGGCGAAGTATTTCTCGAGCCCGCGCGCGAGCTCGGCGGGCCAGGTGTCGGCGCCGGTAGTCGCGCTCTGCGCGAGCAGGGTCCGGAAGGCGCGGGTGAGCAGATCGCCCTTCGTGACCTGCGCCGCGACGTCATGCGCCTGCGCGGCCTTCACCGCCGCGGCCTTGAGCGCGTCGACGCTGTCGGCCCCGTCGAAGCCGGTGCCGAGGGTCGCGGCCTGGGCGGCGAGGTCCTGCAGATCGAGCCGGACGATGCCCTGCAGCGCGGCCTGCGCCGTGGTCCCCGCCGGCGCGAGGTCGACGAACAGCGTGGTGAGGTCGGTCCACCAGAACGACCCGGCGCGGCGCCGCAGCACCTTGGTGCCGGTCATGGACCAGGCCGGTCCGGACGCGCCGGGCAGCCAGAGATCGCCTCGGTAGGTCATGAGCCAGGTCTCGACCCGGTCGGGATCGGGCTGCAGCAGGTCGAACCGGCCGTTCCGGACCTCGTAGACCGTCGCGGTCCCGTCCCGCGCTGTGAGGGTGACCTGCCCCCCCAGCCCGGCGCCGGCGACATTGGCGATGACCTGACCGGTCGCGTCACGCCCCGCGGTCTGTTGCGCGAGGATGCTGAACGCTGCCTGCATCTTGACGCCCCGGGTCCGGCCCAGGGCCTCGGCGATCTCGTAGGGGTCGCTGATCCCGACCGCATCCGGCGCGCGGGCGTTGGAGATATGCCCGGCCATGGTCTCGTCGAAGGAGAAACTGGGCGAGACGTCGCCGAACCGGTCGAAGAACGTGTCGAGGAAGGGCTGGAACTGCCCCTCGGGGTTGCCCGAGATCGCCGCACCCAGCGCGTCGAGGTCGTCGGCAAAGGCCCTGAAAGCCGGCCCGATGTCGCCCGGGAGGTCGGCGCCGGCGAGAAAGTCAGCGAGGATGGCGTTCCAGGCGGCGGTGTCGGCGCCCGGGAAGATCTGGGTGACGAGCGCCGAGATCGCCATCCCCGCCGGCAGCGCCCCGAGATTGCTGCAGGCCGCCTCGATCGCCCGGGCCGCGGCGGCGGCATAGCCGATATCGGTGGCGAGCGAGGCCCAATCGGGGCCCGCAGCAGCGGCCGGCTCGGGGGCCGCGGGGAGCGCGCCCGGCACCGGCTTCGCCGCCGCTTTCGGCGCGCCGACCAGCCGGTCCATCGCCCGTTCGGTGAGCGCCGAGATCGTGAGCAGCGGGTTCACCCCCAGCGAGGTGGGGATCACCGAGCCATCGCAGACCATCAGCGTGTCATGCACGGCCCCGGTCCCGTCGCCCTTGTAGACCCGGCACGCGGCATCGGTGACGCCGTCGGCCTCGTTGTCTGCCATCGGGCAGCCGCCGAGCGGGTGGACCGAGATGACCTTGCGCCCAAACCCCTCCTGCCAGATCGGGTTGCCGATATAGCTCGCCCAGATCGCGGCGGAGGCTTCGGAGAGCTTGGCGTGGTCGTTGGCGTAGGCCGGGTCGTCGCCCGCGCCCGCCCAGGAGACATGGACGAGCGGCGGCACGTCGCCCGCCCCTTCGGCGAGCTCCAGCACCCCCGACGCGCTGTCATGCGACATCACCAGGTAGGACTGCATCCGGGTCATCACGCCCGTGTAGCACAAATCCGCCGGGTCGCCGCCCGCCTGGAGCGCGTCGCCCAGGTCCGCCAGCGCTTCGAGCCGGGTCTGGGTGTCGGGCAGCGTGAAATAATCGGCCGCCAGCACGTCCTGCAGGAACAGCGCCGGCGGGTAGATCGTCGCGAACGGCCCGGGCGCGGTCCCGTCCTCGATCACCAGCCCGTTCGCCACCGGCCCCTTGTCCATGTCGACCCGGATCACCCCGGTGATGCAGGGGCCCGGCTGGTAGGGGCCGGGCGCGTAGGGCAAGGGGTCGGGCGTGTGGGTGCCCGCGCCGATGCTGTAGAGCGCCTCGGGGGCTTTGGGGTCGCCGGAACTGCCGGGAAGGTTGGCGCCGAAGCCAAAGCCGAGCGTGTCGCCGTTGGCCGAGAAGTTGCGCCCCAGCGCCTTGGACACGGTGGGTCCGCCCTTGGCCCGGCTCGACCGCAGCAACACCTCGGTGCTCCCGAGCGCGCCGGCGGCGAGTATCACCATGCCGGCAGTGATCTCGGTGGGTGTCTGGCCTTCGAAAGCCTTGGTCCGGTCGTAGACCGACACAATCCAACCAGTGCCCGCCGACACCACGGTATCGACCTCCGCCTCGGTCACGATCGTCGCGCCGCTGCGATGGGCGTCGGGCAGGTAGTTCATCAAGAGCGTGTTCTTGGCGCCGTAATTGCAGCCCGAGCAGCAATCGCCGCACATCGTGCAGGCGGCCTGCGGGAAGCCGAAGGCGTTGGGGCCGCTCTCGAAGGTGACGTTGATGTCGGCCCGCTCCACCGGCTGGCCCATCGCCCTGGCGCTCTGTTCGAGCGCGCGCAGCTTCGGGAGCTCGATCCCGGCGGGCAGCTTGGTGGCGCCGAGATTGGTCGTCACCCGGTCGAAGTAATCGCTGAGCACGTTGCGCCGCTCGGTCCCGGAGGTCTTGAACGCTGCCGGCCAGCCTTCGTCGAAGACCCGCATGTCCGGGCGGATCGAGACGCCCGCGTTCACCAGCGAGCCGCCGCCGAGCCCGTTGCCGAGGATGACGTTGACGTCCTCACCCACGCGCACTCCATCATCCCGTTCGCATCGGGCTTGAGCCGGCCCTTGCGCGCGGTCACCACCTGCAGCTCCGCCTGCGCGCCGGCGAGGTCGGTCGGATAATCCGGCGGCAGGATCTCGCGGCCGCGTTCGAGCAGGCACACCCGCTTGCCGGCGCCGGCGAGCCGCGAGGCGGCGATGCTGCCGCCATAGCCGGAGCCGACGATCACCACGTCGAATGCCTGCGTGGGCAGGTCCGCGAGCGCGATGGAGATCCGGTCCATCCGGACCTTGTGCGGTTTGCCGGTCATCGCGATATCCCCCCGGTGCCGCAGCCGTCGCCCGCGCGCAGCCGGTCGACGATGAAGCTCTGTTTGTCGAGGTAGCCCGCCGCCGCGGCTTTGGTGAAGGCGGACCAGTCCCCTGCCGTGGCCTTCAACGCGGCGTCGAGTGCGTCGGCCAGCGGGTTCACGAGCCCGGGCGTGCCAACCGGACCGTCCGCGGTCGCGACATGGACGGGGGTCGGCGCCGCGCCGGGGCCGGTCGCATCGGCATCGTGCTGCGGCACGTTGCACAGCCTGAGCGAGGCGACGTTGAGCGCGTCGTCGATGAACAGCGCCGCTGCCCCGGAGCCGGGTGCCGAACATCGGCGTGTCGAGGTCCCAGCCGCCGCTGTTGTAGACCGCGGGCGGCACCCTGGAGACCGGGCAGCGCGAGCCGGGTCTCGAAGGGCTTGTGGGTATGGCCGAAAACGAAGGTCAGCTCCTCCATCGCCGTGCCCCGCCCTCTTCGGCGATCTGGCCGAGCACCGTGCCGGTGACGTAGGCCTTGAGCCCGGCGAGACTGGCCGCGCCGAGCGTGTCGAAATAGCTGAACCGCTCGCGCTGGCCGTAGGCGCCGACGAAGGAATCGACCAGCGCCTTGGCCGCGATCCCGGCGAGCTGCTGCGTCGTGGCGCTGCGCGGCAGCGGCAGCGCGCCGCCCAACTTGTCCGCGAGGATCGCCGCCAGCCGGTGGTTGAAGCGGACATCCTGGCCGCCGGTCACCTCGGCGTCGTGGGCGCGCATGATCTCGGCGCTGTCGTCCGTCGTCGCCGTCGTTGGACCACAGGAAATCGATCCAGTTCGCGTTCAGCCGTTCGAGCGTCTCGGCGTCCCAGGAGAGGTCGCTCCGCCCCTCCAGCGCCGCGGTCAGGCTCGACATCGCGTGGTAGGCCGCCTCGACGAAATGGCCGTGGTGCAGCATGACCACGCGTTTGCCGTCGCCCGTCACGAGCCCCATGTTGGGGTAGAGCGTGGTGACCCCCTCGAAACCGTGGCGGCGTACGATCTCGTCGAGCAGCGCCGCCTTGGGCTCGGTGCCCGGGTCGGCGAAAGCCGGCGTGGTGTGGCGGAACGGCGCGTCCCCGGCACCGGGTGCGGGCGCCGCCATGCGCTGGAACCGGGTCACGGTCCAGAGCTCGTGGTCGTGGTTGCCGGGCAGGAAGGCGAACGGTCCGAGCCAGTCGCGCGCGCCGGCGTCGGCAAGCGATTTCACCAGCGCGTCGAAGGCGGCGAGCGCGTCCTGTGGTGTGCCGAGCGAGAGGTCGAGCACGTCGCCGAGCAGGATGAGCCGTGGCTTCACGGCGGGCGGGCCCGCGGGGTGGAGCGCCTTCAAGGTCGCGACCAGCGCCCCCGAGAAAGCATCGCGCAACGCAGCGACCGCGCCGCCTTTCGGACCTCGTCCGTCCTGTACCTCGGTCAGAGCGCCGTAGGCGCGCGAGATGCAGGTCCGAAAGGCAGATGTGACCGATCATCGCCAAGCCATCCCCATGGTTTGGGCGATGATAGCAAACCACGAAGATTACACGAGAAAAAATTGTTTCCACCCGCCGAACAGCCAGTTCTCCAGCACAAACGGCCCGGTTTCCGGGCCGGTCGCGCCCGGCCCGGCCCCGCTCCCGCCGGTCCCCGCCGACCACTGTGCCACAGCGACAGAAAAGTTTTCGCACGCGCACTTAGGCATTGGCGAAGGGTCCGTGACCATGCAACGATCTGCATATGTAACCCGCGGGGTCCGCCCGCGTTGTTCGGCAGGCCTCGAAGGAGGCGAAGCCCGAACCGCAACCGCGGCGGGCAATACAATTCGGTTCTACAGGAGACCAACAGCATGGGGACACGCGCCCGGGCCGCAGCAGGGCTCGCGATCGGAGGGGCGGCGCTTGCCGTGGTTCTGGCAGCCGGGACGGTCACCTACCGGGCCTGGCAGGACGGGCCGGTCGCCGCCGAGGCCACCCGAACCCCGCGCGAACGCGCCTATGCGGTCGCGGTCGCGACGCTGGAGCCCGCGACGGTCACGCCGACGATCACCGCCTATGGTCGGCTCGAAAGCGGGTGCACGCTGGAGCTGCGCGCGCCGCTTGCGGGCACGCTGGTCGAACTGGCCGACGCCTTCCGCGACGGCGGTGCCGTGGCTGCGGGCGACCTCCTCTACCAGATCGACCCGGCGAAGCTCGAAACCGCGCTGGCGCTGGCCGGCACCGACGTGGCCGAGGCCGAGGCGGGGCTCGCCGAAGCCCGCGCAGCGCTGGAGCTCGCCAAGCTCGAGGCCGACGCCGCGCAGCAACAGCTCGAATTGCGCGACCAGGCGCTGGCCCGCCAGCAGGACCTGCGCGACCGCGGCGTCGCCACCGAGGCCGAGCTCGAAACCGCGACGCTCGCCCGCGCCGCCGCGCAGCAGACGCTGATCAACCGCCAGCAGGTGGTGGCCGGCGACGAGGCGCAGCTCGCCCAGGCCGCGATCACCCTGGAACGGCGCAGGATCGCCGAGACCGAGGCGGCCCGGACCCTCGAAGACGCCACCGTGACCGCGCCCTTCGCCGGTGTGCTCGCCGACGTCACCGCCGAACCGGGCGGACTGGTCTCGACCAACGAGCAGCTCGCGGTGCTGATCGACCCCGCCGACATCGAGGTCGCCTTCCGGGTCACCTCCAACCAGTTCGCCCGGCTGCTCAACGACCAGGGCAGCCTGCGGAAGGCCGACGTGGTGATCGAGGTCCAGCGCGGCCGGCAGATCACCGAGCTGCCCGCGAAGCTCGACCGCGCCGGCGCCGAGCTCGCCGAGGACAAGGTCGGCCGGCTGGTCTTCGCCCGGCTGGTGGAACCGGATGCGAGCTTCGTCCAGCCCGGCGATTTCGTCACCGTGCGCATCCCCGAACGGCCGATGGACAACGTCGCCACCATCCCCGCCGCGGCCGCGACGACCGACGGGCGGATCCTGCTGATCGGCGCCGACAACCGGCTCGAAGAGGTTCAGGCAACGCTGCTGCGCCACCAGGGCGACGAGTTGATCGTGACCGACGTGCCCTTCGGCCGGCAATACGTGACCGCCCGCGCCCTGCAGCTCGGCCCCGGCATCCAGGTGACCCCGGCCGAACCGGTGACGGCCGGGACCGCCGCGGCCGCGGCAGACGCGGCGCCGGCCGAGGCGCCTGCCGCCGCGGAAGCCGACACCATCGCGCTCGACGATGACCGCCGCGCGGCCATCGTCGCCTTCATCGAGGCGAGCGAGAAGATGAAGCCGGAGAAGAAGGCGCAATGGCTCGAAGAGCTGAGCCGTCCGGAGGTGCCCCGCGCGACGGTCGAGAAATTCGAAACCATGATCGCGGAGGGCCAGTGATGGCCGCCGCAGGGTCCGAAACCGGCGGCGTGCTGAGCTATTTCACCCGCCATCGCACCGCGGCGAGCTTCATCATGGTGGTGATGCTGGCGCTGGGGCTGGTCGCCGCCACCAAGATCCGCTCGCAGTTCTTCCCCGACGTGGTGGTCGACACCGTCACCGTCACCGTCGGCTGGGACGGCGCCGGGCCGGAGGAACTCGACCGCTCGGTGGTGGCCCTGCTCGAACCCGCGCTCCAGGGCGTCGAGGGCGTGACCGGCTCGACCGCCGTTTCCAAGGACAATTCCACCACCCTCACCCTGGTGCTGGAACCGGGCTGGGACATGGCGCGGGCGACCGAAGAGGTGAAGGCCGCAGTCGAAGGCCTGCGCACGCTTCCCGACACCGCCGACGAGCCGGTGGTGCGCCGCGGCGTGTGGAAGGACAAGGTCACCGAGGTGGTGATCTGGGGCGCGATCGCGCCCGACCAGATCGCCCAGATCGGCGACGACTTCCTCGCCCGCCTCTACCGCGCCGGCATCACCCGCACCGCGATCACCGGCGTCGCCGCGCCGCAGATCGCCATCGCCGTTCCGGAAATCGCCCGGGTGCGCCAGGACATCTCGCTGAAGGAAGTGGCCGACGCCATCGCCCGCGAGATCGACACCCGCCCCGCGGGCGACGTGGCGGGCGGCGGCGCGCGTCTGCGCGCGGGCACCGAGACCCGCTCGGCCGACGAGATCCGCGACCTCGTCGTGCGCACCAACCCCGACGGCTCCCAGCTCTACCTGCGCAACCTCGCCACCGTCTCGGTCACCGCCTCCGACGCGGGCCGGGCCTATTACATGGACGGCAAGCCCGCGGTGCTGATCCGGGTCGACCGAACCGCCGAGGGCGACGCGATCTCGATGGAGGCGACGGTGCGCCGGCTCGCCGCCGAGGTGGAGCCTGAGCTGCCGGCGGGCGTGCAGATCGCGCTCATCAACGCCCGCGCCCAGGACATCACCGACCAGCTCGACATCCTGACCACCAACGGGCTTTCCGGCCTCGTGCTCGTGCTGATCGTGCTGTTCCTGTTCCTCTCGGCGCGCACCGCCTTCTGGGTGGCGATGGGCATCCCGGTCTCGATGCTGGCCGCCGTCGGCGTGATGTACGCGGCCGGGCTGACCATCAACATGATGTCGCTGTTCGCGCTCATCATCACGCTCGGGATCGTGGTCGACGATGCCATCGTGGTGGCCGAACATGCCGACCACCGCTACCGGCGGCTGGGCGAAAGCCCCGACCTCGCCCCGGTCAACGCGGTGCGCAAGATGCTCGGGCCGGTGTTCAGCTCGACCGCGACCACGGTGCTCGCGTTCGTGGCCCTCCTGTTCATCTGCGGCGAGTTCGGCCGGCTGATCGCCGATATTCCCTGGGTGGTAACGGCGGTGCTGGTCGCCTCGCTGATCGAGAGCTTCCTGATCCTGCCCAACCATATGCGCCACGCCCTCGTCGCCGGGGCGAAGCGGCACTGGATCGACTGGCCCTCGACCCAGTTCAACCGCGGCTTCGCCTGGGTCACGGACCACCTGTTCGCGCCCGCCATGGTCTGGGTGCTCAGGCTGCGCTACCTGATCGTCGCGGTGGCGCTCCTGCTCCTGGCCCTGTCCTGGGCCCAGGTGCAGCGCGGCACCGTCCCATTTTCCTTCTTCACCGCGCCGGAACGCGGCTCGGTCACCGGCAACTTCGCCTTCCTGCCCGGCGCCACCCGCGACGAGGCCCGCGCCTTCACCCGCGAGCTCGACCGCGCCGTCGCGGCGGTGGGCGCCGCCTACGAGGCCGAAAAGGGCGTCTACCCGATCGTCCACGCGCTCGCCCAGGTCGGCGGCACCGCCGCCAAGGGCCTGCCCGGCGAAGAGACGATGGACCCCGACACGCTCGGCTCGATGGACATCGGCCTCGTCAGCGCCGACGAGCGCGATTTCTCGGCGCAGGAGTTCGTGCGGATGCTGATGGCCGAGATCCAGCGCCCCGCCGGGCTCTCGGTGCTGAGCTTCCGCAGCCAGGGCGCCGGGCCGGGGGCGACTCGCTCGCGGTCAATTTCTACCGGCACCGACAGTTTCGCGCTCAAGGCGGCGGCGACCGACCTGATCGCCGCGCTGGGAGCCTATCCGGAAGTGACCGGGCTGGAGGATTCGCTGCCCTACGGCAAAGAAGACATGGTGCTGGAGCTCACCCCGCAGGGCGAGGCGCTCGGCTTCACGACCGAGGCGATCGGCGCCGAGCTGTTCGGGCGTCTCAACGGGATCACCGCGGTCGAGCTTCCCGCCGGAACCCGTACCACCGCCGTCACCGTGGGCCTGCCGCAGGAAGAACTCACCGCCGATTTCCTCGAGACGACGCTGATGCGCACCCCCGCGGGCGACTGGGTGCCGCTCGGAGAGATCGTGACCGCCGAGAGCGCCATCGCGTTTTCGACCGTCACCCGCGAAAACGGCCGCCGGCTGGTCTCGGTCACCGGCGCGCTGGCCGAAGACGACCCCGCCCGCGCGGCCGAGATCGCCGCCACGCTGCGCGACGACATCCTGCCCGCCATCGCGCTTGCGCAGAATGTCGACTGGGATCTCGGCGGCCTCGCGCTGCAGCAGGACGCCTTCCTCGACGAGGCGATGGTTGGCTTCCTGCTCTGCATCCTCGGCATCTACCTGGTGCTCGGCTGGGTCTTCGGCTCGTGGTTCCGCCCGCTGATCGTCATGGCGGTGATCCCCTTCGGCCTGATCGGCACGATCTGGGGACATGTGCATTTCGGCCTCGCGATGTCGCTCTTCACCATCATCGGGCTGATCGGCATGTCCGGGATCATCATCAACGACGCCATCGTGCTGGTGACGACGGTGCAGGACTACACCGCGCGGATTCCGATCCTGCAGGCGGCGATTTCCGGCACCCGCGACCGGCTGCGCCCGATCCTGCTGACCACGCTCACCACTGTGCTCGGCCTCGCGCCGCTGATGTACGAGGAAAGCCGGCAGTCGATGTTCCTGAAACCCACGGTGGTCACGCTGGTCTACGGCCTGTCGGTCGGCTTCTTCATCGTGCTGCTCATGATCCCGTCGCTCTTGGTCATCCAGGCCGACGTGGCGAAAGCCTTCGCGAGCCTGCGCCGGCTGGCCGGCGGACGGCGCGTGGTCCCGGGCCTACGGGCGAGCCTCGCCATCGCGGGGCTCGCGATCCTCGGCCTCGAACTGGCGCTGTTCCTGCCCTGGGCCGGCTCGGGCACGGTGCCTGCCTGGGTCCGGAGCCTTGCCGGCCCGCTGCCGCCTACTGTCGCACTCACCCTTGCGGGCATGCTCGGCGCCGCGGTGATCGCGGTGGCCTGGTTCGCCTTGGCCGGGCGCGGACGGGGGCGGGCGGCCGGCGCACGGGGCTGAGCCGGACCGGCCGCACCGAACCCATTGCGCTTCCCCGCGCGCGGGCAGAGACTGACTGCACCATCGGGGCGGTCGATCCCATCGTGGTGGATCGCCCCCACGGCCAAAGGGTGCACCGGCCCCGCACATGATTTCGGCCGGTCTCGGGGAGGGAGCGATGCTTGAGATCGGCGACCTGGCCCGCCGCGGGTCCGCGCGCGCGGCCAGAACCCTGCCCCGGACCGGCCGTCGCATCCGCATGGCAGCGGACAGCGTCGCCAAGGGGAAAACCGGTCGCCCCCTACAGCCCTACCCTGCCCGCCTGGCGCGGCGGCACGATATCGAACCTGAGCCGATGAAAGGACAGATGTCATGGAAAGCCTGAACCTCTACATCAACGGCGCCTACGCCCCGGCCGAAGGCAACCGCCGTTTCACCCGGGCCAACCCGGTTTCCGGCGAGATCGTCACCGAGGCCGCTGCCGCCTCGGTCGCCGACGCGACCCGCGCCGTCGAAGCCGCGTCCCGCGCCTTCCCCGGCTGGGCCGCGACCGGCCCGGGCGAGCGCCGCGCCAAGCTGCTGGCGGCGGCGGAGAACCTCAGGGCCCGCGCCCTCGACATCGTCGCGGCGATGAAGGACGAGACCGGCGCCACCGAGGGCTGGGGCATGTTCAACGTGATGCTGGCGGCCGACATGCTGGTCGAGGCGGCCGCGCTGACCACCCAGATCAAGGGCGAGATCCTGCCCTCGAACCGGCCCGGCTCCACCGCCTTCGCCATCCGCCAGCCGGCGGGCGTGGTGCTGGCCATGGCGCCATGGAACGCGCCGGTGATCCTCGGCGTGCGCGCCATCGCCACCCCGCTCGCCTGCGGCAACACCGTGGTGATGAAGAGCTCCGAGCTCTGCCCGCGAGTCCACGCGCTGATCGTCGAGGCGGTGTCGGAGGCGGGCCTGCCGCCCGGCGTGCTCAACGCGCTCTCGAACGATCCCGCCGATGCCCCCGACCTCGTCGAGGCGCTGATCGCCAACCCGGCGGTGCGGCGGGTGAACTTCACCGGCTCGACCCGGGTCGGCAAGGTGATCGGGGAACTGGCGGGGCGGCACCTCAAGCCGGCGCTTCTGGAGCTTGGCGGCAAGGCCCCGATGATCGTGCTGGAAGACGCCGACATCGACGCGGCCGACGCCGCCGCGGGCTTCGGCGCCTATACGAACCAGGGCCAGATCCGCATGTCGACCGAGCGGATCATTGCCGTCGGCGAGTCGGGCGACCGCTTCGTTGAAGCCTTCGCCGCCAAGGTGGCGAGCCTCACCGCCGGCGACCCGCGCGAGGGCACCGCGCCGCTCGGCTCGCTGGTGAGCGACGCCGCCGCCACGCGGGTCGGCGATCTCGTTCGGGATGCCGTCGACAAGGGGCGAGGCTGATCGGCGGCGGCGGCACAGGAACGATCCTGAACGCCGCCGCGCTCGACGGGGTGACGCCACAGATGCGGCTCTACGCGGAAGAGAGTTTCGGCCCGGTCGTCGCGATCATCCGGGCCGCCACGGTCGACGAGGCGGTGCGGATCGCCAACGAGAGCGAGTTCGGCCTGGCGGCTGCGGTGTTCGGGCGCGACACGATGCGGGCGCTGGCAGTGGCGAAACGGATCGAAAGCGGGATCTGCCATATCAACGGCCCGACCGTGCATGACGAGGCACAGATGCCCTTCGGCGGGGTCAAGGCCTCGGGCTACGGCCGGTTCGGCGGCACCTGGGGGTCGCCGAGTTTACCGACCTGCGCTGGATCACGATGCAGGACGGGCCGCTGCACTACCCGATCTGACCTTGGGGGCCGGGGACCGGGACCGCCGCGGCCGGAGCGCGGTGCGGCACTGTGCGCCGCCCGCACCGGCCCGCGCCCGCAGCCCTGCGTCAGAACAGGAAATCCCGTGCCGTCAGCGCCGAGACCTCGACGTCGAGCAGCACCGCCACCACGGCGCCCTCGACCGAGATCGTAGTGTCGTCGCCGCTCTGGGCGATGCTGAGTTCGGCAAAGTCGAGCCCTCGCATCACCAACAGGTCCTGCCCGTCGGTGAAATCGAGCACCTCGTCCGCCCCCTCCCCCAACGTAAAGACGAAACGGTCGGACCCGGCACCGCCGATCAGCGTGTCGAGCCCCTCTCCGCCCTCGATCTGGTCGCGGCCGCTGCCGCCCTTGATGAGGTCGCCGCCGCTGCCGCCCTTGATCCGGTCGTCGCCGGCCTCGCCCTTGAGGGTGTCGGCCCCCGCCGCGCCCTTGATCCGGTCGTTGCCGGTCCAGCCGCGCAGCAGGTCGTCGCCGCTCCCGCCGTCCATCGCGTCCGCGCCGGAGCCGCCGTTGAGGGTGTCGTCGCCCGCGCGGCCCAGCAGACGGTCGTCGCCGGAACCGCCGCGCAAGATGTCGTGGCCGGACCCGCCGTCCAGCCTGTCGTCGCCGCCGGCGCCTTTCAGGACATCGGCGCCATCCTCGCCGTAGAGCCGGTCATTGTCGGCCTCGCCATACAGCCGGTCGGCACTCTCGCCGCCATAGAGGCGGTCGTCGCCGTCGTCCCCCCGGATCGTATCGGCCCCGTCGAGCCCGTAGAGCGCGTCGTCGCCCGCCCCGCCGAGGACCAGATCCTCGCCACCATCGGTGCCGGTTGCGACGTTGGGCGTGCTGTCGCCGGCGTGGAACGTGCCGCCGTCGTCGAGGATGGTGACGAACAGCGTCGCGGTGGCCTGGTCGACCCCGCCGTCGCCGTCGGACACCTGGTAGGTGAAGGTCTGTTCGATCACCGTCCCCGGCGTCGCGAGGTCGAACAGATCGGCATCGGCCTCATAGGCGAAGGAGCCGTCGGCCGAAAAGGTCAGAACGCCCTGCATCGGCCCGGACAACAGCACCGCGGTCAGCTCCCGGCCCTCGGGATCGTCGTCGTTGTCGAGCACGTTGCCGGTGACGATGCTGTCCTCGTCGACCGCGATCTGATCGTTCGCGGCGGTCGGCGCCTCGTTGTCGGCAACGGTGAGGCTCACGGTCGCGGTGTCGATGCCGCCGGCGCCGTCGGAGAGCGTGTAGGTGAACTGCGCCGACCCGGTGTAGCCCGGCGTCGGCGTGAAGGTCACCAGGCCGCCGGAGAGCGCCACGGTCCCGTTCACCGCTCCGCTCACCGCGGTGAGCGTGAGGGTCTGGGTGAGCTCCGGATCGCCGTCGCTGTCATTGGCGAGCAGCGCGCTGGCCGCGATCACGAAGGGCGTGTCGTAGGCGGTCGCGTAGCCGCCGTCGTCGGCCGCCACAGGATCCCCGTTCACCGCCGCCACGCTGATCGTGACCACGGCGGTGTCGGTGCCGCCCTGCCCGTCCGAGACCCGGTAGGTGAAACTGTCGGTGCCGTTGAAATTCGCCGTAGGTGTGTAGCTGAACGAGCCGTTGGCGTTCAGCACCAGCACCCCGTGGCTCACCCCCGAGACCGGCGTCGTGCTGACCGACAGGCTCTGCCCGTCGATGTCGCTGTCGGCCCCGTTGCCGTTGTCCGCCAGCACGTTGCCGCTGAGCGGCGTGTCCTCGTTGGTCGCGACACTGTCGGCCATCGCCTCCGGCGCGGTGTTGCCGCCGATCGGGAACAGGTCGAAAAAGCTGTCCGCCAGCCATTCGTAAGCGATCTGGGTATAGTGGACATCGTCGGTGAAGATCTGGCCTTCGGTATAGCCCTCGACGTCGATCAGATCGTCCGGATCGATCAGGTAGACATGGTCGTAGGCACTCGCCAGGTCTTCCTGGGCCTGGCGCACCTCGTCCCAGGCCGGCTCGACATCGGCCGCGTCGGCATAGGTCGATAGCGCCGAAATGACGAAGTCGAACTCGCCGCCATAGATCTCGGTGAGGTTCTGGTAGAGTTCGTTCAGGTTGGTGTAGTAATCCGGCCCGTAGGTCGCGCTGTTGGCGTCCTCCTCGCCCTGGATCCAGAATACACCGGCAAGATATACTTCGGAATTGGCCGTGAGCTCGGCGTTGATCGCGTCGATCAGGTCGCGGTACAGCTCGCCGGTATTCGCATCGCCATCGTCGAAAGGATAGAAGTCGGTATAGGTATAGTCCGGATACAGCGACCGCCCGACGGCTGCGGTAACGATGCTGAGCTCACCCGCACCCCGGTCGTCGAGCGTCGACTCGATCGCGCCCGACTGAACTATTCTGACCGCGTTGCTCTGACCGGCAACGACATATAAAGGAATTGACCCCACGCCAATCACCCCCACCTGAAACACGCCCGTGTTTCCACAAACCACAACGTGGCCCAGCAACCCCAAGGCCGGACCTTACACGGATAGCCGGGCATCGCAAGCCGCTTTGGCCCCGAACCCCCCGTTCCGCAAGCGGTTTTCCGATTTGACCCGCGCCTGTTGCAGACATGTTGCGCGGGGAAAGGGATATGGGGCGGTTCCGGCGGATCACACCGATCCGGGCAGGTTTCCCCATGGTTAACTATACAGTGCAATGCGCTGAATTGTGCAGGGTTCGGGAAGATAGCCGATGATCACGTGAAGCACCCCGCGCCGGCAGACGCGCTTCGGGCCGCAGTGATTCTCTGGCGAATGGCTGTTCGATAGCGCCGGATGTTACGGGGTCGGCACCGGGCGACCCACCGGGCCCGAGTGACACAGGCGAATACTGAACGGGCCCACCCGGCAGGCTCCGCGTCGATGTATATTCTCGCGATCCCGCGCATTGCCCTTGGAATATTTTCCAACCCCGGCTCCCACAGCGCTGCTCAGTATACCGGCGCTATCCCCACACCGCGGCCGCTGGTTGTCCGAACTCTGGAGACCGCAATACGCCCGGCACCCAGAAAACACCGGCCGGAAAACACGGGCCAGAAACACCGGCACACCGAAGGAGCGCGCACCGTGAGCCGGTCGGGCTCTGGTGGGCCGTTCCTGCACCAGAGGTGCCCCGCCCACAGACCAAGCACGTGCACCCGACCACGAATACCGCTCCGCCCGCCTTTGCCGCCATCGCTCGGCCAGTAGCGCGCCCGCTATTGACCCATATCGGTCAAACATTGGTCGACCGATTGCCATCATGATACAATATTGGGCGTGAGGAATACTCCGCCATGACCACCGACAGATGCGCAGACATCGGAAATGGGGGTGGCCCGCAAGCAATGAGCAGGCACTGACATGACGACGATGAATTTGAAGGGCGCCTGGGCGCGCTCGGTCCCGGGCCTGTCGGCCGATGATTTCGTCGATCTCACCTGGCGCGACGGCACCGCGGCGCTGAGCGGTATCCCGTCGGGCTCGTTCGGCACCAAGATCCTCACCCGCGGCCCCGGCCACGGGATCTTCGGCGGCTGGCACTGGGACGGGACCACGCTCACGGCCGAGGTCGACCGCTACGGTTTCTTCAGCATGTTCTATGCCGCCCGGGAGGGCCGGATCCTCGTTTCACCGAGCCTGTGGCAGCTCGCGGCGCGCGGGGCGGACCTCACGCCGGACCGGCGCGCGCTCGCGGTGTTTCACCGTCTGGGCATCTTCATCAACGACGACACGCCGTTTGCCGGGATCCGGGTGCTGCCCCCCTGCGGCAAGCTCAGGTGGACCCGCGGCAAGCTCACGATCGACGCCCCCGCCCGCCGCATCACCCCGCAGCAGATCAGCCCGAACGACGCTGTCGACGGCATGATCGAGCTGTTTCGCCGGGCCATCGAACGCACTCTGCGCACCTGGTCGGGGCCGATCATCCTGCCCCTGAGCGGCGGGCGCGACTCCCGGCACATCCTGCTCGAACTGGTCCGCCAGGGCCGCCCGCCCGAGGCCTGTGTCACCTTCCACCACGGCGGCGCGCGCTGGAACACCGAGGTCAAGGCGGCGCGCGCGCTCTGCGAGGCGGTGGGCGTGCGCCACGTCGTCCTCGGCCATCCGCGCTCGCGCCAGGTCGACCACCTGCGGGCCATCGCCCTCACCCAGCTCTGCGCCGACGAGCACGCGCAGATGATGCCGCTGCACGACTACCTGCTCGACCATCGCGAGGCGGCCGCCTTCGACGGGATCGCCGGCGACATCCTCACCAATCCCGACGACGACGCCGAGGCCTATTTCCAGCTCGCGGGTGCCGGCAACTTCGCCGAGATCGCCCGCCGGATGATCACCGGCCACGGCGCCGTCATTTCGCGCGCCGCCAACGGCACCGGCGCGGGGCCGCTCTATTCACCGGGCGCGGACGACGCGACCGTGGCCTATGTGGCCGATGCGATCGCCGCCTATGCCGATGCGCCCGATCCCTACCAGATGTTCTGGCTGATGCACCGGACCCGGCGCGAGATCAGCTTCGTCGCCAATGGCATCCTGTCGCCGGCCCAGGCGGTCTTCACCCCCTATCTCGACACCGATTTCGTCGAGTTCTGCACAAGCCTGCCCTATGCCGTCACCCGCAGCCAGACGCTCCATGACGAGGCGATCCACCGGGCTTATCCGGCCTATGCCGACGATGCCTTTCGCGGAAGCCTATCGACCCGACCCGCCCGGCGCCTCGTCCCTGCGCCACAAGTTCGGGAGCCTCGCCGACACCGTGCGCATCGCCCGGTTCCTCGCACCGGAGGCGCCGATCTCGACCTTCACCGCGCTGATGGGACGCCGAAGCCCGCTGCACGCCCAGGCGAACGCGATGTATCTCATGCACGACCGGCTCGTCGACGGCCTGACCCCGGACGGGGCCAAGGCCCTCGTCGGTTTCGCCGAACACCTGGAAGCGACGCGCCCACGGGCGCTGGTGACCGACAGTTTCGCGCCGCCGTCGCGGGCGCGGATGCCACAGACCGGAGCCACCGGCTGGATGGAGGCCATGGGCCTGCGGGTCGGCTCCGAATAGCCCCCGGCGGGCTTGCGTCGCGACACCGCAAGGTTCGGCACGGGCCGGGCACCTCGACGTGGTCGGGTCGCGCAGGACGCTTACCTTGCTTCTCCGAGCATGCACCCCGTCCGGGACCCGACCCGTCGGTTAGGGCGCCGCCGATCTGGCGGCGGCACGGATACAGGCGGCGTTTCGCCATGCGCCGCCTTTCCGCGATCCCTGCCCCGCCCCCCCCCCGGGTCTCGCCGCCACCGGGATCGGCGGCCCCTGCGCAGCGCTCGTCGCCGGCACCGCCGGACCGCTGTCGGATCAGATGCCCCTGATCTCCGCCGCACTGCCCGGAATGCGCCTGACAGGAGCGTCCGACGCCAACGACCACGGGCCCGGCGACAGCGCCGACACGCTCGACTACACTCGCCTTGTGCGGGGGACGGAATTCCTCGCCGCCGCCGCGCGGTCTCTTGGAAAGGACGGACATCATGCGCCCCTGCCGCAGTCTCCTCATCGGTTTCGCCCTGCTCTGGGCCGTCGCCCTCTTCCTGCTGCTCGTCGGCACGTTCGGCTGGTTCGGCCAGCCGCAGGATCCGCTATCCGGCGTCTTTCTGGTGTTGCTCGCGATGCCCTGGGCGCTGCTGCCCTGGCCCGCCAGCCCCGTCGTCGCAGCGCTTCTGCCAGGGCTCAACCTGATCGCGATCGCGCTTTTGTGCCGGCTCGCCAGACGGCGCCGGTGAAGCGGCGGAGCCGCCTCTGGCCGGGCATGCGAGGTTGCGCCGGGTGGTGATCGAGACCATCGGCGGCCCCGAGACCGACCCCGAGTCGGGCGCGGTCCATCTCCACGCGCTGGTGACAACCAAGGACCGGACGAAGGCGCTCTTTGTCGATCTCGCCGCGTGCCCGCCGCAGGCGCTGACCGCACAGGACGCCATCGGCATCGAGGGCAGGGTCAGTGGGTGCGGTCGAGGCGCACCCTGCCCCCTATTGCGATCCTGGGGCCCGAGAGCGGCAAAAAATGCACGCCAAGCCTTTGCCCCGGCCGGGAATCCGGCTATCGCGCATAGGTCCATTGAACAAGCGCAGCACTTTCTTCCATGACCCGACATTCCCAGCCGCAGGTTCGCGCCCCCATCGCAGGCCAGCGGCGCGCCGCCCCCCGGCCCCCCCGGTGCAGGCCCAGGACGACCTCATGACCGGAAAAATCCGAAAGTCGCTGCGCACCAACATCTCGACGCTCTACGTCCTGCATTTCGCCAACCTCCTGTTGCCGCTGATCACGCTGCCCTACCTGCTGCGCGTCCTCGGGTCGGCAAATTACGGCCGGATGGCCTTTGCCTACGCGTTCATCGCCTATTTCAACGTGCTGTGCGATTTCGGCTTCAATCTCGCAGCACCCCGGCGCGTTGCCCAGATCCGCGACGACAGCGCGACGCTCGGAACTTTCGCGATGACGGTCTTCGTGATCAAATTCGCCCTCGCCCTGGTGGGCTTCGCGATCATGATGGCGGTCGTGCTCCTCGTGCCGGGGTTCCGGGCAAACCTGCCGCTCTATCTGCTGGCCTTTCTCGCCGTCTTCGGCACCGCGCTGTTCCCGGTCTGGCTGTTCCAGGGCCTCGAACAGATGGGCCGGATCACGGTGCTTTCGATCACGGCGCGTGTCATCACCCTGTCCGGCATATTCCTGTTCGTGAGACATGAGGACGATTATCTCATCGCCGCCGGCCTGCAATCGAGCTGGGGTCTGATCTCGGGCACGATCGCGATGTTCCTGCTGCCGTCGATGATCGCCTTCCCGGTCAAATTCCCGACCTGGGCGGACATCACCGAAACCGTGAAGGATTCATGGCACATCTTCATATCCAACGTGGCCGTGAACCTCTACTCCAGTACCAACGTCTTTCTCCTGGGGCTGCTCGCAAATCCCGTGGCCGTGGGCCACTTCGCCGCTGCCGAAAAGATCGTAAAGGCGGTCACCAGCCTGTTCGCGCCGGTCACCCAGGCGATGTATCCCTACATCGCGCAGCGGGCGACCCGCGAAACCGACGATCCGTTTTCCGTCAACAGGAAACTCCTGTTCATCCAGGGCGGCATTTCCCTCGTGCTCTCGATTGCGCTCGTTCTCGGCGCCAACCTGATCGTAAGGATATTGTTCGGGGAAGAGATGATGCAGTCGGCGGTGCTGATGATGATCATGGCACCGCTGCCCTTCGCGATCGGGGTTTCGAACGTGCTCGGCATCCAGACCATGCTCAATTTCGGCCTGACCAAGCAATTCAGCCGCATTCTGATCGCCTCAGGTCTCCTGAATATCGTGCTCATCCTGTTGACGGTGCCGACCCTGTCCGCAATCGGCGCGGCCCTGAGCGTCACCACGACGGAAATCGTGGTCACCTTGACCATGGCCGTGGTTCTCTACAGATCCAACATATTGAAACCCCTGATCTGCATCCGGGCCCGGGAAGAATAACGTGGGTCTCAGGGTTCAGGTCGAAAACAGTCCATGCGGTTTTCTTTCGGCACGCGCCAACCGCGAGGGTTCCGTATTCATTCGGAGAATTGAGCTCCGACTCCCGCGCGGGGGCCATAGATCATTTTCATTCCGGCAACCCCCGGAAAACGCAAGGAACGGAAGGCAGAGATGAACGCCAGCACGCAAGAAGCAGTCGGGCGCGTCGCCGCGGTCGTCGTATCCTTCAATCGCAAGGTTCTTCTGGCCGAGTGCATCAACGCGCTCCTCGGGCAAAGCCACGTTCCGGACAAGGTCTTCATCATCGACAATGCCAGCACCGATGACACCGGGGCCTACCTGAGCTCTCTGGGTCTTCGCGACGATCCCCGGGTCCACTACGTGCAACTGGAGCGGAACATCGGCGGTGCGGGAGGATTTTCCAAGGGAATCGACGTCGCGTACCAGGAAGGTTTCGACTGGATCTGGATCATGGACGATGACGCAGAGCCCGCCGTCGACGCGCTTGAGATCCTTGTCGAAGCCCGCCTGTCGCGACCCGACGTCGACGCTTTCGCCAATCTGAAGCTGGATGCGGACCGGAATATCGAGGAGCACCATACCGGCGATATCACTCCCTGCGGCAAGCTCATGAATTTCCTCGATCGTTCGGGCTCGGCATCCGTACAGGGCAAGTCGGATGCCATCGTCAGTGTCTCCCATTCCTCATTTGTCGGCGTTCTCATTTCACGAGCGGTGGTCGCCTCCGTCGGCCTGCCGCGCTCGGAGTTTTTCATACACCTCGACGACCTGGAATATTGCACGAGAATAAAAGACGCAGGGTTCAGGATGCTTCTGGTTCCCGGGAGTGTCGTGGTGCACAAGAACGCCGCCCGAGCCGTCGGCCGGGGTCGGGGCCGGGTCGGCGATCCGGTCCAGATGGACCGCCTGTGGATCACCTACTACGGGATCAGGAACGCCGTCTGGTACAAGAAAACATATTGCTCGACGGCGTCCGCACTCATCCTGGCACTCTACCTC
>JAWKXC010000024.1:0-69962 GCA_041397205.1 Paracoccaceae bacterium
CGGCGACCGGCGCGTCGTCGACGGGACCGGGGACACCGGCCCGGTGCGGGTGCCGGAAGCGGGAGTCGCGCGCAAGAATATGTTAGCGCTAACAATAAATATATCAATGGCTTGGATATATGTGCGAGCTCGCACACCCCGCGCCCGTTTCGGTCAGCCCGGGGCCGCGCCGCCGATTCGGGCCCGGCCGCGCAGCCGGTTGACCAGCAGATCCTCTTCGACGATCTCGTCCTTAAGCGCGGTCAGCTCGTCGACGTCCCAATTGGCGCTGAGATAACGTCCCTTGGCCCAGTCCGCCGCGCCGGAGGTGAGCCAGATCGCGAAACAGGCGGCGAGGTCGGGGGTGTCGTTGAGATAGGCGTGCATCGCTTCGGGCATGGTCAGCCCCAGCTCCGTCGCGACCCCGCCCGGGTGCAGCGCGAAGCACTTGATCCCGTCGGCGCCGTGGTCGGACTGGATGAACTCGACCAGCCGGTTCACTGCGTGTTTCGAGGTCTGGTAATCCGAGGCGCCGGGCATCAGCAGCTGCGCGCCGATCGAGGAGACCAGGATCAGGTGGCCGCCGCTGCCCCCCTGGGCGGCCCGCGCCCGGGCGCTTTCGATCAGGTGCGGCAGGGTGAACCGGGCGACGTGATAGGCGCCGCGCAGGTTGACTTCCCAGTTGGTCCACCAGCCGGCCGGGTCGCTTTCGCCGATCTTCACCCAGGGGCCGAGGAAGCCCGCATTGGCGTCGGCGATGTCGATGCCGCCGAACCGGGTCACGCAATCGGCAACCGCCGCCGCGACCGCGTCGGGATCGGTGACGTCGCAAACGGACCAGGCGCAGAGCGTGTCGGGGCAGGCCGCCCGGAGCCGCGACGCGGTCTCTTCGAGCGCGGCGTCCGACCGGGCGGTGAGGTAGACGGCGCGGGCGCCGGCCTCGGCAAAGGCCAGCGCCGTTGCCGCCCCGATCCCGCGCGAGGCGCCCGAGAGGAACACCACCTTGCCGGCAGCGCTGTCCTTGAGCGCGGCTCGGGGGTCGATCGCGGGGTAGCGGTCGTGGTGGGCGGTGAGGTCGAGGCTCTGGGGGCGGATCGCGGGCATCGGGGGCTCCGGGGCTGATGTATCTCTGAGGGCGAAGATAGGGGCAGGGCACCTGGCACGCCTGCCCGTTTCTGTGCAAAACCTGCCGATTTCTCCATATCCGCGGATGTCTTGCTGCGGCCGCGGATGCGACGTGGTACCCAGGATGCGAGGAGGCGCCGATGGATCTGCTGCATCTCACCGCATGGGCGGACCGATATTCCCTTGAAAACGGGGGAGAAATCCGGGAGCTGCCCGGGTTGTCGATCTTTCGCCGCGACGCGCCGAGCGAGGTCGAGGCGGTGGTCTATCAGCCGGTGATCAGCCTGATCCTTCAGGGCAGCAAAAGCACAGCCATCGGCGACCGGACCGTCCGGTTGCGCCCTGGCGATGCGCTGTTGGTGAGCCACGCGCTGCCGGTGGTGTCGCGGATCACCGAAGCGAGCCGCGCGCAGCCCTACCTGGCGCTGATCCTCGATCTCGACTTCGAACTGCTGCGCGGGCTTCACGCCCAACTGGGCGACGCCCTGCCGCGGGCCGGGAGGCCGGCGCGCGCGCTCGCCGCGGCGACGGCGGAACCCGGCTGGCTGGCGCCGCTCGGGCGTTACATCGACCTGGCGGGCCACCCGCTTGACGTGGAGGTGCTCGGCCCGGGCCTCCGGCGCGAGATCCATTACCGGCTGCTCCTGTCGCCGATCGGGTCCATGCTGCGCGACCTCCTGCGCGCCGACAGCCATGGCAGCCGGGTGGCGGAGGCGATCCGGCGGCTGCGCGCCGGGTTCCGCGCGCCGCTGAGCGTGCCGGAGCTCGCGCGGGAGGCGGGCATGAGCCCGTCGTCCTTCCATGCCCATTTCAAGGCGGTGACCGGCACGACGCCGTTGCAGTACCAGAAGGACCTGCGCCTGATCGAGGCGAAGGCGCTGTTGAGGGAGCGGCAGAGCGGCGTGTCGGAAGCGGCCTTCTCGGTCGGCTACGAAAGCCCCACGCATTTCAGCCGCGACTATCGGCGCAAGTTCGGCCGGCCTCCGAGCCGGGACGGTCAGGCGGAGATTTCGGGAAGCGCGCGGCTGGGGGCAGCCGGAGGGTAGGGCCGGCCGCTGGCGCTGCGGCACCGGGTCGGATGGCCGCTGTGCACGCCGCCGTGCTACGCTCACGTCTGCCGGCGCGACCGAGGTGAACGCGGACCGTCACGGGTGAGGGCCGGGAACCGTCGGAGATCGTTTGTAGGGGAGCCCAGCATGCCACGGATCTTCTGGGGCATTTTCGCCGCGATGCTGGCGGTCAACCTGTGCATGAACCTCGGGACGGCACCGAAGATCGAAGCGCTGTCGGGCGGGCTGCGGCAGTTCGACATGCGGGTCACGGGCTACGGCTTTGCCGAGGCGCAAGCCTTCGTCACGGCGCTCGGCGCCGAGGGCAGGGCGCTGTACCTCGGCCCGCAGCTGTGGCTCGACATGGCCTTTCCGCCGCTGCTCGGCGCGGTCCTGTTCCTGGTCTATCGCTGGCTGTTCCCGGGATGGCCGGGCCTGGTCATCGGGGCGCTGTCGATGACCGAGGTCGTTGCCGACACCCTGGAAAACGCCGCGATTGCCGTGATGCTTCGGGCCGGTCCCGACGGAATGACACAAGCCATGGTGGCGAGGGCCAGCCAGTGGACGCAGGTGAAGTGGAGCCTCGCCTGCGTCGGGGTGCTGGCGCTCGTTGTCGGCCTTGCGTCTTGCGCCTGTGGCGGCGGCGCGCGGTGGACGCCTCAGGCTGAGGCGTTGCCGCCGGGACGGCGCGCGCGGGCGCAAGGCGCGGGCGCGCGCCCGCGCCTTACTCGAAGTCGATCAACAGGTCCTTGGCGTCGATCTGGGCGCCCGGGGTCACATGCACCGCCTTCACCACCGCATCGCGTTCGGCGTTGATCGCGGTTTCCATCTTCATTGCCTCGATGGTCAGGAGCAGATCGCCCTTGCGCACCTCCTGGCCGGGTTTGACGCCGACGGAGGCGACGACGCCCGGCATCGGCGCGCCGACATGGGCGGCGTTACCCGCTTCGGCTTTGGGATGGGCGACCTTCTCGGCCTGGATCTTGCGGTCGGTGACCCGCACGGTCCGGGGCTGGCCGTTGAGCTCGAAGAACACCTTGGCCTCGCCCTCGTCGTTGGTTTCGGAGATCGCCTGGCAGCGGATCTCGAGGGTCTTCCCCGGGTCGATCTCGACCGAGATCTCCTCATGCGGCTCCATGCCGTAGAAGAAGGTGCGGGTGGGCAGCGTCCGCACCGGCCCGTAGGTCTTGTGCCGCTCGGCATAGTCGGTGAAGACCTTGGGATACATCAGGTAGCCGTTCAGGTCTTCGTCGTCGATCTCCTCGCCGATTTTCTCGGCAAGCTCCTTGCGGGTGGCCTCGAAATCGACCGGCTTGAGATGCTTGCCGGGGCGCTCGGTGTCGGGCTTTTCGCCCTTGAGCACCTTGGCGACGATCCCTTCGGGGAAGCCGCCCGGGGGCTGGCCGAGGTTGCCGCGCATCATGTCGACGACGGAATCCGGGAACGAGACCTCGTGCTCGGGGTCCTCGACCTCGGCGCGCGAGAGGTTCTGGCTGACCATCATCAGCGCCATGTCGCCCACCACCTTGGACGACGGCGTGACCTTGACGATGTCGCCGAACATCAGGTTGACGTCGGCATAGGCCTGGGCGACCTCGTGCCAGCGCTCTTCGAGCCCGAGCGAGCGGGCCTGCGCCTTGAGGTTGGTGAACTGACCGCCGGGCATCTCGTGGAGATAGACCTCCGACGCCGGCGCTTCGAGCCCGGACTCAAACGCCGCGTATTGCCCGCGCACCGCTTCCCAGTAGTTCGAGATCTCGCGGATCGCGGCGATGTCGAGGCCGGGGTCGCGGGGCGTGTTGGCGAGCGCCGAGACAATCGAGCCGAGGCAGGGCTGCGAGGTGGAGCCGGAGAAGGCGTCCATCGCCGCGTCGACCGCATCCACCCCGGCATCGACCGCCGCGAGTACCGAGGCCGCCGAAATGCCGGAGGTGTCATGGGTGTGGAAGTGGATCGGGATGTCGATCTCGTCCTTCAGCGCCGTGAACAGCGCGGTGGCGGCGGCGGGTTTGAGGAGCCCCGCCATGTCCTTCACGCCGAGGATATAGGCGCCCGCGGCTTTCGAGTTCCTTCGCCATGGCGACGTAGTACTTGAGGTCGTATTTCGAACGGTCCGGGTCGAGGATGTCGCCGGTGTAGCAGACCACGGCCTCGCAGACCTTTTCGTTCTCGACCACCGCATCCATCGCGACGCGCATGTTCTCGACCCAGTTGAGGCTGTCGAAGACCCGGAACACGTCCATGCCGCTCTCGGCCGAGCGTTTCACGAAGCCCTGCACCACGTTGTCGGGGTAGTTCGTGTAGCCCACGCCGTTCGACGCGCGCAGCAGCATTTGGGTCATGACGTTGGGCAGCTTCGCGCGGATGTCGCGCAGCCGTTGCCAGGGGCATTCCTGCAGGAAGCGGTAGGCGACGTCGAAGGTCGCGCCGCCCCACATCTCCATCGAGAACAGCTGCGGCAGGTTGTGGGCATAGGCGGGCGCGATCCGGACCATGTCGTAGGAGCGCATCCTTGTGGCGAGCAGCGACTGGTGGGCGTCGCGCATCGTGGTGTCGGTGAGCAGGACCTGCTTCTGCGCCTTGAGCCAGTCGGCGACCGCCTTCGGCCCCTTCTCGTCGAGCAGCTGCTTGGTGCCCGGGGGCGGGGTTTCTGTGCGCAGTTTCGGGCAACGCGGGGCCTTCAGATCTTCTTTCGGCAGCGGCCGGCCGGCGGTCTCGGGGTGCCCGTTGACGGTGATGTCGGCGATATAGGTGAGGATCCGCGTCGCCCGGTCGCGTCTCTTCTGGAAATCAAAGAGTTCCGGCGTCTGGTCGATGAACCTTGTGGTGTAGGTGTTGTTCAGGAAGGTCGGGTGGCGGAGCAGGTTTTCGACGAAGGCGATGTTGGTCGAGACGCCGCGGATGCGGAACTCCCTGAGCGCCCGGTCCATCCGGCGGATCGCCATGTCCGGCGTCTGACCCCAGGCGGTGACCTTGACCAGCAGCGAGTCGTAGTAGCGGGTAACGACCGAGCCCGGGTAGGCAGTGCCGCCGTCGAGGCGGATGCCGGGACCGGTGGCGGTGCGGTAGGCGCTGATCCGTCCGTAGTCGGGGATGAAGTTGTTCTGCGGATCCTCGGTGGTGATCCGACACTGCAACGCATGGCCGTGGAGCTTGACGTCGTATTGCGAGGCGACGCCGGTCGCCTCGGCCAACGAGCGGCCCTCGGCGATCAGGATCTGGGCGCGGACGATGTCGATACCGGTCACCTCCTCGGTGACGGTGTGCTCGACCTGGACCCGGGGGTTGACCTCGATGAAGTAGAACTTGCCGGTCTCCATATCCATCAGGAACTCGACCGTGCCGGCGCAGGTGTAGTTCACATGCTGGCAGATCTGCTTGCCGAGGTTGCAGATCTCTTCGCGCTGGGCCTCGGAGAGGTAGGGGGCGGGGGCGCGCTCGACCACCTTCTGGTTGCGCCGCTGCACCGAGCAGTCGCGCTCCCACAGGTGGTACATGTTGCCCTGCGTGTCGCCGAGGATCTGCACCTCGACGTGGCGGGCGCGGGTGATCATCTTCTCGAGGAAGCCTTCGCCGTTGCCGAAAGCGGCCTCGGCCTCGCGCCGGCCGGCGAGCACCAGGTCGGGCAGTTCCTCGACGTTGTGGATCGGCCGCATGCCGCGGCCGCCGCCGCCCCAGGAAGCCTTGAGCATCAGCGGGAAGCCGATCTCGGAAGCCTCCTTCTTGATCGCTTCCATGTCGTCGCCGAGCACCTCGGTCGCCGGGATCACCGGCACCCCCGCCTCGATCGCGATCCGCCGCGCCGAGGCCTTGTCGCCGAGCGCGCGCATCGTCGCGGCCTTGGGGCCGATGAAGACAATGCCGGCGGCGTCGCAGGCATCGACGAAATCGGGGTTTTCCGAGAGCAGCCCGTAGCCCGGATGGATCGCGTCGGCGCCGCTTTCCTTGGCGACCCGGATGATCTCTGGGATCGACAGGTAGGCCGCGACGGGGCCGAGCCCCTCGCCGATCTTGTAGGCTTCGTCCGCCTTGAACCGGTGCAGGCCGAGCTTGTCTTCCTCGGCATAGACCGCGACCGTCTTCTTGCCCATTTCGTTGGCCGCCCGCATGATACGGATCGCGATCTCGCCGCGGTTGGCGATCAGGATCTTCTTGAATTCCGGCATATCACGGTCTCCCCGGTCTGTCTTTTCGGCAGCGCGGCAGATTTTGCTGCATCGCGGCGCGCCGTCCGGGACACGGTAGCGCAACGGTGGCGGGGTGCAAGGGCTGGGTGTGTCGACGCGAGCGCGAACCACCGGCGCGGCACGGCCGCGCCACCCGCCAGCGCCGCCGGCATCAGGCGTCGAAAAACTCCTGCGCGAGGCCGATCAGGATCCCTTCCGGACCGCGGATGTAGCACAGCCGGTAGACGTCCTGGTAATCGACCACCTCGCCCACCAGTGTCGCACCGAGGGGGGCGAGGCGCGGAAGTGTCGGCGAGGTCATCGACGGCGAACATCACGCGCAGGTATCCGAGCGCGTTGACCGGGGGCCTGCGATGGTCGGCGGCAACGGACGGGCTCAGGAAACGCGACAGCTCGATCCGGCTGTGCCCGTCCGGCGTGCGCATCATCGCGATCTCGACCTTCTGGTCGCCGAGCCCGGTCACGCGACCCGCCCAGGGGCCCTCGACCATCATCCGGCCCTCGAGCTCCGAGCCCGGCTCGCTGAAAAGGCGATCGCCTGCGACAGGTCCTCGACGACGATGCCCACATTGTCCATGCGTTGGATGGCCATGAACTTTCTCCTCCCACGTAATGTCGCGCCGGGCGCCGCCGCCCGGCCTGGATGATCGGACCGGGGTCACTCCCCTCGCGGCACCATCCGGTTGTGCAGCCGGATCTCGGTGAGCGCGAAGGCCACGAGGAAGCCGATGAAGGCGAGCCCGGCGGCGATCAGGAAGATCGGGTGGATCGCGGTCACCACCAGCTCGGCGATCTGGCCCCGGACCTCCTCCGGCAGCGCCGCGAGCTTGGCCGGGCTCATCGCGAAGCCCTCGCCGGCGGCGTCGAAGCCGGGCAGCTCGGCGGGCGCGTTGGCGACCATCCGGGCGGTGAAGATCGCGCCGAAGACCGCCACGGCGAGCGAGCCGCCGATCTGGCGGAACATCAGTCCGGAGGCGGTGGCGGTGCCGAGCTGGTGGCGCGGCACGGCGGCCTGCACCGCGGTGGTGACGACCGGGAAGATGTTGCCCATGCCGAGGCCGACGAAGGCGAGGAAGATCGCGAACAGCACCGTCTGGGTGGTGGCCCCTAGGGTCGACAAGAGCGCCATGCCGATCATCAACGAGCCCATGCCGAGGAAGGGCAGGATCCTGTAGCGCCCGGTGCGGCCCATGTACTGGCCGGCGAAGGTCGACGAGATCAGGATGCCCGCGGTCATCGGGACCAGCATGAGCCCCGACATCGTCGGCGTCGCACCCTTGGCGATCTGCAGGTAGACCGGCAGGAAGGTGACCGCGCCGAACATCGCTGCGCCCGCGATGAACCCGATGATCGAGGTCACCCAGAAGACGTTGAGCTTGAACAGCGAGAGCGGCAGGATCGGTTCCTCGGCGCGGGTTTCGGCCCAGAGGAAGGTAGCGACCGCTGCCACGGCGAGACCGGCGAGGCCGAGGATCTGCGGGCTGGCCCAGGGGTAGGTGCCGCCGCCGAGGCTGGTAGCGAGCGTGATCGAGGCCAGGGTGATCGAGAGCGTCGCGGCGCCGAGCCAGTCGATCCTGTGCTTCGTGCGCCGGCCGGTCGGCTTGAACGAGGCGGCTAAACCGACGAGGGCCGCGGCCCCGATCGGGATGTTGATGTAGAAGATCCAGTGCCAGCTCGCCTGTTCGGTGAAGAACCCGCCGATCAGCGGGCCGACCACCGAGGAGACCGAGAAGATCGAGGCGAAGACGCCCTGCACCTTGCCGCGGTCCTGCGGCGGGATCACGTCGCCGATCACCGAGAGCGCCAGCACGAACAGCCCGCCGCCGCCGAGCCCCTGGATCGCCCGCGACGCGATCAGCCACGGCATCGACAGCGCCGCGCCGGCCAGCGCCGAGCCCAGGAGGAACAGTCCGACCGAGACGAACACCATGTTGCGCCGGCCATAGAGGTCGCCGAGCTTGCCGTAGAGCGGCGCCGAGACGGTCGAGGCGAGGATATAGGCCGTCACCACCCAGGACAGGTGCTCGAGCCCGCCGAGATCGGCGACGATCGTGGGCAGCGCCGTCGAGACGATGGTCTGGTCGAGCGAGGCGAGCAGCAAGAGCGCGGCGATCGAGCCGATCACCAGCCGGATCGATCCGGTATGGGGCTGGGCCGCCTCGGGCGCGGGGGCGGCGTGATCGGGCGGGGCGGCGGTCGACTGGGGCATGCGGAGATCCTGTGCGTTACGGTGCTTCCCTACGCGGCGGGCAAATATGTGTCAACAGCACATAAATGTGTCTCACATTGAGTTGACCTCAGCAAGTGTGTGCGCCATATCTCCCCCATGACCCGCACCGCGTTCAACCTGCCCAAGCCTGCCCGCCTCGCCGAGAGCGGTTTTGCGCCCGATACGCAGGACGCATTGCTCGCCCTCGAGGAAGCGATGTTCCACTGGCATCGCCGGGTCCTGAAAGGGGAGCTCACCGGCCGGCTGCTGGCCGAGATGGGCGCCGAGCTCGAGCCCGGCCTGTTCCAGGGCCTCACCGCCGTGGTCCGGATCGAGACCGGGGTGGGACGCGCGGCACCGGCGCAGCCCACGGTCGGGCTGGTGGCCGAAGAGATGGCGATCGACCCGTCGCGCGCTTCGCGCATCACCTCGGCGCTGATCGCCCGCGGCTATCTCGCCCGCGAAGCCGCCCAGGAGGACGGGCGCAAGTCGGTGCTGCGCCTGACCGACAAGGGACGGGGCCTGCTGGTCGAGATGCGCGAGCGCAAATGGCTCGCCTTCGTCCGGCTGTTTGCCGATTGGGATGCGGCCGAGATCGCCGATTTCTCGCGCCTGTTCCGCCGCTATGTCGACGCGGTGAGCGAGCCCGAGGGCTGAGCGCCGGCGCAGCGGCCGCCGGATCGGCAGACCGTTCGACGCGGCCGTCGGCGGGTGACGGTCCCCATCGCCGCCCCGTCGCGGAGCGCGCGCGGGTTCCCCGCGAACGCGTATTTCTTCGCCGCCATCAACACGATCTTAAAACATTTCGTCCAGATCGGAGGAACCCGTGGGGCAGTGCTGTCGCCCCGTTCCAACCGGAGACACTGGATGCAGACCCTGACCCTCGACTTCTTCCACCGCACGGCCGCCGATGACGTCCGCCGGACCGCCCCGTCGCCCCGTCCGCGCAGCCGCCGCGGGACGCTGGCCCTGGTCCTGGGCCTCGGGATCGCCGGCTTCGCGGTCGGCGCGGTGCAGGCGGACGATGCCGCCGCGATCGAGGCCTTTGTCGCCTCCGGCGCCCTCGACTTCATCGACGACGCAGCGGTGATCGACGCCGTCCGTGCCCAGAACGCGGCCAATGCGGCCCTGACCCAGGCCGACATCGACACGCTGGATGCCACCTGGCGTGCCGAGATCGGGGCTGCCGAAACCCCGACCATCGATACCGTCGTCGGGTCCGCCGTGTCGACCTACCTGCGGGCGCAGATCGAGGCCGGTGCCGGGCTGTTCACCGAGGTCTTCGTCATGGATTCCCACGGCCTCAACGTGGCCTCGGCCTCCGTCACCTCCGACTACTGGCAGGGCGACGAGACGAAGTTCAGCGAAACCTTCCCGAAAGGCCCCGACGCCGTGCATGTCGGCGAGATCGAACGCGACGAGAGCACGATGACTTACCAGGTGCAGATCTCCCGAACCCTGACCGATCCCGACAGCGGCGAACCGATCGGTGCCGCCACCTTCGGCGTCGACGCCGAGGCGCTTTTCTAGGTTTCCAGCGCCGCGGCGCGGCAGATCCAACACAAGAGGCAAGGCATGGCCAAGTGCAACAACACCTCGGGACGGCGCGGCGGTTTCCGGTTCAACTCGATCTTCATCAAACTCGCCGCGGGGATCGGCTTCGCGGCCATTTTCCTCACCTTTGTGACGTCGCTTGAATTCGGACGGTCTACCATCGAACTCGCCTCCGCCGAACTCGTCCATTCGGCGGGCGAGATCAACGGGTTGCTGGCTGAAAACCTGTCCGGCGCGATCCGCTTCGCAGATTCTGCGGTGATCGGAGACGCGATTGCGCCCCTGACCGACCAGGAACACGCGCAGACCCTTCAGGGCATTGCCGTCAGCGCAGAGGGCGAGATCGTCGCCGAAGTCGGGCACGGTCCCGCGCTCACGCCGGCCCTGACCGAGCTCGCGCGGCGCGCGGTCGAGACCGGCGCGGCGGTGACCTCGGAAGACGGGCTCCTGGTCGCCCATCCGGCCCTCTATCGCGACAGCGTCGTGGGCGCTCTGGCGACGGCCTGGACGGTCGACTATGTCCGGGCCCAGGCCAACGCGGCGCACCGCAAGGTGACCTTCTGGGCCTACCTCACCGTCGGGGGTGGCATCCTCCTTCTGGTCGTGGCCCTCAGGGTCTGGATCGCCCGTCCCATGATGCGTCTTGCGTGCACCGTCGATCACGTTGCGAATGGCGACCTCGACATCGAGGTTCGCGAGTCACGGCGTCGCGACGAGCTCGGCGACATCGGGAAATCCGTGGAAACCTTCCGCCAGCAACTCGTCGCCGGGCAGGAGAACGAGCGCAAGGTCATGTTCCGCAATGCCGCGCTGGAGGCGATGACGGCATCGATCATGATGGTCGACGCCGATCTGACCATCACCGACGTCAACCAGGCGCTCGTCGAGCTGCTGCACGAACACGCCGCCGCGATGGCGGAGCGCATCCCCGGGTTCGATCCCGACAAGCTGATCGGGATGAATATCGACGCGGTCCACCCGGGCGCGCTCAAGGACCGGGTCCGAAGCATTCTCGCCGACCCGTCCAAGCTGCCCTATGACGCGGACATCAACCTCGGCCAGGTCCGGCTTTCGCTGCGGATCTCGGCGATCGTGGCGCCCGACGGCCGGGTCGTCGGCTATGTGAACCAGTGGCGGGACGACACCGCGACATATTTCAATTCCGCGGTGATCGCCTCGATCGAGACCAGCATGATGAAGGCCGATTTCGACCTTGATGGCACGGTCCTGCACGTCAACGACCATTTCGCGCGGGCCTTCGGGCGGAGTGCGGACGACGGCGCGCCCTGGGAGCCGGCCACGCGGGTCTCGGAACGCATGGCCGAGGCCTTTGAGAAATGCCGGCGCGGAACGGCGGATTACGACGAATATGTCGTCGAACTCCCCGGTCTCGCGCCGCGCGTGCTCGACGGCGGCTTCACACCGGTGGCGGACCGCAGGGGCCAGATCATCCGGGTCACCTTCATCGGCAAGGATGTCACCGAGGCGAAGGGCCGGCTCGCCCAGGCGGCGGCCCAGCGCGAAAAGATGCAGGCGGCCCAGCAGGGGGTCGTTGAGAGCCTGCGGCGCGGCCTCGAACGGCTTGCCGAAGGCGACCTTACCACCAGGCTCGAAACCGGTTTCGAAGCCGAATACGAGCAGCTTCGCGCCGACTTCAACCGCGCCGTCGGCCCGGCTCCAGGAAGCGATCCAGGGCGTGATCGAAAACGCCGCGCTGATCCAGAACGAGGCCAACGAGATCTCGACCGCGGCCGACGATCTGTCGCAGCGGACCGAACGCCAGGCGGCCACGCTCGAAGAGACCGCGGCCGCGGTCGACGAGTTCGCCAGTTCCGTCAAATCCGCCGCGGAAGGCGCTTCGCATGCCGACAGCCTGGTCGGCGAAGCCCGGGAAAACGCCGAGCGATCCGGTGAGGTCGTCCGCGAGGCCGTGGGCGCGATGGGCGAGATCGAGGCCTCGTCGCAGCAGATATCGAAGATCACCGGGGTGATCGACGACATCGCCTTCCAGACCAACCTGCTGGCCCTGAACGCCGGCGTCGAGGCGGCGCGCGCGGGCGACGCGGGACGCGGGTTCGCGGTCGTCGCCAGCGAGGTGCGGGCGCTGGCGCAGCGCTCGTCCGATGCGGCGCGCGAAATCAACGAGCTGATCCAGGCCTCCGGAACCCACGTGGCACGGGGCGTCGACCTCGTCGGCAGGACCGGTGTCGCCCTCAACGAGATCGCGGACAAAGTCCGGCAGATCAGCCGCAACGTCTCGAGATCGCGGCGTCGTCGAAGGAACAGAGCGCCGGATTGACCGAAATCAACGCGGCGATGAACCAGCTCGACCAGGTCACCCAGCAGAACGCGGCGATGTTCGAAGAGACCACGGCGGCCACCCACGCCCTGACCCGTGAAGCCGAGGCCTTGACCCGGACGACCACGCGGTTCCAAACCGGCGACACCGCCACTGCGGGGCTCGTCGCGGTGGACTTCAAGACCGCCGCCGGGGCGACGCGCGCCGGGCGAACCGATCCGGCCCGGGCAATTGCGGCGGGCAATGCCCGGACCGCTCCGGCCCAGTCCGCAGACAGCGACGATTGGGACGAATTCTGAGCCCGGTCCCGCGCGGCGGCCATCGGCCGCCGCGCGCCTGCCGTGCCGAAGCCCCGTCCAGGTCCCGCCGCGACCGGCCGACCGGCGTGCCGGACATCGAGCGCTCGACGCCGGACCTGCCCGGTCCCGAGAGACGCCGTGCAGAGCGGCCCGACCCGACCGACCCCGTCCCCGCCCGGGCGTTGTGACACGTTCACATGCGGCCGGGACCGGCAACGGCGCATCGGCGAGCCACGAACGTTGCATGTCTGTGCGGCCCGCTTTCCGGGCGGCTGGCCGGGCAGCGGCGTCATATCTCCGTGAAAGGCATCGGCAGGCATGGGTGCGTCGAGAATGAATCAGCGATCCACGTGATCGAGACCGGCCGCGACGACACTCCGACGCTGTGTGCCAGCGTCCACCAGCCGCTGTTCTCGGCCGCGCCCGCCGCCACGGCCGGGCCCGGGGGGCGCGGTCAACACGGATGAGGTCTGAGACCGCCACGCGCTGGGCCCGCGGAGTGTCGCGTCCTGCGTCGGCATCGCCTGCGGCCGCGGCAATCGCTGCGCGAAGGCGAGACGGGCAGCCACCGCGGGAGACCGGGCCGCACACGATGTCCGCGACGGCCCGCGGGCCGGGTTCATCCCGCGGGCCCCGTGCGATCGCGAGACCGTCGGGACGCCTCAGGCCACAGGAAATCTCACGGTTGCAGCGCCGTTCGCACAGGCGAGAAAGGAACATTAAAGGAACTTCCCCTCCGGCGCGCACACCGCTATCTTGCGCCGCATGATGCGCCCCGACCCATACGCCCCGGCCTCCGTCTCCGTGGAACCCGACCCGCACGGTCTCGAAGTGCAAGGCCCGCATTCGACGGGCCCTGACGCCCGAAACCCCGGCTCCCCGGACTCCATCGCGCCGGGCGCCGCCACCTCTGGCGCCGATGCGGCCGACGGCGCCGCCGCCCGGGGCCTCTCGCTCAGCCAGCAGGCCATGGCGGCCCGTGCGGCCCCCTATCTCGAGGATCTCAACCCGGCGCAGCGCGAGGCGGTCGAGGCGCTCGACGGGCCGGTGCTGATGCTCGCAGGCGCCGGCACCGGCAAGACCAAGGCGCTGACCGCCCGGATCGCGCACCTGCTCCACACAGGCCAGGCGCGTACCAACGAGATCCTGGCGGTGACCTTCACCAACAAGGCGGCGCGGGAGATGAAGGAACGGGTCGCGCGGATCCTCGGCCAGCCAGTCGAGGGCATGCCCTGGCTCGGCACCTTTCACGCGATTTGCGTCAAACTCCTGCGCCGCCACGCCGAACTCGTCGGGCTGAAATCCAACTTCACCATCCTCGACACCGACGACCAGGTGCGGCTGATGAAACAGCTCATCGTCGCCGAAGGGATCGACGAAAAACGCTGGCCGGCGCGTCAGCTCGCCGGGCTGATCGATAACTGGAAGAACCGCGCCTGGACCCCGGAAAAGCTGCCGGCGGCCGAAGCGGGCGCCTTCAACCACCGCGGCGGCGAGCTCTATGCCGCCTACCAGGATCGGCTGAAGGCGCTGAACGCGGTCGATTTCGGCGACCTGCTCCTGCACATGGTGCAGATCTTCCAGACCCACGAAGACGTGTTGCACCAGTACCAGCGCTGGTTTCGCTACATCCTCGTCGACGAGTACCAGGACACCAATGTCGCCCAGTATCTCTGGCTGCGGCTGCTGGCCGCCGGGCACAAGAACATCTGCTGCGTCGGCGACGACGACCAGTCGATCTACGGCTGGCGCGGCGCTGAGGTCGGCAACATCCTGCGGTTCGAAAAGGATTTTCCGGGCGCAAAGGTGGTGCGGCTGGAGCAGAACTACCGCTCGACCCCGCATATTCTCGCCGCCGCCTCGGGCGTGATCCGCGGCAACGAGGACCGGCTCGGCAAGGAGCTCTGGACGGCGCTCGACAGCGGCGAAAAGGTGCGCCTGATCGGCCATTGGGACGGCGAGGAGGAGGCGCGCTGGATCGGCGAAGAGGTCGAGGCGATGCAGGGCGGCACCCGCGGGCTCGACCCGCTGTCGCTCGACGACATGGCCATCCTGGTCCGCGCCTCGCACCAAATGCGCGCCTTCGAAGACCGGTTCCTGACCATCGGGCTGCCCTACCGGGTGATCGGGGGCCCGCGCTTCTACGAACGGATGGAGATCCGCGACGCGATGGCCTATTTCCGCCTCGCGGTATCGCCCGACGACGACCTCGCCTTCGAACGCATCGTCAACACCCCGCGCCGCGGTCTCGGCGACAAGGCGATACAGACCCTCTCGCGCACGGCGCGGGCGAACAGCATCTCCATGCTCGAAGGCGCCCGGCTGGCGGTGGAACTGGGCGAGATCAAGGGCAAGGGCGCCAAAGGGCTCGAGATGCTCGTGCGCGGGGTCGAGCGCTGGCACGCGCTGGCATTTGGGCCGCTGGTCCGGGTGCCGGTCGACGACGATCTGGTCATCGTGGACGACGCGCCCGGGACAGAGGCGGCGCGCTACGAGCGGGGTGATCCGCCGATCTCGCATGTCGAGCTCGCCGAAATGATCCTCGACGAGTCGGGCTACACCGAGATGTGGCAGAACGACAAGACACCGGAGGCGCCGGGCCGGCTCGAGAACCTCAAGGAACTGGTCAAAGCCCTGGAAGAATTCGACAATCTCCAGGGTTTCCTCGAACATGTCTCGCTGATCATGGACAACGGCAGCGACGACGGCGGCGAGAAGGTCACGCTGATGACCCTGCACGCGGCCAAGGGGCTGGAATACCCCGCGGTCTTCCTGCCGGGCTGGGAGGATGGGCTGTTTCCCTCGCAGCGGTCGATGGACGAGACCGGGCTCAAGGGGCTCGAAGAGGAGCGTCGCCTCGCCTATGTGGGCATCACCCGGGCCGAGGAGCTCTGCACCATCTCCTTTGCCGCCAACCGGCGGGTCTACGGCCAGTGGCAGTCGCAGCTGCCCTCGCGCTTCATCGACGAACTGCCGCCCGAACATGTCGAGGTGCTGACGCCGCCGGGGCTCTACGGCGGCTATGGCGGTGGCTACGGCGGCGGGCAGGCGATGACCGGCGGCTCACGCCTGGAAGAGCGGGCGAGCCGGACAGACGCCTACAACAGCCCCGGCTGGAAACGGATGCAGGCGCGCGGCGGGGCAGTGCGGCAGATGCATACCCCCAGCGAGGCGCGCGGCCTGACCATCGACGCGACGGCGGTCGCCGCCTTCAGCCCGGGCGACCGGGTGTTTCACCAGAAATTCGGCTATGGCACCGTGATGGGCGTCGAAGGCGACAAGCTCGATATCGAGTTCGAAAAGGCCGGGGCGAAGAAGGTCGTCGCCAAGTTCGTCGCGCCTGCCGATCGCGCCGGCGACGACATTCCGTTCTGACCCCGGGGCCGTCCCGGCAGGCGGTGGATGCGCGCGACAGATCATGACGGTTCGGCGAAAACGTCGCTTGAAATATATATGGAAATCATATGCTTACGACGTTGTTGTGAGATCTGCGGGCGCAGCGGTCCCGACCGACGCATGCGCAGCCAGGCGCCGTTCCAAGGGTGCCCCGTGGTCCCCAAGGCATCGGGACGGTCGGCGGCGCACGGGTACGGCGGGCCCCGCCGGGGACGGGGTTGCGAGCGGGCACCGGTCATCGGGCTGCGGTTGGCGACCGGCGGCCGATGGGGCATCGGCGGCTCTGCCGGCGCCGACGAAAAACGCTCCTTTCAGCGTCGGCACCCGGCGGCTCGGCGCCGGCCAGGCTACACCGCGGCGATGGTCCGGGGTGAAGCTGTGGGCCGCTGTCCAAGCCGCGCCGGCAACAGGGATGTTCCCATTTCGTTCGGCTTGCGCTAGGCTCACCGGAAAACCGGCACGGACCGGGGCAACGAGAGGCAGGCACATGGGCGATACGGGCTATCTCGACGCGTTGAACGCGGGCCAGCGCGCGGCGGTGGAATACGGCGTCGGCACAGCGGTGACGCCGCCGTTGCTCATCATCGCCGGTGCCGGCTCCGGCAAGACCGCGACGCTCGCCCACCGGGTGGCGCATCTGCTGGTGAACGGCGCCGATCCGCGCCGCATCCTGCTCATGACCTTCTCGCGCCGCGCCGCCGGCGAGCTCACCCGGCGGGTCGAGCGGATCACCGCCCGGGCGATGGGCAACGCGGTTGCGGCCGAGGCGCTGGTCTGGTCCGGCACCTTTCACGCGATCGGCGCGCGCCTCCTGCGCGAACACGCGCTGTCGATCGGGCTGAGCCCCGAGTTCACGATCCACGACCGCGAGGACAGTGCGGACCTGATGAATCTCAGCCGCCATGGCCTCGGCTTCTCGAAGACTGAGGCGCGGTTTCCCACCAAGGCCACCTGCCTCGCGATCTACTCCCGCGCGGTCAATGCCGAGGAACCCCTCGCCATCGTGCTGCGCGACCATTTCCCCTGGGTGGCGCAATGGGAAGCGGAGCTGAAGCTCCTGTTCAAGGCCTATGTCGCGGCCAAGCAGGCGCAGAACGTGCTCGACTACGACGACCTGCTGCTCGCCTGGGCGCAGGTGATGTCGGACCCGGACTTCGCCGCCCATATCGGCAGCGCCTGGGACCATGTGCTGATCGACGAGTATCAGGACACCAACCGGTTGCAGGCGCGCATCCTGAAGGCGCTGAAGCCGGACGGGCAGGGGCTCACCGTGGTCGGTGACGACGCCCAGTCGATCTACGCCTTCCGAGCGGCCACGGTGCGCAACATTCTCGACTTCCCCGACGCCTACAGCCCCCGCGCCGAGGTCGTCACCCTCGAGCGCAACTACCGCTCGACCCAACCGATCCTCGCGGCCGCCAACGCTGTAATCGCCGAGGCGCGCGAGCGGTTCACCAAGGATCTCTGGAGCGACCGCGTTTCCGACCGCAAGCCGCGGCTGGTGACGGTGCAGAGCGAGGCGGAGCAGGCGTGCCATTTCGTCGACGAGATCCTCGACGCCCGCGAGACCGGGGTGAAGCTCAAAGAGCAGGCGGTGCTGTTCCGCACCTCCTCCCACGCGGCCCAGATCGAGGCGGAACTTTCCCGCCGCAACGTGCCTTACGTGAAGTTCGGCGGGCTCAAGTTCCTCGACTCGGCGCATGTGAAAGACCTGCTCTCTTTCCTGCGCCTCGCCCGCAACCCGCGCGACCGGGTGGCGGGGTTCCGGGTGCTCCAGCTCATTCCCGGGATCGGGCCGAAATCGGCCGGCAACATCCTCGAGGCGCTCGACCTCGCGCCCGACCCGCTGGCGGCGCTCCACGACGTGGCTCCGCCGCAGAAGGCCGAGGACGACTGGCCCGGCTTCGTCGCCGCGATGACCGCCGGCGCCGGCTGGCCGGCCGCACTCAACCTTGCGCGCGACTGGTACGAGCCGCACCTCGCCCGCATCCACGAAGACGCCGAGGCGCGGCGCGAAGACCTGCTGCAGCTCGAACAGATCGCCGCGGGGTATCCAAGCGCCGAAGCCTTCCTGACCGAGCTCACCCTCGACCCGCCCGACGCGACCTCCGACCAGGCCGGCGTACCGCTGAAGGACGAAGACTACCTGGTCCTGTCGACGATCCACTCGGCCAAGGGCCAGGAATGGAAATCGGTCTACCTGCTCAACGCCGTCGACGGCTGCATCCCCTCGGATCTCGGCACCGGCACGACCCGCGATCTGGAGGAAGAGCGCCGGCTGCTCTACGTGGCAATGACCCGGGCGAAGGACGATCTCACGCTCGGGGTGCCCATGCGGTTCTACGTCACCGGCCAGCCGAAGAACGGCGACCGCCACGTCTACGCGATGCGCACGCGCTTCATCCCACGCGAGATCCTCGACCGGTTCGAAGCGGTGCACTGGTCGCCTGCCGGGCAGGGGGCGGAGTTGCGCCCGGCACCGGCCCCGATCGACGTCTCGGCGCAGATGCGCGCGATGTGGGGCTAGGCGGCAGGCCCGGGGTATCCCCGCGGGAGCAGGCGCGTTCGGGTCGACCCGGGTGCCCCGGCGCGACTGACGCGGGGCCGACCGGGTCCGGCGCCTCCCGGAGACAGCTTCCAACCGCCCGAACGCCGCACCGGCGATGACCTGACCTCGGGCGGTTCCCGCAATGACCTTCTGCGGGGCGAGGGCGGCAATGATACGATTGCCGGGGGAAGCGGCCATGATCGGCGCAAGGGCGGTCTCGGCCAGGACGCGCTCGCCGGCGGCGGCCAGAAGCGTGCCGTCCCGAGGGCACCGCCCCCTGAGCGTCCTCCTCTGACCCGTCGGTTTCGGGGCGGAGGGCGGATCGCAGCTTTGCGCCAGGTCTTTGCGACCCGCGTGCAGGTGTCGTCCCACTCAAGGACGCACCCTGCCTGTGCCGCTTCCACCAGGGGCATCCGGGCGAGCCGCCGACATCGGGCCACCCAGGTCCCGCGCGACAGCGCCGGGCGGTACGCAGCGCGCCGGTGCGGGCGGCGACCGCGCGGTCCGTCGCGCCGCCAGGGCGGGGATCACAGGATGAAGTCGGTCGCCTGCAGGGGGATCGCGCCGGTCAACTCGATCTCGAAATCCGCACTGCCATCTCCGTCCACGTCGCCCTGGACGATGGTCGCGCCGGCGTCCTGGTACCAGGACAGGCTATAGGGGGCGACAGGACCCGGCCCCGGGACGAAGGTGAACGCATCGTCGCCGAGCGTGCCGGCATTGGCGTCGATCGCCGACAGGTCGATCCGGTCGACCCCGGCCTCGAAATCCGCGATCACGTCCCGCGCGACGCCGGTGCCTGTGTCGCTGACGTCGAGATAGACGAACCTGTCGGCGCCGGCGTTCCCGGTCAGAAGGTCCGCGCCGCCCCCGCCGGTGATCGCGTTGGCCGCGTCGCCGCCGACCAGCGCCTCGCCCGCCGCGGTGCCGACAAGGTCGGGTGCCGGCTGCGACGAAAGGCTGATGGAGCCGTGGGCCACGTCGCCGTCGGTATCGGTGATCGTGACGCCGAAGTCCATGAAGGGCAGGGGATCGCCGGCCTCCTCGATCTGGTAGCCGGGGCTGCCGATCCCCACCTTGAACGTGGTGCTGTTCTGCAGCTCGATCCGGTTGAACCCGTCCTCGGTGAACACCTGGATGAAGTCGTCCGCCGCAAGCGCGATCGTGTAGACCGTGGTGGTGCCCTCCACCGACTGCAACAGCTCGGACAGTTCCAGCGCTTCGCCGTTGACCAGGATCTTCGAGACCTGGTCCTGGTCGTCGTTGGTCAGCTCCGCCCGGTCCGATGTCGGGCCGACGGGGCCCGGATCGGTCGCGTCGAAGACGCGGATCGTCAACCTCGCCCCGGGTTGGAACTGTTGCGGCCCAACGCTGAAGGAGTAGGCGTTGACGTCATAATGGTCGGCGTAGGCATAGGTGGTGCCGCCGGTGCCGCCGTTGACGAAGTCCATGCGGAACACTTCGCCGTTCGACAGGATCGGACCGGTGCCGACCCCGAACTGGTTGGAGGCTCGCATTCACGGTGTCGACCGCCCCGTACCCGTCCGCCGGGCTGTAGCTGGCGGCAGCCGAGAACAGGACGTCATCGTCCGCCCCCATGGCGTCCTGCAGCACGCGGTAGTCGACGTTGGTTCCTTTGAATTGCACGTCGGTAAGAGACCGCGCCGACCCGTCATCCAGTGCCCGGAAGAGTTCGAACGTATAGGCGTCGTCGGCTTCCACCGAGCCGTTCGGGTGGAGCGTGAGCGGAAGACGTCCGTGAACGTCCCGTCGCCATTGTCGACCCGCCCGACCAGCACGTCGAGTGCCATCGCCATAGAGCTGCACGGGCGCGCCGCCCGATGTCACTGCGGTCCCGTCGGTCAGCAGGAGCGTCTCGCCATCGGTGATGCCGCTGAACACCGCCGTGCCGCCGTCGGCACCGATGCTCTCGTAGAAATTGAGCGCGCCCGACCCGGTGGCTGAGCCTTCGTTCGAGAACAGCATCGGTTGCGCGGTGAAATCCTGCGGCGCGTCGTCATGGACGGTCACCGTCAGCACCCCGGTGGCGGACATGCCGTCCCATCGACGATCGCGATCTCGAACAGGTCCGCGACCGACCCGCCCGAGTGGTCGGCATTGTCGCTGAGCGTGTAGCTGTAGGTGATCACCCCGGCGCTCTCGTCGAGCGAGGTGATCGTGAGCAGGCCCAGGTGGCCCTCCCCGCTGGCGGTTTCGCCGACCTCCACTTCGACGCCGTCGACGAGGACGACAGAAGCCCTCTTCGGCGGTGAAGGTGATGCTGCCGGTCGTTGTCTCGGAGGTGTCGCTGTCGTTGTCCGGATCCCCGTCGGCGATCTCCCCGGACCCGATGGCCTCGTCGCCCGCCCGGTCGCCCGTGCGCGGGCCGAGCCCGGCTTCGAAAACCTCTACCCCGGCAATCGTGTCGATCTCCGGGGATCGTTCCGCCCGGTGACGGCGAGGTCGAGGGTGGCGGTGTCCAGGACCGCCTTCGCCGTCGGAGATCGTGTAGGTGACTTGGGGCACCGGGCCGTTGAAGTTCTCCGCCGGGGTGAAGTCGTAGGCGCCGGTGGCGTAGATCGTGAGCTCTCCGACGCCGGCGATCCCCGCGGTCTCGCCGGCGGCGTAGGTCGTGCCGTTCACGGAGAACCCGGTGACGGCGAGGTCGTCGCCGTCGGGATCGCTGTCGTTGGCGAGGAGGCCGGCGGCGGCGTCCACAACGAGCGGCACGTCCTCGTCGGTGGCGCCGGTGTCGTTCGCGGCGTCGGGGGCCGGGTTCTCGACGGTGTAGGTGAAACTCTGGGTGGCGGTGAGGGTGCCGTCGGAGGCGGTGACCTCGACGGTGTAGACGCCGCCGCTGCCGCCCTGGCTGGCGGAATTGTCGATGGTGCCGGAGATCACGCCGGTGTCGGGATCGTAGTCGAGCCCCGCGGGCAGGCCGGAGATGTCATAGCTCAGGGTGTCGCCGTCGACATCGCTGAAGGCGCCGGAGCATCGATCGAGACAACCGGATCGGCGTCGAACCCCGTCTCGTTCCCGATCGGCGTGCCGACGGGGGCGTCGTTGACCGGGGTGACGGCGAGGTCGAGGGTGGCGGTGTCGGTGCCACCTTCGCCGTCGGAGATCGTGTAGGTGACTTGGGGCACGGGGCCGTTGAAGTTCTCCGCCGGGGTGAAGTCGTAGGCGCCGGTGGCGTAGATCGTGAGCTCTCCGACGCCGGGGATCGTCGCGGTCTCGCCGGCGGCGTAGGTCGTGCCGTCGACGGAGAACCCGGTGACGGCGAGGTCGTCGCCGTCGGTATCGCTGTCGTTGGCGAGGAGGCCGGCGGCGGCGTTGACGACGAGCGGCACGTCCTCGTCGGTGGCGCCGGTGTCGTTCGCGGCGTCGGGGACCGGGTTCTCGACGGTGTAGGTGAAACTCTGGGTGGCGGTGAGGGTGCCGTCGGAGGCGGTGACCTCGACGGTGTAGACGCCGCCGCTGCCGCCCTGGCTGGCGGAATTGTCGATCGTGCCGGAGATCACGCCGGTGTCGGGATCGTAGTCGAGCCCCTCGGGCAGGCCGGAGATGTCATAGCTCAGGGTGTCGCCGTCGACATCGCTGAAGGCGCCGGAGACGTCGATCGAGACAACCTCCTCGGCATCGTCCCCGGACTGGTTCTCGATCGTCGTGCCGACGGGGGCGTCGTTGACCGGGGTGACGGTGAGGTCGAGGGTTGCGGTGTCGGTGCCACCTTCGCCGTCGGAGATCGTGTAGGTGACTGGGGCACCGGGCCGTTGAAGTTCCCCGCCGGGGTGAAGTCGTAGCTGCCGTCGGCGTTGATCTTGAGGGTCCCGACCCGGCGATCCCCGCGGTCTCGCCGGCGGCGTAGGTCGTGCCGTTCACGGAGAACCCGGTGACGGCGAGGTCGTCGCCGTCGGGATCGCTGTCGTTGGCGAGGGCCGGCGGCGGCGTCCACAACGAGCGGCACGTCCTCGTCGGTGGCGCCGGTGTCGTTCGTGGCGCCGGGGCCGGGTTCTCGACGGTGTAGGTGAAACTCTGGGTGGCGGTGAGGGTGCCGTCGGAGGCGGTGACCTCGACGGTATAGACGCCGCCGCTGCCGCCCTGGCTGGCGGAATTGTCGATCGTGCCGGAGATCACGCCGGTGTCGGGATCGATCGAGAGCCCCGCGGGCAGGCCGGTGGCGCCGTAGCTCAGCGGATCGCCGTCGACATCGCTGAAGGCGCCGGAGACGTCGATCGAGACAACCTCCTCGGCGTCGCGCCCGGTCTCGTTCCCGATCGGCGTGCCGACGGGGGCGTCGTTGACCGGGGTGATCTGGATGGAAAGGCTGGCATGTGCCGTGTCGCCCGCCGGGCTCGTGACGGTGTAGCTCACCTCGGGCACGTCGCCGTCGTAGTTCGGGGCCGGCTCGAAGGTGAAACTTCCGTCTTCGTTCAGGGTCAGCGTTCCGACAGGGACGCCCCCATCGGAAATCTCTGTCGGCGCGCCGATGACGAGCGGATCTTCATCGCCGTCGCCGTCGAGGTCGACCAGGGCCGAGGTGACGGTCCCGGAGATCTGGTCGTTGTCGAGGACATTGCCGCTGACGGCGTGGTCTTCCAGCGTGGTCACGCTGTCATCGGAGGCGCTCTTGACCGCATCCAGCTCGACGATCTTGCTCGATCCGTCCCGCCGCCCGCCTTCCGCGCCGACCGAGGTGTAGCGCAGGCCGAAATCGGAAAGCGCCAATTGCTCAAGGCCGAGATCGCCGTCTCCCAGCGCGATCTGGAAACTGGCGGACCGGACGTCGTCCTTGCCGATGCCCGCGGTGCCGAACGCGACGCCGACGTCGAACTTGCCGGCTTTCCTGAGCTCTGCGCCGTTCATGACGGTGTCGCGTCCGAGCGACGACACGCCGGCCTCGGAAATCGCCGTGCCGGTAATCGGCGTGGCCGCCCCATCGGGGTTGTCGACCGGCACGATCGAGAGCGATTTGTCGTCGACGTCGATCCCCTCGAGATCGAAGAACAGCGCGCGCAGGTCGCCGATCGCACCGGAGGTATCGAGGACCTCGACGTCGAACTGGAGGACGATCCGTGCGTCACCGGCCTCGGGATCCCCGATCATGACCTCTGTGACCGTCACCCGCGTGTCGACATCGCCTTCGATGATGAAAGTTACGGAATTCGACATTTTGCCCCCCCTAAAGAAATACTGAAATCAGAACGAGACCCGGTGCTCCCAGGCGATCCGTGTCCATTGTGCAGGAAGTGGCGGGTTTGCCCGCCGGCAGGTGGAATCGCGTTCTGGCCAGCCGTGCGCGGCCGGCCGCCGCCCGGAAAAGTCCATATAAAAAAGCCCCCACCCGATACGTCAGGTATAACCAGCAACACCACCGCCCAACGGCGCATCCCTCGCGGAAAGTGTCTTTCCCGTCGCCGGCTCTGTCAATGTCCACGAAATGGAAACAAATTGTCGCCGCGATGGAAATATCACGGATCGAACAAAATCGAGGTGAGAAATGTGTCGTAGATCACGGAGGGGAAATGGAAATTCGGACGCGACGCGGCTCTGGCCGACGCTGCGAATACGGTCCGCTCCGGGGGGGACGGCAGGTGGCGCGGTGTGGGGGTGTTCCGTGCTCGATCCGGGTTTTCGCCGGGTGTTCACGATTCGAACCCGCCCGTCGTTCCCGACGCTCCGCAAGCCTTTTCCTTCGGCTCAGCGGGGCGAAGTCGGGCCCGGAAGGAGGACAAGCCGGTCCGCGGACCGGGGATGAGGTGACTGCGGACCCGGCGCGCTCCGAGGCCAACACGGCCTCGAGCGCGCGGCCAAGGCATCGAGGACCGCGGGCCCCCACCGCGGGGAGGGCGCAAGTCGGTCGAGGACCGGCGCCCTCACGCGGGCCCCATGCCCGCTGGACGTCCGCGCGCTCCTGTCACGAAGGACAAGCGTGCCTAGATCGGTGCTCCTGTCCTTCAGCCTTCTGTGGGAAACAGCAGGGCGCGGTCCGGGTCGAAGTCGAAGCCGATCCTTTCGCCGGGGGCGTAGATGCGGTCTTCCGACAGCGCCGCAATGAGTTTCTCGCCGTCTTGAGCGTCACCTCGACGATGGTCTCGGCGCCCCAGCCGTTCGGTGAGCACGATACTCCCGTGCAGCTGCCCCTCGTCGTCCGCGACCGGGTGCAGGTACTGGGGCCGCACCCCCAGGATGGCGGTCTCGCCGGCGGCAAGCCGTGGCCCCTCGTGCTCACCGTGATCGGGTCGAGGGCGCCGTTGCCGACCCGCGCGGTCTGGCCGTCGACCGCCTCGACCGTGACCTTGAAAGTTCATCGACAGGGCGCCGAGGAAGCCTGCGACGAACAGGTTGGCGGGCGCGTGGTAGAGCTCCATCGGGGTTCCGATCTGCATGACGCGCCCGTCGCTGGTACCACGATCTTGTCGGCCAGCGTCATCGCCTCGACCTGATCGTGGGTGACGTAGATCATCGTCGCCCCGAGGTCCTGGTGCAGCTTGCCGATCTCCATCCGCATGTCCATCCGGAGCGCCGCGTCGAGGTTGGACAACGGTTCGTCGAACAGGAACACCTTGGGGTCGCGCACGATCGCCCGGCCGATGGCGACGCGCTGGCGCTGGCCGCCGGAGAGCTGCGACGGACGGCGGTCGAGCAGGTGCTCCATCTGCAGGATGCGGGCGGCCTCGGCCACCTTCTTCTCCTTGGTGGCTTTGTCGGTCTTGTTGATGGTGAGGCCGAAGGCCACGTTTTCGCGCACCGTCATGTGCGGAAAGATCGCGTAGGTCTGGAACACCATGGCGATGCCGCGTTCCTTCGGCGGCAGGTCGTTCACCACCCGGCCGTCGATCTCGAGCCTGCCCGAGGTGATGTCCTCGAGCCCGGTCATCCGCAGAAGCGTGGACTTGCCGCAGCCCGAGGGCCGACGAAGACGACGAACTCGCCATCGGCGATGTCGATGTCCACGCCCTTGATGACGTCGGTCGCGCCGAAGCTCTTCCGCGCATCTTTGAGGTTCAGGGTTGCCATCTGGGTCACTCCGCCGGGCTTGAGGTGCGGACCACCTTGAGGTGGCCGTTGTCGTCGACGATCACCGGTTCCGGGTCCATCACGTAGGCCGCCGAAATGGCCGTCATCGCCGGTGTCGTGGAAACCCGGGATCCTCATGCGTCGTCGGTCTCGGCGATCCGCGCCGCATAGCGCCGGCGAGCGAGCGCCATCGAGCAGCTTCGGCTGGATCCACCGAGGGGACCGCGCGGGCCGGTGTCGGACAAACGTGTGGGTTCCGGTCGCGGGCCCTTCGGCCACCGCCGCGACCTGCGCGTGCGACCAGTGCTGCGGGTGCAGAACAGGCAGTACCACCGTCCGCCCTTCTCGAACACCTGCGGCGCTTCGAGCTGGCCGAAGCCGCCGACGAAGACCGGCGGTTGCAGCGTCGGAACCACCCCAGGTCGGGCGAGGTGGCGAAGCCGATCGCCCCGCCTTCGTTGGCCTCCCGGCGATGCCCGGGGCGCGGGCGGTGAAATACATCAGCCAGCCGTCGCCTTCGGGGTCGTAGCATCACCCGAGGGTCGCGCATCGCCCGGTCGTGCCAGAAGCCGCGCATATGCTCGACCTCGTAGGCGGACGCGTTCGGCCCCGTGAGGTCGAGCGCCAGCCCGTCGCCGACCCGCACCCAGCTGTGCAGATCGGTCGAGGTGGCGTGGCCGATCCGCTGGTAGAACCCTTCATCGGATTTCGACGTGCCGGTGTAGAACGGATGCCACGCCCCCGCGTCATCCTGCACCACCGAGCCGGTCGGTGGTGAAGTCGTCCCAGCCGGGCCCGGCCGAGGGCGTGAGCATGGTGCCAAGATGCTCCCAGTGCACGAGGTCGTCCGAGACGGCATGGCCCTGGGTGACGTTGAAGTGCCGCAGATCGGGGTTGATCAGGCTCTTGTCGGCCTTGAGGAAGAACCCGTGCCAGCGCGCGCCGTCATGGGCATACCAGCTGTCCCAGATCCACTGTTTTTCGAGAGCGATGACCATGGGCTATCCTTTCACGCCGGTGGAGGCGATCGACGCGATGAAGGCGCGTTGCAGCGCGAGGTAGAAGGCGAGCACGGGCATGGTGATCAGGGTGAGATAGGCCATCACCTCGCCCCAGGCGACGTCGAGCTGGAAGAAGTATTGCAGGCCGACCATGACCGGGCGGTAGCTCTCCTGCTGGACCACGATCAGCGGCCAGGGTACTGGTTGTACATCCCCACCGGGGAACTTGAGGATCGCCGCCGTCGCCAGCACCAGGCCGGCGAGCGGCATCACCACCTTGCGGTAGATCTGCCACCAGCTCGCCCCCTCGACCCGCGCCGCCTCGATCAGCTCCTTCGGCAGGTCCTTGAAATACTGGACGAACAGAAAGATCGTGAGCCCGTCGGCGATCCACGGGATGATCTGCACCCGGTAGGTGTTGAGCCAGCCCCACTGGAGGCCCTCCATCCCGATCACGGCAGTTTTCGACGCCAGCAGCGGCAGGAGCGGTATGGCGATGGTCTCGAACGGCACGATCAGGGTCGCGAGGATCACCGAGGACGAGGCCGCGGCCCTTCCATTCGAGGAAGACGAAGCTGAAGGCCGCGAGCGAGCGGATGAACAGGCTCAGGACGACGGTCGTGCCGGTGACGATCACCGAGTTGCGCACGAAGGTCAGACCGGGGCGCGGGCGAAGGCGTCGGTGTAGTTGTCGAAGCTGAGATCGCCCACCGGCAGGAAGGCCCGCAGCGAGCTGGTATCGCGCAGCAGCTGAACCTCCGGTTTCAAAGACGACATCGCCATGAACAGCGGCGGGAAGATGAAGATCACCGCGATGATGGTGAGACGGCGTAGCGCACGGCGAGGCGCAGCCCGCGGTTTTCGGCATTGACGGTCGCCGTATTTATCTCTCCCTCGTCAGCGCTGGACCAGCGAAATCGTCAGCACGATCAGGAACAAGAGGACCGAGATCGTCGAGCCGCCGGAAATGTCACCTTGCCATAGCCGCGTTCGACCGCCTGGAAGACCACGGTCTGGGTCGCTCGAGCGGGCGCCGTTGATCATCACGTCGATCTGCTGGAACAGCGAAGCACTGCATGGTGATCACGATCAGGATCAGGATCGCGGTGTTCCTCGAACCCAACCAGGTCACGTAGCGGAACGCCTGCCATTTCGACGAGCCCTCGATCTCGGCCGCTTCGTAGAGCGTCGAGATCGTCTGCAGGCCGAGCCAGATCACCATGTGGAACCCCACCGCCTGCCAGATCGACATCACGATGATCGACCCCAGCGCCGTCGACGGGTTGCCGATCCAGTCGATCGGCAGACGCGCGCCGAGGTGAGGGCGCCGAGGATGTTATTGAGCAACCCGTCATTGCCGTCGTAGATGAACCGCCAGAGCAGCGAGACGACGACGATACTGACCACCACGGGCATGAAATAGATCGCCCGGTAGACGTTGATGCCCCTGAGCTTCTGGTTGATGAGCAGGGCGAGGACGAGGCCAGGCCCGCCTGTCCGGCGCCACCACCAGCACGAAGAGGAAGGTGTTGCGCAACGCCTTCATGAACACCACGTCCTTGGCGAACTCACCTTGGCGTTGTCCCCGGTGCCAGCGGAACCACTCCTGCATCCTTTGTATTGCGGAAACTCGTCCGACCGGGTGATCGTGCGCACCCGCCGCAGTTAGGCGATGGCGCCGTGGCATCGCGCTTGACCGCGCCGGCATCGTCGCGTTCAGGTTCGAGCGTGATCACCACAGGGTCAAGGAGGTCGCGGTAGTTCTTCAGCCCGACGAACTCGGTCGGGTTCGGCGAGACCAGCCGCTGGTTGGTGAGCGACAGCCAGAAGGCGAAGAAGAACGGCAGGACGATGAAGGCGGCGATCAGGGCAAAGCCCGGAAGCGCAAACCCCCACCCCGCCCGGTTGGACGCGGTCAGTTTCGAGGCCATCGGGAACCTCCGAAGGTGAGAAGAAGGGGGCCATACTGGGTTACCCCGCACAGCCCCCGGGGAGGATTCAGTGACCGTAGCCGCCGTTCTTCTCGATGTCGGCGTCGATCTCGTCGACCGCGGCATCGAGGGTGTCGGCGACGTCGGCGCCATTGGCGATATCGGCCAGCGCCTTCTCGAAGACCTTCGCCTCGACCACGTAACCCGGCGTCACCGGACGAAGCAGCGCCTGGGCTTCGGAGAGACCGAAGAACACCGCGAGCTTGCCGCCCTCGGCGTAGTTCGTGGTCAGAGCCGCGGCAGAGGCGGTCGCCGGAATGAGGCCGATGCCGTCGGAGAAGGCGGCAAGGTACTTGTCCTGGGCGGCGAATTTGATGAAGGCGGCCGCGCCGTCGCGGATGTTCGGACGCCGCCGAGACGCCGAATGCCAGCTCGCCGCGCCGATCTTGGGGCCATTGCCGAGATCGGGCGCCGGCAGGAACACCACGTCCTCGACCGCTGCCAGCGTCGGAACGCCCAGTTGCCGATTTCACGAGAAGGCGTAGTGGCCGTCGTTGAAACCGTTGTCGCGGTCGGCCGGGTCCTGGCTGGTGCCGGGCGCGCAGCCGCCGGCGAACAGGTTCTGCCACCACTCGCCGAAGGCGATCCCGGCCTCGCCGTTCAGCACACCGTCGGCCGAGGCATAGGTCGAGCGGTCGACGATGTCGCCGCCGAAGCTCTGGAGGAAGGGCGAGAAGGCATAGGGGTACCACTCGCCGGTCCAGGCCGTGCCGAGATCGAGCGCGTAGTCGTACTTGCCCGAGGCCTTGGCGGCGTCGAGCGCGGCCATGAATTCTTCGCCGGTCCAGGGCGCGTCCAGCGTCGGCGTGCGCAGGCCGAGCTCGTCGAGGGTCGACTGCCGCGCATAGAGGGCGACGGCGGCGTCCCACAGGCCGATCGAGTAGAGCTTGCCGTCCCACACGCCCTTGGTCCCGGGCAGGAAGGCATCGAATTCGGCCGCGTCGATCGGCAGCGGCTGCAGGTAGCCCGACCAGGCCCAGTTCGGCATCACCGGCCCGTCGACATCAACGATGTCGGGCAGATTGCCGGCGAGCGCGGCCGCGGTGATCGAATCGTTGTAGCTCTCCTGCGGGAAGCTTTCGAGCGACACCGCCCAGTCGCCCTGGCTGGCGTTGAAGTCGGAGATCACCTGGTTGATGATCTGCAGTTCGACGTCATTGCCGGCGCCGTGGTACCACATGCTGAGCTGGGTCTGGGCCACGGCGGCGCCGCCGAGCGCGGTCGAGGCGAGCAGGGCCGCGACGAAGAGTCCGTTGTGTTTCATGGAGTTTTCCTCCCTCCGGTTCACTTTGGTGAAGATTGCGTCAGGTCGGTCACGGAGGACCGCCAGGCGACGGGCCCCGGCACGAGCACCGGGTTTGCCGTGTCGGGATCGGCCTCGGCGATCAGGCCGAGCAGGCGCCGCGCCGCGCGGCGGCCGATGTCGAGATAGGGCAGCACCGCGGTGGTGAGCGGCGGATAGAGCGTTTCGGCGATTACCCGGTGGTCGTCGAACCCGGCGACGGAAATGTCTTCCGGCACCCGGATGCCGCGGGAGCGCAGCACGCCGTAGAGCTGCATCGCCATCGCGTCGTTGCCGGTGCAGATCACGGTCGGGCGCGGCCGTAGCGCAAGCAGACGGTCGACGGCCTCCTCGAGGCGGCTCGCGTTGTCTTCGGCGCCCTGGGCCTGGGCCTCGACGACGAGGGCATCATCGATCGGCAGTCCGGCCGCGTCGAACGCCGCGCGGTAGCCGGCGTGTCGCAGCGCTGCCGCGCGCATGGACGCATCGAGGGTCAGAAACCCGATCCGCCGGTGCCCGGCCTCGATCAGACGGGTGACGAGCGCGCGCTGTCCGGCTTCGTCGTCGGGCACGATGGCGGGGGTCCCCTTGGTGTCGTAGCAGTTCGCCAGCACCACCGGCACGCCGGCTCCGGCCAGTCGAGGCTGCACCTCGCGGTGATAATCGGCGACGTAGAGCAGGCCCTCGACCCGGTGCTGCAGGAAGGTGCGCATGAGCGGCGCGACCTTCTCCCGGTCGCCGCCGGTATCGGCGATCATCAGCGTCATGCCGCTGTCGCCGAGCACCTGCTGAATGCCTTGCAGGATGAGCGTATCGGGCAGGCCGGAGACCTCAGTATGCATGGAGGACGACGAGATCGCGCCGGTGATGAGGCCGATCAGCCCGGATCGGTTCGACCGCATCATGCGGGCGGCGTTCGAGGGAACGTAGCCAAGCTCGGCCATCGCCTTTTCGACGGCCTCGCGGGTCTTTGCGCCGACCGGCCCGTCGCCGTTCAGCACGCGGCTGACCGTCTTGGGCGAGACGCCTGCACTGTTTGCTACGTCGTAGATCGTCGCCACGGCGACTGCTCCTCCCTGGAGTGCTACCGATGTCATGACACCGATGTCATGACATCGGTAGCACTAGGGAGAAATCCGATTCGGGTCAACAGCATTCAGAGCGATTTCACCATCCGGCGCGGCGCGGGGTGTCGGACGCGTCAGACGGGCAGGGGGCCGGAACGCGGCGAAGGATCGTGAGAAGCGGCGGGCCGGTGTCTGTCTCGGCACGCCGCTCAGGGCGCCCGGTGGGCCATTCTCGGTCCGCGAGGGTGACGCCTGTGGAACGCCACCTGCGATTTCCGGCGATGCATCCGCGCCCTTTGGAAACGACACTTGCTTTTTCGGGGCGCACCGCGAGAATGGGATGCCAATTTCGAAGCATGGCGCGTCAATGGATCAAAGTGTGACTTCAGGCCCCCAAGACGCCGGGAGCGACAGCCCCACGGCGATTGCGCAATGGGTTGCCCACGTGTTGCGCGAGCGGATCGTCAAGGGCGAGTACGCCCCGGGTTCGCGCCTGGTCGAACGGCGCATATCCGCGGAGCTGGAGCTGTCGAGAACGCCCGTGCGCGAAGCGCTGAAACTGCTGCACGCGGACGGGCTGATCGCGATTTCCCGCAACAAGGGGGCACAGGTCCTCCAGTACGGCATGGACGAGGCAATCTGGCTGTTCGACGTGATCGCGTCTCTCGAAAGCCTCGCTGCCAAACGATTGGCAAGTACGATCGCACCGGAGGTTCTGGATGAGCTCGAGGAATTGCACGACGCCATGCTGACGTTCTACAAGATCGGCAATCACGACGCCTATTTCGATACCAATTCCGATATCCACGACTTCATCATCGCCCATGCCGGCAACCCGGCGCTGGCCGAGACCCACGCCCGCCTGATCGCGCGCGCGCGGCGGGGACGGTTCCTCGCTATCATGAAGCCCGACCGGTTGAACGAGGCGGTCCAAGAGCACGAGACCCTGATGACGGCGTTGCGCAACGGTGACGCGGAGGCGGCCGCGCGGGTCTGGCGCACGCATCTCCTGCATACCGGCGCGACCGTGGCCAGGGTTCTCGAAAAACCGGCCTGCCGACCTGATCAGGCACGGGCCCGGTGCCACAGCGCTTCGCTGACGCGCTGGGCCTCGGCGATCACCCGCTCGATGTCCACCCGGACCGGCCTGCGGTCGCGCACCACCCAGTCGCCGGCCACCATGACGTCGGTCACGTTGCTGCCCGCGCCCGAATGGACCACGATGCCGAAGCCGTCGATCACCGGGCGCAGGTTGGGGGCCAGCGGATCGAGCAACACCAGATCGGCCGGGCCGCCGATTTCCAGCGTGCCGGTGGCCCCGTGATCCTTCAGCGCCCGGGCACCGCCGCGCGTGGCCCAGTCCAACACCTCGGCTGCGTCGAGATCGAACGACATGCCCGCCCGCCAACGGGCCGCGGCAATGGCCATGCGCATTGCTTCGAACATGTCGGCCGACTTGGTGTCGGTGCACAGGGTCACGGTCGCACCGGCATCGCGCAGGGCCTTGACCGGGGCCGCGGCGCCGAAGCTCGCATTGCCGATCGGCGCATGAGCGACGACGCCCCCGGCCGCGCCGAAGCGCGCGATGTCGCCGGCGGACAGGAAGATGCAATGCGCCGCGATCAGGTCGGGGGAGAGCAGGCCGAGGTCATCGAGGATTTCCGTCGGGGTCATGCCCTCCCGGGCCCGGATCTGCGCGACCTCGCGCTCGGACTGGCTGAGATGGGTGTGAACCTGTTTGCCGCTTCGCGAGGCGAGGTCCCGGACCTCCTCGAAAAGCCCGCGCGAACAGCTGTCGGGCGCGTGCGGCGCAAGGATCGTGGAGATCCGTCCGACGCCGTCCCATTTGTCCTGCAGGTCCATCGCCGCCCGCAGGGTGCGCGCGCCGAGCGCCGCGTCGCGTTCGAACCGGCCTTCGGCCAGGGCGGCGGTGTCCATGTCCATGATCCGGCCGCCGACCAGGGCCCGCACCCCAAGATCCTGCGCCGCCTGCGCCAGCGCCTCCGGACAACGATAGTAATCGACGATCGTCGTCGCGCCGGACAGCAGCATCTCCGCCACGCCGAGCCGGGCGAGGGCTAGCGTGTCCTCCTCCGACAGCCAATGTCCCTGCGGCACGCCGGGTATGTAGGCCGGGGCGAACCCGCGGTCTTCGACCATGCCGCGCACGACCATGAGGGAGTGATTGTGGCTGTTGACGAAGCCGGGCAGGCACAGCGCGCCGCGTCCGTCGATGGTTTCGACAGGCCCCTCGGGCTGCAGAGCCGGACCGATATCGTGGATCGTTCCGTCCGCGCCGGTGACGATGTCGACTTCGGGTCCGGCAGGGCTGATCCGCGGTCAGCAGGGTGAGGTTCCTAAAATGGAATACCATCTGTTTTCTCCATGTGTTTGCGCAATGGGCGCCGATGAAAAAATCCGCCGCAATATTCGGCAATGTCGATATTTCACTGTTCCGGCGCCGTTCGTGACCTCGCTCCCGCGGTGCTGAATCGAGTTAGATCAAATGACATTCCATTTTCAAGTTGGCATGAGAACCGTCGTTTCGCGCCCGCCTTAGAAGAACAGTCCAACCCAAGAGGAACGTCATGACACACCTGCCCACCACCGGAATATCGCGCCGCTCGCTTCTCAAGTCTTCCGCCGGCGCCGCACTCGGCACCATGGCCGCGCCGTCACTCCTGCGCGCCCAGACCAGCGAAATCGTGATCGGCTGCGCCGGATCGCACACCGCCTGGATGGAAGAGGTCGTCGTGCCCTACATGAAGGAGACGATCGGTGCCGACATCCTGTTCGAGGGCACGAAATCTTCGGTCAACCTCGAAAAGATGTCGTCGAACAAGGATGCCCCCTATCTCTCCGTCGTGCAGATGGACGACCCGGTGATGATTCAGGCGGTCGAGGCCGATCTCCTGGTGCCGATCACGGCGGATGCAGTGCCGAACATGACCGACCTGCGCGCCGACGCCGTGCACATGGACGGCATGTGGTGCAACTACGTCCAGCCCTGGGCGGGGGTGGCCTACAACAGCGATCTCGTCGACGGCGTGCCGTCCTGGGAGGCATTGTGGGATCCCGCCAGCGCCGGGCAGGTCATCATCCCCTCGCTGCAGAACACCGAGGGCATGTGGACCTTGTTCATGGCGGCGATGCTGGGCACCGGCAAGCCCTTCGCCGAGGCGCAATACGAGGTCGACGCGGCCTTTGCCAAGCTCGAAGAACTCAAGCCCAACCTGCTCTCGGTCTACACGACCATGAGCCAGGCCTTCAACCTGCTCGAACAGGGCGAGATCTCGATGCTCGCGGGCAACTTCTCGTCCTACACCCTGCCGCGCAAGGCCGAGGGCGTGCCGGTCGACCTGGCCGCGCCGGGCGAAGTCATCTTCGCCATGCCGTCGGGCATCTGCCTGGTCAAGGGCGGGCCGAACCCGGAGCTGGCGCAGGCGTACGTCAACGAGATGCTGGGGCCGAACATGCAGGCGGCGATCACCGATTTCGCCTCGTCGGTGCCCGCCAACACCACTGTCACCGCCGGCGCTGTGATCCCCGATGGCGTGCCGATCTATTCGCCCGACTGGGCCTTCGTCGCCGCCAACCGGCGCGCGTGGATCGAACGCTTCGACAAGCTGATGGCGCTCTGAGGCGGACTACGGGACATGGCACTGGACGTGGATCTGGACGAGGACGCCCGCGGGCGGCGCTATCTCGACGTGTTCGGGATCGCCAAGTCCTTCAAGGGCACAGAGGTCATGTCCGAGCTGGACTTTCGGGTGGGGCGGGGGGAGCTCGTGTCTCTCCTCGGCCCGTCCGGCTGCGGGAAATCGACGCTCCTTCGGATCATCGCGGGGCTGCTCGAGGCCGACGCGGGTTCGGTCGTGCTCGACGGGCGCGAGATCACCCGGCTGCCGGCGCACAAGCGCAACGTCTCGGTGGTGTTCCAGAACTACGCGCTGTTTCCGCACCTGACGGTGGCCGAAAACGTCGCCTTCGGGCTCCGGGCGCGGGGCAGGGCGCGGAGCGACACCGTCGGGCCGGTCGCCGAGGCGCTGTCGCTGGTGCGGATGACCGAGTTTGCCGACCGTCCCATCGCCGCCCTTTCCGGCGGCCAACAGCAGCGCGTCGCCGTGGCCCGCGCGCTGATCGTCGGACCCGACCTGCTGCTGCTCGACGAGCCCTTTTCGGCGCTCGACCGCAAGCTGCGCGAGACCATGCAGGTGGAACTGAAGTCGCTCCTTCTCGACCGCGGGATGACCGCCGTCTTCGTGACCCACGACCAGGAGGAGGCGATGGGCGTCTCCGACCGCATCGCGGTGATGAACGCCGGAAGGATCGAACAATTCGCCGACCCGTCCACGCTCTACGCGCGGCCCGCATCCCCCTTCGTGATGGATTTCGTCGGGCTCTCGACCCGTATCACCGGCAAGGTGACCGGTGTCGAGGCCGGGATCGCCACCGTCGACACCGCCTATGGTCCGCTCAGGGCGCGCTCCTCGGTTGCGCCCGGCGCGACGCTGCTCCTCGGCGTGCGGCCCGAGCTGATCTCGGTCGAGCCGGGCGAGAACACGATCCGGGCCGACCTCGCCGATGTGATGGTGCTGGGCTCCAAGACGGTGCTGCACGGTCGGGTCGACGGCGGCGACCGGGTGCTGTGCGAACTGCCCGGTATCCGCAGCGGCCTGCAGCGCGGCCAGCAGGTCACGCTCGGCTGGAGCATCGAGGATACGCTCGCCTACGAGGTGGCGCCGTGAGTGCCCGTGGCGACCGCATCGGGCTCCTGGCAGTTCCGGGCCTCGCCTACCTCGCGCTGATCTACGCCCTGCCGCTCGTGCTGCTGCTCGCGAAGTCGGTGCAGACCGCGGAGGGGCTGTCGTTTTCCCAATACACCGCGTTCTTCTCGGATGAGTACAATCTGCGTGTGCTCTGGCGCACGCTGCGGGTCGCGGCCTTCACCACGCTGCTCGCCCTGGTGATCGCCTATCCGACCGCCATGGTGATGAACCGCGCCAGGGGGCCGTGGCTCACGGTCTTCCTCGTCGCGATGGTGTTGCCGATGTCGCTCGGCGTCGTGGTCAAGGCCTTTGCCTGGTCGATCCTGTTCCGCGCCAACGGCGCGCTCAATTCGACCCTGCAATGGCTCGGGCTGATCGAAAAACCGGTGCGGATGCTGTTCGCCGAGACCGCGCTGGTGATCGGGGCCGCCAATGTCTTCCTGCCGTTCATGGTGTTGCCGATCTACGCGGTCGTCCGCCAGCTCGACCGGGGCCTGCCGGAGGCCGCCGCCTCGCTCGGGGCCGGGCCGTTCTTCCGCTTCTTCAACGTGACCCTGCCGCTCACCCTGCCGGGGGTCGTCGCGGGCTCGGCCTTCACCTTCTCGATGGCGATCTCGATGTACGTGATCCCTTCGCTCATCGTCGGCGAGCGCCAGCAGACGCTGTCGATGCTGATCGCCCGCAGCTTCCTCTACCTGCGCAACGAGCCGCTGGGCTCGACGATCTCCGCCGTGCTACTGGCGATCGCGATCTTCGTCGTGGTGTTCTCGAGCTGGCTCGCCCGCCGGCTGGGAGCGCGCCAATGACCCGGACCGACCGCATTTTCCGGGCGTTGAGCTGGGCCGTGGCGCTGTTCTGCGTCCTGTTCCTGATGCTGCCGATCCTGATCACCGTGGCGGCGTCCTTCTCCTCCTCGCCGGTCTATACCCTGCTGCCGCCGGAGTGGTCGCTGCGCTGGTATGCCTCGCTCGACCGCCGCTCGGGGCTGTGGGACGCGGTGGTGCTGTCCCTGAACCTCGCCTTCGTCTCGACCCTGATCTCACTGGTTCTGGGCACGCTCGCCTCGATCGCCGTGACCCGCGGCAATTTCCGCGGTCGCGACGCCATCGCCACCTTCGCGGTGTCGCCCCTGATGATGCCCGGGCTGGTCGTCGGCGTGGCGCTGTTGCAGCTCTTCCGCGAGATCGGGCTGCGCGACGCCTATGTCTCGCTCCTGCTCGGCCATATCGTCATCACCCTGCCGTTCGTGATGCGCACGCTGCTGGCCTCGATGTCGGCCTTCGATTTCTCGATGATCGACGCCGCCCGCACGCTCGGCCTCAGCTACCCGATGGCGATCCTCAAGGTGCTGGTGCCCAACCTCGCGCCCGCCTACCTGACCTCGGGGCTGTTCGCCTTCCTCGCCTCGATGGACAATTACCCGAACTCGATCTTCCTCACCGACGCGCGCAACAAGACCCTGCCGATCAAGATGCTCCAGTATCTCGAGGAACAGCCCGACCCCTCGCTCGCGGCGATGTCGTCGGGGCTGATCCTGCTCGCGATCCTGGTCCTCGTCTTCGGCGCGCGGACCGTGGGGCTCAACCGGATGATCCAGGGGTAGGCGATGGCGGAGCGGCGCGATTTCAAGGGATATTTCGGCGCGGAACCGGCCCCCGACTGGCCCGGAGGGGCCCGGCTTGCCGTCTCCTTCGTGGTCAATGTCGAGGAGGGGGCGGAGCTTTCCATCGGCGACGGCGACCCGCGCAACGAGTTCACCTACGAGATCCGCGAAGAGGTCGAGGGCGCGCCCGATCTCTGCATGGAGACCCATTTCGCCTATGGCACCCGCCAGGGCTACCGCCGCATCGCCGAGGCCTTCGACCGGTACGGCGTCAGGGCGACGTTCTCGACCTGCGGGCGCGCGGCCGAGCGCAGCCCCTGGCTGATCGAGGACATCGTCGCGCGCGGCCACGAGGTGTCGTGCCACGGCTGGCTGTGGGAGCGGCACGCAAACATGACCCGCGATCAGGAGGCCGCGGTAATCGAGCGCACCCATGCCGCGATCACCAGGGCGGCCGGGGTCGCGCCGGTGGGCTGGCACACCCGCCTAGGCCTCGGTCAGCACCCGCGATCTGCTGATCGAGCGGGGCGATTTCCTCTACGACAGCGACGTCTACGACGACGATATCCCGCGCATGCAGGGCACCCGTGATCCTGCCCTATGCTTTCGACACTAACGACATGCGGTTCTCGCCCGGCGGCGGCTTCGTCAGCCCGCGCGATTTCTCCGACTACGTGATCGGGGCTTTCGACCGGCTTTACGCCGAGGGCGCGCGGGCCGCGCGGATGATTTCGGTCGGGTTGCACCTGCGCCTCATAGGCCGTCCCGCGCGGATCGGCGGGCTCGAGGAGGTGCTCGCGCATATGGCCGGGCAGGGCGACGTCTGGATCGCACCGCGCCGCGAGATCGCCGCCCACTGGGCAAAAAACCGGGGAGGCATGTGATGAACCCGATGGACCTCACGGCGAGCGACCTTGCGGCCCGGGTCCGGGCAGGGCAGGTGACCCCGCTCGAGGCCGCCCAGGCGGCCCGCGCGCGTGTCGCCGAGCGCAACCCGGAGCTCAACGCGATCACCGTCCTGAACCCGGGGCTGGAGGCCGAGGCCGCCGCGGTCGCGGCCCGGCTCGCGGCCGGCGATGACCTGCCGCTCGCCGGCGTCCCGGTGGTGATCAAGGACAACATCTGGGTCGCGGGCCTGCCGATCACCCAGGGCTCGCAGCTGTTTGCCGAGTTCATCGCCCCCGAGGATGCCGCCGCCGTCCGCCTCCTGCGCGAGGCAGGTGCGCTGATCCTCGGTATCGCGACCTGCTCCGAGTTTGCCTGCAAGGGTGTCACCAACACGCCCCTGCACGGGATCACCCGCAACCCGGTCGACCCGACCCTTACGCCGGGCGGTTCCTCCGGCGGCCCGGTGGCCGCGGTCGCCGCCGGCATGGCGCCCTTGGCGCTCGGCACCGACGCCGGCGGGTCGACCCGCCGACCGCCGGCCCATACCGGCCCCGTCGGGTTCAAGCCGAGCCAGGACCTGGTGCCCTATGGCCCCGGTTTCGACGAACCGGTCGACGGCATCTCGGTGATCTGTCCGATCGCCCGCGACGTCGACGACGCCGCCCTCGCGATGCGGGTCCTGTCCGACCTGCCGCCGGGCACGCCGCGCAGCGGGACCATCGCCTGGAGTGCGGATTTCGGGCTCGGTCAACGCCTCGACGCCGATGTCGCCACGGCCTTCGCCGCCGCGATCGCCTGTCTCGAAGCGGCCGGATACGCCATGGAACAGGCGGCGCCCGACTGGGGCGGGCTCGACGGCGGTGCGATCATGCCGCTGCAACATGCCGGTCTTGCGCGCCTGCACGGGGACGTCTGGCGCGACACACCCGGGCTCGTCGACCCCGACATCGCGGCGCAGATCGAAAGTGGTCTCGCCCTGTCCGCCGAAACGATCGCAGCGGCAGAGGAGGCCTCGAAGCGAATGGGCACGATCCTGAATGCGTTTCTCGCCCGGTATGACGCGGTGGTGGTGCCGACCACCCCGTGCCCGGCCTGGCCCGTCGACCGGATTGCCCCGCAGGAGATCGGCGGCGCGCCCTGCGCTCCGCGCGACCACGCGGCCTTCACGCCGCAGGCCAATCATGCCGGCTGTCCGGCGATCTCCATCCCGTTCGCGACCGACACAAGAGGGCTGCCGCTCGGGTTGCAGATCATCGCAGGCCCCGGCGCGGATGCCGACCTGCTGGCCACCGCGACGTCGATGGCGGCCACCCTGGCCGCGCATCCGGGCGAGGGGGGCAGGTGATGCGCATCCTCCTCGTCAATCCGAACATGACCCGGGCGATGACCGACACGATGGCCGGGATCGCCCGCGACGTGGCCCGCGACCGGGCCGAGATCGTGCCGCTCACCGCGCCGCGCGGATTTCCCTACATTGCCTCGCGGGCCGAGGCACAGATCGCCGGCGGCATCGCGCTCGAGATGATCGCAGACAATCTCGACGGAATCGACGCGGTGGTGATCGCCGCCTTTGGCGACCCCGGGCTGGCCGGCGCGCGGGAATTGTTCGACGTGCCCGTGGTCGGCATGGCCGAGGCGGCGGCGATGTCGGCGGCGATGCTGAGGGAGTGGTTCTCGGTGGTGACCTTCTCGCCGGTCATGACCCGGTGGTATTCCGACTGCATCGTCGCGACCGGGCTCGCCGCCCGCTTCACCGGTGTGCGCGCGCCAGCGCGCCACGACGCCGATCTTGCCACGGTGGCACAGGACATGCGGGCCGACCTGGTCGAACTGGCCCGGCGCGCGGTGCGCGAGGACGGGGCCGACGTGGTGATCCTCGGCGGCGCCCCGCTCTCGGGTCTCGGCCCCAGGATCGCCGCGGACGTGCCCGCCATCGTGGTCGACCCGATCGCCGCGGCGGTCGCGCAGGCGATGACGCTGGCCTCGCTCGGGCTCAACTTCGCGGGGCGCGCCGGGAAGCCGATCCCTAAGCGTCGGTCGGGCTCACCCCGTCGCTTTCGAAGATCATCGCCAAGGAGGGGGCCGCATGAGGTTCGACACGATCATCAGGGGCGCGCGCGTGGTGACGGCGGCCGGTGTGACCACCTGCGACATCGGCATCTCAGACGGCACGATCACGGCGCTGGCCGCCGCCCTCGACGGTGGGACGCAGGTGATCGAGGCCGAAAGGCTGATCGCCATGCCCGGCGGGATCGACAGCCATGTCCACATCGCCCAACCCTCCGGCCCCGGCATCGAGATGGCCGACGATTTCGCCTCCGCCACCCGCGCGGCGGTGGCCGGCGGCAACACCACCGTGCTGCCTTTCTGCCTGCCGGAAGAGGGCCAGACCCTGCGCGAGGCGGTGGCGGCCTACCATGCCAAGGCCGAGGGCAACTGCCATTGCGACGTCTCCTTCCACCTGATCGTCAAATCCACCGATCCGATCTCCCTGGGCCAGGACCTGCCGGCGGTGATCGCCGAGGGCCATACCAGTTTCAAGGTGTTCATGACCTACCAGGGGCTGGCGCTCACGGACCGCGAGATCCTCGACGTCATGGCGGTCGCCCGCGCGCACGGCGCGCTGGTGATGGTGCATGCCGAGAACGAGGACGCCATCGAGTTTCTGCGCGACAAAGCCGAGCGCAACGGCGAGACCGATCCGCTCTACCACGCGCGCACCCGGCCGGTGCCGGTCGAACTCGAGGCCACCCACCGGGCGATCACCCTCGCCGAGGTCGCCGATGTGCCGCTCACCATCGTGCACGTGTCCAACGGCGAAGCGCTCGACGAGATCCGCCGCGGGCGGCAGCGCGGCGCCCGTGTCTTTGCCGAGACCTGCCCGCAATACATCACGCTCACCGCCGATGACCTCGACCGCGCGGGTTTCGAGGGCGCGAAATACGTCTGCTCCCCGCCGCCGCGCACCGCTTCCGAATGGGAGGCGATCTGGTCGGGGATCACCCAGGGCGATTTCGAGCTGTTCTCGTCGGACCACTGCCCGTTCCGCTTCGCCGATCCCGCCGGCAAGGACGCACCCGGCGCCCGCAAGAGCTTTCGCAACATTCCCAACGGTATCCCCGGGGTCGAGACCCGGTTGCCGATCCTGTTTTCCGAGGGCGTGGTCAAGGGCCTGATATCGCTCGAGAAATTCGCCGCGATCACGGCCACAAACCATGCCCGCCTCTAGGGGCTCGCATCGAAGGGCGCGATCATGGTGGGGATGGATGCCGACATCGTCCTGTGGGACCCGCAGGCGACCCGGACGATCCGGCAGGACGACCTCCACCATGGCGCGGATTATACGCCCTGGGAGGGGTTCGCCGTCACCGGCTGGCCGGTGCGTACGCTGCTGCGGGGCCGGACCGTGATGGCCGACGGGCAGGTCCTGGGCGCACCCGTGGGCGGCCACGTCGCCCGCGGCGCGCCGGAGGTCCTGCTGTGAGCGCCGCCCGCGTCGACGGCGCGCGCATCGGCATGCTGGTGCCGTCCTCGAACTCGGTTCTGGAGCCCTATACCTCCGCCATGTTCGCACCGTTCGGCGACGCGGCCTCGGCGCATTTCGGGCGCTTCCGGGTGGTCGAGATCTCGATGTCGGATGCGTCCCAGACCCAGTTCAGGGAGGCCCCAATCCTCGAAGCCGCCGCGCGCCTCGCCGAGGCGAAGCCGCGCCTGATCGCCTGGAACGGAACCTCGGCGTCGTGGCTCGGGCTCGACCGCGACCGGGCGCTCTGCGCGGCCATCGAGGCCGAAACCGGGGTGCGGGCGACATCGACCGTGCTGGCCTACGACCGGATCCTGCGGAGCATGGGCGCGCGTCGTATCGGCCTGGTCACACCCTATATCGCCGACATCCAGGACCGCATCATCGCCAACTACGCGGCGCAGGGCATCGAGGTGGTGGCCGACGAACGGCTCGACGACAGGGGCAACTATTCCTTCGCGACCTATCCGGCCGAACAGGTCGGCGAGATGATGCGCCGCGTCGCAGCCGCCCGGCCCGAGGCCATCGTCATCATGTGCACGAACTTCCGAGGCGCGCCGGTGGCGGCCCGGATCGAAACCGAGACCGGGGTGCCGGTTCTCGATTCCGTCGCCGTCACGGCGGCGCATTGCCTGCGCGAAGCCGGTCTGGATCCCGCGCGGGTCACCGGCTGGGGCTCGGTGTTCCAGCGCTTTTCCGACCTTCCATGACCACGACCTAGGGCCCTCCGGCCCTGTAACCCGAGAGAGGACGACATGACCCTTATCAAACATCTGAGTGCCGCCGTTGCCGGTGCAATTCTGCTGACCGGCGCGGCGGCGTCCGCCGAAACCATGCGCGTGATGGGGCAGCCCGTCGCCACCGGCCTAATCCAGAAGAACGTCGAGCAGCCGTTCTTCGAGGCCTTCGCGGAAAAGACCGGCCTCGATCTGACCGCCGATTACCAGCCCGTCGACGTGACCGGCATCAAGGACACCGAGCAGCTGCGGATTCTCAAGGATGGGCTGTTCGATATCGTTTCCCTGCGTCTCAGCCAGGTTTCTCGCGATGAACCGACGATCCTTGGGCTCGACCTGGTCGGGCTCAACCCCGACTACGAAACCGGCAAGGGAACGGTCGAGAAATTCGCCCCGGCCGTCGACGCGGCCCTGCAGGAGAAATTCAACACCAAGCTGCTCGGGGTCTGGCCGTTCGGCCCGCAGGTGCTGTTCTGCGAGCCCGAAATCGCCTCGCTGTCCGACCTCAAAGGCCTGAAGGTGCGCGTCTACGACCAGAACCTCGCCAATTTCATTTCGCTCGTCGGCGGCACGCCGGTGCCGCTGTCCTTCCCCGAGGTCCAGCATTCGCTGGCGCGCGGCGTGGTCGATTGCGCGATCACCGGCCCGTCTTCGGCCAATTCGGCCGGCTGGCCGGAGGTGACCAAATACATGCTGCCGATCGCGTTCCAGCTCGCGATGAACGGCTATGGCATCAACCTCGACACGTGGAACGCACTGTCGCCGGAAGATCAGGAAAAACTGCAGGCGGCGTTCGACGGGCTGATCGCCGACATCTGGTCCTACTCCGAAGAGCTCTTCGTCGACGCGGTGTCGTGCAACACTGGCGGCGAGGTCTGCGGAACCGGCACGACATACGACCTGACGCTGGTGGAACCGACCGAGGCCGACATCGCGCTGATCGGGACCGCCGTCACCGAGGTCTCGTTCCCGGCCTGGAAAGAAGCCTGCGACGCGGTCAACGAAGGCTGCTCGGCGAGCTGGCTCGAAACCGTGGGCACGGCCTACGAGTTCTGATCCGACACCCGGTCGCGCGCCCCGGCAGCGGGGTGCGCGCCATCAAGAAGGGGACGGGAATGGACCGTATCGCCACCTGGATATCGCGGCTTTTCGGGGTCGCCCTGCTGTTCCTGTCGGGCTTCGTCGCGCTCGAGACGATGATGCGAAAGCTGTTCAACACGTCCCTGCAGGGCCGACGAACTCGGGGCTACGTCTTGGCCTTCGGCGCGTCGGCCGCCTTCGTCGTTGCGCTGATCGACCGGGCCCACGTGCGCATCGACGTGCTGCACCAGCGTTTCCCGCGCCGGCTGCGGGCCTGGATCGACTTTGCCGCGGTGCTGTCGCTGGGCGTCCTGGGGCTGTTCTTCCTCTATATCGGCTGGTTCGTCATCCGCGATACGCTGGCCTACGGGTCGACGGCCGCGACCCCGTGGCAGACCCCGCTGATCTATCCGCAATCGGCCTGGTACGCGGGCCTGGCCTTCTTCGCGCTGGTGTCTCTGGGGCTGTCGGTGCGGGCGCTGGGTCTGGTGCTGCGCGGACGCATCGACCAGGTGGCGCAGGAATTCGCACCGAAGAGTGCCGAAGACGAACTGGCCGAAGAACTTCACTACCTCAAAGACCGGTAGGCGGACGGAAACATGGGCATTCTCGACGTATCTGTCGGCTTCGCGGTGATGATGGGGCTCCTTCTGACGGGCTTCCCGGTGGCCGTGGTGATGGTGTTGCTCGGCGTTGTCGGCGGCATGATCCTCTATGGGTCGGTGCTGTTGAAATCCATGGGCCCGGTGCTCTGGGGCGTGTCGAACGAGAACGTCCTGACCGCGATCCCGCTGTTCATCCTGCTGGGCGAGCTCCTGCTGCGGTCCGGGCTGGCTGACCGGATGTACGGAGCGCTGGCGATGTGGCTCGGACGCCTGCCGGGCGGCCTGCTGCACACCAATATCGGGTCGTGCTCGCTGTTCGCGGCGACCTCCGGTTCGTCGGTGGCGACCGCCGCGACGGTCGGCACCGGTGGCGCTGCCGGCGCTGGGCGAACGCGGCTATGCCCCGGCGCGCTCGCTCGGCTCGCTCGCCGCTGGGGGCACGCTGGGCATCCTGATCCCCCCATCGGTCAACCTGCTCATCTACGGCTCGCTCGCCTCCGTGTCGGTCGGGCAGCTGTTCATGGCCGGGATCGTGCCGGGCATTTTGCTGACGCTCTTGTTCATGGCCTGGGTCGTGGTCGAGAGCCTGTGGCGGCGCAGCCGGGTCCTGCCCGACGCATCGAAGCGCGCCGACCATGTCCCCCTCGGGGAGCGGCTGCGGGCGCTGGTGCACCTCGTTCCGGCCGCGGTGGTCTTCCTGATCGTCATGGGCTCGATCTATCTCGGCATCGCCACGCCGACCGAAAGCGCCTCGCTTGCGGTCCTTGTGGCGCTGATCTTCGTCTGGCGCGAAGGGCGGCTCGATTTCGCCTTTCTCGACACCTGTTTTCGCCAGACCGCCAAGACGACGGGGATGATCCTCCTGATCTTCGCCGCCGCCTTCACGCTCAACGTCACCCTCGCGCTCGGCGGGATCACCCGGGTGATCTCCGACTGGGTGGCGGGTCTCGGGCTCGGTCCGACCGGGCTGTTGCTGGCGCTGATGCTGTTCTACCTGATCCTGGGCATGTTCATGGACGTGCTGTCGATGCAGGTCCTGACCATCCCGATCGTCATCCCGATCGTCATCGCGGCGGGCATTGCCCCGGTCTGGCTCGGCATCTTCGTCGTGCTGATGAGCGAGCTTGGCATGATCACCCCGCCGGTGGGCATGAACCTTTACGTGGTGCAGGGGGTCAGGAGCGACGGCGGTCCGTTTTCCGACGTGGTCCGGGGGGCCATCCCCTATGCCGTCCTGATGCTGGCGTTCACGGTGCTGCTGATCTTCGCGCCCGGGATCGCCACCTGGCTGCCCGAAAGCGTCACCGGTTGAGCTGGCGCCTGGACATAACCGCGCTGACCCGGGGCTTCGCGTCCGGGGAGGTGACGCCGAGCGCCACCGCCGCGGCCTGCCTCGACCGGATCGAGGCGCTCGATCCGACGCTCAACGCCTTCTCGGCGCGGGCGGACGATGTGTGCGAGGCAGCGCGCGCCGCCACCGACCGCTGGCGGCAGGGCGCGCCCATCGGGCCGCTCGACGGCGTGCCGGTGATCGTCAAGGACAACCTCGTCAGCCGCGGGTTGCCCGCCGCCTGGGGCAATGCCGAGCTCGCCCGGCGCGTCGCGCCGTCCGACGAGCGGCCGGTCGCCGCGCTCCGGCGGGCTGGCGCCCTGATCCTCGGCAAGGGCAACACGCCGGAGTTCGCGGTCGAAGGCTACACCGACAACGTGACCTTCGGCCCGACGCGCAACCCGTTCGATCCGCGCCTGACGCCCGGCGGGTCGTCGGGCGGCGTCGTGGCGGCGGTTGCGGCGGGTCTCGCGACCTTCGGCATCGGCACGGATGGCGGCGGGTCGATCCGCCGACCGGCCGGGTATACCGGGCTCTACGGCCTGAAACCCGGGATCGGGCACGTCCCGCGCGGCGGGGGGCTGCCGCAGGTGCTGCTGGACTTCGAAACCGTCGGGCCGATCACCCGGTCGCTGGACGACCTGCGCCTGGTCGATGCGGTCCTGTCGGGCCGGGTCCACGCCGCCTCGACGCCCGCCGCCTGCCGGATACTGGCCGTCGAAACGATGCCGGACGCCCCGTGCGATCCGGCCATCCGGGAGGCGTTCCATGCCACCGCCGACGTGCTGCGCCGGGCCGGCCATGAGGTGAGCTTCGCCGGACTGCCCCATGACCTCGGGCCGATGAACGCGGGCTGGAGCTGGATCGGCGAGATCGGCCTCGCGCATCTCATGGCAAGCGACCCTGCGGTCGCGGCCGCGGCAGCCCCGAAGTATCGCGAAATGGCCGCCCGCGGTGCGGGTGCCACCGGCGCGGACCTTTACGCGATCCTCGAAAGGGTCTTCGCCCTGCGGGAGGCGGCGCGGGATCTCTGGGGCTTCGACGCGGTGCTGATGCCGACCTCGGCGGCCCATCCCTGGCCCGCCACCGAGAGCCACCCGGCGGAGATCGACGGCATCGCGGTTGGCCCGCGCGGCCATGCGGTCTACACCGGATGGGTGAACGCCGCCGGTCTTCCGGCCATCGCCTTTCCGGCGGACGTCGGAGCGGGACTGCCGATCGGCATGCAGCTGGTCGGGCGGCCGAATTCCGAAGCCTGGCTGATCGACCTGGCCGCGCCCTGTGCGACGCCGTTCCGCTGGCCACCGGTTGCGCTCAGCACAACGTGACCGCGACAGATCCAAGCCCGGCGATCTCGCCCCTGATCTCGGTCCCCGGGCCGAAATAGGGCAGCCCGCAGAGCGACCCGGTGAGGATGATCTGGCCCGGCTGTACTCCGCCGCAATGGTCGCCGAGGGTCGCGGCAAGCCGCTCGAGGCTCGACAGGGCCGAGCCCCCCGGCACCGGCGCGTCGCCCTGGAAGATCGCCCGGCCATTCGCCCGAAGCTCCGCCCTGACGGTGCCGAAATCCGAGCCGGTCCAGCCGGTTAGCCTGTCGCCGGCGACAAGCCCGGCATTGATCTGGAAATCCGCGAACTTGAGCATCGGGTCGCTGGCCCCCGGTCCGTCGAGGCGCGTATCCACCAGCTCCAGCGCAACGAGCGGACGGAACAACCGGGCCGGATCGGCAGGGAGCGCAGGGCCCGGCAGCGGGGCGAGGAGCTCGAACCCGATTTCGAGCTCGATCCCCAGCCGGTCTCGCACCGGGCGCCGGCCGCCGTTCGCGACGACGTAGCGTTGCGGGATCGGGGCAACGATCGGCTGCGCGCCCGGCCCGGCTCCGATCTTGAACCCGGCCACCGGTCCAAGGTGATCCATGACGGCGGCTTGCACGGCGAGGCACTCGCTGCGCGTCAGGTATCCCGACGGTGGCGCGATGCGAGTCGCGCTGTCGTGGGCGTGCCGCAGCGCGTCGATCAGAGCGCCGGTGTCACCCATGTGCGGCCGCCAGCTGCATCGCGGCCTCGCGGGCCGCGCACAGGACCGGGTTGAACAGGGGCAGGGGGCTGCGGTCGCGCAGCCGTTCGGCCGCCTCGCCAAGCGGGCCGCCCCCGATGATCACGCACCGCGCTCCGGCGTCGCAGGCGACGTCGATGGCAGCCAGAAGCGAGGCGTCGAGCGTGCCGGTCTCGGCCATCACCGCGACAGGGTCGCCCGGCGTGAAATAGCTGCCCACGTAGCGCGACGGGTCACCGGCGGTTCGCATGAGCGCATCGATCGGCGGGGCGAGGTCCGGGGTCGTCGTGACGACCGCGAAATCCATCCCCGTCGCGCTGGCAGCGCGTGCAGACGCCGCGCCGATCCCGATGACCGGGATCGACAGCCTGTTCTGAAGCGCGATGAGGCCCGGGTCGCCGAAGGCCGCGACAATCACCGCCCGTGCGGTCGGCGGAACCTCCGCCGCGGCGACCAGCCGCGCCGCCCGGTCGAGTGCCGCCGCAGTGACGATGACGTCCGGTCCGGTCGGCGCCGACCACCCGACTGGCCGTTCCGGCATGACCCGCGCCGCGAGACGGCACATGCGGTCCGTCGTTTCGACGCTTGTGTTCGGGTTGAGCAGAATCACGGTCATGGAGCCACTGTCGCGCAGGGCTCCGCGGAGCGCAAAAGCTTTGAATCTTCCGACGCTTCCGAACCCGTCCGCCCCGACGGTCTCCCGCCCGGCGGCGTGGTCAAAGCACAGTCGAATGTCCGGCGCGCGGGCGTCCCCGGCCGGTTGGAGCAGCGCAACGGGACATGACCCGGGCGCAGCTGGCCGAGATCGCCCGTTTCCCCGACGGCCGGTTTCAGCCGGACCGGAGCCCATCGCGGGCGGCGGGTTTCCCCGGTGCCCGGTTTCGGGCCCGCGGAGCCATGTGCAGGCGTTCACGCCGGTGCGAGTTGAGTTCGCTTCGTTGCCGCCTTACACACTGGAATGAAGCCCGAGATCCAAGACACCATGACACCTCTGACGCGCCAAACCACCTCCGGCCGACCTGCCGCGCCGTTCCTGCCGATGAGCCGGACCGAGATGGCGGCGCTCGGCTGGGAGCAGTGCGACATCGTCCTCGTAACCGGCGATGCCTATGTCGATCACCCGAGCTTCGGCATGGCGATCATCGGCCGGCTGCTCGAAGCGCAGGGGTTCCGCGTCGGGATCGTTTCGCAGCCCGACTGGACCTCGGCGGAGCCGTTCAAGGCGCTGGGGAAGCCACGCCTGTTCTTCGGCGTCACCGGCGGCAACATGGATTCGATGGTCAACCGCTACACCTCGGACCGCAAGCTGCGCCATGACGACGCCTACACGGGGGGCGGCGAGGGCGGCAAACGGCCGGACCGCTCGACGATTGTCTATGCCCAACGCTGCCGTGAGGCCTACAAGGACGTCGCCATCGTGCTGGGCGGTATCGAGGCGTCGCTCCGCCGCATCGCGCATTACGACTACTGGTCCGACAAGGTGCGCCGCTCGATTCTGGCGGACGCCAAGGCCGACCTCCTGCTCTACGGCAATGCCGAGCGCGCCGTCGTCGAGGTGGCAACCCGGCTGGCCGCCGGCGAGAGCCCGCGCGATCTCGACGACATCCGCGGCGTCGCCCTGTTCCGTCCCGTGCCCGATGGCGTCACCGAACTGCCGGCCGACGATCTCGATAGCGCCGACGAGGCCGCGAGCCGACATCCCGGCGACACCGTGATCCGGCTCCCGTCCTTCGAGCAGGTCGAGGCCGATCCCGTCGCCTATGCCCGCGCCAGCCGGGTCCTGCACCGCGAGGCCAACCCCGGCAACGCCCGTGCGCTGGTCCAGCGCCACGGCGACCGCGACCTCTGGCTCAACCCGCCGCCGATCCCGCTCTCTTCGGCCGAGATGGATGCGGTCTACGATCTGCCCTATGCGCGGGTGCCGCATCCGTCCTATGGCGAGGCCAGGTCGGCCTGGGACATGATCAAGACCTCGGTCACGAGTGCGCGGCTGCTTCGGCGGCTGCACCTTCTGTTCGATCACCGAACACGAAGGCCGCATCATCCAGAACCGCTCCGAGGCCTCGATCCTGCGCGAGATCGAGTTGATCCGCGACAAGACCCCGGGCTTCGCGGGCGTGATCTCCGACATCGGCGGACCAACCGCCAACATGTACCGGATGGCCTGCAAGGACCCCAAGATCGAGGCCGCCTGCCGGCTGCCCTCCTGCGTGTTCCCCGACATCTGCCCCAACCTCGACGCTTCGCATGACCATCTGATCCGGCTCTACCGCAAGGTGCGCGAGGTGAAGGGCATCAAAAAGGTCATGGTGGCCTCGGGCGTGCGCTACGACCTTGCCGTGAAGAGCCCCGAATATATCGAGGAACTGGTCACCCACCATGTCGGCGGCTACCTCAAGATCGCCCCGAGCATACCGAGCGCGGTCCGCTCGACATGATGATGAAGCCCGGCATCGGTACCTATGACCGCTTCAAGGAGATGTTCGACGCCGCGAAGAAGGCCGGCAAGAAATACTATCTCATCCCCTATTTCATCGCCGCCCATCCCGGCACCACCGACGAGGACATGCTGAACCTCGCGCTCTGGCTGAAGAAGAACCGCTATCGCGCCGATCAGGTCCAGACCTTCCTGCCGTCCCCGATGGCGACGGCGACGGCGATGTATCACACCGGCGTCAACACGCTGAAAGGGGTCCGCCGCGGCGGCACCGAAAAGGTCGAAACCGTGCGCGGCGGGCGGCAGCGCCGGTTGCACAAGGCCTTCCTGCGCTACCATGACCCGGAGAACTGGCCGCTCCTGCGCGAAGCGCTGAAAGCCATGGGGCGGGCAGACCTGATCGGCCCGCGTCCGGACCAGCTCGTGCCGGTCCACCAGCCTGTCGGGTCGGCCAGGACCGGGGGCAAGGCGCGCCCGAACTCGCGGGCGAAGACCTTCACCACCAAGGGCGTCCCCTTCCCGAAGAAACGGCGCTGACGGGGTCAGGCTGGGTCTTGCGGCGGGACCGGTTCCGCGCGCACCAGCACGGCGGCGAAAAAGCCGTCGGTATCGTGTCGCAAGGGTGTGAGCGACAGAAAGTCGGGGTGGGCCGACCCTTTGAGCGCCGGCGCGGCCACGCCGAGCGGCACGACGGAGAAGTCCGGGTGCGCGGCGAGAAAGCCGGCCACCCGCTCTTCGTTTTCCTCGCTGAGCATCGAACAGGTCGCATAGACGAGCCGTCCGCCGGGCTTCACCAGCCGCGCGGCGCTCGCGAGGATCAGGCCTGCAGGGCCGGGAGGTTTTCCAGCCAGTTCTCCTCGGACCCGCGCCAGCGGGCATCCGGTTGCGCCGCCAGGTGCCGGTGCCGGTGCGGGCGCGTCGACCAGCACGCGGTCGAACCCGCCCTTGTGGCGCTTGACCCATTTGTCGGTTTCGCTGGCCAGCAGACGGGTTTCGGCATTGTGCACGCCGGCCCGCCGGAAGCGTTCGGCCCCGCGCTTCAGGCGGCCCTCGCTGACGTCGCAGGCGACGATGCGGCCCTTGTTGTTCATCTGGGCGGCGATGGCGAGGGTCTTGCCGCCGGCCCCGGCGCAGAAGTCGACCACCCGCGCTCCGGGCCGGGCATCGACCAGCATCGCGACGAGCTGGGAGCCCTCGTCCTGGATCTCGACCTCGCCGGTCTTCAACCCCGGCAGCCGGGCGAGAGATTCGCGCAGAGCGGATGCCGTGGGGCGCGAACGGGGTGGCCTCGGCGTCGAGACCGAGGCGCTGCATGTCCGCAACACCGCCGCGCGGGTCGTCCGGACCGAATTGACCCGCAGATCGAGCGGCGGCGGCGTGAGCGTCGCCGCCATCTCGGCCGCGAACGCCGGCCCGAAGCGCCGCCGAAGCGGGGCAATGGCCCAGTCCGGACATTCCAGGCGCACCGCTTCCGGCATGTCGGGATGGATCATCGTGTGGCCCCGCAACCCGGCCACCAGCGCGCCTTCGCGTTCCGTGAGAGCGGCGGGCGCCCCCTTCGCACCGTTGAACAGGCGCTTGAGCCTGGTCGGGCGTTCGGCCCTCCGCGAGCACCAGCCAGGCCAGCAGCCGATTGCGCAGGGTGTCGCCGTGTCCCTGCCGGGCCAGCCACCAGCCGATCCGGGCCCAATGACGGAGCGGCGCATCGAGCAACTCAAGGATCGCCCCCGGTCGCTGTCGTCGAGCTTGCGCCGGGCCCGGAAGAACGCAAAGATGACGGCATCCGCAGGGCGCGCGGTGCTCGCCACGTCGTTCAGGAGATCATGTGGTTTGCAGGCGGGCAGCAGGGTCACGGCGGCAGGGTCGGGTGGAAAGCGTTGCGGGCAGGGGCACAAGACCCGGTTCTGAGCACCATTCGCACCGGTTGACCAGTCCCCGGCGCCGTTTCGGCCCGCAGGCGTGCAATCCGGTAACATTTTCCGACGCAAGCCGGCACGCATGACAGCTGCGGTCAGTTTGGAAGCGCGAAGCTCGCGTTGACCACAAGGATGCCCACGGGCCGGACGGGGCCGTCAATGCCGGCGCCACCCGTAGTCAGGAGCTGGATCCTTCCGATGCGGCCCACCCGCTCTCGGCAGATTTACTGCGCAAATCGCCTGACGGCCACAACTGCGGTGGGACTGGTAGCGGGAGGTCGAGGTATCGACCCGTAGCGCTCCACAGGCCCGCCGGATCGATACCCACGCGACAGGCATCCCGTCGACCAGCTCGTGCATTGTCCTCCGTCAGCGCTCTTGGGACATCTGAGTTGATTTTGTAACGGAGGGTTTCTGGCTCATCGTAACCACCAAGGGTGAAGATGAGACAGGAAACCGGCCCGCGAAGCCGACGGCGGAGTCGATGGTGAAGGACATCCGCCGGCGCACGCGGAAGCATCATTCGGCCGAAGAGAAGATCCGGATCGTGTTGGATGGGCTACGCGGCGAGGGATAGCATTGCCGAGCTCTGCCGACGCCAGGGGATCGCCACGAGCCTCTACTATAGCTGGTCGAAGGAGTTCCTCGAGGAGCGGGCAAGCGGCTCGCGGGCGACACGGCCCGCCAGGCGACGAGCCCCGAGGTCAAGGATCTGCGGCAGGAGGCGGCGGCACTGAAGGAGGCGGTGGCTGATCTCACGCTCGAGAACCGGCTGCTCAAAAAAAGCATGCTCAGGGATGGGGACGAAGAGGCGCAGGGTATCCCGCATCCGAGAAGCTCGAGATCATCCGGCAGGTCGAGCAATCGCACCTCCCAGCGAAACGGACACTGGACATGTTGGGCATCCCGCGCACGACTTTCTACCGCTGGTATGACCGCTACCTGTCGCTCGGCGCCGTCGGGCTCGAAGACCAGCCCTCGCAGCCGGGTCGGGTCTGGAACCGGATCCCGACAAGGTGCGCAAGCAGATCGTTGATCTGGCCCTCGACGAGTCCGATCTGTCGCCGCGAGAACTCGCCGTCCGGTTCACTGACACCGGCGCTACTTGTGTCGGAAGCCAGCGTCTACAGGGTTCTGAAGGCGCATGACCTGGTCACCAGCCCGGCACTCGTGGTGATCAAGGCAGCCGATCCTCCCCAATGAAGTGGTCGGCCGTTATGTTCAGAAAACGGAGGATCAGAATGGCTACGAAACGACACAAGCCCGAGGAAATTGTCACGAAGCTGCGGCAGGTTGAGGTGCTTGTCGGGCAAGGCATGGCACGGGTGGATGCGATCCGCGAGGTTCGCATTACCGAGCAGACCTATTATCGCTGGCGCAAGCAGTATGGCGGTATGGGAACCGACCAACTCAGGGAACTGAAGCGTCTCCCAGAAAGAACGAACGACTGAGGAAAGCCGTGTCGGATCTGACGCTGGACAAGCTCATCCTGGCGGAGGCAGCAAAGGGAAACTTCTGAGCCCCGCTCGTCGTCGTGCCTGCATTGACCATGTTCGCAACGAGCTGGGCATCTCGGAACGTCGAGCCTGCCGAGTATTGCACCAGCATCGCTCGACGCAGCGCAAGCTACCGAGGGGGCGGGCTGATGAAGAGCGCCTGGTTGCCGACATGATCGAACTGGCTCGCCAGTATGGACGCTACGGCTATCGTCGGATCGCGGCTCTGCTGAGAGATGCGGGCTGGGAGGTCAACGACAAGCGTGTCGAACGGCTGTGGCGGCGAGAGGGGCTGAAGGTACCCATGAAGCAACCGAAGAAAGGCCGGCTCTGGCTGAACGATGGATCCTGCGTCCGGCTTCGGCCGGAGTATCGGAACCACGTCTGGAGCTATGACTTCGTGCATTACCGGACGGAGGACGGAAAGGTCTTCAGGACGCTCAACATCCTGGACGAGCACAGCCGGGAGTGCCTGGCGATCAGGGTGAAGCGTAAACTGAACTCAGGTGACGTGATCGACGCCCTGAGTGACCTGTTCATCATGCGGGGCGTGCCGGCTTACATCCGGTCAGACAATGGCCCGGAGTTCGTGGCGCAGGCAGTTCAGGACTGGATTGCCGCCGTCGGCGAGAGTGTCAGATCTTCTGTGTATGAATGATCCGGTCCATGCTTCTTCGAAAGGAAGCATGCATGACGATTTCCAAGGAACTGCTGGACGAACTACTGAAGGGCGTGGAGCGCCCTGAGGACCTGCTCGGCGAGGCCGGGCTGATGAAAGAGCTGAAGATCAAGCTCATGGAGCGGATGCTGGGCGCCGAGCTGACCGCGCATTTGGGCTATGAAGAGGGCAAGGAGGTTCCACCGGGACAGGGCAACCGCCGGAACGGCACCTCGACCAAGGTGCTGAAGGGACAGGACGGAGAGATGCCGGTGGCGGTGCCCCGCGACCGCGACAGCAGCTTCGAGCCCGAACTGGTGAAGAAGGGCCAGACCCGGATCGACGGGATGGACGACAAGATCATCCATTGCCCGGCAGGCGATTTGCAACGCAAATCTGCCGAGAGGGGGGCTCTATGCCGCCGGGCTGACGGTGCGGGATATCCAGGCCCATCTGCTCGATCTCTACGGCCTGAAGGTCTCGCCCGACCTGATCAGCCGCGTGACCGACGCCGTTCTGGACGAGGTCCGGGAATGGCAGAGCCGGGCGCTGGAACGGATGTATCCGATCGTGATCTTCGACGCGCTGCGGGTGAAGATCCGCGATGCCGACAGCCGGACGGTGAAGAACAAGGCCGTGTATGTCGCCTTGGGCGTTACCCGCGATGGCCAGCGCGAGGTTCTTGGCCTCTGGATCGCCGAAAATGAAGGCGCCAAATTCTGGCTTTCGGTGATGAGCGAGCTGAAGAACCGCGGCACCCAGGACATTCTGATCGCGGTCGTGGACGGTCTGAAGGGCTTCCCCAGGCCATCACCGCCGCCTTCCCGGAGGCCATGGTCCAGACCTGCATCGTGCATCTGGTGCGCCACAGCCTGAACTTCTGTTCCTGGAAGGACCGGAAGGTGGTGGCTGCCGACCTGCGCCGGATTTACAGCGCCCCGACCGCCGATATGGCCGAGACCGAGCTCGATGCCTTCGAGGAGAAATGGGCCGGGAAATACGCCTCATTGCCCGGCCTGGCGCCGGGCATGGCAGGAGGTGATCCCGTTCTTTGGTTCGATCCCGCGATCCGCAAGATCATCTACACCACGAATGCCATAGAAAGTCTGAACCGCGTGATCCGCAAATCGATCAAGACCAGAGGCTCGTTCCCGACCGACGAGGCCGCGACCAAGCTGATCTACCTCGCAATCCGCAAATTCGAAAAGGATGGCCGAAATGTCCGGGAATGGTTTGCCGCCCGCAATCAGTTCGCCATAATGTTCGGCGAGCGCTTCGACGCTTGAGTATCCCAAACCGCATGGACCGGCCCAGATACACAAAGTTCAGGACACCCCCACCTCCCAGCGAAACGGACACTGGACATGTTGGGCATCCCGCGCACGACTTTCTACCGCTGGTATGACCGCTACCTGTCGCTCGGCGCCGTCGGGCTCGAAGACCGGCCCTCGCAGCCGGGTCGGGTCTGGAACCGGATCCCCGACAAGGTGCGCAAGCAGATCGTTGATCTGGCCCTCGACGAGTCCGATCTGTCGCCGCGGGAACTCGCCGTCCGGTTCACTGACACCCGGCGCTACTTCGTGTCGGAAGCCAGCGTCTACAGGGTTCTGAAGGCGCATGACCTGGTCACCAGCCCGGCCTTCGTGGTGATCAAGGCAGCCGACGAGTTCCATGAGAAGACCGTGCGGCCGAACCAGCTCTGGCAGACCGACTTTACCTACCTGAGGTCGTCGGCTGGGGCTGGTTCTACCCTGTCGACGATCCTCGACGACTACAGTCGCTACGTCATCGCCTGGCGGCTCTGCACCACGATGAAGGCGTCGGATGTGACCGCCACGCTGGAAGATGCCTTGGTCGCCTCGGGCTGCGACCGCGCCACGATCGCCCACCGGCCTCGGCTGCTCAGCGACAATGGCAGCAGCTACATCTCCGGCGAACTGGCCGACTGGCTCGCGGACGAAGGCATGGATCACGTCCGTGGCGCTCCCCGGCACCCTCAGACCCAGGGCAAGATCGAGCGCTGGCACCAGACCCTGAAGAACCGCATCCTGCTCGAAAACTACTACTTGCCCGGCGCCCTCGAGGGCCGTCGCACGACCTTCATCGACGACTACAACCATCACCGCTACCACGAGAGCCTCGGAAATCTCACCCCAGCCGACGTCTATCACGGCAGGGCGGAAACGATCCTGCAACGACGAAGGGAGATCAAAGCCAGGACCATCGAGAAACGCCGCTTGCTGCATCGCCAGAACGCGGCATAGACTGAAAACCCAACGAGCCAGACCCTCCGTTCAGATCAGGCGCTCGTGTTCCAAATCATCTGACGACGGACAATCGACCGCAGCGGAAACCACGACCTGTCGCAATTGCGCACGTTGCAGGACTGGTTCCTGAAATACGAGCTTCAGGCTGTCGAGGGCGTCTCGGAAGTCGCCACCATCGGCGGGATGGTCAAGCAATACCAGGTCGTCGTCGATCCCAACAAGCTCCGGGCCTACGACATCACCCTGCAGGAGTTGCGCAGCGCGATCCTGGCGGCGAACCGCGAGACCGGCGGCAGCGTGATCGAGATGGGCGAAGCGGAGTACATGGTCCGGTCCTCGGGCTATATCGACGAGCTCTCGGATCTCGCCAGCGCACCGCTCATGGTCAACGAGCGCGGTGCCGCCCTGACCCTCGGCGACGTCGCCGACATCCGTCTCGGGCCCGAGATGCGGCGCGGCGTCGGCGAGTTCGACGGGGTCGGCGATGCCGTGGGCGGCGTCGTGATCCTGCGCTGGGGCGGCAACGCCCTCGCCACCATCGAGGCGGTGGAGGCCCGGATCGAGACTCTGCGGCCGAACCTGCCCGACGGGGTCGAGATCGTCACCACCTATGACCGTTCCGGCGTGATCGAACGGGCCATCGAGAATCTGCAGAAAAAACTGACAGAAGAATTCATCTTGGTGGTGCTAGTCTGCGCCGCGTTCCTCCTGCACCTGCGCTCGTCGCTGGTCATCCTGCTGTCGCTTCCGCTCGGCATTTTCGTGGCCGTCATCCTGATGAAGGCGCAGGGGGTGAACGCCAACATCATGTCGCTCGGCGGCATCGCCATTGCCATCGGCGCGATGGTCGATGCGTCCATCGTGATGATCGAGGCCATGCACCGGCGGCTCGAGAGGGAGAAGCTGACGCCCGAGAACCGATGGCGGATCGTCCAGGAATGCGTCTCCGAAGTGGGCCCCGCGCTGTTCTATTCCCTGGCGATCATCACCGTGAGCTTTCTGCCGGTCTTCGTGCTCGAAAACCAGGAAGGTCGGCTGTTCAAGCCGCTGGCCTATACCAAGACCTACGCGATGGCCGCGGCGGCGATCCTGTCGATCACCCTCGTCCCGGTCCTGATGGGGTATTTCATCCGCGGCCGCATCCTGCCCGAACGCAAGAACCCGCTGAACCGCATCATCGTCTGGATGTATCGCCCCTTCCTCGACGCCGCCATTGCCTGGCCCTGGGCGACGACGGTGCTCGCGGCCGTCGTGGTCGGCTCGATGTGGTATCCGATCCAACGTCTGGGTTCCGAGTTCATGCCGGAGTTGAACGAGGGCGACTTTCTCTACATGCCGACGCTCTACCCGGGCGTGTCGATCGGCAAGGCCCGCGAGGTCCTGCAACAGACCGACCGGCTGATCGCCACCGTCCCGGAAGTCGAGAGCGTGCACGGCAAGCTGGGCCGGGCGGACACGGCCACCGATCCCGCCCCCCTGACGATGATCGAGACCACCATCCAGCTCAAACCGGAAGCGGAGTGGCGCCCGGGCATGACCATGGCGAAGATCCGCGACGCGCTCGACCGGACCGTTCAGGTGCCGGGCGTCACCAACGTCTGGATCCAGCCGATCAAGAACCGGATCGACATGCTGGCGACCGGGATCAAGACGCCCGTGGGCGTGAAGGTCTCGGGCGCCGATCTGGGCGTCATCGAACAGATCGGGATCGCGGTCGAGGAGGCCGTTCGGGGCATCGAGGGCACCGCCTCGGCCTATGCCGAACGCCCCGTCGGCGGGCGCTTTATCGAGATCGACGTCAAGCGCGAGGCCGCCGCCCGCTACATGATGAGCGTGCGCGATGTGCAGGACGTGGTGCAGACCGCGATCGGCGGGATGCAGGTCTCGGATTCCGTCGAAGGGCTCGAGCGGTTCCCGATCAACCTGCGCTATCCGCAGTCCTGGCGCGACAGTCCCGAACGGCTCGAAACCTTGCCCGTGGTCACGCCCTCGGGCGCTCACGTGCCCCTTGCCGCGCTCGCCGACATCCGGATCGTCGACGGCCCGGGCATGATCCGGTCCGAGAATGCCCGGCGCACCGGCCTCGTTTTCATCGACATCGCCGGCCGCGACCTCGGCAGCTATGTCGCCGAGGCGCGGGCCCGGGTTGCGGAAGAGGTCGTCCTGCCGCCCGGGTACTCACTGAGCTGGTCGGGTCAGTACGAATACATCGAACGGATGCAGGAGCGGCTCACCATCGTCGCTCCGGCGACGCTGCTGATCATCACCCTCATGCTGTTCCTCGCGTTCAACCGCATCATCGAGGTGGGGATCATCCTCGCGGCGCTGCCGGTCGCCCTGGCGGGCGGGGTGTGGTTCCTGTGGTATCTTGCCTTCGACGTCTCCGTCGCCGTTCTCGTGGGCTTCATCGCGCTGGCGGGCGTCGCGGTCGAGACGGCGATCGTGATGCTGCTCTACCTCAATCTCTCCTGGGAAAAACGGCGCAAACGCGCCCGGGCGGAGAACCGTCGCTGACCCGGGTCGACATCGGAGGGCGGTCTACGAGGGCGCCGTCCTGCGGGTCCGGCCCAGGGTCATGACGGTGGCGACGATCTTCGCCGGTCTCATTCCGATCATGCACGGCACCGGCACCGGGTCCGAGATCATGCAGCGGATCGCCGCCCCGATGATCGGCGGCATGGTCACGGCGACGCTGCTGACCCTGTTCGTCATCCCCGCGATCTTCGTGATCTGGAAGATCCTGGCCCTCTCGAGGGTCAACCGGGAAATAGCAGCCCCCTTCGCGGAAGGCCCGGAAACGGTCCCCGCCGAATAACCCAGACGTCAACAGCAACCTCGAAAGGCAACAACTGAAACATCTCCTGTGTCCGTCGTCAGATGATTTGGAACACGAGCGCCTGATCTGGAACGGAGGTCTGGCTCGTTGGGTTTTCAGTCTATGCCGCGTTCTGGCGATGCAGCAAGCGGCGTTTCTCGATGGTCCTGGCTTTGATCTCCCTTCGTCGTTGCAGGATCGTTTCCGCCCTGCCGTGATAGACGTCGGCTGGGGTGAGATTTCCGAGGCTCTCGTGGTAGCGGTGATGGTTGTAGTCGTCGATGAAAGGTCGCGAGCGGCCTCCTCGAGGGCGCCGGGCAAGTAGTAGTTTTCGAGCAGGATGCGGTTCTTCAGGGTCTGGTGCCAGCGCTCGATCTTGCCCTGGGTCTGAGGGTGCCGGGGAGCGCCACGGACGTGATCCATGCCTTCGTCCGCGAGCCAGTCGGCCAGTTCGCCGGAGATGTAGCTGCTGCCATTGTCGCTGAGCAGCCGAGGCCGGTGGGCGATCGTGGCGCGGTCGCAGCCCGAGGCGACCAAGGCATCTTCCAGCGTGGCGGTCACATCCGACGCCTTCATCGTGGTGCAGAGCCGCCAGGCGATGACGTAGCGACTGTGGTCGTCGAGGATCGTCGACAGGTAGAACCAGCCCCAGCCGACGACCTTCAGGTAGGTAAAGTCGGTCTGCCAGAGCTGGTTCGGCCGCACGGTCTTCTCATGGAACTCGTCGGCTGCCTTGATCACCACGAAGGCCGGGCTGGTGACCAGGTCATGCGCCTTCAGAACCCTGTAGACGCTGGCTTCCGACACGAAGTAGCGCCGGGTGTCAGTGAACCGGACGGCGAGTTCCCGCGGCGACAGATCGGACTCGTCGAGGGCCAGATCAACGATCTGCTTGCGCACCTTGTCGGGGATCGGTTCCAGACCCGACCCGGCTGCGAGGGCCGGTCTTCGAGCCCGACGGCGCCGAGCGACAGGTAGCGGTCATACCAGCGGTAGAAAGTCGTGCGCGGGATGCCCAACATGTCCAGTGTCCGTTTCGCTGGGAGGTGCGATTGCTCGACCTGCCGGATGATCTCGAGCTTCTCGGATGCGGGATACCTCATGCCTCTTCGTCCCCATCCCCGAGCATACTTTTTTTGAGCAGCCGGTTCTCGAGCGTGAGATCAGCCACCGCCTCCTTCAGTGCCGCCGCCTCCTGCCGCAGATCCTTGACCTCGGGGCTCGTCGCCTGGCGGGCCGTGTCGCCCGCGAGCCGCTTCTTGCCCGCCTCGGGAACTCCTTCGACCAGCTATAGTAGAGCTCGTGGCGATCCCCTCGCGTCGGCGAGAGCTCGGCAATGCTATCCTCGCCGCGTAGCCCATCAACACGATCCGGATCTTCTCTTCGGCCGAATGATGCTTCCGCGTGCGCCGGCGGATGTCCTTCACCATCGACTCCGCCGTCGGCTTCGCTGTTCCGGGTTTCTGTCTCATCTTCCTCCTTGGTGAGCCAAGCTCCGGTTCTACGTCACCGGGCAGCCGAAGAACGGCGACCGGCACGTCTACGCCATGCGCACCCGCTTCATCCCGCGCGAGATCCTCGACCGGTTCGAGGCGGTCCACTGGTCGCCGCCGCAGCACGGCGCGGCGGTTCGCCCGCTCCCGGCTCCGATCGACGTCGCGGCGCGGATGCGCGCGTTGTGGGAATAGCCGCGCCGAGCGGCGGCGGCGCGGCCTTCCCGGACGCCACCCGACCGGGAACCCGCGGCCCGTCGGCCCATGATCCATTAATCCGAAATGGAGGCGAGTACCGGAATCGAACCGGTGTGCACGGATTTGCAATCCGCTGCGTAACCACTCCGCCAACTCGCCGAAGTGCCGCATTCATTAGGTTTCCGGGTTGGTGGCGTCAAGCGGTTATCATGGTGGGCACCGGATTTGGACGCGCCGGATCCGATGCCGGTGGGGATCCGGCGCCGTTTCCGTGTCTGCGGTGCTCGCCGCGAGACCCGGGACCGATGAGCGCCGAGCAGCGACGCGAATGCATGCGACGGGACCGGGCCGCGTGCGGCGCCCTCGCCCCCACCCCGTCCAACGCGACAGTTCCGGACGGCCAAGTGGTTGCGGACAGCGCGACCGCTAGATGTAGATAGCGGCCCCGGAACCTGTCGCAGCAATGCCGCATTCGCCGCGGGCCGGCGGGGCTTTTGGTTGTCGCCGTCCCGAATTCGTGGCAACAGGATTTGGTTTCTCCGCAACCAATCGAGGTCGAGACCCGATGAACGATTCCCAGACGTTGCGCACGATGATGGTGGATACGCAGGTGCGGCCGTCGAACGTGACGAAATTCCCGATCATCGAAGCGATGCTGGCGGTGCCGCGCGAGGATTTCGTGCCCGATGCTCGGCGCGCCGCCGCCTATGCCGACGCCCCGGTGGATCTCGGCGACGGACGTGCGATGCTGGAGCCGCGGACGCTTGCCAAGATCCTCGACGCGGTCGACATCGGCACCGAAGACCTGGTGCTCGATCTGGGCACCGGCCTCGGCTACGGCGCGGCGGTGATGGCGCGGATGGCGGAGTTCGTGGTCGCGCTCGAAGAGGACGCGGAGCTGGCGGCCGAGGCCGAAACCCGGCTGGCGGCGGCCGGGGTCGACAACGTCGCGGTGATCACCGGCCCGCTGGCGGAGGGCGACGCCCGGCACGGGCCCTACGACGTCGTCTTCATCGAAGGGGCGGTGCAGCAGGTTCCGTCCACGATCCTGAAACAGATCAAGGACGGCGGCCGCATTGTTGCCATATTTGACGGCGATCATCTTGGCACGGTCCGGGTTGGCTACCGGATCGGTGACGATGTGGACTGGAGATCGACGTTCAACGCCGCCGCAACGGTGCTGCCGGGCTTTGCCGCGGCGCCGGAATTTGCGCTTTAGGACGGCCGGTCCGGGCGCGGCCCGGGCGGGAGACGGACGGTACACTTACTTGGGTCATTGGGGGCCATCGGGCGCCGCACGGCGTCGAACTGGGACAAGGACACGAAGATGCGAGTGAAATCCCTGCGGATTCTGGCGACGGCGGCGCTGACTTCGGCGCTCGCCCTCGGCGCAGCCGGGGCGTTGGCCGAAAGCCTCTCGGACGCGATGGTTTCGGCCTATCGCAGCTCGGGCCTCCTGGCCCAGCAGCGCGCGCTCCTGCGGGCCGAGGACGAAGACGTGGCGGCGGCCGTGGCCGGCCTGCGGCCTGTGATCAACTATGCGGTCCAGGCCGGCGTCAGCAGCAACGACACCACCAGCTGGAGCGGGCGGCGCGTGGACCGGGTTACCGAGACGCTGTCGGCAACCGCACAGCTGTCGATGGACGTCACCGTGTTCAACTTCGGGATCAACACGCTCCAGGTCGATCTCGCCCGCGAAAACGTGCTGATGACCCGCGACGCGCTGGTCGGGGTGGAGCAGGACGTGCTGCTGCGGGCCGTGAGCGCCTTCCTCGACGTCCGTTCGGCGCATGAGACGGCGATGCTGCAGGCCAACAACGTCCGCCTCATCACTGAGGAACTGCGCGCCGCCCGCGGCCGGTTCGAGGTCGGCGAGATCACCCAGACCGACGTCTCCTATGCCGAGGCGCAGCTCGCCGCCGGCCGCAGCAACGGGCCGCGGCGCCTGGGGCCAGCTGATGGTCGCCCGCGAGGAATACAAGGTCGCCACCGGCCATTATCCGAACGGGCTGCAGGTGCCGCCGGCGGCGCCGATCACCGTGCGCACGCTGGCGGACGCCAAGGCCATGGCGCGCACCCATCACCCCGACGTGCTGGCGCAACAGCGTGCGGTGAAGATCTCCGACATGGCGGTCGAAATCGCCCATCGCAGCATGCTGCCGAGCCTGACCGCCGGCGGCTCCGCCTCGCGCAGCCTCTCGCGCACCCATGTGGCCGCCAGCGACACCACCAGCATCGGGGTCGACATGACCCTGTCCGGCCCGATCTACCAGGGCGGCCAGTTGAGCGCCCAGTACCGCAAGGCCAAGGCCCAGTCCGAGGCCAACCGGGCAGCGCTGTACGTCACGGTCCAGAACGTGGAACAGGCGGTCGCCAATGCCTGGGCGCAGCTCGCCGTGGCACAGGCCAGCCTGCAGGCTTCGGAACAGCAGATCCGGGCCAGCACGGTGGCGCTGCGCGGCGCCCGCGAGGAAGCGACGCTGGGCGCCCGGACGACGCTCGAGGTGCTCTCCTTCGAACAGGACCTGCTCGATGCCCAGGCCGCGCGGATTTCCGCCCAGTCGACCCAGTACCTCGCGATCTATTCGCTGATCAGCGCGATGGGTCTCCTGACCGCCGATGACCTGCGTCTCGGGATCGCGACCTACGACCCGGAAGCCTATTACAACGCGGTAAAAGGCGCGCCGGTCTACGACATCAGCCCGCAAGGCGCCAGGCTCGACGCGATCATCGAAACGCTCGGCCGCAAGCTGGACTGAGCCCGGCTTCGTCCGACCCTGCCGATTTGCTGTGCAAACCGTTGTTTCCCAGCGACGGTCTGCTATTTTGTGCGCTCAGGACAAAGTAGGAAAAATCGCATGTCTGATCCGGTATCGAACTCCGAAATCGAGGATGTTCTGGCATCCATCCGGCGGCTTGTGTCGGAAAATGCAAAGGCACTGAAAGGAGATCGCACCCGCGATCCCGAGGCCGAGAAACTGGTCCTGACCCCGGCGCTGCGGATCGACGAGAGCGAAGCACAGGCCGCGCCTACGGATGTGTTCGCGGTCGATACCGACACCTGGAACGACGTGTCGAGAGATCAGAAAACCGTTGAAAACACAGGATTCTTTTCTCACAGGGAACAGCGGCCCTCGGTGGTGGTCGATCGCGCCGAGGCAACCGGTCCGGTGGCCGTGGAACCGGTCGTGTCCGCGCCGGAGGCCGGGACGGACGAGAGCACCGTCGCGGCAGAGCCCGCGGAAACCGATGCTGCGGAAAGTCTGGTGGAGGCCGTTGCCGAAGATCTGGACCTGACCGCGGATGAAGGTGAAACGGACGCCAATTCACCCGTCAGGAGCGAGTCGGTCGATGAGGTATCACCGGCCAAATCCGCGCTCGAACAGCGTATTGCCGAGCTGGAAACGGCGATGCACCTGCGTCCGGCCCCCGAAAAGGCCGTCGCGGCGGAGCTGTCGGAGCCGGTGTCCGAGCCCGTCGCAGAGGCGGAAACGGCTGTCGAAGACCTGATCATAGAGCCGTTCGAAGCCGAGATCGCGGACGCAGCGCCGCAGGACATGACGGACGAGCCGCCCGCCGAAATCGACGCACCTGCGGCCGCCGCCGCGCCGGCGCCGGAACCCGCGGCGAAACCCGCCGTCGCCGAAGCCCCGCCGAAATCCTGGATCGAGGGGCTCGTCGCCGCGGCCGCCGCCGCCGAAGCGACCCGGATCGCGGCACGGGCCAAGGCCCGCGAGGCCGATGTCGTCCGCGACGAACCCGAACCGGAACCCGAGGATATGGTCGAGGCCGTTGCCGAGACGGAGGTCGCGGCGGAGGAGACCGCTGAGGCGGGCGACGTTGCCGAAACCGCCGAAACCGTCGAAAGCGTTGCGGACGGGGGGCCGCTCACGCTGACCGAGGCGCAGGCCGTGCCGTCGGAGCCGGTGGCGGAGCTTGCCGATGTCGATGCCGAAAACGAGGCCGACGCGGAAACCCTTGGCGCTGACACGACGCCGGAGGAGGCCGACGCCGAACCGGGCGTGGAGGCCCTGGAGGCGGAGCACGACGACGAAGACGCCGGGACTGACGCCGACGAGGCGGAGGCAGAAGAGGCCGACGAGGTCGTGGACGTGACCGAAGAGGCCGAGGAACTCGGGGTCCTCGAGACGGCGGAGGACGACGCCGAAGAAGAGGTCGCCGAGACGGAGGAACCCGTGGCCGACGTGGCGGCAGGCCCGGAGCGCAGCTGGGTCGACCGGCTGATCGCCGCCGCCGCCACCCTGCGCAACGCGCCGGGAGAGGCCGCGGCGGAGGAGGACACCGGGGAAGCCGCCGAAGCAGGCGGGAAAGCCGTCGCCGAGGAGGAAGCGGTCGTCGCCGAGGACGCCGAAGTGGCGGCAGAAGCGGCTGACGACGCCGAAATCGACACCACCGGTCCCCTGACGCTCGAACCGCTCAACCTTGTCGACCCGATCCTCCCCGCGGCTGAGATCGAGCAGGGAGCCCTGGACGCGGCTGAAGCGACGGTGCCGGAATGGGAGGCGGTCGAACCGCCGGAACTGGACGAGGCCGAGGAAGAACCGGCCGTCGACGTCGACACGGTGCTCTCGGGCCCCTGGACCGCGCCCGTGGCTGAGGCCGACGCCGTTGGCGAGGCGGAACCGGAGACCGACGAAGAATCGGCCGTCGTGGTGAAGGACGGGCAGGACGTACCCGTCGGTGCGCTGGAATGGGAGCCGGTCGAGGCCGCAGAAGAGACCGAGGAAACCGCCGAGGCCGAGGAGGCCGATACGGCCGACGTCGACGAGGCCGAGGCGGAAGAGCTCGTTGCCGATGAGCTGGCCGAAGACCTTGATCTGGCCGCCGAAGATCTTGAAACCCAAGAGGAATCGGAAGCGGAACCGGACGTGTCGGAAGACGCGATGGACGAGGTGGATCTGGAAGAAGTGGCCGTTCTGGCCGAGGATCTGCCCGAAGTCGACGAAGACGAAGACGACGAAGCCGATGCGCCCGAAGACGCGGACAGGTTCGACGAGATCGATGCCGATGCCGCCGCGGTCGCTGCGGCCGAGGAAGCCGGGATCGACTGGGAAGGCGCCGGCATGGCCGCGGCGGGTGTCGCGGCGGCGTCCACGCTCTACGACGGGCGCGACAGCGACGAGGAACCTGCCGCAACCGCGGGGGAACTCGCGGAACGGTCCCCCTCGGTCGGGATGGTCGGAGATCATCGTCGACGAGGCGATGCTGCGCGAGATGGTGGCGCAACTGGTGCGCGACGAGCTGCAGGGCACTGTGGGCGAACGCATCACCCACAACGTCCGCCGGCTGATCCGCCGCGAGATCGCCCGCGCCCTGACCTTGCAGGACTTCGAGAAATAAGACTCCTACAGAGGCCGAAATGAAGGGGCGCCCGGTCGGACCGGCGCCCCTTTTTCTTGACGGCGGCGGGTCGGGACGCGCTCAGACCGGCCGCGCCATCGCGAACAATTGGTCGAGGTCGAGATGGGCCTCGCAATGCGCCGCGAGCGCATCGAGTGCCCGGTCGACGCCGTCTTCGTACCCGAGCGCGGAGGCAGGCGCGCCGAGCCGGTCGAGAAAGGCGCGGCGAAAGCCGTCGGCGCTGAACAGCCCGTGCAGGTAGGTGCCCATCACCCGCCCGTCTGGCCGCGCCGCCCCATCGGTGCGCCCGTCCGCGAGCGCCAGCCAGCCGCGGGCGCAATCGGGTCCGTCGGTGCGGCCAAGATGGATCTCGTAGCCCTGCACCGGTGCGCCCGAAGTCCGGTCCTGCGCCTCGGTGAGGGCAAGGGTCTTGGCCGGTTCGAGCACCGTTTCCACGTCGAGCAGCCCGAGCCCGGGCTCGCTGCCGGGCGGGCCCTCGATCCCGTCGGGGTCGGCGATGGTGCGGCCGAGCATCTGGTAGCCGCCGCAGAGGCCGAGCACGTGGCCGCCGCGCCGCAGATGCGCCGCGAGGTCGATGTCCCAACCGTTGGCGCGGAAATCGGCGAGGTCGGCGCGGGTCGATTTCGACCCCGGGATCAGCACCAGCGCCGCGTCGCCGGGCAGCGCGCGGCCGGGCTCGACGATCTCGACCGACACGCCCGGTTCGGCCGACAGCGGGTCGAGGTCGTCGAAATTGGCGATCCGCGACAGCCGCGGCACGGCGATCTTCACGCCGGCCCCTGAAGGGCGGGCGACGAGGTCCATCACGTCCTCCGCCGGCAGCTTCCAGGCGTCGGCGAACCACGGCAGCACCCCGATCCCATGCCAGCCCGTCCGCCGCGCAATCTCGCGCGCGCCGTCGTCGAACAGTGCAACGTCGCCGCGAAACTTGTTGACGATGAAGCCGCCGATCCGGTCGCGGTCGGCGGCGGGCAGGATCGCGTGGGTGCCGACGAGCTGGGCGATCACCCCGCCTCGGTCGATGTCGCCGATCAGCACCACCGGGACTTCGGCCGCCTCGGCGAAGCCCATATTGGCGATGTCGCCCGCGCGCAGGTTGATCTCGGCCGGGCTGCCCGCACCCTCGATCAGCACCAGCTCGACCTCGCGGGCGAGGCGGCGGAAGCTTTCCATGACGGCCGGCAGCAGCGTTTCCTTGATGGCGCCGTAGTCGCGCGCCTTGAGCGTTGCAAAGCGGCTGCCCTGCACGATCACCTGCGCGCCGATGTCGGTCTCGGGCTTCAGCAGCACCGGGTTCATGTCGGTGGTCGGCGCCAGCCCCGCCGCCCGCGCCTGCAGCGCCTGCGCCCGGCCGATCTCGCCGCCATCGGCGGTCACGGCGGCGTTGTTCGACATGTTCTGCGGCTTGAACGGCGCCACTTTGAGCCCGCGGTTGCGCGCCGCGCGCGCCAGCCCCGCGACCAGCAGCGACTTGCCCACGTTGGAGCCCGTGCCCTGGATCATGATCGCCTTGGCCATAGCCGCCTCCCCGTGGTCGTCCGTTCCTGTCATCGCCCGGATGCGACATCGGCGCAAGGGCGCGGGCAGGGGGCGGCCCGCCGGGGCCCGTCACTCCGGGAAGCGGTCCCTGGTCCGGTTGGCGAAGGCGACGAGCGACAGCATCACCGGAACCTCGACCAGCACGCCGACGACCGTGGCGAGCGCCGCGCCCGATCCGAGGCCGAACAGCCCGATCGCCACCGCCACCGCCAGTTCGAAGAAGTTGGACGTGCCGATCAGCGCGCAGGGCGCGGCCACCCGGTGCGGCACCCTCCACGCCCAGGCCCAGGCATAGCCGAGCGCAAAGATCCCGTAGGACTGGACCAGGATCGGCACCGCGATCAGGGCGATCAGCAGGGGCTGGGCCAGGATCACCGGCCCCTGGAAGCCGAACAGCAGCACCACGGTCAGGAGCAGGCCGAGCACCGAGGCCGCCTTGATCCGGTGGGTAAAGGCGCCGACGGCCGCCGTGCCGCCCCGCGCGATGAGCGCCCGCCGCGTGAGGCTGCCGGCGATGAGCGGGATCACCACGTAGAGCACGACCGACAGGAGCAGCGTCTCCCAGGGAACGGAGATCGAGGTCACCCCGAGCAGGAAGGCGACGATCGGCGCGAAGGCCACGACCATGATGAGGTCGTTCACCGAGACCTGCACCAGCGTGTAGTTCGGGTCGCCCCTGGTGAGCTGCGACCAGACGAAGACCATCGCGGTGCAGGGCGCGGCGCCGAGCAGGATCAACCCGGCGATGTATTCGGGCGCCTTCTCGGCGTCGATCAGCCCCGCGAACAGGTGGTCGAAGAACAGCACCGCAAGCGCCGCCATGGTGAAGGGCTTGATCAGCCAGTTGACCGCGAGGGTGATGACCAGCCCCTTCGGGCGCCGGCCCACATCCTTGAGTGCGCCGAAGTCGATGGCGATCATCATCGGGTAGACCATCGCCCAGATCAGCACCGCGACGACGAGGTTGACCGAGGCGAGCTCAAGCCCGGCGAGCGCGCCGAACAGGCCGGGCAGGAGGGAACCGAGCACGAGCCCCGCGACGATGCACAAGCCCACCCAGAGCGACAGCCAGCGTTCGAACAGGCTCATGACGTTTCCTTTCGGTCCGGCAGGCAGCACACCGCCTCGGCGGGCGGGGTGAGGGTGGCGATGAACCCGGAGAGCGGGGCGAGCGCGTCGGGGGCGAGCGCATAGCAGATGCGCGGCCCCGAGATCTCGCCGGTGATGACGCCCGCAGATTTGAGGATCCGCAGGTGTTCCGAGACGGTGGATTGCGCGAGCCCCACCGCCTCGACGATCTCGCCGCCGATGCAGCCGGGCGTGGCCTGCAGGAGCCGCAGGATCCGCACCCGCGCCGGGTGGGCGAGCGCCTTGGCCAGGTCGGCGATGTCGGTATCGGACGTCTGCATGCAGCCCCCGTTTCGTCAATCGACGATAGACGATCAATCGGGGTGAGGCAAGCCGGCGCGACACGCGGCCGTCCGGTGGATCGGCCGCCGCGGGACGGGGCGGGCGCAGGCCCGTGACGTCACGTCATTTTCATCCCCCGGAAACGGAAAACGCGCCCCGGGGGGCGCGCTTCCTGGTTCCGGCGGTCTCCCACCGGAGCGGGTGACGAAGATCAGGCGGCTTCGGCAGCGGCTTCCGCGGCGTGGCGGCGTTCGCTTTCCTCGCGCGACAGCGCGACCGAAGTGCGCACGCCTTTGCCCACGAAGTCCATGAGCCCGTTCACAACCCGTTCGTTCGGGTCGATCCCGGCACAGCTCAGCACTTCGCGGCCGTCACGCGAGCGAGCCCAGCGAGCGATCTGCTCCGGGCCGTTCCCGTATTTCTTGTCATCGGCAATCGCGTCGTCGAGGGCAGCAAGCACCACGGCAGCAAACAGTTTGCGTGCGCGATTGCCCTGTTCGTTGTTGAACGCGGTTCCGTCCACAGTATCCAACATTCGGCGTCCTTTGTTCTTCTTGCTCTTGCGCTTCAGGGCGTAGGGGCCAATATGGCCTTTCGCGACCGATTCGGTATCCCTCCAGCCGCATACCACCCATGCTTCGTCCGCATAGCTCCACGCGGAGTGCGACGATATATGGGTCGCTTGCCAGGGGTAACGGGCCAAGATATAGGGTCCGTCAGATCAACGTCAACCTTTTGCCACAGTTTTGCCACAT
>JAWKXC010000025.1:0-68441 GCA_041397205.1 Paracoccaceae bacterium
GATCCCCGCGAAGAGGGACGAGGCAGGACATGAGCGGACAGGAACGAAAATCGACGCTGGCCGGCGCGCTCTACATCATGGCGCTGGTGCTGGCGGGCATGTACTTCACCTTTGCCAGCGTCCAGGGCGATTTCGGCCTGTTCAACCGGGTGCAGATCGACGCCGAGGCGCAGGCGCTGCGGGCCGAGCGCGACCGTCTGAACGCCGAGATCGCGTCGCTGCAGAACAAGACCCGGCGGCTGTCCGACGATTATCTCGACCTCGATCTGCTCGACCAGCAGGCCCGCGACGTGCTGGGCATGGTGCGCGGCGACGAGATCGTGCTGCGCTGAGGCGCCCTGCCCAATTTCCCGACCGCGTGACACCGGCCGAACCGGAAGAACGTCTTGGGCCCGCGCCGGTCGGCCGGGCCCGGGCCGGTCGAACCCGCTCGCTGCAGTGCAGCGCAACTGCCCTCTCGCCCCCGGCGCAGAAATCCTGTATTCAATAGTTTAACATTAAACCATTTCGCCCACCCGCGAGGAGACTGCCGATGGCAACGGCCAAGAGCGCTAAGAAATCAAACACTTCCAAGGAAGAACTGCTCGACTATTACCGCGAAATGCTGTTGATCCGACGATTCGAGGAGAAGGCCGGCCAGCTCTACGGCATGGGTCTGATCGGCGGGTTCTGCCACCTCTACATCGGCCAGGAAGCCGTGGTCGTCGGGCTCGAAGCCGCCGCGGAAGAGGGCGACAAGCGGATCACCTCCTACCGCGACCATGGCCACATGCTGGCCGCCGGCATGGACCCCAAGGGGGTGATGGCCGAGCTCACCGGCCGCGAGGGCGGCTACTCCAAGGGCAAGGGCGGCTCGATGCACATGTTCTCGGTCGAGAAACATTTCTACGGCGGCCACGGCATCGTCGCCGCGCAGGTGCCGATCGGCACCGGCCTCGCCTTCGCCGACAAGTACAACGAGAACGGCCGGGTGACCTTCACCTATTTCGGCGACGGCGCGGTCAACCAGGGCCAGGTCTACGAGGCCTTCAACATGGCCTCGCTGTGGAAGCTGCCGGTGATCTACGTGATCGAGAACAACCAATACGCCATGGGCACGGCGGTGAAACGGTCCTCGTCGACGCCGGAATTCTACACCCGCGGCGCCGCCTTCGACATTCCCGGCGAGGCGGTCGACGGGATGGACGTGCTGGCGGTCAAGGAAGCCGGCGAGCGCGCGGTCAAGCACTGCCGCGACGGCAAGGGCCCCTACATCCTCGAGATGAAGACCTACCGCTACCGCGGCCACTCTATGTCGGACCCGGCCAAGTACCGCACCCGCGAGGAGGTGCAGAAGGTGCGCGAGACCCAGGACGCAATCGAGCATGTGCGGGAACTCCTGCTCCAGGGCAAGCACGCGAGCGAGGACGAGCTCAAGGCGGTCGACAAGGAGATCAAGGGCATCGTCAACGAGGCTGCCGATTTCGCCCGCGAAAGCCCGGAGCCGGCGCTCGAAGAGCTCTGGACCGACATCTACGCGTGAGGCGGCGATGGCGCATTTCGAGATACACGTAGAGGACGTGGAGCGGGCCAAGGCCTTCTACGGCGGGCTGTTCGGCTGGACCTTTTCGCCAATGCCCGGCGCGGAAGCGGTCGGCTACCACCTTGTTGACGGCGACGGGATCGGCACCGACGGGGACCTGACCGCCGGGCTGATGCGCCGGATGGGCGATGTGCCCGCCCCCGGCAGCCCGATCCGCGGCGGCACGATGACCTTCCCGGTCGCCGATTGCGACGCCGGTTATGCCTGGGCGCTGGCCCATGGCGGCGCCGAGGCGCTGCCGCCCACCGATTATCCCGGCATCGGCCGCGTCGCCTATGTCGAAGACGGCGAAGGCAACGTCGTCGGACTGATTTCACCCCTCCAGGGAGACAACTGAATGGCCACCGAAATTCTCATGCCCGCGCTCAGCCCGACGATGGAAGAGGGCACGCTGGCGAAATGGCTCGTGAAGGAAGGCGACACGGTCGCCGCGGGCGACGTGATCGCCGAGATCGAAACCGACAAGGCGACCATGGAGTTCGAAGCGGTCGACGAAGGGATCATCGGCAAGCTGCTGATCGCCGAGGGCACCCAGGAGGTGAAGGTGAACACCCCGATCGCCGTGCTGGTCGAGGACGGCGAAGATGCCGATGCGGCGGCGGCGAATGTCGAACAGGCGCATCACCTGACCCATGAACAGGGCGCCGAGCACCACCCCGAGCCGGCAGCGGCCGCCCCTGCCGCCGCGCGCGCCCCGGTCGAGGTCGTCGATGTCGCCCCCGACATCCCCGAAGGCACCAAGATGCGCCAGATGACGGTGCGCGAGGCGCTGCGCGACGCGATGGCGGAAGAGATGCGCAAGGACGAGCGCGTGTTCCTGATGGGCGAGGAGGTGGCCGAGTACCAGGGCGCCTACAAGGTCAGCCGGGGTCTGCTCGACGAGTTCGGCGCGAAGCGGGTGATCGACACCCCGATCACCGAGCACGGCTTCACCGGGCTCGCCACCGGCGCGGCGATGGGCGGGCTCAGGCCGATCGTCGAGTTCATGACCTTCAACTTCGCGATGCAGGCGATCGACCACATCATCAACACCGCCGCCAAGACCCGCTACATGTCGGGCGGCCAGATGTCGGTGCCGATCGTCTTCCGCGGTGCCAACGGGGCCGCGGCCCGGGTCGGCGCCCAGCACAGCCAGGACTACGCGGCCTGGTATGCCCAGATCCCGGGCCTGCATGTGGCGATGCCGTACTCGGCCGCCGACGCCAAGGGCCTGCTCAAGACCGCGATCCGCGGCGAGACCCCGGTGGTTTTCCTGGAAAACGAACTGCTCTACGGCCACAGCTTCGAAGTGCCCGATCTCGAGGATTTCACCATCCCCTTCGGCAAGGCGCGGATCTGGCGCGAGGGCTCGGACGTAACGCTGGTGAGCTTCGGGATCGGCATGGAATACGCGCTGAAGGCGGCGGACAAGCTCGCCGAAGACGGCATCTCGGCCGAGGTGATCGACCTGCGCACGCTCAGGCCGATGGACACCGGCACGGTGATCCGCTCGGTGCAGAAGACCAACCGCTGCGTCACCATCGAAGAGGGCTGGCCGGTCGCCTCGATCGGCAACCACATCTCGGCGGTCCTGATGCAGGAAGCCTTCGACTGGCTCGACGCCCCGGTCATCAACTTGACCGGCAAGGACGTGCCGATGCCCTATGCCGCCAATCTCGAACGCCACGCGCTGGTCACCGTCGACGAGGTGATCGCGGCGGTGAAGCAAGTAACCTATTCCTGAGGCTGCGCAATGAGACTCCTCTTGGGCCCGTTGGCCGCCCTACTAGGCTCGCCTGCGCTGGCGGACATGCCCCGATACGATGTCGAAGCCTACTGCAAGGAAGTCGCTGGATTCGGAGGTGAATACAGCGAATTGATGTACGATGGCTGCTTTGAAATGGAGCAAGCCGCCTACAACGATCTGAAACCGCGATGGGATGGGCTCGGGGCCACGCTGCGCAGCTATTGCGATCAAGTCGCAACGTTTGCCGGGGGTGGCTCGTATTCGATGCTAGAAGGGTGCGTTCAAATGGAAGAACAAGCCGCCTCCACCAACAACACCTTCCAGTATTGAGGGGACAAGATCATGGCCATTCAAATCCTGATGCCCGCGCTCAGCCCGACGATGGAAGAGGGCACGCTCGCCAAGTGGCTGGTGAAGGAGGGCGACAGTGTCGCCTCGGGCGACGTGCTCGCCGAGATCGAGACCGACAAGGCGACGATGGAGTTCGAAGCGGTCGACGAAGGGGTGATCGGCAAGATCCTCGTCGCCGACGGCACCGAGGGGGTCAAGGTCAACGCGCCGATCGCCGTCCTGCTCGAAGAGGGCGAAACCGCCGGCGACATCGACGCGGCCGCCTCTGCGCCGGCCGCGGCCTCTTCGGCGCCGGCGGCCGAGAAACCCGCCGAAGCCCCCGCCTCTGCCGCCGCTGCGCCGGCACCCGCCGCGCCCAAGGGCGCCGACGGCACCCGCATTTTCGCCTCGCCGCTCGCCCGAAGGATCGCGGCCGAGAAGGGGCTCGACCTCGCGCAGGTGAAGGGCTCGGGCCCGCACGGGCGGATCGTGAAGGCGGATGTCGAGACCGCGAAGCCCGCGGCCGCCGCCCCTGCCCCGGCGGCGGAAGCGGCAAAGCCCGCCGCCGCCCCGGCCGCCGCGAGCGCACCTACCGGCCCCGATGCCGCGCAGGTACTCAGGATGTACGAGGGCCGCGCCTTCGAGGAGGTCGCGCTCGACAACATGCGCAAGACCGTCGCCAAGCGCCTCACCGAAGCCAAGCAGACGGTGCCGCATTTCTACCTGCGCCGCGACATCCAGCTCGATGCGCTGCTCGCCTTCCGCGGACAGCTCAACAAGCAGCTTGCCGACCGCGGGGTGAAGATCTCGGTCAACGATTTCGTCATCAAGGCCTGTGCCGTCGCGCTGCAGCAGGTGGCCGATGCCAATGCGGTCTGGGCGGGCGACCGGATCCTGAAGTTCCAGGCCTCGGACATCGCCGTCGCGGTGGCGATCGACGGCGGGCTGATCACGCCGGTGATCAAGGATGCCGATGCGAAGACCCTGTCGGCGATCTCGGCGGCGATGGTCGACCTGGCCGGGCGCGCCCGCGAACGCAAGCTCGCCCCGCATGAATATGTCGGCGGCAGTTTCACCGTGTCCAACCTCGGGATGTACGGGGTCGACAATTTCGACGCGATCATCAACCCGCCGCACGGCGCGATCCTCGCGGTCGGCGCCGGGGTGAAGAAACCGGTGGTGAAGGACGACGGCGAGCTCGGCGTGGCGACGGTGATGAGCGTGACGCTCAGCGTCGACCACCGGGTGATCGACGGCGCGCTCGGGGCGCAGGTGCTGGACGCGATCAAGGCCAATCTCGAATCGCCGATGATGATGCTGGCCTAGCCGCGCGCGGGAGCACTGGCGCCCCCGAAAGAAGGCTTAAAAACAGGGCGCCCCGGACGATCCGGGGCGCCTTCGTTTTGGGCAGGAGTCCGCGCTTTGTGCACCGGTCCGGCGGCCCCCGGAAAGAAATGGCCCGCTTGCGGCGGAATTGACCTCGGTCAAGGTCCGTGCGGGAAAATCCCTGTTGGCTGAAGGGTTCGCGGGCGCCTGCCGCAGTGTTCCCCTGCACATGCCACCGATCAGTGCGCCGCGAGGGACGGGACTTCACCGGTCCCGGCGACAGCCGGATGTGCCCCCGCGGTTGGGGGCCCGACCGGCCACCAGCGTCCGCGATCCGTGGATGCATTGCGGGCCCGGGCACGATGCCCGGGCCCGCAAAATGTCCCACCCTACTCGGAGATGACCTTCGACAGCGTGAAGACGCCGCGCATCTGGTCGACGCCGAAGCCGCGGGCGGTATCGTCCGGATAGAGCTCCGCGAGTTTCGCAACGACTTCGGGTGTCACGTCGTCGCCGCCATGGCAGTTGAGACAGGGCTGCGCGGTCGGGATCGCCTTGACGAAGCGGAACACCTTCTGGCCGTCCTCCTCGACGATCTCGGCCTGGGTGAACGACTTGGGCGTTTCGCCAGCCTCTTCGCGGGCGACGAAATCGGCGATCACCGCGGCGGTGTAGGCGTCGGGCGCGTTGTCGGGGTTGCGCAGCTTGTGCGACGACCGGGCGACCGACCAGCCCGAGCCCGCCTCGGCTGCGGCGGCAATGGCCGGGGCTTTCTCGTTGCAGACGTTGATCGCGTTGACCGGCCCGCCGTCCTTCATCGCGGTGAGCAGCGCGCCCTGCAGTTCCTGCGAGAAGGATTTGACGATCTCGCCGGCCTCGGCCTTGAGCGCTTCAATGTCGTCCTCGGCCAGAACCGGCGACGCGACAGCAAGGCCGCAGACCGCGGCCGTCATCAGGATGGATTTCATGGAACTCTCCCGGTTGGAATGAATGCACAGGACCCCTTCATGCCAAAGATCTGGCGGGAATCGGGGGAGACATATCCGCGCAGGGGGTGGCTGCGCTGTCCTGGTCCGATGTCGGTCGCGGGCCCGTTTTGGGGCGGCGCCGGACATGTTTCGGGCGGGCACTGTCCCTCGCACGCCCGCCCGTAAAACGATGTACTGCGCGATCAGATGACCGCGATGGCAACCAGGAAAATCGCTGAAAAACCGGCGACAGTAGCAAACCACATACGCAGCATGGAGGTGTTCTCCTTGTTTCGTTCGTGGCGCGACGTTGGCGGAAATCAGGGGAAAACAAAATGACACGCGTCAACATTGCGGCAGATCGGCATATAACCGCCTACAATCTCAGGGATGTTCCGGAATTGTCCCCAAAATGGAAACGTACTGGTGCCAATTGCGCGCCAGATCGCCGGATCCCGTCGCCGCCTGCCCGAGTCGCGCGGTCGCAGTTGCACGCGGGCGGAGGCGCGTGAGCAGCCCGCCCGCCCCGTCGGTCCTGCGCGCGCCCTACCGCTTTTTGCGCGGGGTAAGTTGCTCGCCGAGGGTCTGGTTCATCTCCGCCGAGGGATGCGCGCAGCCGGCGCTGCCCACGACCTTGGCCGGCACCCCGGCAACGGTGGTGGCGGGCGGCACGTCTTCGAGCACGACCGAGCCCGCGGCGATCCGCGAGCAGCAACCGATCTCGATATTGCCGAGCACCTTGGCTCCCGCGCCGATCAGCACTTCGTTGCCGATCTTAGGATGGCGGTCGCCGTCTTCCTTGCCGGTACCGCCAAGCGTGACGGAGTGCAGCATCGAGACGTTGTCGCCGACCACGGCGGTCTCGCCGATGACGATCGAATGGGCGTGGTCGATCATGATCCCCTTGCCGATCCTGGCGCCGGGATGGATGTCGATGCCGTAGACCTCGGACGACCGCATCTGGAAGAAGAAGGCCAGGTCCTTGCGGCCATGGCGCCAGAGCCAGTGCGAGACCCGGTAGGCCTGCATCGCCTGGAACCCCTTGAAATAGAGGATCGGCTGCAGGAGCTGGTGCGTCGCCGGATCGCGTTCGAGCACGGCCATGAGATCGGCCCGCGCCGCGTCGACCAGCTCGGGCGCCATGGCATAGGCTTCGTCGGCGACTTCGCGCAGCACCAGCATCGACATCTCGTTGGAGCTGAGCTTCGCCGAGACCCGGTAGGACAGGGCCTTGTCGAGCGACTTGTGGTGCAGCACGCAGGAATGGATGAGCCCGCCCATCAGCGGTTCACGCGCCACCGCGTCTTCTGCTTCGGCGCTGATCCGATCCCAGACCGGGTCGATGGTGATCGGCTTCATGCGGGTCTCGAGCATCGCCGGGGCTCCTTTCGTTGAACCTGTGTCTTACGACAGATAGGGTCGGAACGCCAAACGCAAACCCGTGAGGGCGAAATGGATGAAGGAGCGGTTGCGGGCTTCCGCGCGCGCCTGGAAGCCGAACTGGAGGCGCTGGCGGCCGAAGACGCGCTCGGTGCCGCCGGCCAGAAGACCGTCGCGCTCGACCAGAGTGCGGTCGGACGTCTCAGCAGGATGGATGCTTTGCAGGGCCAGGCGAAGGCGACCGCGGCGCGGCGGGCCGCGCGCAGAGCCCGGATTGCGGCGGCGTTTGCCCGGATGGACGACGGCGACTTCGGCCATTGTACGGACTGCGGCGAAGCGATCGCGCCTGCCCGGCTCGATCTCGACCCGACGGTGCCGACCTGTATCGGCTGCACCTCCGGGTGATCCCGGCGCCCGGCTCTCAGGGCGTGCCGTCGTGGCCCCTTTTCCTTGGGTCAAATACTCAAAATTCGACCGCGCGCCGTTATGCCCCGCCCTGCCCCGCCCGCGCCACCAGCGCGTCGAAAACCCGCGCCATGCAGTCGGCATAGGCGGGGTCGTCGAGATAGGGTTCGCGCGCGACCCGGTGGCCGAGGGCGGCCGACATCAGGCTGCCGGTGCCGAACAGCGGATGCGCCCGGCCGGTCGCCAGGCGGTGGGCATCGGCCGCCTCCGCCTCGGCGAAGAGCCGCAGGAGCAAGCCGTCGCGCGCTTCAGGCGCGACCGCGAGCAGCGCGCGGGCAGCCGCCCGCACGTCGCCATGGAGCACCCGGCGCACGGCGGCCTCAGGCCACGTCGCGCGTACGGAAGGGACCGGCGCCGAAGCTCGCCGAGCTTTGCGCGACCGCGAGCGTGAACGGCGCCGTGGCCCCGTCGGCCGTCTGCATCGCCGCGGTGTAGGTCCAGGCGGGGCCGGTCACGGTGGCCTCGCGCAGGACGGTGGGGCCGTCGAGCACGCGGACAATGTAGCTCTCGCCGTCCTCGCCGAGCGGCACCTCGACCGATTGCCAGCTGTCGCCGTCGATACGGGTGCGGCGGATCCAGCTCACCGCGAGGTCGCCGCCGCTCCAGCGCGCGTCGAGATGCACCGGCGCAAAGGGCCTCAGCCCGATGCCGTCGAAGGCATGGACCTCGTGGACATAGGTCGCGTCGTCGAGCGAGCGGACCGCCGGGCCGATCCGGTAGTGCCGCTCGAGCCCGCGGGCCGAGCTCGGCAGTTTGAGCTGCGGCACCGCGCCGTCGAGCATCACCAGCATCGAGCCCGCGGGCCAGCTCGCAGGCGCGGTGGCATCGGTGCCCGCCTGTCCGCGCAGCCGACCGGCGATCTCCCAGGTATTCTCGCCGACGAGCGTCGCGTCGGTGAACTGGATGATCTCCCAGGCCTCGGTGGTGCCATCACCGATGGCGGCGAGGTTGGCGCCGTTCAGCACCCGGTCGAGCGAGGCCGAGGCGAGCGTGCCCGACAGCATCCGCACCCGGAGCGCCGGGCCGCGGTCGACGAGCCCGGCCCGGGCCGCGCCCAGCGCGGTCTCGGTCACGCCCACCCGGGCCGCGGCCGCGACATAGGCGCTCAGCGCGTAACCGTTGTCCTCGGGCGCGCGGTAGACCGCGACGGTACCGGGCCAGGGATCGGCGGTGACGGCGAGGTGCGGCGCGTGGGGCACCTCCTCGCCGGTGAGCAGCGGCAGGTCCATGAAGGTCGGCAGGACCGGCACCGGTGGGGTGTAGTCCACCACCTCGTCGTCCGTTTCGGGCATCTCGGGGGCTTCGTAGAGCCCCGGCTCCACGCGGAGCGCACGGACGAGCGCGACATCGGCCCGTTCCATGTGGTCGACCCGGAAGGTCGCCGCACCGCCCGGCAGGTCGAGCGCGACGACGTCGCCCGCGCGCACGCCGGTCGCCGAGGGCGGCAGCGCGAAGCGGGCGGCGTCGCGGGCGACTCGGGCCTCTGCCAGCCAGCGCTCGACGATGGCGCGGCCCTCGTTCCTGGTCAGCACCAGCGGCACTTCGCTCGTCGAGACGCTGCGGGTGGCCTCGTCGGGATGCACCGCCTCGGTCGATCGGGTCTCGTATTCGCCGTTGGCTTCGACGAAGGTGAGCCGCACCCGGCCCGACACCTCGGCCTCGGGCGCGCGGATGAGTTCGAGATCGCCGTCGAGCTCCGCCGAGACCGCGAGGTTCGCAGTGTCGAGCACATGGTCGGTGCGGCCGGTGCGGGTGAAGAACGCCAGTTCCCCCTCGCGCTCGGCGGCGTCGAAGCCATAGGCCAGCATCAAGGGCTGCAGCGCGCTGCGGGCGCTCGCGACGTCGCTGACGCCATAACCGCGCAGGAGCCCGTAGAGCGCGCTGGTGTCGACCGGCGCGACGCCCGCCTCGGCGCAGATCTCCTCGACCACCGCGGCGAGCGACAGGTTGGTCGCCCGGCCGTTGAGCCAGTGGCCGGCATTGTAGTTGTCGCCGTCCGACCAGAGCGCGGTCTTGGCCGGGAACCAGGGGAAGGGCCGCGCGTCCCAGGCCCAGACATGGGCCCGCGACATATCGAGCATCTGCGTACCGCCCGAGGAGGGGTTGTTGCCCGGTTCCGCCCAGAAACCGTTGAGGGCCCGCAGATATTGCATCTGGATGAAATCGTCGCGTTTGCCGGAAGAGTAATAGGGCCTGGACGATTCCGAGCTTTTGGGATCGAGGAACTTGTTGGGCTGGTTGGTGCCGCGGTCGATGGCGGCGCAGCCGATCTCGGTGAAGTGGATCGGTTTTGCGCCCGGCATCCAGGCGGTGGGGCTCGCCGACCGCACGCCGCCGGGCCGGTCGTGGTGCAGCGACGCCCACCAGTTCGGCAGGTCCTTGTAGCGGAAGACCCAGGGTTCGCCATAGGCGCCGTCGGTGATCGGCGTGCGGATCTGGGCATCGCGGTCGGCCGGCGAGGCGTAGAACCAGTCGTAGCCCTCGCCGCCGAGCACATTGGCGCGCAGGTAGTCGAGGTTGTAGATCGAGCCGTAGCCGGCATCGAGATGGTCGTCGCCGTCGCGCCAGTCGGAGAGCGGCATGTAGTTGTCGATGCCGATGAAGTCGATATTGGCGTCGGCCCAGAGCGGGTCGAGGTGGAAGAACACGTCGCCGGAGCCGTCGGCGGGGTGGTAGCCGAAATACTCCGACCAGTCGGCTGCATAGGAGATCTTCACCCCGGCGCCGAGGATCGCGCGCACGTCGGCGGCGAGCTGGACCAGTTGGGCGACCACCGGAAAGCTGTCGGCGGCGCCGCGGATCTGGGTGAGGCCGCGCAGTTCGGAACCGATCAGGAAGGCTTCGACCCCGCCCGCGGCCTTGCACAGCCAGGCGTAGTGCAGGATGAAGCGGCGGTAGGACCATTCAGTTGGGCCGGAATAGCTCACCGTCTCGCCGTTGAACGCGAAGTCGCTGGGCTGGGCGGTGCCGAAGAAGCTCGCGACCTCGGCCGAAGCGGCCGCGGTGCCGTCGGGCGAGCCGGCGACGCCCGGGGCGAGCGAGGTGGTGATCCGGCCGCGCCACGGCAGCACCGGCTGCCCGGCCACGCCGGTCCAGGGGTCGGTGAGCCCGTTGCCCGCCATCTGGGTCATCAGCACGAAGGGGTAGAAGGTCACCGCCTTGCCGGCATCGCCGATGGCGCGGATCGCCTCGATCACCGACTGGTCGGTGGGCGTGCCGCCGTAGACCGGGCGGCTGTCGGCGTCGAAGGGCACGAGCCCGGCGCCGGCGCGGGTGAGCCCCGAAACGGTCCAGGGCATTTCGTGGCCGTCGCCGTCGTTTTTCTCGACCTTAGGGGCGATCTCGCAGGCGGCACAGCTCAGGTCGTCGCCGAACCAGGAGACCACCAGCGACACCGCCTCGAGGTTGGGCAGCTCGCCCTCGAGCATGTCGAGCGAGACCGCGAAATCGGTCATCCCGAAGGGGGTATGTTCGTTCTGCGGCACCTTCTGACCCGGCAGATCGCCCGCATGCACCGTGGTGGTGGCGAGCGCGTATTCCCCGGTGCCGGGGATCAGGGCCACGGCCTTCGTCCCCCGCGCGACTTCGCTCGACTGGTCGGGCTGTTCCGGCCGGATGACCTCGAAATTGAACACCGGGATCCGGTTGCCGTAGGCGGTGAGGTCGAGCTCCTCGATCACCACGTAGGCTGTACCGCGGTAGGCCGGCACGTTGCCCGCGCCTTCGACCGCCTCGATCTTGGGATCGGGCGCCTGCGTCTCGGAGCCGGTGTAGACGCGGATGTTGAGGTCCGACATGGCCACTTCGGTGCCGTCGATCCAGACCCGCCCGACCCGGGCGATCTCGCCTTCGCACAAGCCCAGCGCGACGCTCTGGTAGTAGTGGTACTCGACCGTGTCGGAGGCGGCGGAGGTGCCGGTGAGCACGCCCTTGCCGAGGCCGCCGCCGCCCGCGCCCTCGTCGACGGTTTCGGCCGCCTCGCGAATGCGCGACGCCCAGATCACCTGGCCGCCGACCCGCATCCGCCCCCATATCCGCGGGATCGGCGTGCCTTCCGAGGCGCTGGTGATGCGGAAGCGGTCGACCCGGCCGGTCTCGACCGCCTGGCTGCCGTCGCCCATGAGCTTCTGGTCGATGGCCGAGCCCGCGATCGCGCCCAGCGCCCGGCCGATCGCCACCGAGGACAGGCCGAGCACGCCGCCGCCGATCGAGGCGCCCAGCGCCGCGCCCGCAGCCGAGAGAACGATTGTCGCCATGTCAGAACCCCTTTCTTCGACCCCTCGCGGGGAAACGGAAATACGCCACGATGCGGCGCGCCCAAGGCGGCGTGAGCGGGCTTTCGACCACCCCGTGTCCGCTGTAGGCATGGATGAACCGGGGCGTTCCGCCGGTCTCGGCGAGCAGCCCCAGGTGTTTGGCGACCGCGCTCGACCGCATCCGGAAGACGATCATGTCCCCCGGCAGTTGGGCGCCCGGCCCCACCGGGTCGAGCAGCGCGCCGGCGCCTCTGAGCAGCGCTTCCTCGCCGCTCGCTTCCGACCAGTCGGGCGTATAGGCGGGCAGAGGCAACGGCTCCGCGCCGAGCACTTCGCGCCAGACCCCGCGCACGAGACCGAGGCAATCGGCCCCTGCCCCCTTGCACGAGGCCTGGTGGACGTAGGGCGTGCCGATCCAACCGCGGGCAGCGGCGACGATCTCGGCCCCCGGTCCCGCCGCTGTCATTTCGCGCCGGACCCGCCCGCAGTGCTCGTCGTACGCAGCGGGACGGTGAGCAGCCGGTTGTCACCCGGGATGTCGGGGAAACCGCGGAAGTTGAGGATGTTGGCGAATTTGTCGCGACAGGTGCTGCGACGCTTGTTGCAGCCGGCATCGAGCCGCAGCGTGTCGCCGGGCGCGATCTCGGCGCCCAGGGTTTCCCACAGCTCGACAATATGGAGCCCGCCCGAGAGGGTGTCGGCCTTGACCACGCCACTCAGCCATGCGGCGGCGCCGGTCTCGACCGTGAGCCGGCCGCGGCGGAACCAGCCGCCCTCATAGGCCGAGAGCCCCGAGAGGGTGATGAGCTTGCGTTCCGCGACGGCGTCGACCGTGCCGGTCGCGGAAAACGCCGGGTCGTTCAGGTCGACCCCGCAGGCCGCGTCGCCCAGAACCGCCGTGCAGGGGGTCTGGTAGACCCGGCCCTGCGGCGTGTTGAGCATCTCCGAGAGCCCGGCGAGCTCGGCGCGAAAGGCGCCCGCGGCGCGGGTGACCTCGCCGATCTGGCCGCGGAACTGCAGGTGCCGCTCGGATGGGTCGGCCCAGTTGACCAACCAGGCCGCGACCGCGGCGCCGTCGTAGCGCCCGGCCGCGATGTCGGCCTCGGTCACGGCGAGATCCGAGAGCGCTCCGAGCCCCTCGCTGTTGTCGAGCGCGAGGCCGGTGGTCTGTTGCAGCGCGGTCGCGGTGAGGCCGGTCTCTGCGCGGAAGGTGACGCCCGCGAAGGCAATGTCTTCGTCGTGGTCGGTGAAGCCCATCACCTGCCCGTCGCCCCGGGTCAGCGCCCAGCAGCGCGCAACCGTGGTGGTGCCGGTGGCGAGGTGGGTTGCGAAAGAAGCCGAAAGCGCCATCAGACCCGCAGCTCCACCACCGGCACGCTCGGCACGTCGCCGGCCTGGAAGGTCGCGACCGAGGCCTGGATCTGGTCGGTGCCGAAGCGCACGGCGACGTCGAATTCGAAGCCCGCGGTGATCGCGACCCCGTTGCCCGGCGCGGTCAGAAAGGTGACAAGGCCGGTGGTGTTGTCGAGCGTGTAGTCGACGCCTTCGGTCCGCGGCGCGCCGTTCGCGGCCACCAGCACCGTGCCGGCCACCGGCTTGCGGATCGGGCGCGCATAGCTCGATCCGCCCGAGCTGTAGGTCTTGGTGAGCTGGAACACGGTTTCACTGCCGTCGCCGAGGCCGAGCGGCTGGTCGGTCGCCGCGACATCGGCCGAGGGCGAGCAGGACTTCCAGTCGGCCCAGTCCTTCCAGCGAAACCCGTGGAGCTGGCCGCGGCGGGCCTCGAAAAAGGCGATCACGGTCTCGAGGTCGTCGAGCGAGGACATCGCCACGCCGGCATCGTAGTGGCGCCGGGAATGCGCCCAGGGGGTGTTGCGCTCCTCGTGGCCGTTGGCGAGCGTGACCACCTCGGTGCGCCGCATCGGGCCGCCGACGGCGCCGTAGCTCAGGCCGGCCGGGAACCGGACTTCGTGGAAAGACATCTTTTCTGCCTCCTCAGCTGTAGCGTTTGCCGCTGGCGATGGCGCGGCTTACCTGCGCCGCGATCTGGCCGCGGGAGCGTTCGAAGCCGGCGACGTCGGGGGTGGTGACGTTCATCGTCACGTTGACCGGGCGGGCGCCGCCCTGGGCCTGGACCCCGAGCCGACCGTCGGCGCCACGGGTGAGTGGCATGATCGCCTCGGGCCCCGCCTCGCCCATCAGCCCGGTGCCGCCCCGCATCGGGAAGGGGGTGGCGCCGGAGACGACACCGCCATTGGCGAAGGGCATCACCCTGCCCTGGCTGAAGGCGCCGCCATCGGCCATCGGCAGGAAGGCGTTGAGCAGCCCGCCGACCGCCTCGGACAGGAGCCCGCCGACATGGTTGGTCACCGGGGTGACGGCGGCGTTGTAGACCGTGTCGAGCATCGACTGGCGCAGGCCTCGCAGGGCGTCGCCCAGCGTCGAGGAGCCATCGACAAGCCCGTCTATCGCGCCCTTGATCCCGCGGCTGAAGCCGCTCGACAGCGCCGAAACGTCGGTCCCGAGCGTGTCGACGGTCGCGCCCATGCGGGTGAGCTCGCCGGTGAACGCCCGGGTAAAGGCGGTGGCGTCCTGCAGGCTGTTTTCCAGGGCCGAGACCTGGTCGTCGAACCCGTCAATGCCATCGAAATCGATCATTCTCCGTCACTCCTTGTTGGATGGTCGGGCGAAGGCGGCGCCGGGTCGGTACGCGGGGCATCGGGGAATGCCCGCGCCAGCTCTTCGAGCCGCTGCCGTCCAAGCGGCGCCACGGCGCCGTCCTTGCCCAGCATCACCATCAGTTCGGCGGGCGTGAGCGCCCAGAACCGGTCGGGGGTGAGCCGCAACCCGTTCAGGCCCAGCCGCATCAGCGCGGGCCAGTCGAACCTCACCGCGCCACCCCGTTTCCGGTCCCTGCGCCGTCGCCCGGCAACGCAAAGGCGCGCAACAGCAACTGCCCCGCCACCCGCGCCGCCTCGACCGGGCCGCCGGCGATCTCCGCCGAGACGAGGTCGAGCGAAGAGCCGCGCCAGCCGCCGCCGCGCAACCCCGCGACAATCAGCGCGAGCACGTCGCGGGTGGAGAAACGGCCCTGTTCGAACCGTTCCACGAGGTCCACCAGCGAGGGCTCCGCCAGGTTCTCTTCGAGCTCGGCGAGCGCCCCCAGCGTCAGCTTGAGCACGCGGCGTTCGCCATCGAGGGTCAACGCCACCTCGCCCGCCCAGGGATTTGCCCAAGCCTCGGTCATGGCTCAGAGCGCCGTGAAGGTGAGCACGCCGGCCGAGGCCATCGACATCTCGTAATTGGCCTCGCCGTTGTAGGTGCCGGCATATTCGATCGAAGTGATCATGAACGGCCCCTCGATGGTGCCGAAATCCGGAATGATGATCTGGAAGTCGGGCACTTCGCTGTCGAAGAAGATCTGCCGGGCGCGCTCGTCGGTGGTCTGGTCCTTGAAGATCCCCGAACCCGAGAGCGACGCCGACTTGACGCCGGCCCCGCCGAGCAACTCGCGCCAGCCGCCGGTACTGTTCAGGCAGGTGGCGTCGACGCTTTCGGCGTTGAAGCTGATCCGCGTGGCGCGCGGCCCCGCGATGGTTTCGAAATTGCCCGAATTGTCCATGTCGAGCTTGATGAGAAGATCCTTGCCGTTCTGGGCGACCATGACGAAAACTCCGTGTGTGATCCGTGGATGATCCGGGATGGGTTGGGTTCTGGCTCAGCTGTCCTCGACGGTGAGCGGTTGGGGGTCAGGCGTCCTCGACGCCGGGAGGCTATGCGTCGTCGACGCGGGCGCGGAACCTGAGGTCGATCCGGCGCACATCCGCGTCCTGCACCCGCCGCGCCCGGGCGCGGTAGAAATTGAGCGCGACGAGATGACCGCGGTCGAGGGTGAGCGCGGCATCGACCAGCGCGTCGGAGACCGCCGTCGCCACCCGTTTCGCGCCCGAGAACCCGGCCTCGTCGGTCACGACGCTGACGGTGAACTCGTGCCAGGCGCCGTAACCGGTATCATCGGAAGCGTCGCGGACGTCCTCGGGGCCGAGGCTCACATAGGTGCCGCCGACGAGCCCGGGCGGGATCGCGTCGTAGATCGCGGAGCCGACCAGACCGGTGATGGTGGCATCGGCCTGAAGCCGTTCGAAGACGGCTTTCTGGAGCGCGGCGGCAATGGCGTAGGTCATTGGCTCACCTCCTCTTCGGCGAAGCAGGTCAGGTAGCGGTTGCCGAAATCGGCCTCGGCGACGGCGCGGATCAGGAACACCCGCGTGCCCTCGCGGAACCGCTGCTCGGCGCGCGGGCGCGACGGCTGGCCGACGGGAGCGGCCCGGACGGTGATCCGGTACTGCGCCGAAGTGACCGAGGCGAACTCGCTCGCCTTGTCGCGACCGGTCGCGCGCTGGACCTCGGCCCAGAGTTCGCCGAGTGCGACCCAGTTGGTGGTGTAGCCACCGGCACCGTCGGCCGCCTGCTCAGGCGTCTCGAGCACCAGACGGCGCGAAAGCGTGGGATAGATCGGGGTCACAGCGCGCCACCTCCGAACAGCCGGACCGGGCGGTAGCGCGCGACCAGGCTGACGACGCTCGCCGGCATCGCCGTCTCGCCGCCAAAAGTGCCGCGGTCCTCGTAATAGAGGGCCGCCAGCAGCTTCACCGCCTGGGCGAGGTCGGCCGGCACGTCGGTCCAGTCCGGGCCGAAGCCCGCGTCGAACCCGATCACCGCGCGGCCGCCCACCGGGATCACCGGCAGGGTGTAGCCGGTGGACACCAGGCGCGGCCGGTGCAGATCCTGCTCGAGCGCGAAGGCGGCGCTGTCGACGACCTCTTCCACGCCGAGGCGGTCGAAGATCGACAGCCCGGTGATCGCGCTCACCGGGGCGAGCGGCAACACCTGGGCGGCCAGGTCGCGCCAGGCGGTGAGCGTCCAGCTGAACGACCGGGTCAGCAAAGCCTTGGAGGTGCGCGCCTCGATCGCGGCGATCGCGGCCCGCAGGTAAGCTTCCAGCACCTCGTCCTGCACCCCGTCGTCGGCGAATCCGGTGCCGAGCCGCAGGTGGTCCTTGAATTGGGCGACCGGGAGCGCCGCCGTGGGCACCGTGGTCTGCTCGACTAGCATCATGGATCATCTCCGAAATTCGGGCCCCTCGCATCACGTCGAAGAGTGGGCGCGTGCCTCCGCGTTGCTCGGACGGAGGGGGAGCAGCTAGACAACGTCGGTATCTCGCGGCACGCGCCCACATGTCCCGCGCCCACCCGTCCTCGGGCGGGCGCGGAAGGTCACTCTCAGGAGACCGAGAGCTTCAGGAGCTTGATCGCGGCAAAGTCCGAGACGTCGCCGCCCACGCGCTTGGTGGCGTAGAACAGCACGTGCGGCTTGGCCGAGAACGGGTCGCGCAGGATGCGCGTGTCCGGGCGCTCGGCCACGGTGTAGCCGGCGGCGAAGTTGCCAAACGCGATCGGGGTCGCGTCCGCGGCGAGGTCGGGCATATCCTCGGCGATCAGCACCGGGTAGCCCATGAGGCGCGCCGGCTCGCCGGCGGCCAGGCCGTCCGACCACAGGAAGCGGCCGTCGAGGTCCTTCATCTTGCGCACGGTCCCGGCGGTCTTCGAGTTCATCACGAAGGTCGCGCCCGAGCGGTATTCGGCGTCGAGCGAGTAGACGAGGTCGACGATGGCGTCGGCCGGGTTGGTCGCGTCGAAATCGCCCGACGTGCCGGTGGCAACATAGCCGAGCGCGCCCCAGGCCCAGCTGTCGTTGGCGACGTTGGGATGGGTGAGGAAGCCGGTGGGCTTGTCGACGCCGTCGCCGTTGATGAAGGCATCGGCCTCGGCGCGGGCGAACTTGTCGGCGATCCGGCCGGCCAGCCAGGCCTCGATGTCGAAGGCCGAGTCGTCCAGCAGCCGCTGCGAGGCTTTCGGCAGCGCCGAGAGCTCGTGCAGCTGGATCGCGATCCGCTCGATGGTCGGGGTCCCGGTCTCGGTGACCGACCCGGTCTCGGTGGCCCAGCCGGAGCCGACGTCGCCGTGGTCGATCAGCACGTCGTAGGAGGTGGCCTCGACATGGACGACGTTGGCGATCGCGCGGATCGAGGCGGTCGAGGCGAGGACGCTGGCGATGTTGTCGGCGGTGACCGGGTCGACCAGGTAGCCGCCATCGCCGGCGACGGCGGTGTTCAGCGCCTTGCCCTGCAGTTCGAGGCCGCGCAACCCGTCGTCATCGCCGGTGCGCACATAGGCCTCGAAAGCCTTCTGATGCGGCGCTTCATGGTCCGCGGCGGCGGCCAGCGCCGGGCGCGAGGTGGTGAGGGATTTCCGATCCAGCATGGTCAGTCGCTCTTCCTGTTGTTGAAGCCTGGAGTTAATTTCGTCGTGAAGCGATTTGATATCACTCAGTAAACCAGCCATGGCGGTCTTCACCTCCGCGGCCGGAGACAGCCCGGCCGCGCCGGACGGACCCTGAGCCTTGGTCTCTTTGTTGCTCATGGAATGTACCTCTTGGGGGTTCAGATCGCTGGCTCAGTTGCCCGGGGCCAGCATGCGGCGGGCGTCTTCGAAGACCTCCGCCAGGTCGCGCAGAATGTCGGATTCGTCCGGCGTTTCGCCCTTCGAACCCACCCGCGCACTGGGCAGCATCGGGAAAGTGACAAGCGACACTTCCCACAGCTCCAGCTCGTTCAAGAGCCTGCGGCCCTTGTCATCCTTGGTGGCCTTGACCGTGCGGTAGCCGATCGACAGCCCGTCGATGGCGCCGGCGGCGATCAGCGCTGCCGCTTCGCGGCCGCGGGCCACCTCGTCGAGGATCCGGCCCTTGACGTAGAGGCCGCGGTCGTCCTCGCGCACTTCGTCCCAGATTCCAATGGGTTGGGTCGGATCGTGCTGCCAGAGCATCTTGACCTGACCGCCCTTCTTGAGGAGCGCGTCGAGGCTCTTACCGTAGGCGCCCTTCACCACGACGTCGCCACCGCGGTCGAGTTCGCCGAAGTAGCTGGCGTAGCCCTCGACCCTGAGGCCGCCTTCGACGGCTTCGGTACTGCCCAGGGAGACGAATTTCACTTCGAGCCCCATATCGCTGAAATCCTTCATGATTTCTCCTTGTCTTCAGCTTCGCTCTGCACGCACAGCGGTGCGCGCCGCGTCGGTTGGCGAGGACGGACCGGAGCCCGGACGAGCCCACACCTATTCGTCGGTCAGCTTCGGCAGCCCGAGGATCGCGCGCTTTTCGTCCGCAGTGAGGAAGTCGGCGGCGGACACCCGCGCCCATTGCTGGTCGCGCTCGGCCGAGAGCGCCGGAACCTGGTCGAGGTCGGGCTTGAGCGTGACCGGTTCGCCGGTGAACCCGGACAGCCAGTGGCCGACCGAGGCCACGACTTTCGAGACCAGCGGCAGCACGGTGAGCCGGTAGAAGGCGCGGTTGGCCTCCTGGTAATTCGCGTAGGTCGCATCGCCGAGAATCCCGAGCAGCATCGGCGGCACGCCGAAGGCGGTGGCGATCTCGCGCGAGGCGGCTGCCTTGGTTTCCTGGAATTCCATGTCCGACGGGCTCAGCCCCATCGGTTTCCAGTCGAGCCCGCCTTCGAGCAGCATCGGCCGCCCGGCGTTGCGCACGCCGACGTGGTAGGCCTCCATCTCGGCGAGCAGCCGGTCGTACTGGTCCGCGCTCAGCGTCCCCTCGCCGTCGCCGCCCTTGTAGACGATGGCGCCCGAGGCCGCGCGGCGTTGTCGAGCAGCGCCTTCGACCAGGCCGAGGCCGAGTTGTGGACGTCGAGCGCCTGGGCGGTCGCCTGCAGCGGCGACAGCCCGTAGTGGTCGTCGAGCGGGTGGAAGCTCTTGATGTGGCAGATCGGCGAGATCCCGTCGGCGACGTTGAAGCGGTGTTTCTTGGCGCCGACCGTGTAGTCATAGGCGACCGGCCAGCCGTCGGCGCCGGGCACCAGGCTCATCCGGTCGGAGCGCAGCACGTGCAGTTCCAGCGGCACCCCGGTTTCGCCACCCACCGCTTCGACATAGCCGTCGCCGGTCAGCAGGATCTGGCCGAACAGGGCCTCGAACAGCTCGGCGCGGCCCTGCAGCGGGTTCGGCCGGGTGATGAGGTCGAGCACCGGGTGGGTCTCGTAGCGGGTCGTCTTGTCCTGCAGCAGGATCGGCAGCGCGGCGGCGGCTTCGGCGATCAGCTTGACCGCGCGGAAGCCCACCGGATTGCCGGCGAAACCGGTGCGGATCAGGCTCGCGGTGTCGCGCGGGCTCCAGGCCACCCGTCCCGAGCCGGAATAGGCGATCACCGGACCGGTGGCGGAGGCTTTCTCCTCCGGCGCCGCTTCCGTCCCGCGCTTGAACATATCGAACACCGCCATGCCGTCTCGCTCCTCGTCTGTTCGTCTGTTGCCGGGGCCGCCTCGGGCAGACCCCACCCGTCCGCCCAGGAAGGTCGCCCCGGGCGCTGTTGAGAAATTCGTTGTCGTTCCGGGGATGCCCCTGGCAGGTCAGGCCCGCCTTTCGACGAGAGGCACTTTCCCACCAAGGGTTAAAGAAGCGTTTAACCCAGCGTACGCATCCGCGGCCGGCCGGGTTTCTTCGCCGGTCCGATCATCAGTTCATGGATCGCCCAGACCAGCGCATCGACCCGGTCGGGGCTGCCCTGCCCTTCGAATCCATGCGCCGTCATCTTGCACATCTGGTCTTCGAGCTCGGCGAGCCCGCGCATGTGCCTCACCCGCCCCTGTTCGTAGAGCGCGGCCACAGGCTCGGCCCGTGCCACCTTGCCGCGGCTCGCATGGACACCGCGGAACGGCACCATCGGGTCGATCTGCCGGATCATCTCGCCGACGAGATCGCCGCCCTGGTTGACCTCCGCCACCAGCCGCCCGGCACCGTGGCGCTCGAAGGCCGCCACCGCGGCCTCGGCCCAGACCGTCGGTTTCGCGGCCGTCACGCTCGCGTCTTCCAGCACAACGGCCTGCCAGTCGCGCGGCGCCCCGGAGGCGACCACGCCGACGACGACAATGCCGCATTCATCGGAGCCCTTGTGGCCGGTGACCGGCGGGTCGACGGCGACAACCACCCGGTCGAAGTCCGGCGGCGTGTCGCAGCGCAACTCCTCGAGCTGCGCCGAGGTCCAGAGCGCGCCGTCGACGTCTTCGACCAGCACGCCGTCGAGCTCCTGGCGCCCGAGCCGGGTGCCGCCGTAGCGCGCCTCCACCTCCTCGAGGAAGGATTTCGCGAGGTAGGCCCGGTTCGCCTCGGTGGCCGCATGGGTCGTGACCGTCGAGGGAGTGGACAGGATCCGCTTGAGGATCGCAACGTTGCGCGGCGTGGTCGTCACCACCTGGCGCGGGTGGTCGCCGAGGCGCAGGCCGAACTGGAGCATGTCCCAGCTCTCCTTCGCCTTCTTCCACTTGGCCAGTTCGTCGACCCAGGCGGCATCGAACTGCGGGCCGCGGAGCGCTTCCGGCTCATGCGCCGAAAATGCCTGCGCCACCGCCCCGTTGGGCCAGACCAGCCGGCGCCGCGTTGCCTCCCAGACCGGCCGACGGTCGGGCGGCGCACAGGCGAGCAGGCCGCTGTCGCCGAACACCATCACCTCGCGCACCTGGTCCATGGTTTCGCCGACCAGCGCCACCCGGGCGGCGCAGCCGGGATCGCGCGGGCCGGCGCCTTCGACCTGGGCGCGTACCCATTCGGCGCCAGCGCGGGTCTTGCCCGCGCCGCGACCGCCGAGAATCACCCAGGTCCGCCAGTCGCCCTCGGGCGCCCGCTGGTGCGGCAACGCCCAGAAGTCGAACAGCCAGGGCAGCGCCGCGAGCGCCGGGTCACTCAGATCCTCCAGGAATCGTTTCTGGTCCGGTTCGGCTGCGCAGGAGAGCCAGTCGGCGCCCGATCTCAAGTCGGGCGGCGGCGAGGTCAAGCTCGGCGCCGAGCGCGCCGGAGGTGTCGTCATCGAGTTTTGCAAGGCGCTGCCTTTCGTTGAAGATGGTCTGGATTGCGGCCCGGGCCTCGCCGGCAAGTTTCGCCGCCCTCGCAACGGCGCTCTCGTCGCGGCCATGCAGTTCGTCGGCGAGCGCATCGAGCGCGCTCAGGACGCGGTTGAAATTCTTCTCCGCCAGCGCCACCGGGTCGAACCCGGTCTCAGGGCCCGGTGTCTGGCCCGGGGCGCTGCCTCGTACACGCTCGCGCGCCGCGCCCTGAGCGTCCTCCCGGAGTCTGTCCTTCGCCCACTTCTTGTTGTCTTTGCCTGTCATCTAGTGCCTCGGTTGATTGCCCTCGCCCGATCAACACGAAAAAACCGGCCCGGGCCCCTCGGCCCGGCCGGTTGTACATGTCGTCCAGCTTGCCCGGAGATCTACCACGGAGCGGTCCTGCGGTCAATTTCGCGGCCCGGGCCGGCATCCGGCGTGTTAACACTTTTCCAACCATGCACCGGGACGGCATGGGCAGATCCCCGCCCGCGAAAACGAATCTCCCTGTCACGAAATCTTGTGGGTTTTTCAGACTTTGGGGCCAAATCGGAAGGAAAAACGGTTGATCTGCGCCCCTTGCGGCCCCATGTCCCGCTTTCCCTTTCCTTGCGTCCCTTCCTGCTATAGTTTCCACACCGCGCCGGGGCGGGTCCGGCCTGTGGATATCTCGACGGTCCTGACTGAATGAAACCGAAGTTCGCGCTCGACCTCAGCCATGAGGGCATCAACCTCCTGCATCGCCGCAAAGGAGGCTGGTCGTTGGTGGGCACGGTCGATCTCGACGATCCGGAGATGGGCGCGCACCTGGCCGATCTCCGCCGTCGCGCGGCCGCGCTGGAAAGCGGCGGGCTCACCTGCAAGATCATCATTCCGAATTCGCAGGTGCTCTACACCACGCTGGAGGCGCCCGGCCCCGACGACATCGCCCGCGAGGTGCAGATCCGCTCCGGGCTCGACGGGCTCACGCCCTATCCGGTCGGCGAACTGGTCTTCGACTGGCGGGCCGCCGGCGAACGGGCCAGGGTTGCCGTGCTCGCCCGCGAGACCATGGACGAGGCCGAAACCTTCGCCGTCGAACACCGGTTCAACCCGGTGAGTTTCGTCGCCCGCCCGCCGGCGGGCGAGTTCTCCGGCGAGCCGTTCTTCGGCAAGACCCGCGCTGCCACCAAGATCCTCGGCCCGTCCGAGCGGGTGGAGCCGGACGCGAGCCCGGTGCCGCGCAAACCGTCGGCGATGGATCCGTACACGCCGCCGCCGGCCGCCGCATCTGTCCCGGGTCGGATGCACGATCCCGTGACGGAGGCCGATTTCGCCCCGCATTCGCCGGGCGAGCTGGCCTGGCATCCGGCTGCCGAGCCGGAACCGACCTCGCACTCGACACCGGCCCGCGCCCCCGTTGCCCAGGCGGCCCCCGACCCGGAACCGGTCGCGCCGCCGCCGCGCCCGGACCCGGCCGACGACCCCTTCGCCGAACTCGACGCGATCCAGGCCGAATTGTCGGGCGACTTCGACGCCGCCCCGACCTTCCGGTCGCGCACCGCCCGGCCCCAGGGCCGCCCGGCCCGCCCGGCCGCCGGTGCCGACCAGCGGCTCGCGCCTCCGCTCGCCCCCTTCCCGCCGACCTCCGACGAGGCCGACGCCCTGCCTGCGCCGCCGCATGGCACGGGCGGGCGCACGCAGACCGTCCGGTCCAGGCCGCCGACCGCGCCCGCGCCGGGCATGGCGCCGGCGCCGGAATCGGCCCCCCTCCGCAAGGACGCCCCGGGCCAGGACGAGGCGCGCCGCCCCGCATCGCCGACCGGCCCCGCCGCCTCGACCCGGCCGACCCGGCAGACGAGCCCCGAAGACGACATGCCGGCCCAGCCGGGCGTCGCCTTCAGCACCCGCCGCAACGGCGACCAGGTCACCACGACGGCGACCCCGACGACCCAACGCACGTCCCCCGAGAGCAGGGCCGACGAGCCGTCCCAGGCGCCGGCCCGCCCGGCCGCCACGCCGCCCGTGCAACCTGGCGGCCGCACCGCGCGCAAGGACGTTTCCGCCGCCGACCGGCGTCGCGCCAACATGGCCGATGCTCTGTCGAAACCGCTCCCCGGGCAGCCTGCCGGGGGCGGGACACCGAAGGAACCGGAGAAAGCCGGCGGGCGCGGCAGCTTCTCCGGCGCCATGCGCGGCGCGGCCGATGGGTTGCGGGCCCTCGGCCAGCGACGCGCGGCGCACAGGGACGGTGCCGGCGATGCCGCCCCGAAGCCGACCGACAGTTCCATGACCGCGCTGATGCGCGGTGCCGGATCCCGCGACGCGCGCATCAGCCCCGACCGGAGCATGGACGAACCCGATCTGCTCGCCCCAGAGGTCGCCGGCAAGGAGGTCGCCCGCAGCGACGCGCCGGCCAAGACCCCCGCCGCGGCGCCGCCGCAGGCCCGGGACCTGCCGGAACCGCCGGCGCCGTCCGCCCCCGCCAAACCCGCCGGTCCTCCCTCCGGCGCGGCCGCGGAAACGGCGAAAGCGCCGGCCTCCCCGCCTGCAGAGCCCGGATCGGAAACGGCTGCCCCGGCGCCCGTCCGTCCGCCGGCATCGCCGCCGGCCGCGGTCCCGGCGACACCCGAGCAAGCCCCGCGCCGTCCGCGCATTCTCGACCGCGCCCCCACGGCTCAACCGGAGAAGCCGAAAGCACCGGCGAACGAGGCCGAGGCACTCACGGTTTTCGGCGCCCGCCGCACCGAGACCCGAAGTGGCGGGCGGAAATATCTCGGGCTGCTGCTCACGCTCCTCTTGCTGCTCGCCATGGCGATCATCGGCCTGTGGTCGAGCTTCTTCGTGGACGATCCCGATCCGGCCCTGTTCAATCCCGACGCCGACGTCTCCACCCCCGCGGTGCCGGACGCAACCGAGGCGCCGCAGACCGACGACACCACTCTGGACACGGCCCCCGCCGAGACCGGCACCGCGCCGGCGGTGACGACGCCGGACGAAACCGCTGCCGTCGAAACGCCACCGGTCGAGACCGACACCGCGCCGACGCCGCAGGTCCTGACCCCGGACGAGGCCGATGCCCTCTATGCGGAGAGCCAAGTCTGGCAGCGGGCGCCGGAAACCCTGGGCGAGCCCTTCACGCCGGGGTTGGACCTCGGTCCCGTCGACGGCCCGGACACCGCACGCGACGCACCGGCGGCGCCCACCGCCGAGGCCGCACCCGCGGCGCCCGCGTTGCCAGGCGGAGCTGTCGACCGCGCGGCGCCGCTGCCGCCGCCGCCCGCCGACACGGTTTTCGACCTCGGCGAGAACGGGCTTGTCGCGCCCTCGCCCGAGGGAACCGTGAGCCCGACCGGCATCATCGTCTACCAAGGCGCGCCCGAGGTGGTGCCGCCGGACCGCCCGCAGCCGCCGGCGCTTCCCGAGGACGCGACGCTGGACGACGCGGCCCTCGAACAGGCGGTCGAGCAGGCGGTCGAAGCCGCCGCAGCGCTCACGACGGAGGTGCCGGCCGCGGAGGTTCCCGACGAAGCCCCGGCCCCTGACGCGGCCGCGCCCGAGACCGCCCCCGCCGACGAAGGGGCGCAGCTCGACACGGCACCGACGGGGACCGATGCCGGTTCCGTGGCCGACGCCGCGCTCGAAACCGCCGCCGCCGATCCCGCCTCGATCGAAGCTGCCGTCGATGCCGTGGCAACAAATTTCGTCAATGCGACCACGCTCGCCGTGGCCACCTCGGTGAAGCCGACGCAGCGGCCGGATGATATCGACCAGATCGTCAACGCGGCCATGGCCCGGGCCGCCGCCGCTCCGCCGGAGCCGGCCGTCGCGACCGCGCCCGCCACCACCACGCCGGCGATTCCCACCAGCGCCAGCGTCGCGAGCCAGGCGACGACGCCGAACGCGATCAACCTGAAGGAAATCAACCTTCTCGGGATCAGCGGTCCGACCAATGCCCGCCGCGCGCTCGTGCGCATGGAGAACGGCCGCTATGTCACCGTCAAGGTCGGCGACCGGCTCGATGGCGGCCGGGTCACCTCGATCACCAGCGACGGGCTGACCTACCAGAAGGGTGCCCGCAACTACACCCTGCAACTGCTGCCGCTCGGCTGAGACGGATCAGGGCGCGGGCGACGCGGGTCGCGCACGCGCCCTGCTTCCCGTGTTTCGGGCGACGTCCGGGCCCGGGCCCAACGGGTTTCACAAAACCGTTGCCAAGGCGTATTCCATCCGCCTTCCGCCCGCCCCGTACTGAACACATCCGCGCAGGCGCGGGACCTCAGCCGGCGCTGACCCCCGCCTCCGCGAAGGTCGCCATGCCGGAATGGCAGGCGATCGCGGCACGCAGCACGCCGATGGCGAGGGCGGCACCTGAGCCTTCCCCGAGCCGCATCCCGAGCGACAGGAGCGGCACCTTGTCGAGAGCGGCCAGCAACGCGCCATGCGCCGCTTCGGCCGAAACATGGCCGGCAATGGCATGGTCGAGCGCGCCCGGCACGGCCCGTTCCAGCACCGCCGCAGCCGCAGTGCAGATGAAACCGTCGAGGATCACCGGGATCCGTTCTGCCCGCGCCTGCGCGATCGCGCCCGCCATCGCCGCGAGCTCGCGCCCGCCGAGGCAGCGCAGCGCCTCCAGCGGGTCCGCGGCGGCGTCCGGGTTGGCCGCAAGCCCGGCGCCGACCACCCGGGCCTTGCGCGCGAGCCCCGCGTCGTCGACCCCGGTCCCACGCCCGGTCCAATCCTCGGGCGCCCCGCCATAGAGCGCGTGCGCAAGGGCCGCGGCCGAGGTCGTGTTGCCGATCCCCATCTCGCCGACCACCAGCAGGTCGCTCCCGGTGTCAACGGCGGCCCATCCCGTCGCGAGCGCGGCGACGACTTCCGCCTCGGACATCGCCGGGCCAGCGGTGAAATCCCCCGTCGGCCGGTCGAGGTCGAGCGCATGGACATCCATCTTCGCCCTGGCCAGCTCGGCGAGCTGGTTCACAGCGGCCCCGCCGGCCTGGAAATTCGCGACCATCTGCACGGTCACCTCGGCCGGAAAGGCGGAAACCCCCTGTGCCGTCACGCCGTGATTGCCCGCGAAAACGATCACCTGCGGGTGTGCGACTCGGGGGCGCGGGTCCCCGCGCCAGCCGGCGTACCATTCGGCGAGGTCTTCGAGCCGCCCCAGCGCACCCGGCGGCTTCGTGAGCTGGGTGTTGCGATCACGGGCGCCGGCCAGGGCGTCCGGATCCGGCGCCGGGGCCGCCACGAGGATCTGGCGAAAAGCATCGAGCGTGGTGAAGGGGGCGTCGGACACGGGCGGGCTCCTGTTGATCTGGGTCTCCGGCTTCTTTAAAGCCTCACGCGAAGAACCTGAATCCCAGATTTTCGGGATAGGCCGCACAAAGCCCTGACGTCGTGCGCGTTCCGCCTCCCGCTGACGGATCGGGCAAGAAGGCGAAGTGCCTGAACGGTGCCAAGCAGACAGAGAACCGGAACCCCGCCATGGCCCGCCCGCCGGATCCCCTCGCCCGCCCCGCCGATGTTGCCGAAGCCCTCGCCCTGCTCACGCGCCTGCCGGTGCCGGACCATACGCCGCGCGGTGCGGCCTCGGCCTGGGCCTGGCCAGTGGCAGGCGTTGCGGTGGCCCTGCTCGCCGGGTCGGTTGCGGCCCTGCTCCTGTGGCTCGGTCTGCCGGCCGGCGTGGCGGCCGGGTTCGCGCTTGCCGCGCAGGTCGCGCTGACCGGAGCGATGCATGAAGACGGGCTGGCCGACACCGCCGACGGGTTCTGGGGCGGTACCGACCGCGCGCGACGGCTCGAGATCATGAAGGACAGCCGGATCGGCAGTTACGGCGTCATCGCGCTGGTCCTGGGGCTCGGACTGCGCTGGCAGGCGCTGAGCCTGCTGCTGGCGGCGGGCGACGTGTTCGCGCCGCTCCTTGCCGCTGCGGTGCTGTCGCGCGGGGCGATGGCGGTCCTGATGGCGGCTCTGCCCAACGCACGTGGCGCCGGTCTGTCCGACAGCGTCGGCCGGCCGACCCGGAAAACCGCCCTGCTGGCCGTGGCGGTCGCACTTGTCCTGGCGGGCGCCACCCTTGGCTGGGCGACCCTGTCACTCATGGTCTGGCTGTCACTCGTCGCGATCGGTTTCGCCGCGCTCGCACGGGCAAAGATCGGGGGCCAGACCGGCGACGTCCTTGGCTCCGTACAGCAACTTGGCGAGATCGTAGTGCTCATCGCGCTCGCAGGCGCACTCTGACAGGACGCGCAAAAGCAGGGCGGCACCCATCGCCACACCCGCCCGGCACCGCTCGGACAAAGCGCCCCGTACAAACGCAAACCGCCGCCCGAAAGAGCGGCGGTTCCACATTTTCCGACCGACCCGGAAAGGCCGTCGGCCTGGTCTCAGGCGGCGCGCGAGGTGAGGACGGCGCCGACCTGCTTCTGCGCCGCGATCTCGTCGCCGCCGGCCACGGCGGCCACTTCCCGCGTCAGGCGCTCCAGCGCCGCCTCGTAGAGCTGGCGTTCGGAATAGCTCTGCTCGCGCTGATCGTCGTTGCGATGCAGGTCCCGCACCACTTCGGCAATCGAGATCAGATCGCCCGAGTTGATCTTCTGTTCGTATTCCTGCGCCCGGCGCGACCACATCGCGCGCTTGACCCGCGCCTTTCCGCGCAGGGTGTCCATCGCCTTGGAGACGATGTCGGGGCTCGAGAGGCCACGCATGCCCACTTCGGTCGCCTTGTTGGTCGGCACCCGCAGGGTCATCTTGTCCTTCTCGAACGAGATCACGAAGAGTTCCAGCGTCAGCCCGGCGACCTCCTGCTCTTCGATCGACACGATCTGGCCCACGCCATGCGCGGGATAGACGACGTAATCGTTCGGGCGGAAGTCGAGCTTTTTCGCTTTGCTCATGATCTTTGTGTTCCTTTCCTCTACAGGGCCGACCGTCGGCATTTCCCGGACGAGACACGAACAGCGCCGCGCGGGTCGGTCAACGCCCCCACGGCGACATCTTCATCAAGGTTGTGACCTAACAGTTCCTGCCCGCACCGACCCATCGACAGCTGGTGGACCGGTTCCATACCATTCCTTGAATATAGCGCATTAATACCGATTCTCAAAGGGCGCCTCAAGATCGGCGGCCCAGCGCCTGTGGGCCGGCGGTTAACGGCGCTGCCGGCCGGCTCAGACCCGGCCGCTGTCAGGCCGTGCTCCTGGTCCCGGCCACTCCCACGACGATGCGCCTCAGCCCCCGGCCTTCTCCGAGAAGTACTTCTCGAGCTTGCCCTCTTCGCCGTCGCGGGCCTCGGCATCGGGCAAGGGGTCTTTCTTCGACACAATCACTGGCCAGAGCTCGGAGTACTTCCGGTTGAATTCCACCCAGGCTGCGGCTTCCGGTTCGGTATCGGGACGAATGGCATCGGCCGGACATTCAGGCTCGCACACGCCGCAATCGATGCACTCGTCGGGGTGGATCACCAACATGTTCTCGCCTTCGTAGAAGCAATCCACCGGACAGACTTCGACGCAGTCGGTGTATTTGCAGGCGATGCACTTGTCGTTCACGATATAGGTCATGGGACACCTGGAATGCAGATCGGTCTCGCCTAGCTACCCGGCTTGGCGGCATCATTCAAGTTGCGAACGGCCGATTTCCCGGGCGTTGCGACGATCTTTCCCGCTCGGCCGGCCCTTTCCGTCATAGGCCGGATTCTTCGGGGCCTCTGGGGTTTCGGGGGTCATGTCCTCGTAGAGCGCCTGCGCCTCCGGCGCGGGCCCGCGCCGCGCCGAGAGCGCCACGATCTTGACCACCCTGATCCGGTGCCCCTGCGGGAAGGTCAGCACGTCGCCGGGCGCGACGCTGCGCGCGGGCTTCGACGCCTTGTCGCCATTGACGCGGAGGTGCCCCGACGAGATCACCTTGGCTGCGAGCCCGCGGGTCTTAAAGAACCGCGCATGCCAGAGCCACTTGTCGGCGCGCATGGCCTGTGCGGCACCGCCAGGGGCACCGCCCGCGTGGTCGGCGCTCACCGGTCAGTCCTTGTCCTTGAGCCCCATCAGCGCCTGGGCAAAGGGATTGTCGGGGTCGATCGGCCTGTCCTTCTTCGCCGGCCGGCTCTCGAACTTCTTGCCGCCCGCGCCGCCATTGCCTTTCGGGCCCTTGGGGCCACGGGGCTTGCCGCCGCCGTCACCGCCGCCGGACTTGCCACCGGGTTTGCCGCCACCGGGGCCGCGCGACTTGCCGCGTCCGCCATTGCCGCCACGCGGCTTGGCGAACCCGCCCCAGGTGAAGGTGAAGAAGATCTCCGGCTCATCGCCAGGCTCGTCGCGGGCCACCACCTCGCTCATCCCCGGATCCCCCGGGTGCGGCTCGGTGTCGTCGTCGTCGTCGACATCCGGCTGGGCTTCGACCGAAGAGAACCCGGAGCCTTCGAGATGGTCGATATGCAGGTGCTTGGAATGCCCCGCGCCGTCCGCCACGGGGATGGCATCGACTTCGCTGACCCCCGGGTCGCCCGGATGCGGCTCGGGCCGGCGATCGGCCTTCGGCTGCGCCTCGACCTCGGAGATCCCGGGCGCGCCCTTGACGTGCTCGGCGCCGCGCACCTTCTCGCGTTCGCCGCGGTCGGCCTTGTAGCCCAGACCCGCCATCAGGTCGGCGAATTGCACCAGCGTCAGGCCGGTGATCGACAGCATGTCGGGGTTCGCCTCGAACCCGGTCCGGCTGTCCTGCGCCCGCAGCTGGTCGGCCAGCCGCTCCAGCATGTCGATCCGGATCGCGCGGTGCCCGGCCGGCCGGTAGCCGGCCAGCGTGTAGGTTTCGAGATCGGCGTGTTCCACCACGGGGATCGTCACCAGCCCCGGCGGCGGCGCCTCGGGGAAGACGTCGAGCCCGCGCGACAGCCCCCAGAGCACCAGCCTGAGCCGCGTCGGGGCGGGCTTCAGGAGCGCCGGCAGAAAGATCGTGAACTGGCCGAAGCGCACGCCGTGCTTGCGCAGGAGCCCCCGCGCCTCCTGGTCGAGCGACTTGACGTCCTGGGCGACGCGGTCGCGCGGGATGATCCCCATCGCTTCGACGAGCTGGAAGCCGAGACCCCGGGCCAGACCGCCGAGCACGTCGTCCTTCTGCAATTCGAGCAGCGGTTCGAACAGCGCGGCCACCTTGCGGTCGATGAAATGCTGGAGCCGGCGGGTGACCTTCTCGGCCACCTCGGCGCCGGCTTCGTCGTCGACGAAGGCCTGGACGCGCGGCTTCATCGCGGCGTCGCCCTTGACCAGCTTGCCGATGGCATGCTCGCCCCACATCAACCCGCCCTGCTCGGTGTAGTCGAGCTCGGTGTCGGGGGCGTTGTAGAAGCGGTCCGCCCGCAGGTGAAACTCCGGTGCCAGGGCCGAAACGGCGGCCGCACGCAGGGTCTTGGCCTCCTCCGGTGATGCTGCCTTGTCCTGCTGGAAGCGGAAGCCTTCCAAACGGCCGACGAATTCGCCTTCGACGGTCACTTCACCCTTGTCGTTCACCTCGGCCACAAGGCTCTCCTTCTGTTTCAACCGGCGCAGGAGTACCGATGTGCGCCGGTCAACAAATCTTTGCGTCAGAGCGGCGTGAAGCGCATCCGACAAGCGATCTTCTACCGCACGAGTCTCGCCACGCCAATGGTGTTCGTCCCGCAGCCAGCCATTTCGCTGCGCGACATAGGTCCAGGTCCGGATATAGGCGAGGCGTTTCGACAGGGTGTCGATGTCGCCGCTGGTCTTGTCGATCCGCGCCACCCGGGCCGCAAACCAATCCTCCCGCACCTGTCCGTGTTCATGGAGGTCGGTGTAGAGCGATTTGAGCAGGCTGGCATGTTCGGCGTGGCTGATGCCGCGGAAGTCGGGCACCCGGCAGACATCCCACAGCAGCCGCACGGCCCGCCCGCCCGAGGCCCGGGCCCGAATCAACTCGTCCTCCGCCAGTGCCTTGAGCGCGATCAGGTCGTCCGCCTCGCGGGCGCGCAAAAGCAGCGGGTCGTCGGTCGCCATTTCGAGGGAGGCGATCAGCCGGTCGAGGCGGCTGAACTGGAGGTCCGAATTGCGCCACTGGAGCTTGCGAATCGGCGCGAAGCGGTGCTCCTCGATGGCGCGCACCACCTCCTCGTCGAGCGGCGGCGCCTCGCCGGTCACGCCGAAGGTGCCGTCGGTCCGATAGCGCCCGGCACGCCCGGCGATCTGGGCGAGCTCGTTCGGCGCGAGGGTCCGCATCCGGCGGCCATCGAACTTGGAAAGTGCCGAGAAAGCAACGTGCTGCAGGTCGAGGTTCAGACCCATTCCGATCGCATCGGTGGCCACGAGATGGTCGACATCGCCTTCCTGGTACATTGCCACCTGGGCATTTCGCGTCCTGGGCGAAAGCGCGCCCATGACGACCGCCACGCCGCCCTTCTGGCGGCGCATCAGCTCGGCTATGGCATAGAGATTATCGACCGAAAAGCCGACGACGGCACTGCGCGGCGGCATCCGGCTCACCTTTTTCGAACCCGCGTAGCTGAGGTTCGAAAACCGCTCACGGCGCATGAACTGGGCCTTGGGCACCAGCGCCGCGATCGCCCCGCGCATCGTCTCGGCGCCAAGGAACAGGGTCTCGTGACTGCCGCGTTTGTGCAGGAGCCGGTCGGTGAACACATGGCCGCGCTCGGGATCGGCACAGAGCTGGATCTCGTCGATGGCGACGAACTCGGCGCCCAGCCCCTCCGGCATCGCCTCCACCGTGCAGACCCAGAACCGCACCCGCTCCGGCACGATCCGTTCCTCGCCGGTCACCAGGGCCACGACATTCGCGCCGCGCAGCTCAACGATCCGGTCGTAGACCTCGCGCGCCAGCAGCCGCAGCGGCAGGCCGATCACACCGGTCCGGTAACTGAGCATCCGCTCGATCGCGTAATGCGTCTTGCCCGTGTTGGTGGGTCCAAGAACCGCGGTGATCCGCGACATCGCTCCCCCTCACCTGCCTCGGTCGCGCCTGACGACCGCGGCCGTACCGTCATGGTCGGGGATCAGGCGTCAGATTGCGGTTCCCTGAAGCTCCGCTTCGAGGCGTTCTACCGCCTCTCTTAGATCGCTGCGGTGCGGATGTATAGCCAACGCCGCCCGGAAAGCCTCGAGCGCCCGCGTGCTGTCTCCGGTTTCCTCGAGAATCACGCCAAGCCCGGCGAGGGCACCGAAATGGCGCGGCTCCAGCGACAGGACCCGCACGATATCGGAGAGCGAGGGGCCGTAGAGCCCGGCCTCGAAATAGGCGGTGGCACGGGCGTTGTAGCCTTCAGCAAAGTCCGGCGCGGTCTCGACCAGCGCGGTGAAATGCTCGATCGCTTCCGCGGTGTCGCCCGCGGTCATCGCTTCGCGACCGCGTTGCAGCAACAGATCGAGCGTCGGCGACCCGGTCTCGGACCACTCGTCCCAGATCGCGTCTTCAATCTGCTCCCAGCCCGGCTCGTCGAGGTCGGCGAGCGCTTCGAACAGGGCATCGAGACGGGTCTCGTCGGCCCGTGCCGGTGTCACGAGCAGCAGGATCGCGAGAAGTGCAACGAGACTGCGCATGCGCGAAGCCTAGCCGGGAAACATGCGCTTGCCTATCACCTTCCCGTCAGCGCCGCCGCAGGCGGCATCGCTCTGCCGCGACGGGGAATGGCGGCGTGACGTGGCGCCACTTCCACACCGGCGCCCGGAATCGCTGCATTCGGGGTTTCGGCCGGACCGCGAAACGCACTACGGTTGCGCCGAAACAGGCGGGCTGTTTCGACACGACATCGAGGAGGATTCCAGGTGAGCAAAGTGATCGACAAGGCCGTGGCGGCGCTCAACGACCGGCTGTCCGGCAACGGGTTCGATTCCGTGGCCAAATTCGTCCTGGACGGCGCCGGCAGCATCGTGATCGACGCCGGCGGCGCGCGCGAAGGTGACGACGCCGCGGATGTGACCCTGACCGCCTCGGCGGAGGTGTTCGAGCAGATCCTCGCGGGCGAGCTCAACCCGACCGCCGCCTTCATGTCCGGCCGGCTCGCAGTCGACGGCGACATGGGCGCGGCGATGCGCCTGGGCAGCCTGCTCGCCTGACGCCATGGAGGCCGCGCCGCTTTTCGTTGACGTCGCGAACGCGCCGGCCGGCGGCCAGTCGTGGTGGGTCACCGCCGCGGATGGCGAAAAGGTGCGGGTCGCAGCCTGGCGCAGCGGCGACGGTACCGGGGATCGGGGGACGGTCCTGATGTTTCCGGGCCGCACGGAATATATCGAGAAATACGGCCCCGCCGTCGGGCAGTTCGCAGCACGTGGCTTCTCGTCGCTGGTGCTCGACTGGCGCGGCCAGGGGCTGACGGCCCGGGCCAAAGCCGACCGCCGTCTCGGCCATATCGAAGACTTCCGCGATTACCAGAAAGACGTGGCGGTGCTCGTCGACGTCGCCCGGCGCGCCCATCTGCCCAAGCCGTGGTTCCTGCTCGGCCACTCCATGGGCGGCTGCATCGGGTTGCGCGCGCTGCACGAGCACCTGCCCGTTCGCGCCGCGGTGTTCTCCGGGCCGTTGTGGGGCATCCAGCTCAAGCCCGTCGAGGTCGGGATCGCCTGGGTCGTCGCCCTGCTCGGTCCCGTGCTCGGGTTCGGCGACCATCTCACGCCCCATGCGCAACCCGACCACAAGCTGATCGGCGGGCGGTTCGAGGGCAACGACCTGACCACCGACCGCGGGATGTGGGATTTCATGAAATCCCAGATCGCGCGCTACCCCGACCTCGCCCTCGGCGGCCCCACGGTCATCTGGTTTCGCGCCATGATGATCGAGACCGCGCGGCTCATGCGCCTGCCCGCGCCCGACGTGCCGACGCTCACCTTTCTCGCGACCCGCGAGAGCATCGTCAACATCGACCGGATGCGGCGGCTGATGGAGCGCTGGCCGAACGGACGGCTCGAAACCATGGAGGGGGCGGAGCACGAGTTGATGATGGAGCGCCCCGAGATCCGGAAAAAGTTTTTCGACCGCGCCGCCGAATTCTTCCGTGAAAACAGCTGACGGCCGGGGCCCCGGCTGGACAGATTGTCGCAGCCGCGGGTATCGTGCCCCGAAACGTCGCAATGACCATGCCCCCGGGAGGATCTCATGAAAACACGCGCCGCTGTCGCCTTTGCCGCCAAGCAACCGCTCGAAATCGTCGAGCTTGACCTGGATGGCCCGAAGGAAGGCGAGGTGCTGGTCGAGATCATGGCGACCGGCATCTGCCACACAGACGCCTACACGCTCGACGGCTTCGACAGCGAGGGCATCTTCCCCTCGATCCTCGGCCACGAAGGTGCCGGGATCGTCCGCGAGGTGGGCCCGGGCGTGAAATCGGTGAAGCCCGGCGATCACGTGATCCCGCTCTACACACCCGAGTGCCGCGAATGTAAAAGCTGCACCAGCGGCAAGACCAACCTCTGCACTTCGATCCGGGCGACGCAGGGCAAGGGCGTGATGCCCGACGGCACCTCGCGCTTCTCCTATAAGGGCGAGACGATCTACCATTACATGGGCTGCTCGACGTTTTCGAACTTCACCGTGCTCCCCGAGATCGCGGTCGCCAAGATCCGTGACGATGCGCCGTTCGACAAGGCCTGCTACATCGGCTGCGGCGTCACCACCGGCGTGGGGGCCGTGACCAATACCGCCCGCGTCGAGCCCGGCTCCAACGTCATCGTCTTCGGCCTCGGCGGCATCGGGCTCAACGTGATCCAGGGCGCGCGGATGGTCGGGGCCGACAAGATCATCGGCGTCGACATCAACGACGACAAGAAGTCCTGGGGCGAGCGCTTCGGGATGACCGAGTTCGTGAACCCGACCAAGGTCGAGGGCGATCTCGTCGCCCATCTCGTCGCGCTCACCGATGGCGGCGCCGACTACACCTTCGACTGCACCGGCAATACGGATGTGATGCGCACCGCGCTCGAAGCCTGCCACCGCGGCTGGGGCGTCTCCACGATCATCGGCGTCGCGGAATCGGGCAGGAGATCTCGACGCGGCCGTTCCAGCTGGTCACCGGCCGGGTCTGGAAAGGCACCGCCTTCGGCGGCGCCAAGGGCCGCACCGACGTGCCCAAGATCGTCGACTGGTACATGAACGGCAAGATCGAGATCGACCCGATGATCACCCACGTGCTCACGCTCGAAGAGATCAACAAGGGGTTCGACCTCATGCATGCCGGCAAGTCGATCCGCTCCGTCGTGGTCTTCTGATGCCGCTCGAAACCGTCTCGCAGTCGCGCGCCCATGGCGGGGTCCAGGGCGTCTACGCCCATGCCTCCGAGGCCACCGGCACGCGGATGGAGTTCTCCGTCTTCGTACCGCCGCACGCGGCCGGGGCCAGGCTCCCGGTGGTCTGGTACCTGTCGGGCCTCACCTGCACCCAGGCCAATGTCACCGAGAAAGGCGAGTTCCGGGCCGCCTGTGCCGAGCATGGGTTGATCTTCGTCGCGCCCGACACTTCGCCGCGCGGCGAGGGCGTACCGGACGACCAGGACGGGGCCTATGATTTCGGGCTCGGCGCGGGGTTCTACCTCGATGCCACGGAAGCGCCTTTCGCCACCCACTATCGGATGAAGAGCTATATCGAGGACGAGTTGCCGGGCCTCATCGAGGCGCATTTCCCCGCCGACATGTCGCGCCAGTCGATCATGGGCCATTCCATGGGCGGCCACGGCGCCCTGACGATCTCCCTGCGCAACCCCGGTCGCTTCCGCGCCACCTCGGCCTTCGCCCCCATCGTCGCGCCGGCACAGGTGCCCTGGGGGCAGAAGGCTTGTCGAGATACCTCGGCGAATACAGCGCGCTGTGGGAAGCCCACGATGCCTGCGCGCTGATCGCCGCCGGCGCCCGCCCGGACGCGCTGCTCGTCGACCAGGGAACGGCGGACGGGTTTCTCGACACCCAGCTCTGCCCGCAGCTCCTCGAAGCGGCGTGCCGGGAGGCCGGGATCGACCTCACCCTCCGGATGCAAGAGGGTTACGACCACTCCTACTATTTCATCTCGAGCTTCATGGCCGATCACCTGGCCTGGCACGCGCGCCGGCTCAAGGCCTGAGCCCCGCAGCGCGGGACGGACGGGGCGCCGCGCAATCGAGCCCGCTTGCGCGGACACAGGCGCGCGGCGGCTACAAGCCCCATGGCCGCATGGCGCGCGGCCACCGGAATTGAGCCCCCCAAGACAGCCCACACAACGGCCATGCGGCCCGCGCCGGACGCATGGACCAGCGTTCGCGGCCCCTGCCCTCACCCCGAAAAACGTGAGGACGCCCCGACCGGGACGTCCTCTCGTCACATCGTGTCACACGCGGCGCCACGTGCCAGCCGCGGCCGCCTCAGAGGCTGAAGTCGTCCCGGTCCAGATCGGTGCAGTCGACGCCCTTGAGGAAGATGTCGACATCGTCCGCATGGACCCAGACGCCCTTGTTGACCTCTTCCAGGTGGTTGGTCCTGAGGTCTTTCCAGCCGCCGATATCGGAGACATCGCACAGGTCGATGACGTCGTGGTTGCGTCCCTCGGCATTGAAGTCGAGGATCTTGTCCTTCCCGTCGCCATCGCGGAACACGAAGGTGTCGCAGTCGTCGCCGCCCCACATCTTGTCGTGGCCCTTGCCACCTTCGATGTGGTCCTTGCCCTTGTCGCCGTAGAGCCAGTCCTTGCCCTTGCCGCCGTAGAGGTTGTCGTTGCCGTTGCCGCCATGGGCCTCGTCGTTGCCGCGATCGCCGTGGATGTGGTCCTTGCCGCGGTCGCCGTGGAACGTGTCGTGACCGCTCTTGCCGTGCATCTCGTCGTCGCCGCCCCGTCCCCGGTAGCGATCGTCGATACCGCAACCGACATAGTGGTCGTCGGCGCTGTCGCCATGATGCCAGCCGTCATCGTCGTGATGCTGGCCGCCTTCGTCCTTCGAACCGCCGTCGTCGGGATCGGGCTTGTAGCCCTCGATCGTGTAGGAGCTGGTGTCGAGCACGGTGATGCCCCGAGTCAGGCCGGCATCGTCGGTATAGTCCGCGTTGACGATCACGTAGTTCGAGTAGCGCCCTTTGTCGTCGCACTTGCCACCGTCAATCGCGGTGCCGTCTTCGACATAGACCCAGGTCTCGCCGACATTCAGGATGCCGTCATGGTTGTCGTCGCCCGACACCAGGTTGGTGACGTCCCAATCGTCGCTTTCGTCCCAGGTGCCGTTGTCGTCGAAGATCGAGAAGGTGGTGATGTCGACATTGCCGGTATTGGTGACGGAATACTGCCACTGGATGTCCGAGCCGGCCGCGACGACGAGGTTGTCGCCCTTGGTGCCGTGTTCGTCGATGGTCACCTTATCGACCTTCAGACCGGCAATGGCACCGAAGTAGTTGGCGTCGTCGCTGACCGGGCCGGTCTGGTCGCTGTCGGCAAAGGCGGTGTTGTACTCGTTGCCCTTGCTCCAGCAGAATTCCAGCTCGCTGATCTGCTCGGCCGTCAGGATCTTGCGCCCGTCGACCCCCAGGGAGCCGATCACGTAGGCGTCGGACTTGCCGATCCCGAGGTTCGGGTCCCAGACCTTGACGCCGGTCAACTCGACGTTGCCGGTATTGGTCACCACGATCCGGTACTCGTACTTGCCCTCGGTCGCGAGCAGCTTGAGCTCTTCCGGCGCGCCGTCGGCGTCGTACCATTGGCCGTTGGCCTTGATCTGCTTCACGATCGAGATCTCGGGATCGGCGATCACCACCGTCGCGTCGTCGGTGACGGCCTCGGTTTCTTCGCTGTCCGCGGTTGCGACGTTCACGAGGTCCACGCCGGCGGCGAACTCGTCGTCAGTCACGGTGTGGGTGTAGCTGTAGGTCCAGGTCTCGTCGACATCGAGCTCGTTGTCATTGTCGGTATCGCCGCCGGTGAAGGTCGGGGTGAAGTCGTCACCGCTTTCGCCCGGCGTGAAGGCGTCGTCCCACAGCGTCACATCCGTCAGCGACACGTTGCCGCCGTTGGTCAGCGTGTAGGTGTAGACGATCTGGTCGCCGGCCGCCGACACCGCGGCGACGTCGGCTTCCTTGACCAGGTTCAGCACCGGGTCCTGGAGAACCGCGACATTCACACTGGAAATCTCCGGACCGGCCTGGTCGGTGGCGGCAACGGCGGTGTTGGTCAGCCCCCGCCGGCGTCGATTTCGGCCTGGGTCACCGTGTGGGTGTAGCTGTAGGTCCAGATTTCGCCGACATCGAGCACGCTATCGTTGTCGAGATCGCCGGAGACAAGATCCGGGTTGAAATCGTCACCGAGGTCGCCCGGAGTGAAGGCGTCGTCGGTCAGCGTGACATTGGTGAGCGAGACGTTGCCCCGGTTTGTCAGCGTGTAGGTGTAGACGATCTGGTCGCCGGCTGCGTCCACCGTATCGACATCGGCTTCCTTGATCAGCAACATGTCCGAGTAGTAGTCGATCTCAACTGTCTCGTCGTCGGTCTCCGGGTCGGTCTCGTTGCTGGTGGCCGTAACCACGTTGACGAGATCGTCGCCCGCGTTGATCTCCGCCTGGGTCACGACATGGGTGTAGCTGTAGGTCCAGACCTCGTCGACATCGAGCTCGCCGTCGTTGTCGGTGTCGCCCCCGGTGAGGGTCGGCGAGACGTCGTCGCCCGTCACACCCGGGGTGAAGGCGTCGTCCACCAGCGCCACGCCGGTCAGCGACACGTTGCCGAGGTTGTACACCGAGTAGGTGTAGACGATCTCGTCGCCCTCGGCCGAAACCGTGGTCACGTCGGCGGATTTGGCGACCTCGAGCGCCGCGTTCCGGACGATATCCACGGACTCGCTGTCCGTAACCGAACCGGTCTGGTCGCTGTCGGCGGTCGCGGTGTTGTCGAGGCTGCCGGCGAACAGGTCGTCGGGCTCCAACGTGGCGTTCGAGTCCAGGTCCTCCTGCGTGATCGCATAGGAGAAGTACACCGATACGGTCGCGTACGGCGCCAACGTGCTGATGATCTCCGACACGCCGGTCAACGGGTCGGTGATGGTCACGTTGGTCAATTCCACATTGCCATCGTTCGTCACATGGATGGCGTAGTCGACGATGTCGCCCACCGCGTTCAGGATCCCGTCCCCTGCGGTGTCGACACCGGTCACCACCTTGTCGATCGACAGGATCGGGTTGGCCGGTTCGATTACGTCGGTCGGTTCGGTGGCGGTGTTGTTGTCGAGGTTCGGGTCATCGGAGATCGTCGTCACCGTGACGGTGTTGTTGAGATCCTCGAGCCCGCCGGTCGGCGCATCGAGTTTGACGTTGACCGTGACGGTAAAGGTCCGGCTCTCGCCCACCGCCAGCGCCCCGAGTTCCCAGGTCACCGTATCGTCGGAAGGATCTCCCGCGGTGCCGCCGTTGCTGTAGGTGCCGCCGTTGTCGTCGGAGACATAGGTCACGTTCGGGTCGAGCGCATCGACCACGACCACCTGGTTCGCGACCGCCGGGCCGTTGTTGGTGACGGTGATCTCGTAGGTCAGATCGTCGCCCACCTGCACCGGGTCGCTCAGATCGGTCTTGGTGATCTCGAGATCGGCTTCGGCGTTGTAGAAATTGGCGGGACGCAGCAACGGAACGGTCTGGTTGCCGGTGTTGATGCTGTCGGGATCGTCGGTCACGGTCTCGGCGTCGATCAGGCGGGATTGGACGTTGCCGGTGATGCCGCTCGGTGCGATCTCGTCGTCGAGTACCAGCCAGGCTTCGACGACGACCGTATCGCCATCCTCGAGCCCGGAGACCGTGAATGTGCCCTGGATTTCGTCGCCAACGACGACCCAGGAGAAACCGGTCACGGTCGCATTTCCACCCACGTCGTCATGGGCGGCGTCGCTGGTGTCAACGAATGCCGCGATGACGCCGTAGAAGTCGTCGTAGCCGAAATTGCCGCCGCTGGTCGTCACCGTGCTCCAGCCCGCGGTGAACGTAATGGTTCCATTCTCCGGCGCGGTATCGCCATCGACCGTAATCTCGAACAGGAACGGCACGACCTGACCGAGCGCCATGTCCTCGGGCGCGAGGCTCTCGACGTCATAGGCGCTGTCCGTCCCCGCGATCTCGTTGTCGCCGTCACCGCGCCCGGAAATCGGGGTCACGTCGCCCGGATAGGGGATCGTGGTGTTGTACACGGTCGGGTCGCCCGCCGAGAAATCGATCCGGTAGGCACCACCGCTGTCGGTGAAGGTGTTGTAGGCCTCGGAACCAGTGTAACCGCCGGTGCTCGGGTCGACCGCTTTCGCACTCAGCAGGAAGGTTTCGTCGACCGAATCCGGATCGCGCACGTACCAGCTGGTGACGATCGAGCCGTTCTCGACCCCGTCGAGATCGCCCATGAGAATGTCGTCGGCGGTGCCGAGAGTGCCATCCGCGCCCGCGTCCCACCAGGAGACGCCGTCCGTGACGGTGAAGCTGTCATGATCGGAGGCGTAGGCGCCGGTTCGGGCCGGTGCCGTCGTCGGCGGTGCCGTAGACGCCGTCGAGCCCGGAATCGAGAAGATCGTCGGCCGTGCCGTAGATCCCGTCCGCGCCCGCGCCGTCGACGTGTTGGACCTGAAATTCGACCGTCGCGCCGGCTTCGAGGCCATCGGCCGTAATGATTGCCGTTTCTCCGGGTGCGTAATCACCCAGGTTCGTGCTGACCGTCAGTTCGTTGTTGGTTTCATTTCCTGTAGGCATGGACCCCTCCGTGAAAAACCATTCCGGGGCGCGTCAATGCAAATGCCGTTCTTGAAATTAACCAGACCAGTGTTTTCCACTTGTCCCTCGCCCCTTACACCCGAAGTCAGACTATACCAGCCGCTTCAGGCTCCAAAGCCCGATTTCGCACTCCCCGTGTGATTTGCATTCGCGGCGCATGTCTTTTCTGCCCGTACCCGGCATGGCAGGGATGAGCGTTCTCTGCTCCCACAGCTCGGCGTCCCCTTGGCCGCGAGGGTCCGGCGTTGCGCAGATTACACGCTGGTCGATGCGATTTTGCGTCCGCCGGGAGTCTTCCGAGATACGGGAAGATCGGGCGGAAGTCGCCCGCGAAACCCGGACTTCGGGACAGAAGCCGTCCGACCGACGCCCCTTGCACCTCGCCCGCCGGCCCTCACCGCCTGTGCCAAATACGACCCTAGCGTGTTGAAAATTTGTCGAAATTTTGGCAGTTGCGCGCTCTCACCCCGCGCACCCCGACATCTGCGACCAGCCGCATCCACACGGCGCCCGCCCCGCAACTTGGCCCGCTCAATTGGAACCATGGCGGGATGGGAGGGACGGGATCGGTTGCGCTGCAATGATCGGCAAAGAGCCATTCTCGAATACAGGCGCAGCATGGAACCCGACTTGGTGCGCGCGAGACCTACGGTACGAATTTTCGGATATACGGCGAGGGCATCCGGCGGGTTCTTTCGCACTAATTTCTTTCAGCTCTGCCTGCGGATTGCTTGCGAAATCAAGGACAATATCACCTATCTGCGAAACTGTTTCCGTTTTGGAAAATCACCACGGCAACAATATCGGATTAATACACTTCGATTCCACGTCGCGACCAGCTTCCGCCTGGCATGTGATTCGGGACTGCCGCCGCCCGGATGGCTCCGGCCAATCGGCCCGTCGGGCAGGAAAACAGCCACCCCGGAGCCCGCGCTTTGCCTGGCATACCGGATACACCGCCCCGCTCTCGACGACCCGGTCCCAAGGCCCGCCGGCCCCCCGCCCCCGCAAATCGGCAAAGGGGCTTCAGTTCGTCGCCGACGCGCCCTGGGCCTCGGCGATTGCCGGTTTGATGACGCTTTCGAGAATGCCCTCGGTGATCGGCCCCGCAAACCGCTTCACCACGGTCCCGTTGCCGTCGATGATGAAGGTTTCGGGCACCCCGTAGAGTCCCCAGTCGAGCCCGGTCCGCCCCGTGGGGTCGGCCGAGACGCGCAGGAACGGGTCGCCGAGGTCGGCGAGGAAACGCTCGGCCTTGGCCGGATCGTCCTTGTAGTTGACGCCGAAGATCCGCACGCCCTCGTCGGCCATCTTGACGAGCTGCGGGTGTTCGGCCCGGCAGGGCGCGCACCAGCTCGCCCAGAAGTTCACCAGCACGACGTCGCCGTCGGCCAGATCCTCAACCGTGAAGGGCGCCTCGCCGCGGAACTCCGCGAGCGTCAGCGCCGGCACCGGACCGCCTTCGCGGGTCGAGGGCAGCGCCCGCGGGTCATCTCGTCCCATGCCGATGTAGAACAGCGCCGCGAGTCCCGCGAACAGCAGCGGCGGAACCAGCATCAGGGGTTTGATCGTCATCTCTTTTTCTCCGCGGCGCTTTGTCCGGCCTGCCGCCGGGCCTCGATCTCGTCGTGTTTACGTTTGGCCGCCCGCGCCTGCACCCAGGTCAGCGCGATCAACAGGACCAGGAGCCCCAGCGTGATCGCCCAGGAGCCCAGAACGGCGCCGGCGTATTTCCCGAGCTCAGGCATCGGCCATCCTTTCGCGAAGTTCGAGCGCATGGACCCGGCGCAGCCGGATCTCGGCCCGGGTCCGGATGAACACCATGGTGACGAAGAACAGCATGAAGCCGCCCATCGCGATCACCAGCGGGATCCAGTAGACGTCGGCCACGTTCTCCTCGGCGTCCATGCTCAACGACGCGCCCTGGTGCAGCCCCTGGTTCCAGAAATTGACCGCGTAGCGCGACAGGATCGCGAAGACCGAGCCGACGATGGCCAGGACGGCGGTGAGGTCGGCGGCGGTATCCGGGTTCTCGATCGCCGCCCAGAGCGCCATGTAGCCGAGGTAGAACAGGAACAGGATCAGAAACGAGGTGAGCCGTGGGTCCCAGGCCCACCAGGTGCCCCACATCGGCTGTCCCCAGAGCGCCCCGGTGGCGAGCGCGATCAAGGTGAACACCGTGCCCACGGGGGCCGCCGCCTTGGCTGCCAGCGCCGAGACATGGTGGCGCCGGATCAACCAGATCACCGAGGCGACCACCATCATGAACCAGGCCGAGATCGCCATGAAGGCAGAGGGCACGTGGACATAGATGATCTTGACCGACGAGCCGAAATTCTCCGCCTCGGGGGTGAAGAAAAAGCCCCAGACGAAGCCCGTCCCCAACACCAGGACGGTCAGGCCGATGAGGTACGGCAGTACCAGGCCGGAGAACCACATGAACTTCACGGGGTTCGCCCATTCCCAGATCCAGTTGATGTTGTCCCTGGCCTGTTTGGTGCGTTGGTTCGGTGCTGACATGGGGCTGTCCTATGGTCTGGGCGCGTGGCCGGCAAGTGCGGGCGGGTTCACATTGTTGCGGGTCATGTTAGCGAAGGTTGATCCGCAGCGCAGCCGCCGCGGCGAAGGGCAGAAGCGCGATCGAGGCAAGCGTGATGCCGGCGAGCATCATCAGCGGTGCAGTGTTGTCGAAACCGTCGATCGCCCGGGTCGCGGCCTCGGCGCCGAAGATCAGCGTCGGCACGTAGAGCGGCAGGACGAGCAGCGACAGGAGCAGCCCGCCGCGCTTCAGCCCGACGGTCAGCGCGGCGCCGAAGGCACCGATCATGCTGAGCGCCGGGGTGCCCAGCAGCAGCGTGACGAAGACCCACAGATGCCCGGGTGCGGGCAGGTTCAGGAGCACGCCCAGCGCCGGGGCCGCGAGCACCAGCGGCAGCCCGGTCGTCACCCAATGCGCCAGCGCCTTTACCGCCACCGCGCCTTCCATCGGCAGCGGTGCGGTGGCGAGCAGGTCGAGGCTGCCGTCCTCGAAATCGAGCTGGAAGATCCGGTCGAGCGACAACAGGCAGGCAAGCAGCGCGCCGAGCCAGAGGATCCCGGGCGCGATCCGCGCGAGAATGTCGCTCTCCGGGCCCACCCCGAAGGGCACCAGCGTGACCACGATCAGGAAGAAGGCGAGCCCGAGCCCGAAGCCCCCGCCGGCCCGGATGGCGAGGCGCAGATCCCGCAGCATGAGCGCGATCATGGGAAGGCCCCGTCGAGAGCGTCGTCGAAAGCCGAGCGGTGGCCCCGCGCGGCGTTGGGGTCGGCCTTGTAGGGGCCGACGTCGAACACCTCCGCGTCGAGCCCGAGGTCGATATGGGTGGCGATGAGCGCAGCGCCGCCGCCCGCCACATGCGCCCGGACGGCCTCGGCAAAGAGCCCGACCGAGGCGGTGTCGAGGCTTACCGTCGGCTCGTCCAGCAGCCAGATCGGCCGGCCGGTCACCAGAAGACGCGCGAGGCCCAGCCGGCGTTTCTGCCCGGCCGACAGGTTCTGCGCCGCCCGGTGCGCGAGGCCGCGGAGGTTGAACCGGTCGAGCGCGCCATCCAGGGCTGCTTCGATATCCGCGAGCCCGTGGACCGCGGCCCAGAACCTCAGGTTCTCGGCCACCGTCAGGGTCGCCTTCACCCCGTCGGCATGGGCGCCGTAGGTGATCGTCTCGGGCGGCAGGCTGATCTCGCCGCGGAGCGGCGGCTGAAGGCCGGCAAGCGTGCGCAGGAGCGTGGTCTTGCCCGACCCGTTGGGGCCCCTCAACACGAGCACCTCACCGGAGCGGAGCGCGAAGGTGAGGCCCTCCAGCACCGGGACACCGCCCCGCGCCACCGTGAGGTCCTCGACCCGCAGCTCCATCCGGCTAGACCGGCAGCGCCGCGAGGGCGACACGGCGGCCCTCTGCGAGCAGGATGTTGTAGCTGCGGCAGGCCTGCGGCGAGGCCATCGGCTCGACCCCCATGCCGGCGGCTTCGACCACCCGGGTGAGCTCCGGGGGCGCCCCGGTCATGGTCGGACCGGATCCGAACAGGATCACGTCGACCCGCCCGACGAGCGCCACCAGCGCCGCGGTATCTTCCGGCCCCTGCCAGACCCGCGCCTCGGTCGCTGTCACGATCACCGCGCCGTCAAGCCGCTGGCCACCGACCCGGAAGTACCCGGGACCGTAGCCATCGACCGGCCGCGCGCCGTCGTATCTGATCTCTTCGACCTGCATGAGCGCTTGGTACCCGTTCCGGGTGGCGAAGAAAAGCGTCAGGCGGTCGCGCCCTCGTCCGCAACGCGAGATCACGAAATATTTCAGTTGGACATTGACGCGTTGCACCTGCATGCACGGGGTATGGGATACGATTACGATGCCTTGTACCGCGCCGAAGCCGATGCACTCGGGGCACCGACCCGCGCGCTGATGGACGCCTTCACGGACCTTCTCGAGGTGCCGGCAAGAGTGCTCGACCTCGGCTGCGGTCAGGGTCGCGATACCCTGCCGCTTGCGCGGATGGGCCACAGCGTGGTTGCGGTCGATATCTCGCCCAAGGGCGTCGCCGATCTCGTTGCCGCGGCAGAAGCAGAAGGCCTCTCGGTCACCGGCCATGTCGCCGACATCACGCGCTACGCGCCCGAGGGGCAATTCGACGCGCTCCTGTTCGACCGCACCCTGCACATGCTCCCGATGGACCAGAGGCACGAGGTCCTTCGCAAGCTGATCGGCCATCTGCGCTCCGGCGGCGTGCTGCTCATCGCCGACGAGGCCGGCAACATCGCCGGGCTGCGCCACGTCGCGGAGGCGGTCGCCGCCTGGGACGTGCTCCGCGCGACGCGCGGCTATCTCTTCCTGCGCCGCATCTGAGGCATATCCGCGTCTCGACGGGGCCGGCCCCCCCGCATCTACCGGTCGAACAACGGCAGGCCGGTCAGGATCGCCGCCGCGATCACCGAATAGGCAAGTCGGCGGTAGATCAGGCCGCGGTCGGGGTGGAACAGCCCCTGCCCCACGCTGATCCCCGCGCCATAGGGCAGCGCCAGCGCCGCGGTCAGCGGAAGCACCGCCCAGTCGATCAGCCCCTGCAGCGCCATGTTGGCGACGATGCCGATATCGAGAAGGGAGAGGAACAGGATCGTGTTCGCCCGCATGATCGCGGCCGACCGGGTGCTGGCAAGGTAGAACAGGATCACCGGCGGGCCGGTGAGCCCGGTGGTGCCGCCCAGCACCCCGGCGGCGGCGCCGATCCCCGCGAGCCCGGCACCGCGCACCCGGCCGTGGTAGCGCCAGCCGGTCACGAGGGCCGCGAGCGTAGCTGCCGCCGCCAGCGACACCGCCCAGCGCAGCACGTCACGTTCGACCCAGGTGAGCAGCCAGACGCCGAGGGGGGCTGCCAGGATCGCACCCGCGACCATGACCAGAACCTCGGCCCGGTCCGCGGTGCGAAAGGCGCGCGGCACGATCAACGGCCAGGTGAACATGCCGGCGAACATCACCAGGGCGATGGCGACCGGCATCGGCAGATAGGCCGCCGCCACCGGCATCACGATCAGCGCGGTGCCGAAACCGGTGAAGCCGCGCACGAGGCCTGCGGCAAGAAAGGCGAGCGCGATCCAGGGGAGCCCGGGCGTGGCCAGCGCGCCCGCGAGGACCCCGGCCACTCAGGCCCCGACGTCAGGCATCGACGTTGGCAAACTGCGTGCCGGCCTCGCCGTCGGGCTTCGACCAGTCGCGCTTCACGTCGAGTTTCAGGAGGATCGCCGAGGCGACGAAAACCGAGGAATAGGTGCCGATCACGATCCCGAAGGTCATCGCGAAGACGAAGCCGCGGATCACGTCGCCGCCCAGCACCAGGAGCGCGATCAGCGCGAGCAGCGTGGTGCCCGAGGTCATCACCGTCCGGCTCATGGTCTCGTTGATCGACAGGTTCAGGAGCGCCTTCAGGTCCATCTTCTTGTACCGGCGCAGGTTCTCGCGCACCCGGTCGAAGACCACCACGGTGTCGTTCAGCGAATAGCCGACGATGGTGAGCAGCGCCGCGATGATCGCGAGGTCGAAGCGGATCTGGAACAGCGAGAACACGCCAACCGTGATCAGCACGTCATGGACCAGCGCAACGACCGCACCGACGGCAAACTGCCACTCGAACCGCAGCCAGATATAGACCAGCACCGCGCCGATCGCGGCGATCACCGACTCGACCGCCGTCCAGATCAGCTCGCCCGAGACCTTGGGCCCGACGCTTTCGACCGAGACGAACTGCACCGCCGGGTCGATCGCGCTCAGGGCGTCCTCGACCGCCTGCACGGTCTCCGGGCTGATCGCTTCGTCGCCGCTCTGCGACTGGATGCGGATCGAGGCGACATGCTGGTCTTCGCGGAAATTGGGATCGTAGACCTCGGTGATCGCAACGTCGCCGAGCCCGAGCGGCGCCAGCGCGTCGCGGTAGGCGCCGACATCGAGCGCCTGGGTCGATTCGGTACGAATCTTGGTGCCGCCCTGGAAATCGATCCCGTAATTGAGGCCGAAAGCGAAGAACGAGACCAGCGAGATCACGACAAGAAGCCCCGAGAGCCCCAGCGTGATCGGCAACCGGCCGAAGAAGTCCCACGTCGTGTCGTCGGGTACGAGTTTCAGGCGCATGGTCGACCTCTCAGACGGTAATGGTTTTCGGACGGCGGCGTTCGAACCAGATCACCACCAAAAGGCGGGTGACGTAGATCGCGGCGAAAACGCTGGTGATGATCCCGAAGAACAGGGTGACGGCAAAGCCCTTCACCGGACCGGAGCCCATGATGAACAGGATTGCCGCGGTGATGACCGTGGTGATGTTCGCGTCGATGATCGCCGACAGCGCCTTTTCATAGCCGAGCTCGATCGCCCGCGCGGGTCCCCTGCCCGCCTTGAGCTCCTCGCGGATCCGCTCGTAGACCAGCACGTTGGCGTCGACCGCCATACCGATGGTGAGCACGATCCCGGCGATGCCGGGCAGCGTCAGCGTGGCCCCGATTGCCGAGAGCAGGCCGAAGACCATGCCGACGTTGAGGATCAGCGCGATGTTCGCGATGATCCCGAACCAGCCGTAGCTCAGCGCCATGAAGATCAGGACCGCGGCGAAGGCCACGATCGAGGCGATCTTGCCGGCTTCGATCGAGTCGGCCCCGAGTTCCGGGCCGATGGTGCGTTCTTCGAGGAAGGTCATCTCCGCGGGCAGCGCACCGGCGCGCAGCAGCACGGCGAGGTTGTTGGCCTCTTCGACGGTGAAACTGCCGGTGATGATGCCGGAGCCCCCCGGGATCGCCTCGTTGATCCTGGGCGCCGAGATCACCTCCTGGTCGAGGACGATGGCGAAGGGCGAGCCGACATTGGCGGCGGTGTATTCGCCGAACTTGCGCGCGCCGGTGACGTTGAACTGGAAGCTCACCGCCGGCCGGCCGTTCTGGTCGAAACTCGGCTGGGCGTTGGTCAGCTCTCGCCGGTCACCACCGGGGTCTGTTCGAGGATGTAGTAGACGCCCTCCTCGTCGAGGGCGGGCAGCACTTCCTGGCGGGCGCCGGGCGCGGTGTTGGCATCGGTGGTGCGGCCGACGACGGGCTGGAAGGTGAGCTGGGCGGTGGTGCCGATCAGCGCCTTGAGCTCGTCGGCCGAGCCGAGGCCCGGCACCTGGATCAGAATCCGCCGCTCGCCCTGGCGGGTGATCGAGGGTTCGCGGGTGCCGACCTCGTCGACCCGGCGGCGGATGATTTCGAGCGACTGCTGGATCGTCCGGTCGTCGGTCGCGAGTTTCTCGGCCTCGGAAAGCTGCACGGTGATGGTGTCGCCGGCGCCGGCGACGTCGATATCCTTCGAGCCGATGCCGGTCAGGCTGACGACGTTGGAGGCGAGCCCGTTCACCGCCTCGAGCGCCACGGCCATGCCGGCCGGGTTCTCGATGCGCACCTGCAGCTGCCCGTCGGGCGCCTCGATCCGGCGAATCGCGCCGACCTCGTCGCGCTTGTCGCGCAGCGCGTCGCGCACCTCGGGCCAGAGCGCGTCCATCCGGTGGGCATAGACGTCCTCGACCCGGACCTCGGCGAGCAACTGCGCGCCGCCGCGCAGGTCGAGCCCGAGGTTCACGAGGTTGGAGGGCAGCCAGGACGGCCAGGCTCCGGCCGCCGCTTCGCGCTCGGGGGTGGACCCCATCTTTTCGATCGCGGCGACGGCGTCGTTATGCGCCTCGACCCGCGGGTAGAACAGGTTGGGCGCGGCCCAGACAAGGGCGGCGGCCACGAGGCCGATCACCACGATCCGTCGCCAGAGGGGGTAGTGCAGCATGGGAAACTCCGGGGATCTTTCGGTGGGGCTGCGGATCCGGGCGCTGTCTCAGGGTGCCGATATCCGTGGCCCGGTTCCTGGGTCCGACCGGTTGGGCCGGTGGCAGGCGGCCGGCACCGGGGCCGGCGCCCGGGCCTCAGCCCTCGGCCGGCTCGGTCTTGGACATCACGTTGGTGACCGCCCCCTTGACCACGTGGATCTTGACGTTCGGGGCGATCTCGACCTCGATCTCGCCGTCGTCCTTGACCTTGGTCACCTTGCCGACGATGCCGCCGGAGGTCAGCACCTTGTCGCCCCGGCGCAGCGCGTTGCGCATGGCCTCGTCTTCCTTGAGCTTCTTCTGCTGCGGCCGGATCAGGAAGAACCACATGATCCCGAAGACCAGGATCATCGGGATCAGCATGGAGTTGAGCACCCCTCCTGCGGGGGCGCCGGCGGCCTGCGCGAAAGCGGGCGAAACGAGCATATGGACTTCCTTGTTCGGGCGGGGGGACCCCCGGTTCGGTTGGCGCGCACCCTAATCTCGGGGGGGCGGGTTGGCAAGCAAGCCACACGCGGATTTGCGCCCGCGTTTTGACCTTTCGTTCGCCGCGCTGTCTCGGGCATATGGGGGGCGAAATTCACGTTTCAATCGGGAGAGCCCCATGCACGACATCCGTATGATCCGCGACAACCCCGCCGCTTTCGACGCCGCGATGGCGCGGCGCGGGCTCTCGGGGGTGTCGGCGGAGGTGCTGGGGCTCGACGCGGCACGGCGCGCCGCGATCACCGCCGCCGAGACCGCCCAGGCCGAGGCCAACAAGGCAGCCAAGGAGGTCGGCGCAGCCAAGGCCAAGGGCGACGAGGCCGAGTTCGAGCGGCTGCGGGCGCTGGTCGCCGAGAAGAAAGGCGAGATCGCCGCGCTGAACGACGAGGCCAAGGCCCAAGACAAGGCGCTCGACGCGCTGCTGATGGGGCTGCCGAACGTGATGGCCGAGGACGTGCCGGACGGCGCCGACGAGACCGAGAATGTCGAGATCAGGCGCTGGGGCACACCACGGACCTTCGACTTCGCGCCGAAGGAACACTACGAGCTCGCGGCAACGCAGGGCGGTCTCAACTTCGAGCTTGCCGCCAAGCTCTCGGGCGCCCGCTTCGCGGTGCTGTCCGGCGCCGTCGCCCGGGTGCACCGGGCGCTCGCGCAGTTCATGCTCGACACCCATGTCGACGAGAACGGGCTCACCGAGGCGATCACCCCGGTGCTGGTGCTCGAAGAGATGATGTTGGGCACCGGGCAATTGCCGAAATTCGGCGAGGACAGCTACAGGACCGAACAGGGCTGGTGGCTCATTCCCACGGCCGAGGTGACGCTGACCAACTTCGTCAACGGCGAGCCTGGTCGAGGCGGCGGAGCTGCCGATGCGCTACGTCGCCCATACCCAGTGCTTCCGCTCCGAGGCGGGCAGCGCGGGCAAGGACACCGCCGGGATGCTGCGTCAGCACCAGTTCGAAAAGGTCGAGATGGTCTCGATCACCAAGCCCGAGGACAGCGAGGCCGAACACGCGGCGATGACCGCGCGGGCCGAGGGCATCCTCGAGAAGCTCGGGCTACCCTACCGGACGATCGTGCTCTGCACCGGCGACACCGGCTTCGGGGCGCGGCGGACCCACGATATCGAGGTCTGGCTGCCAGGTCAGGACACCTACCGCGAGATTTCCTCCGTCTCCACCACCGGCGATTTCCAGGCCCGGCGGATGAATGCCCGCTACCGGCCGGAACCCGGGGCAAAGCCCGAGTATCTGCATACGCTGAACGGCTCGGGCCTGGCGGTCGGGCGCTGCCTGATCGCGGTGCTGGAGAACGGCCAGGAGGCGGACGGCTCGGTGACCCTGCCGGAGGTGTTGCACCGGTATCTCGGCGGCAAGACCCGGATCACGGCAGAGGGCGTGCTGGCCTGATTTCGGGGCGGTTCGGTCGGTCCGGCGCGGGGTGTGCGAGGTTTGTGCGAGCTCGCACAGGGGGTCAAGGTGTTGATGTTGTTTACGTTAGCGCTAACTGCCATTTTGCGGGCGAAGGGTTGGGCAAAGGGGCCGGGCTGAAGCCCGGCCTGCTGGCGTCTGGCGCGCGAAGCGGTGGGGGGCGGGTGCCGGGCTGAAGCCCGGCCTACGGGGCTGTCGGACGACTACGGAGCGGTCCCGGGTTGGCCGCAACCGACCCGGCTTTCCGGGCTTGCCGGGGGGACATCGGCGACATCGGCGTTGCGCCGGGCGCGCCCTCCATGCAGGCTCGCCGGTGTGACGACAAGCGACCTCGACATCCGCCAAGCCCGCCCCGACGATGCGCCCCGGATCGGCGCCATCGCCCGGCAGGCTTATGCCCGCTACGTCGCGCGGATCGGCCGCGAACCGGCGCCGATACTGGCCGACTTCCCGGTGCAGATCGCCGCGGGGGCGATCCATGTGGCGGAGGATGCGGAGCACGGGCTCCTAGGTTTCATCGTCTTCTACCCGGAAGCCCGGCACATGCTGCTGGAGAACGTCGCGGTCGCGCCGCAGGCGGCCGGACGGGGCATCGGCCGCGCCCTGATCGCCTTTTGCGAGACCTCGGCGCGGGACCGGGGCCTCGATGCCGTTCACCTCTACACCAACGAGAAGATGACCGAGAACCTCACGCTCTACCCGCGGCTCGGCTATTGCGAGGTCGCGCGGCGCACGGAGGACGGGTTCAACCGGGTCTATTTCCAGAAGACGCTGGGGTGAGCCCTGTCTCGCGGAAAAGCCACCGCATCCCCGCGGCGACCGGACGGGTTTCCAGGTCTTTCCAGGCATTTGCACCGCTTCCGCCGCGACACTTCGGCGAATGACGGTGCCGCCAGCTCACTCCGCCGGCGACATCACCCGGGCGCGTTCTTTCGGAAACGGCACGAGCTGTTCTGCGTCTTCGTCCCAGAGCTTGAGTGTGAAGGCATGGAGCGCTTCGCTGAAACTGATCCGGCGCAGGGGATACGTCTTTTCGAGTTCACGGTGCGCGCCCCGCAGGCGATAGGACGGGATCGCGGCCACCAGGTGGTGGATGTCGTGCTTGGTGATGTTCGCCACCGCCTCGTCGAAGAGCCAGCCGAAGTCGAGGCAGGAGCCACCCTGGATCGCGGCCCGGGTCGGGTCGAGATCGGGGCGGCGGTCCCACCAGGTGCCTTCGAAATTGTGCTGGAGATAGACGAGGAACACGCCGAGCATGCCGCCCACCCAGATCGCGAACAGGAGCGTGAGCACGCCGGTCCAGCCCGCGAGCCAGTAGACCACGCCGAGATAGGCGAAGATCGCGGCGTTATGGGCGAGCATGGCTTTCGCGCCGACCTGGGCGGCGTTCTTGGGCCAGCGGTAGACGAGGAAATAGACGTAGGCGGCGCCGACCGGGATGAGCACGAGCGGGTGGCGGTAGAGCCGGTAGTAGAGCCGCTTGCCGAAGCTCGCTTCCTCCCATTCCTTCACCGTCATGGTGAAGATCTCGGTGGTGTCGCGCTGGTCGAGATCGCCGACATAGGCGTGGTGCAGGTTGTGGTTGTGCCGCATCTGCGGATAGGCGGCCATGGTGACGGGCGAGACGAGGTAGCCCCAGATCTCGTTCTGCTTCTTGGTTTCGAACAGCGAAAGGTGGCCGAGGTCATGCTGGAGCACGTAGAGCCGCACGCCCGCGAAGGCGAGGACGGTGATGGCAAAGGCGGCGATCAGCCAGTTTCCTGCTCGACCGCCAGGATCGCGGCGGCGACGGCGGCGAAATAGACCGCGAGATTCGGCAGCAGGCTCAGGTAGGCGAGCCGGTTGTCCTTCTTGGTGTAGGCCCGAAGCGCTTGACGCAGTTCCATGTTGTCCCCCTTGGTCCGAACCGTGGCCGCCTCGGATGGCAGATCGGCGACCGGAACATGCCCCAATTCTGTGGTTAACGGCGGGGATTTTCAAGATGGCGCCGCGGGGCAGCGAAAACGCGCCGGCGGCCGTGCAACGGATCGTCCGGGCGGGCGCCGCCGCGCGGCGGCGCGTGACGCGGGCGCGCGCCCGCGGTCTCCCCCCAAGCCATCGGGGCTCACCCGGCGAGGCTTACCCCGCGGCGGCCGGCGAGATCGGTGACATATTGCCAGGCCACCCGGCCCGAGCGTGCGCCCCTCGTGGCCTGCCATTCGATGGCCTCGGCCCGAAGTGTCGCGTCGTCGATCTCGATCCCCCAGGCATCGCAATAGCCGCGGATCATCGCGAGGTACTCGTCCTGGCCGCAGGGATGGAAGCCGAGCCAGAGGCCGAAGCGGTCGGACAGCGACACCTTCTCTTCCACCGCCTCGCCCGGGTTGATCGCCGAGTGGCGTTCGTTCTCGATCATGTCACGCGGCATCAGGTGGCGGCGGTTCGAAGTGGCGTAGAACACCACGTTGTCCGGCCGCCCTTCGATGCCGCCGTCGAGCACCGCCTTGAGGCTCTTGTAGTGCTGGTCGTCATGGCTGAACGAAAGGTCGTCGCAGAACAGAACGAAGCGGTGCCGGCTCTCTCGCAGATGGGCGAGAAGGCGGCCGACCGAGGGAATGTCCTCGCGCTGAAGCTCGACGAGCTTGAGGGGGTGGCCGTCCGCCACAACCGCCGCGTGGACCGCCTTGACCAGCGACGACTTGCCCATGCCGCGGGAGCCCCAGAGCAGCGCGTTGTTGGCGGGCAGGCCGCGGGCGAACTGGCTTGTGTTGCCGAGCAGGATGTCGCGCACCCGGTCGACGCCGACGAGCAGCGCGAGGTCGACGCGGTTGACCCGGGCCACGGGCACCAGCCGGTCGGGATCGACATGCCAGACGAAGGCCTGGGCGGCGTCGAAATCGGGTGCCGCCAGCGGCGCCGGCGCGATCCGTTCGAGCGCTTCGGCGATGCGCGTGAGCGCTTCGTTTGCCCTGTCGTCGCTGGTCATCGTCTCGCCGGTCAGTCCTTGTTGACCGCGCCGGGGTCGTCGTCGGCGGCGTTGCCGCCCTTGACCGGCTTCGCGCCCTGCGCGTCGTCGGCATCGTCGGCGATTTCCCAGGTGCCGCCCTCGCCGTGCAGGCCCTGGTCGTCGGCTTCCTCGTCGTCCTCGAATTCGCGGAAGATCTCGTCGTCTTCGGGCGTCTGCGCGACACTGGCGGCGGGCGCGGCGGGCGCGGTCTCTTCGTCCTCGTCCTCGAACCACAGCCCTTCGGCGCGCAGCCGGGCTTCGCGCTGCTTCTCGACCCGGGCGACGAGGAAGATCGACAACTCGTAGAGCCCGTAGACGACCGTGAACAGGATCACCTGGGTGATGACGTCGGGGGGCGTGACGAGGGCTGCGAGCACGAGGATGCCGACGATGGCGTATTTGCGCATCCCGCGCAGGCCGCGGGCGCTGGCCATCCCGGCCTTGCCCATCAGGGTGAGCAGGACCGGGAGCTGGAAGGTGAGGCCGAAGGCGACGATCATCTTCAGCGAGATGTCGAGGGTCTGGTCGACCTTGCCCTGGAAGACGAACTCGATGCCCTGTTCGCTGGCCGCCGGCGCGAGGCTCGCGCCTTCACCGGCGAAATAGGCCGCCGCCACCGAGGGCAGGTCGGCAAAGCCGAGGAAGAAGGCCATGGCCAGCGGCACCACCACGAGGTGGGCGAAGGCGGCGCCGAGCAGGAACATGAAGGGCGAGGCGATCAGGAAGGGCAGGAAGGCCTGCTTTTCCGACCGGTACAGCCCGGGCGCCACGAAGCGCCACATCTGGTAGGCGATGACCGGGAAGGCGAGCGCGAGGCCGCCGACCATCGAGATCCGGAAATAGGTGAACAGCAGCTCCTGCGGCGCGGTGAACTGCAACACCGGGTTGGGGTTGCCGAGCGTGCGCATGGTGCTCTCGATCGGCAAGAGCAGGAAGGAGAGGACGGGCTTGGCCACCACGAAGACCAGCACCATGGCGATGACGAAGGCGAGCACCGACCAGATCAGCCGGGTCCGCAACTCGGCGAGGTGTTCGATCAGGGGGGCCGAGGAATCCTCGATCTCGTCGTCGGTGCGGCTCATGTCTTGTCAGCTTTCGGGGCCGCGGCGGGGGACGGTTTGGCCGTCTTCGGCTTCGCGGGCGCGGGTTTGGCCGCCGCGGCCTCGGTGGGCGCGGGTTTGGTGCTCGCGGGTTTGGTGCTTGCCGGTTTGGCGGCCGGCTTTTTCGGCTTGGCGGGCGTTTTCGCCGTCTTGGGGGCCGGTTTCGTTGTGGCGCCGGCCGCGGGTTTTGCCGGCTTGGCGGCTGTTCCGTCGGTCGCGGTGCTCTTGCCGGCCTCGGCTTTGGCCCCCGCCTTGGCCGCGGCTTCGCGGTCGAGCCGGGGCTGGCCGGCCTTCTGGGTGGCGGCGCGGATCTTTTCGATATCGGCCGCCCGTTCGGGATCGACCGGCGCTTTCGGCGCCGCGCCGGGCTTGCCGGGCTCCCACTTGTCGAACCGGTCGGCCGCCTCGGTGAGCTTGTCCAGACCGAATTTCTTCGGGTTGGCGACGCCCTTCAGCCCCTTGGCCACGTCGTCGACGCCGCTTTCGCGCGCGGCCGCGTTCATCGCATTGGTGAATTCGCGCCCCAGCGCCCGCATCTTGGCGGTGAACCGGCCGAGGGTGTGGAACAGCGCCGGCAGATCCTTGGGGCCGACCACGATCAGCGCAACGATGCCGATGAGCAGCAGCTCGCTCATTCCGATGTCGAACATGGGCAGACCCTTCGCGGTGCGGCGTCAGTTCAGGCGCAGGCCCTCCGGGTCAGGCCTTGTCCTTCTCGGTGTCGGGCGTGACGTCCTTGGCCGCGTCCGCCGCCTGGTCTTCGATCTCTTTCTTGCCGTCGTCCACGCCCTTCTTGAAGGCGGTGATGCCTTTGCCGACCTCGCCCATCAGCGACGAGACCTTGCCGCGCCCGAACAGAACCAGCACCACGACGGCGATCAGGAGAAGGCCGGGAAGGCCGATGTTGTTAAGCATGGAAACCTCTCTCGTGTGCGGGAGATCCGTCGTCCCCCGCGTGATTTCGTTGCCCGTATCTATTCACTCGGACCCGAAGATCAAAGCCCGAAAGCGTGCGGTTTGCAAGAAAATGCCAGGCGCAGGGGAGCTGGCGAAAGTGACGGCCGGACGCCCCCTCTGCCCCCCGGGACCGCGTAGGGTTCCCACCGGGTTGGCACGGGCCGCGGGAAAGCCGCTTCGAAGCGGCTTGTCACACGGTTTCGAAACCGCGTCCCTGCCCCGGCCGGCAGCGCCCGGGCCGCAGGGCCACCGGCGGTCGGTCCGCGTCCGGACGGCGACGCGGCAGGACAGGGCTGGACGCGGGGTTACGGGGGGCTTCGATGGCCGCCAGGCGGACCGCCGCGCGCGCGGCGGTGCCACGCGGGCGTGCGCCCGCGTCCCCGCCCGGCCCGGAGCGCCCGCTCAGTCCTCGCGCCGGCGCCAGTCCTTCTTCGGCACGAAGGGGTAGACGAAGCAGCGGTCGCGGCGGATCGCGATCCACAGCGGCGTGCCCGGTTTCGGCAGGAACACCCCCGGCACCGTGGCCGAAAGCTGCGAGCCGTCGAATTCCATGCGGAACTCGACGAGGCTTTCCTTGCCGATGAACCGGGCGCGGTCGACCATGCCCTTGGCCCAGACCCCGTGTTCCGGCGTCGGCGACGGCCCCTGTCCGCCGCGGTCGAAGTCGATGCGGATATGCTGCGGCCGGATCACGATCTCGACCTCGGCGCCGTCGGGTTGCCCCGGCGCCATGAACTTGCCGAAGGCGGTTTCGGTCAGGAGCCCCTGCACTTTGCCCCGGATGACGTTGATATCCGAAAAGAAAGCCGCCGCCTCGCGGTCGACCGGCGCGTTGTACACGTTGTAGGGCGCGCCGTGCTGGACGATCCGCCCCTTGCGCATCAGCGCGATCTCGTCGGCCATGCGCATCGCTTCTTCGGGCTCGTGGGTGACCAGCAGAACCGCGGTGCCCTCGTCCTTGAGGATCGACAGGGTCTCGTCGCGGATGCCGTCGCGCAGCCGGTTGTCGAGGCCGGAAAACGGCTCGTCCATCAGCATGATCCGCGGCCGTGGCGCCAGCGCCCGGGCGAGCGCGACCCGCTGCTGTTCGCCGCCGGAAAGCTCGTGCGGGTAGCTGTCGACGTAGCGCACCAGCCCGACCTTTTCGAGCAGTTCGCGGACCCGCAGCCGTTTCTCGGTCCGGGTGCCGGTGAGCCCGAAGGCAACGTTGTCGAAGACGCTGAGATGCGGAAACAGCGCGAAGTCCTGGAACATCAGCCCGGTGCCGCGGCCCTCCGGCGGCACCCAGGCGCCATTGCCCGCCACCACGCGCCCGTCGATACGGATCTCGCCCGCGTCCGGCCGGTCGACGCCCGCGATGATCCTGAGCGTGGTCGACTTGCCGCAGCCCGAGGGGCCGAGCAGGCAGGTCACCTGCCCCGGCTGGACCGTCAGCGACACGTCGCTCACCACCTGCCGGCCGCCGAAGGCGCGGGAGATGTTGCGTACGTCCAGCCTTGTCTGCATCGCGGGGCCCCATACCCGATCAAAGTGATCGGATTTCCGTTTCAAGGCAGATACCAGCCCCACCCCGGCCCCGCAACCCTGCCGGCGGTTGCCGCAATGTCGCTCGGGTCCGGAAGCGGCGTCGCGGACTTGTCTCGGGCCCGGGCGATACCCAGATATTAACTGTGACCCAGGAGGACCAAATGAAGCTGGTTCTTGTTGCATCCGACCTTTCCGAACGTTCCGACAAAGCCGTCGCCCGCGCCCTGCAATTGGCACAGGCCCATGGGGCCGCCTGCCACGTGCTGCATGTGGTGGACGAAGACCTGCCGCTGGATTTCGCGCTGAAGATGCGCGACGCCGCCGTGGAGCGGCTGGCGCAGGTTGTGGCGCCGGCGCAGGGCAGCGCCACGGTGACGACCGAGGCGGTGATCGGCGACCCGATCCGCGTCATCGCCCAGGAAGCGCATGCACGGGCACCCGATCTCGTGGTGTTCGGCACCCACAGGCCCCGCGCCTTCCTCGATCTCCTGCGCGAAACAACGGTCGAGCGGCTGGTCCGGCTGATCGCCGCGCCGGCACTGGTGGTGCGCAACCCGGCCGAGCACGCCTATGCGCGGGTGCTGGTGCCGGTGAGCTTCTCGCCGGCCTGCGGCCGGGCGCTGGAGCTCGTGCGCAGGCTGCTGCCGGATGCGCAGATCACCGCGTTTCACGCCATCTACCTGCCGTTCACCGGGCTTACCCACGAGGTGCCGGGCGGGCCGATGGACCGCGAGATGACGGCCGAGGCCGAGGCGGTGCGCGCCGAGTGGTGTGCCGCCGAGGGCCTGCCGGACAGGCTCTGCGACGTCGTGCCGATCACCGGCAGCCTCGGCGCGGTGATGGACCAGCGCATCGCCACGGTGCACCCGGACCTGATCGCGCTCGGCGCCCATACCCGCGGCCGTCTGGCCCCGCATAAGCTGGGAAGTTTCGCGGCCGAGCTGTTGCGTACCCCGCCGACGGACCTGCTGATCGCGGCCTGAGGCCGGGGCGCTTTCCCCGGGCGCCGGGGCTGGGCTTCAGATCGTCGCGTTCACGTCGCCGCCATCGACGAGGATGTTCTGTCCGACGATGAACCGCGCCTGCTCGGAGCAGACGAAGGCGACGACGGCGCCGAAATCGCCCGCGTCGCCATCGCGGCCGGTCGGGTTGGTCGCCCGGCGTGTCGCCACCTGTTCGGCGAGGTCGATGCCCCTGGCGTCGGCATTGCGCCGGTCCATGCCGCGAATGCGATCGGTGTCGTGCGAGCCGGGGAGCACGTTGTTGACGGTCACCCCGGACCCGGCCACCTGACGCGACATGCCGGCGACAAAGCCGGTGAGCCCGGCGCGCGCGGTGTTGGAGAGGCCAAGTGCGGGGATCGGCGCCTTGACCGAGCGCGAGGTGATGTTGACCACCCGGCCCCAGCCGCGCGCCATCATCCCCGGCACGAGGGCCTGCATGAGCGCGACGGCCGAGAGCATGTTGGCGTCAATCGCGGCGATGAAATCGTCGCGGCTCCAGTCGGTCCACACACCGGGCGGCGGGCCGCCGGCATTGGTGACGAGAATGTCGATGGGACCAGCCGCGGCGAGCACCCGGGCCCGGCCCTCTTCGGTGGTGATGTCGGCGGCGACGGCTTTCACCTCGACGCCGTAGGCGGCGCGGATCTCCGCCGCGGTCGCCTCGAGCGCCGCGGCGCCGCGGGCGTTCAGCACCAGATCGACGCCTTCGCCCGCCAGCGCCTCGGCCGCGCCGCGCCCGAGCCCTTTCGACGAGGCGCAGACCAGCGCGCGTTTTCCCCTGATCCCGAAATCCATGTCGTCGTCCTTTTCCTGTCCCTGCCATCGCTGTCGACGCGCGCCCGCTGTCCGTTGCCGTCCAGCACTGCACGTCCGGGCCGGCCGATGGCGGGGAAGCCCGCACCGACCCCAGGCCCTGCGCCGGGCAGCATGGCCCGCGGAAGCCAGGCCGCGCCGGGCCCCGCGTCGCGAAATCATGGATGCTCTAGCAGAGCCCGGACGATTCGCCCATGTTGCCGCGCCGTTCACGGACGTAACACAATCCTGTAGCACGCCGGCGGTCCGTTTCCGCCGCGGCGACAAACCGGCGGAACCCGTCGGCGCTGTCACGCCACGTCCATGATTTATTGACCATTTTCGCACAAGCTCGCCCGAAGTCCGCCCGCGGGGCGGGGCCGGGAGGACAGAGCGGCACCGATGTCCATGCACTTCCAACAGGCGCGATTGCGCACACGGCCTCCGGACCGACACCTGCGAGTCTTCCGGGCCGCGGATTTCCGCGTGATCGACGGCGTCAACGAAGGCGATCCGCTGTCCGACGCCGCCGACCTCCTCCATGAAGACGTCTACGCCCTCAGGAACGGGGCCGCCCCGGCCCGTCTGAGCCTCGCAGTTCCGATGGGCGCGGGCCCCCTGCAGGTCGGCCGCGACAGCGCCGTTGGCCGGCCCGGGGCGCAGGTCTTTCTCGACTGCCTCGTGACCTTCATCGGGTCGACGGGCGGGGCATGCGAAGCCCTGGTCCTGGTCGAGACCGATCCCGAGGGGCTGGTCTCCGAGGTCTACCTCGCGCCCCTCGCAGCCTTGGAACCGGACATGGGCTATACCCTCATCGCCATCGACCGGGCCGGGGCCGCGGCGCGCTTCGCCGGCGGCGTACTGCGGACGGACACCATCGCGCCGGTCAGCGCAGGCAGCCCGGACGGTCCGGGCTCGGACCACCCGGTTCGCGTCCTCGACCCTTTCGCTTGACAGGCTGGCCCCGGAAGGGGCGAAAGCCTCACCTCCCTCCCCTGTGCCATTTCGGCACCTGCGGCGTGCTGCGAGCGCTGCCGCGGGCCCGCACACGACGTCCCGGTGCGCCGGGCGGAGGGGTCCGTACCGCACGTCGCCCGCTGCACGCCGCGGTCGCGGTGCGCCAGGACACGTCGGGTCTTTGGGAAGGGCCAACCTACTGCACCAAGTTATTGTTCACTAATTTGTGAAGATCAGAGCCGACGGAACCCGGGCGGCCACGCGTTCCATGTATACCGGCGTCGGTGGTTGACATAAGCCTCGCAAGGCCCACCGGCGGCGGGACGGAAACGCCCCCCGAAGGCCACCCGGACCGGATTGCCGCGGGGGGCCATAGAGGAGGAAATGAGATGCTCAGCAAACTCGTTCCCATCACGCTCATCTCGGCAGTCGGCCTCGGGATCGGCGTTGCGGCCGTTGCGGATACCGCGGTCGGTACGATCGCGCAGGTCAGCGAAACCTGCGACGCACTCACGCTGGACGACGGGTCCAGCTTCAGCTTCGATGACGAAGCCTATGCCGATCGGCTGAACTGCTTCAAACCGGGTGACGAGGTCTCGGTGACCTGGCGCAACGTGGGCGAGAAAATGGAAGCCATGACGATCTCGCCGGTCAGCGCGACGCTCGGCGAACGCGGCGTCGGCACGATCGCGACCATCAACGCGGTCGGCGATACCGTCACGCTCAGTGACGGCACCACCTACGTGTTCGAGGACGGCGCCTTTGCCGATCGCCTGCACTGCTTCAAACCGGGTGACGAGGTATCGATCACCTGGCGCACCGTCGGCGACCGGATCGAAGGCGTTGCCATCTCGCCGGTGAATGCGGCGGGTCCGGCCATGGTCGACGAGGGCGGCGGCCACGAATGCCGTCACATCGACGATTGAGGGCCGCAGGGCCGGCTTCGCGTCGGCCCGGGATCGCAGTCGCGCGGGACGGTCGAGCGGTCTTGCCGACCCGCAGATGACCAAATGAACGACACCGGGAGGGGGGCCGTCGCCCCCCCTCCCCTTTTTGCCACGGCGCTGACCGGGTCGAATGCGCCCGGGACAGGTCACGCGCCGGCGACACCGCCGCCCTGCGCTCGCCCCCGCGCCCGCTGCCGCGCCCCGCCTTTTCCATTGCCGTGCGCCGCGGCCTCACCTATATCGCGCGACATGCCCGATACCGCCCAGAACCGCCCAAAACTGCCCCCGGAAATCGCCCGACGCCGGACCTTTGCGATCATCTCGCATCCCGACGCCGGCAAGACCACGCTCACCGAGAAATTCCTGCTCTACGGCGGCGCGATCCAGATGGCGGGACAGGTACGGGCCAAGGGCGAGGCGCGGCGCACGCGGTCCGACTTCATGAAAATGGAGCAGGACCGGGGCATCTCGGTGTCCGCCTCGGCGATGTCGTTCGACTTCGACAAATACCGGTTCAATCTCGTCGACACGCCCGGCCACTCGGACTTTTCCGAAGACACCTACCGGACGCTGACCGCGGTCGACGCCGCGATCATGGTGATCGACGGGGCGAAGGGCGTCGAGAGCCAGACCCAGAAGCTGTTCGAAGTCTGCCGGATGCGGGATCTGCCGATCCTGACCTTCTGCAACAAGATGGACCGCGAGGCGCGCGACACGTTCGAGATCATCGACGAGATCCAGGAGATGCTGGCGATCCACGTGAGCCCGGCGAGCTGGCCGATCGGCATGGGGCGCGAGTTCCTCGGCTGCTACGACATGCTCAACGACCGGCTGGAGCTCATGGACCGGGCCGACCGCAACCGCGTGGCGGAATCGATCAAGATCGAGGGGCTGGACGACCCGAAACTCGCCGAACACGTGCCCGCACACCTGCTCGAACAGCTCCGCGAAGAGGTCGAGATGGCGCGCGAGCTGCTGCCGGCGCTCGACCCGGCCGAGGTGGCGCAAGGCATGATGACGCCGATCTGGTTCGGCTCGGCGATCAATTCCTTCGGGGTCAAGGAGCTGATGCAGGGCATCGCCGCCTACGCCCCCGAACCGCAGCCGCAACGCGCGGAACCCCGCCAGATCGCGCCCGAGGAAACCAAGGTCGCGGGCTTCGTGTTCAAGGTCCAGGCCAACATGGACGCGAAACACCGGGACCGGGTGGCTTTCGTGCGGGTCGCCTCGGGGCATTTCCAGCGCGGCATGAAGCTCCTGCATGTGCGGTCGAAAAAGCCGATGGCGATCTCCAACCCGGTGATGTTCCTCGCCTCCGACCGCGAGCTTGCCGAGGAAGCCTGGGCCGGCGACATCATCGGCATCCCAAACCACGGGCAGCTGAGGATCGGCGACACGCTGACAGAAGGCGAGACGCTGCGGGTCACCGGCATCCCGTCTTTCGCGCCGGAGCTGTTGCAGGGCGTGCGGGCGGGCGACCCGATGAAGGCGAAGCATCTCGAAAAGGCGCTGATGCAGTTCGCCGAGGAAGGCGCCGCCAAGGTGTTCAAGCCGGAGATCGGGTCCGGGTTCATCGTCGGGGTCGTCGGCGCGCTGCAGTTCGAGGTGCTGGCGAGCCGGATCGAGCTGGAATACGGGCTGCCGGTGCGGTTCGAGGCGTCACAATTCACCTCGGCGCGCTGGGTGTCGGGGCCGAAAGCGAACCTCGAGAAGTTCATGGCGGCGAACAAGCAGCACATGGCCCGAGATCATGACGGCGACCCGGTGTACCTCACCCGGCTGAAATGGGACATCGACCGGGCCGAGCGGGACTACCGAGCTGACGCTGAGCGCGACCAAGGAAATGCACGGGGCCTGAGGTCAGGCCGGGGCCAGCCCCCGGGCCCCCCGAGGTATTTCGGGACCAAAGAAGGGGAACCGGGCGTGAGCTTGCAGAACCGTGTCCTGCCCACCGGCGAAATCGTGGCCGACCCGGCGCGCGGGACGCTCACGGGCAACCGGGGCATCCTCGGCTTTGTCGGCGACCGCCTTGCCGCCCCGCGCTGGACGCATCGGCACTGGATCCTCTGCACCCTCACCCACCCGAGGGGGCGCTACCACGGGCCGTGTCCGGACCGCGGTTGGACGCCGCTGTTCTTTCTCGACGAAGCGGTGGGGCTCGCCGCCGGGCACCGGCCCTGCGGCTATTGCCGTCGCGCGGCCTACGCCGGCTTCCGCGCCGCCTGGGAGCGGGCGCAGGGGCCGGTCGAGGGGCATGACGGGATCGACCGCGTCCTGCACGCCGCGCGGGTCGATGCCCGAAACCGCCGGCCGGTTACCCACCGGGCCGAGGTCGCAACGCTGCCGGACGGAGCGTTCGTTGCGCTCGATGGCGCGCCCTGGCTGGTGTCGGGCGATGCCCTCCTGCGTTTCACACCCGCGGGCTACGCGGACCGCCGAAGCCGCCCCACCGGCCCGGTGACAGTCCTGACTCCGGCCCCGACCGTGGCCGCGCTGCGGGCCGGTTATCGCCCCTGTTTCCACGAAAGTGCCACCGCATGACAACCGCCATCCCCCGCGCCCTGGTCGCCGACGCCCTCGGCGTGGACGAAGAAGCGCTGCCGCCCGGCGACCTGCCGGTCTCCCGGCTCGCCGCCCGGTTCCTCGCCTATCTGCGCGCCGGTGACGACGACACCCCGGCCCCGGTCGACCACCCGGACGCCTGGACCTTTGCGCTGATGGACGATCTCACCCGCGACCACCCGGCGCTCGGGCTCGCCGCGACCTGCGCGGCGCTGGCGGCCTGCGAAACCCCCGAGGATGTCGCCCTGATCGCGGCCGGCCCGCTGGAAGACCTGCTGAAAGCCAACGGGGCCGAGGTGATCGGCGAGATCGAGACCCTTGCCGCCCGCGCCCCGCGCCTTGGCTACGCCCTCACCGGCGTCTGGCCGCCGGAACAGGGCGCGGCGCTGCTCTGGGCGCGGGTCCGGGCGCTCACCACCGAGGTCGCCGCGCTGGACGACGGCGCCCCGGTGCCGCCGCCCGACGGGCTGGTCGGCTGAGAGCGCATGGGCCCTCGGCGCCCCTGCCGCTCCGCGGGCAAGGCACCGCCTCGAAACGGTCGGTCCAGCACCCGGGACCCATGCGCAACGCGCCCTCCGGGGCGCGAGCCCGGCCCGTTCCGCTCCGGTTTCGGGCGGTACAGTCGCCTGCGGAAAGGGCGATTGTGCGCCCCGACACGCCCGGCCCTCGATTTCCTTGACCTTTTCGCGCGCGCACAGTAATTCCCGGGCCATCACACGTTCCGGCAATCCGGCCGGACGGGCCGCGCGAGATCTGCGGCCAGACCAGAGCCGCAACCTCCAGCGAAAGGCCCGACTTGACTAAATTTTCCGATCTGAACCTGAGCGCCAAAGTCCTCAAAGCCGTCGAAGAGGCGGGCTACGAGACGCCGACCCCGATCCAGGCGGGGGCGATCCCCCCGGCGCTCGAAGGCAAGGACGTGCTCGGCATCGCCCAGACCGGCACCGGCAAGACCGCGTCGTTCACCCTGCCGATGATCTGCATGCTGGCGCGCGGCCGTGCCCGGGCGCGGATGCCGCGTTCGCTGGTGCTCTGCCCGACGCGCGAGCTGGCCGCCCAGGTGGCGGAAAACTTCGACACCTATGCCAAGCACGTGAAGCTGACCAAGGCGCTGCTGATCGGCGGCGTGAGCTTCAAGGAACAGGATGCGCTGATCGACCGCGGCGTCGACGTGCTGATCGCCACGCCCGGCCGGCTGCTCGACCATTTCGAGCGCGGCAAGCTCCTGCTCACCGGCGTGCAGATCATGGTCGTCGACGAGGCGGACCGGATGCTCGACATGGGCTTCATCCCCGATATCGAGCGCATCTTCGGGCTCGTGCCCTTCACCCGGCAGACGCTGTTCTTCTCCGCCACCATGGCGCCCGAGATCGAACGGATCACCAACACCTTCCTGCATGCGCCGGCCCGGATCGAGGTCGCCCGCCAGGCGACCACGTCGGAGACGATCGAACAGGGCGTCGTGAAGTTCAAACCCTCGCGCCGCGACCGTGCGGCGACCGAGAAGCGCAACCTGCTGCGCGCGCTGATCGACGGCGAGGGCGCGGCCTGCACCAACGCGATCATCTTCTGCAACCGCAAGACCGATGTCGACATCGTCGCGAAATCGCTGAAGAAATACGGCTACAACGCCGAGCCGATCCACGGCGATCTCGACCAGTCGAAGCGCATGGAAGTGCTCCAGGGCTTCCGGGACGGGCACATCCAGTATCTCTGCGCCTCCGACGTGGCGGCGCGCGGGCTCGACATCCCCAATGTCAGCCACATCTTCAACTTCGACGTGCCGGGGCACGCCGAGGATTACGTGCACCGGATCGGCCGCACCGGCCGGGCGGGACGCTCGGGCAAGGCGCTGATGATCTGCGAACCGCGCGACGAGAAGAACCTCGACGCGGTGGAGCGGTTGATCGAGCGCGAGATCCCGCGGGTCGCAAGCCCGGTGGGCGTGCCGGAGGCGGCGGACGAGGATGAAGCGCCGAAGCCCGAGCGCAAGAGCACGCGCGGCCGCGGCAGCGCACCGAAGGACAGCACGGCGAAAGAGCGCACGCCGAAGGACACTGCCCCGAAGGACAGCGCACCGGAGCCCGAGGTCATCGAGGCGGCAGAGGCCCCTGCCCCGCGCGACCGTGGGCGTGGACGCACCTCCGGCCGCAGGGGGCGCAGCGATGACGTGGTCGGCATGGGCGACCACATGCCCCAGTTCATCGCCCAGAGCTTCGACGAGCGTCGCGACTGACGGCCGGAACCGGCGAAACCGGAAAAGTCGTTCGCATTTTAGGCAATCCGCGCCGGCTCAGATTTTGTTCATATTTGTCGTGGAGACTGGCTCCGAGGTATCAACGCGCCCCGGAGGACACCCGACATGAGCAAGATCGACGCCGACCGCCGCACAGCCCGGCGCACGCCCGGAAACCATGTCTTCTCGGTGATGGTCGATGAGCAGAGCTATCCGGCCGAGCTGACCGACATCTCGATCAGGGGGTTCCAGGCCCGGGTCGATGCGGTCACGTTCGACGAGATCCGCGACCGGATCGACGGGGTCCGCTTCGGCTCGCTGCCGCCATTGCCGATCAAGCTCCACTGGGGGTTCTTCGACGGCCGGTTCGGCGCCTCGTTCACGGACGAGTTGAGCGCGCGCGCCATCGTCGAGAAAGTCGTCGAGGCCAATGGCGGATCGCCGATCCTGGCGCTGTACTGACCAGCGGCCGAGGGATCGCCGCGAAGCGGGCTGCTATTCCAGCCGGCTGACAACCACGGTCACTTCCGGTTTGCGGCCGATCTCGTCCGACGCCGTCTTGCGCACGATCCGGCGAAGCTCCTCTTCGAGCGTGTCGTCGTCGCCGAGCGTCTTGCGCCCGGCCCGCATCAGGAACTGGCCCAGGTCCTCTTCCAGCACCTCGACCAGCGGCGCGCGCGACTGGCCGGTCTCGGGCAGGCCCACGAGTTCGACCCAGGGATCGCCGAGCGGGCTGTCCTCTTCGATGATCACCTGCACGATCACGTGGCCGTTCAGCGCCAGCCGGATGCGGTCGCGCACGATCCCGTCGAGCGCGCCGATGAGAATGTCGCCGTCGAGATAGATCCGGTCGGCGTCGACATGCTCGACCACGTGCGGCTTCGCGCCCGTCAGGTCGCAGACCGCGCCGTTGACCACCACCGCGGACGCCCGCCCGTTGGCTTCCGCGAGCTGCGCATGGGCGCGCAGGTGGCGGTGCTCTCCGTGCATCGGGATCACGATCTCGGGGTCGACCACCGCATGCATCTTTTCGAGATCCGGCCGGTTGGCATGGCCCGAAACGTGGTAGCGGTCGTCCTCGGCGACCACGTCCACGCCCATCTCGGAGAATGCGTTGAGGATGCGCCCGACCGAGCGTTCGTTGCCGGGGATGGTCTTGGATGAGAACAGGAAGGTGTCGCCCTCGGCCATGGCGAGGCCGAGATATTTGCCGCGGGACAGCTGCGCCGAGGCGGCGCGGCGTTCGCCCTGGCTGCCGGTGACGATCAGCATCAGGTTTTCGCGCGGGATGTCGCGGGCGTCTTCCGGCGTCACGGTCTTGGGAAAGTCGTCGACGATGCCGGTCTTGACCGCTGCCTCGATCATCCGCCGCATCGCCCGGCCGAGCAGGCAGACGGACCGTCCCGCGGCCGCGCCGGCCTCGGC
>JAWKXC010000026.1:0-67475 GCA_041397205.1 Paracoccaceae bacterium
CCGTCGAGGGCGACGACGCGGCGTTTGCGGCGCGCTTTCCCGCGGCCTGTGCGGCCGCCGGGATCGCCTGCGAAAAGCTCACGCCGGACGAGGCCCGCGCCCGCGAACCGGCGCTCCCCGAGACGGTGATCGCCGCCTATGCGGTGCCCGACGCCACCATCGACCCGTTCCGGCTGGTGCTCGAACAGGTGAGCCATGCAGAAGCGCTCGTCGGCGCGCAGTACCTGCCGCATGTCGGCATCGAGGGGTTCGAGATCGACGGCGGCCGGATCGTCGCGGCCGAGGCGCGCGACCTCCAATCGGGCGAAGCGGTCCGCATCACCGCGCGCCAGGTGGTCAACGCCGCCGGCGCCTGGGCGGGCAAGGTGGCGGCGCTCGCGGGCTGCGACAGCGTCAAGGTCACCGCCTCCAAGGGCACGCTGATCATCTCCAACACGCGGGTTTCGAAAGGCGTCATCAACCGGCTGCGCCCGCCGGGCGACGGCGACATCCTGGTGCCCGGCGGCACGGTATCGATCCTCGGCACCTCGTCCGTAACCATCGCCGACCCCGACGACCGCGCGCCCACGATCGAGGAGGTCGACCGCATCCTCGACGAGGGCAGCACCATGCTGCCCGTCCTCGCCGGCACCCGTTTCGTGCGCGCCTTCTCGGGTGTGCGCCCGCTGCTCGCGAGCGCAGGCTCCGACGTGAACGGCCGCAGCGCGTCCCGCGGCTTCAGCCTGTTCGACCACACCGCCGACGGGCTCGCCAACTTCGCCACCATCGTCGGCGGCAAGCTCACCACTTTCCGGCTGATGGCCGAAAAGACCGCCGACCTCGTCGCTGCCCGCCTTGGCAACACCACTCCCTGCCGGACCGAGACCGAGCCCCTGCCCTCGGGTCCCGGCGCCGGCTGGACCGAGCCCGGCGCCTCGGCCCGCGACTGGATGGCGCGGATCGACCCGACCGACACGGTGCTGTGCGAATGCGAGATGGTCGCGCGCTCCACCGTCGACGAGATCGTGGCCGAGGCGCCGGGGCACGAGGAAAGGATGGGTCTCGAAGCCATTGCGCGCCGCTCGCGGATCGGCAAGGGCGCCTGCCAGGGCGCGTTCTGCGCGATGCGCGTGACCTCGCATCTTTACGACATGGGCGGCTATGACAGCCGCCGCGGGCTTGCCGAGATGCGCGCCTTCATCGAGCACCGCTACGCCGGCACTCGGCCCGTCCTCTGGGGCGCACAATTGCCACAGACCGAGCTGGCCGAGATCCTGCATGTCGGGCTGGCCGGGCTCGACCTGATCGAGGACGAGACATGAGACACCCGACCCGCCGCGTCGACACCGAGCTGGCCGTGATCGGCACCGGGATCGCGGGCTTCGCCGCCGCGCTGTTCGCCCGTGCCCGCGGGCTCGAGGTGGCGCAGTTTGGCCATTCCGGGGCGATGGCCTACACCACCGGCTATCTCGACCTCCTCGGCGTCGAGGGCGGCCGCAAGCTCGCCGATCCCTGGTCCGGTATCGCGGCGCTGAAGGCGCGAGAACCGGAGCATCCGCTCGCCCGGCTGGCGGAGGCGGACCTGCGCACGGCGCTCGACGGTTTCGTCGCCGCGCTCAACGAAGGCGGTCTGGGCTACACCGCGCCGGGCGACGACAACCTCACCGCGCTCCTGCCCTACGGCGTGACCAAGCCGACGTTGTCGGTGCCGCAGACCATGGCCGCCGGCGTCGCCGCATTGGCAGACAGGACCCCTGCCCTGATCGTCGATTTCGACGGATTGCAAGGGTTCTCTGCCAAAGAGTTCGCGACCAATATCGCGGGGACCTGGCCCGCTCTCACCACCGCGCGCCTCGCCTTCCCTCAAATGGAGGGCAAGCAGGTCTTCCCCGAGGTCATGGCGCGGGCACTGGAAACCCGCAAGACCCGCGAACAGCTCGCCGACCTCCTCCGGCCGCTGATCGACGGGGTGACCCATGTCGGCCTCCCGGCCATTCTCGGCATCCACAAGCCCGACGCCGTGCGCGCCGATCTCGAAGCCCGGCTCGGGGTGACCCTGTTCGAGATCCCGACGATCCCGCCCGGCGTCCCGGGCATCCGGCTGCGCGAGATGTTCGAACGGGTCCTGCCAGAACGCGGGGTGAAGCTCGAACCGAACCTCAAGGTTTCCAGCGTCGCGTTCCAGGCCGGTGGCGTGCGGCTCGGGCTCGGCGGCGCGATGGAGGATCTCGAGGTCCACGCCCGCGCCGTCGTGCTCGCGACCGGCCGGTTCCTCTCGGGCGGGCTCGGCTCGACCCGGACCCGGGTGTTCGAAAAGCTCATCGGCCTGCCGCTGCGCCAGCCCGCGGACCGCGACGGCTGGTTCGAGGACGCCTACCTCGCCCCGGAGGGCCACGCGCTGAACCGGGCCGGGGTGCCGGTCGACGGGCAGTCTCGTCCGGTGGACGCGGGCGGCCGCCCGGTCGATCCGCGCCTGTTCGCGGCCGGCGCAATCCTGTCGGACCAGGATTGGGTGCGCTCGCGCTCCGGCGCCGGGATCGCCATCGCCTCGGCCTGGGCCGCCGTGCAGGCCATCTGATCCGGGTCTGATCCGGGCGGACGCGGCGCCCCGGACGGAGCTTCGCCGCCCTGAATGGCCACCGAGACCTCTGCGCACCAGCGGCCGAAAACCCGTTGGCCTGCGCGGACGGGTCGGGTAAACAGGCAGGAAATCCACCACAGGCGCCGAGGATTTCATGGCATTTCAAACCATGCGCGATGATTTTGCGCGTCACAACGGCGAGGGTGCGTCCTTTGTCGCGCTCACCGTCTATCGCTTCGGCCGCTGGGCCCTGCAGCGCAAATCGCGCCTGTCGCGGGCGATTTTCACCCGGATTTACCGGGTGCTGAATTCCTACGTGAAGAACATCATCAAGATCGACATCCCCGCCACCGTCCAGATCGGCGAGGGCCTGCATCTCATCCACGGCTATGCCTATATCACAATCCACCCCGACGTGGTGATCGGCGAGCGCTGCGGGATCATGCACGGGGTGACGATCGGCCAGAACATGTGGAGCGGGGTCGCCACCATCGGCGACGACGTCTTCATCGGCGTCGGCGCCGCGATCCTCGGCGAGGTCACCATCGGCGACCGCGCCCGGATCGGGGCCAATGCGGTGGTCACCCGCAACGTGCCCGCCGACACCATCGTCCAGTCGCCGCAATCGCGCTACATGCCGAGCCTCACCGCGATGGCGGCCAAGGTCAGCGAAAAAGCCGCCGAGGCCGCGAAACGCGACTGAGCCGGGGCGGCGCGCGCCGCGGGGCCGTTGCGGCCGCGGAAACGGTCTGGCTCCATACCGGCAACAATCGCGGCACGGTCGCAACACTCCCGACCGGCCATCCGGGTCTGTTCACGGGACACCTTACTATCGCCACACTCTGCCGCTTAAAACCGTGCCCGCAGCCCCCGGACCGCGCCCAACGGCGTGCATAGGCGGGCAAACGACAATCGAGCCAATATTCCGAGCGAAAAGCCAAGGTACCCGACCCATGTCCCTGACCAAAGACGCCCTGATCGCCTTTCTGACCGATGCCCTCGACACCGACGAAGCGCTGGACGACGACACCGCGCTGTTCACCTCCGGCCTGCTCGACAGCGTGCTGATGCAGGAACTCATCATGTTCTTCGAGGAGAAAACCGGCACCCAGGTGCCGGCCGAGGACGTGACGCTGGAGAACTTCGACACGCCGGGCGCCATCGTGGCCTATGCCGGGAGCCTTGCCTGACATGGCTGAAGACACCGCCGTCGACCCGCTGCTCGCGCGCGTGGCCGAGGAATTCGGCACGCCGGCCTATGTGTTCCTCGGCGACCGGATCGAGACCCGGATCGGCGAGCTCAAGGCGGCCTTCGACGGGCGGTTTTCGCTGAGCTACGCGGCCAAGTCGAACCCGAACCCGACGCTTCTCGGCTTCCTGGAATCGCGGGTGGAAAACCTCGATATTTCCTCGATCGGCGAGATGCGGCACGGGCTCGGGGCCGGCTGGACGGCGGAGCGGATGAGCTTCACCGGCCCCGCCAAGCGCGACGCCGAGCTCGAAGAGGCCATTTCCGGCGGCGTCGGCGAGTTGATCGTCGAAAGCGTCGACGAGGCTTTGCGCGCCGACCGGATCGCCCGCGCCCTCGACCGGCGGCAGCGGATCATGGTCCGGATCGGCCCCGACCGGGTGCCGAAAGGCTTCGGCGACCAGATGGCGGGCCGTCCGAGCCCCTTCGGCATCGATTACGAGCAGATCCACGAGGCGATGCCGGTGATCCTCGCGCTCGCCAACCTGGAGCTTGTGGGCCTGCACATCTATTCCGGCACCCAGAGCCTGGTGCCGGCCGCGATCTGCGAGAACTACCGCACTTTCATCGCGATCTTCCGTGAAGTCTGCGCGCGTTACGATCTCACGCCGGAGAAGCTGGTGTTCGGCGCCGGGCTCGGCGTGCCCTATTTCGAGAACGACAAGCCGCTCGACCTCGCCGAAGTCGTCGGCGGCATCGCCGCCGATCTCGACGCCTTCCGGGCCGAGGCGCGGTTCGCGGGCACCGAGCTGGTGCTCGAGCTTGGCCGCTACCTCGTCGGCGAGGCGGGCTACTACCTTACCCGGGTGACCACGGTGAAGACCTCGCGCGGCACCCGAATCGGGCTCTGCGACGGCGGCATGAACCACCACCTGCCCGCCTCGGGCAATTTCGGCATGGTGATCCACCGCAACTACTGCATGCACAAGGTCGGCGGCGGCGACCCCGTGGGCAAGATCAACCTATCTGGCCCGCTCTGCACCCCGCTCGACAAGATCGGCGTCGGTGTGATGCTGCCCGAGATCAAGGCCGGCGACGTGATCGCGGTGCATGGCTCGGGCGCCTATGGCATGACCGCGAGCCCGATCCTGTTCATCAGCCACCCGCTGCCGAAGGAAATCTTCGCGGTCGGCGACCAGCTGCGCGACGCCTCGCGGGTGCTCGGCGACCTCTGAACGGCGCCGTGCCTGCGCCGCAGAGGGTGCGGCGCACCTTCCATCCGACGACCCGCCGCGCGATCTTCGCGCCGCTGCGCCCGGCCCCGCATCCGGCGGCGCGCTAATCCCTTTCGCAGAAACGCTATCTTAACGGTCCGTACTGTATGCCGATCATGCAGAACGAAACGAGAGTGCTTGGCGTGAGCGAGATGCGAATTCACATGGCGCGGGAGGGATCATGACGCAGACCTCCCTGGTACTGGCCCCCCGTCTGGATCTGAAAGCGGTTGCCGCGCTGCAGGAAGAGCTCCTCGCCCGCCGCGGCGGCGACCTCGCGCTCGATGCGGGCAAGGTCGACCATCTCGGCGCGATCGGGCTGCAGCTCCTGCGCGCCGCTGCGCGCACGTGGGCGGAAGACGGCCATGTCCTGACCTTCGCGGACGCCTCGACCGACCTTGCGGATCAGATGGTTCTGCTGGGGTTCACCCCCGAGACCATAACCAGATGGGAGTCCCTGTGATGGCTTTGCAGATCCTCGCTGTGGACGACAGCCGGACGATGCGCGACATGGTGCGCCTGACGCTGACCGGCGCCGGGTTCGAGACCCATCTCGCCGAAGACGGCGTTCACGGGCTCGAAGTGCTGAGCGAAATGGCGCCGCCCGACGCGATCATCACCGATATCAACATGCCGCGCATGGACGGGTTCGGCTTCATCAACGCGGTGCGCGAACAGGAAGCGTACCGGGCGATCCCGATCCTGGTCCTCACCACCGAGAGCGCCGCCGAGATGAAGAACCGTGCTCGTGCTGCCGGCGCGACGGGCTGGATCGTGAAACCTTTCGATCCCGAAAAGCTCGTGAAAGCCCTCAGAATGGTCGCGGGGTAACCGATGTCGGATCCAATGGCAGAAATCCGGGCCTCGTTCTTCGTCGAATGCGAAGAACTGCTCGAAGCGTTGCAGGACGGGTTGCAGGCGATCGACGACGGCGTCTCGGACGACGAGACCGTCAACATGGTGTTCCGCTCCGTCCACTCGATCAAGGGCGGCGCCGGCGCCTTCGGGCTCGATACGCTGGTCGCTTTCGCCCACAAGTTCGAAACCGCACTCGACGAGGTCCGCGGCGGTCGCCTGGTGCCCGAGGGACCGGTCCTGAAACTGTTCTTCCACGGCTCCGACATCCTCGGCGACCTGGTGCGCGAATGCCGCGATGGCATCGCCCATGACGACGCGATCTACGCCCCTGTGCTGGCCGATCTGGAAGGCCTGGTCCCACAATCAGAAGCCGCCGAGGCCGAGGCCGAGATCGATTTCCAACCGGCGCCCCTGTCACTGGATCTCGGGTTCGACGACCTCGGGACCGATCCGGACATGGACGCCTCGGCAGAGGCCGGCGGCGACGCCTTCGGCCTGGCGGCGTTCGGGGTCGGGGACCTGGACCTTGACCCTGCGCAAAACGGCGATGCCGGCGATGCCGCGCCTTGCTACCGGATCCGGTTCAAACCCGAACCGGTGCTCTACGCCCATGGCAGCGAGCCCCTGTTCCTGTTCCGGGCGCTCCGCGACCTCGGCCCGCTCGAGGTCAGCTGCCGCGAGGACGACCTGCCCGGCCTCGACACGCTCGACTGCGAACAGAGCTACATCGGTTGGGAAATGACCCTGCACGCCTCCGAGCCCGAGGCCGCCGTGCGCGAGGTCTTCGACTTCGTCGACGGTCTTTGCGCCCTGGAGATCGACGCCCCCGAGACCGCGGTGACCGATCTCGACGGGATCGACCTCTCCGATCTCGCGGCGTTGAGCGACGGTTCCGACGCGCCCCTGCCGGAGGTCCCGGTGGCGAAAACGCCCGCCACCCCGGTCCAGGAAACCGCTGTGACCACGCCGGTCACTCCGGCCACGTCGGCCCTCGCGCCGAAGCCCGCCGCAACCGCCACCGCCGATCCGGCCCGTGAGGCCCCCGCCACGGCCACGGCCGCGCGGAACGCCCCGGCGACCCCGCGGGCAACGGTGCGCGTCGACCTCGAACGCATCGACCGGCTCGTCAACCTCGTCGGCGAAATCGTCATCAACCAGGCGATGCTGACCCAGAGCGTCGAAGCCGCGGGCCTGCCGCCGAACTCGCCGGTCCGCACCGGGCTCGAGGAATTCCTCCAGCTCACCCGCGACATCCAGGAAAGCGTGATGATGATCCGGGCCCAGCCGGTGAAATCGCTGTTCCAGCGGATGAGCCGGATCGTGCGCGAAGCCTCCGCCGATGTCGGCAAGGAGGTCCGGTTCAAGGTCGAAGGGGAGCACACCGAGGTCGACAAGACGGTGATTGAACGGCTCGCCGACCCGCTCACCCACATGATCCGCAACGCGGTGGACCACGGGCTCGAGACGGGCGACGCACGCGAGGCGGCGGGCAAGCCGCGGCAGGGCAACGTGACCCTCGCCGCCATGCATCGCTCGGGACGGATCGTCATCGAAGTGGGCGACGACGGTGCCGGGATCGACCGCGACAAGGTACTCAGAAAAGCCGTGGAGAACGGCCTCGTCCCCGCCGACGCACAGCTCAGCGAATCCGAGATCGACAACCTCCTGTTCGCGCCCGGTCTGTCCACGGCGGCAAAGATCTCGAACCTGTCCGGCCGCGGCGTCGGCATGGACGTGGTCCGCTCGGCGATCCAGTCCCTGGGCGGGCGGATCTCGATCACCTCCGAACGCGGCCGCGGCAGCACCTTCTCGATTTCGTTGCCGCTGACCCTCGCGGTTCTCGACGGCATGGTCGTGCGGGTCGCCGGCGAAACCCTCGTGGTCCCGCTCAACACCATCCTCGAAACCCTGGCGCTCACCGATCGCGACATCCGCGCGCTGGGCCCGGACACGCACGTCGTCAACATCCGCGACCGGTTCGTGCCGCTTCTCGATCTCGGTGCCGAGCTCGGCTACCGCGATCCGCTCGGCAGCTATTCCGGCGGTGTCGTCCTGCTCATCGGTCAGGAAGACGGACCGGCGGCGGCGATCGCGGTCGATTCGATCGAAGACCAGCGCCAGGTCGTCATCAAGGGTCTGCAGGACAGCTACGGCCGCGTGCCCGGCATCGCCGCGGCGACGATCCTCGGCGACGGGCAGATCGCGCTGATCCTCGACCCGATCGACCTCGTGGCCATGGCCAGCGGCCAGACCCGGCACCGGGGCCGACCAAGCGCTCCGTCGATCCAACCTGAACAAGCCAAAGGGATCCAGGCATGACCTATTCGTCGAAACCGGCGGACAAAGCCAAGGATGGCAGCGTGCGCGAACTTCTCTCCTTCCTCGTCGGCGGACAGGATTACTGCATCGACATCATGTCGGTGCGCGAGATCAGGGCGGCACCCGCGCGACCCCGTTGCCGCACGCGCCGCATTTCATGCGCAGGGTCATCAACCTGCGCGGCACCGTGCTGCCGATCATGGACCTGTCGAGCCGGCTCGACCTCGATGCCGAGATCGACAGCGACCGCAACGTCATCATCGTCGTCGCCGACGGCGAGCGCACGGTCGGCCTCATGGTCGATGCGGTCTCCGACATCCTGGCGGTGCCGGAAGACGACCTGCAGCCGCCGCCCGACCTCAAGGCAAACAACGAACGCAGCTTCATCTCGGCGCTGATGATCGTCGACAACCGCATGATCAGGTCCTCGACCTCGATGCGGTGCTGCCCCCCCAACGAGGACGCGGCATGACGGCCCGCTTCCGCGCGCGGCAATGCGACCGCTTTCCGGGGACGGTCCGTCGCGGCCCGGCACCGGATTGAGCGGGCCCGATCTGACGAAGGCGGATTTCGAACGCATCGCGGCGATCGCCTACAGGGCGGCGGGCCTCGCCATCGGCGATGGCAAATCCGCGATGGTCCGCACCCGTCTCGCCAGACGGCTGCGCGCCCTGAGCATGCCCAGTTTCGCGGCCTATTGCGCCTACCTCGACAGTCCGGACGGCAGCGAGGAGATCGGCATGCTGGTCTCGGCGCTGACCACCAACGTGTCGCATTTCTTCCGGGAAAAGCATCATTTCGAGACCTTGCGCAAAGAGGTCCTTCCGCCGCTCGTCGAGCGCGCGAACAAGGGCGGACGGGTCCGGATCTGGTCGGCGGGTTGCGCCAACGGACAGGAACCCTACTCGGTCGTCATGACGATGATCGAGGCGGGAATGCCGCTTGGCCGCGACGTCCGCGTGCTGGGCAGCGACATCGACCCCAACGTGGTCGACCACGCCCGCGCCGGGCAATATGCGGGGCCGATGCTGTCCGGGCTCCCGGAGGCACAACGGACCCGGTTTTTCGAGGAAGATCCAGGCGCCGGCGACGCAGGCTGGCGCGTGCGGGACGCGCTCCGGGAAGGCGTGCGGTTCCGGGTCCTGAACCTCCTGGACCCCTGGCCGATGCATGGCAAGTTCGACGTCATCTTCTGCCGCAACGTGGTGATCTATTTCGACGCGGAAACCCAGGACCGTCTCTGGCGCCGGTTCGCCGATCAACTCGCCCCCGGCGGCTGGCTTTTCATCGGCCATTCGGAACGGTTGTCGAGCGGGGTGCAGCCCCGGTTCCGCGGCCGCGGGACCACCGCCTATCAACTTGTCGACGCGACACCGGGCCAGCTCAGCGCAACCGGCACAGCCAACAAGGGTTTGAACGATGGCATTGCGAGACCAGTTGCGGATCATCGTGGTCGACGACATGTCGACCAGCCGCGGCCTGATCACCCAGGCGCTCGACGAGTTCGGCATCAGCCAGGTCGAAAGCGCGGCGGACGGGGCGAGCGCGCTTCAGCGGATCGCCACCTGGCCGGTGCACCTGGTCATCTCGGACATGAACATGCCCGGCATGAACGGTCTGCAACTGCTGCATGCGTTGCGGACCAACCCGAAGACGCGGCAAGTCGGGTTCCTGCTGATCACCGGCAAGGCCGATCGCCAGATCATCGAGACCGGCAAGAAGCTCGGCATGAACAACTTCCTGCCGAAGCCGTTCCAACCGAAAGACCTGGTCCATGCGATCGAGGCGATCACCGGCCGTTTGTGAAGGGACAGCCCATGCAAACTCAAGCGGACACCGCCCGCAGCGCGCGAGATGTCTACGTCGGTCTCAACGAGATCCTGTTCGAGATCGCGCACGAGTCGGCGCGTCTCGCGGAGCAGTGCGGCGCAATCCAGTGGTCGATCTCGGCCATGCTCGACATCGTCGATCACCCCGACCTCGGTGCGGAAATCCACATGTTGCAGGATGTCGATCGCATCCAGCAGACGCTTGCCGACATTTCCGCGATCCTGAAGGTCATGGGGCTCCAGGCCGACATGGTCCCGGTGCGAAAGGATGCGATCGGGGCGGCTATTCGCACTCGAAGTCTCCGCCACCGCCTCGGCTTGTCGGCTGCCGGCCCGGCGGATCTTGCCGCGGACGACCGTCGGACGTGACCTGGCTCTGACCCCGCGGCACCCGGCATCCGCGCGCTGGCGGCGGCACGGCCTCCGACATGGTTGAGGCACAGAGGGACCGACGACCGTTGCCACCTAATGGCGCGCCCGACGCTTGCGGATCCGACGATCTTGCCGGCCCTTGACGGCCAGATCACGCCGCAAGCCGGAAGCGGCGAGGCTCGTTCCGAACAGGCATGGTGCTCTGCGCGCGGCGGGCCGCGGTGCAGCTGCGCCCATGCGCATCGCGGCCGGGGGACCCTGCGCAGCCACGGATACAGTCCGAAGCTTCGCGACGTGACGGACGGCTCGGGTCGCAACGGACATCCGTGTCCCGACCGCGGCGCACGCGGACTGCGGGCCATGGGTCCCCGTCGCGGCCCGTGCAGCCGGCGCCCAGATGTCGCGGATCGGCCGTGGCCCCCTCCACCGTGCCGGTGCCGGCGGAGCTCCCCGCACCCGGGCGCGGCTTTGGTCCCGGCGAGCGACGCGCGCGGCCGCGACGTTCCCGCGGACGGGCCGAGGTTCGGCCGGTCCCGCTGCAGGGTTCAGCGCCGGGCCCCTGAGGGGTCCGCCCCGCGATCTCGGCAAGGCGTTGATCTTGGCGCTTCTGCTTCGTCGGGTTGTTCACCCGCCTGCGCAGGTTCGCGGGAGGGCCCTCATCTCCATCCCGTCCAGAGCGGCCCGGATCGGTCTCCGGCCGGCGTTCCGTCCAGGCGTCGGCAATGGCCTGCGCAGCGCCGATCCCGGCCAGGACCGGCCGTTTTCGCACCTCGCCGGCAAGTTGTTCGGCCCCGTTAACCGCCCCGGCAACCCGCAGCCGTCTATGGTGCCCGCAGAGCGCTTCCCCGCGGCCGATGTCGGTTCGTGCACGAGGCAAGCGCCCTGCGTGGAACCAAGAGGCACACCCTATGACCGGCCCGAAAAAACCTTGCCCTCCAGGGTGTCAGAGCAAATTCGATCTTCGTGAAGATCGGCGGCATCCTTCTGGTCAGCGGATTCATCGTCGCGAGCGTGATGGCCTGGAACAGCGTTCGCAACACCCGCGACCTCATCCAGGATCAGCTCGCCCACAGCGCCTACGAAACCAACGAGTTGATCGCGGCCGCTTCGGCCCAGGAAATCCAGATCCGGGCAACGACCCGGCTGCAGGAAAACTGGCGCCGTATCTGGGCGACGACGACGGCGATACCTTGTTCTTGGCCATTTTCAGTCGGGAGTCCGAGATTCTGGTCGAAGGTGGCGTCGCCCCGGAGCAGGCCGAGCCGCTGCGCGCCCTCGCAGAACAGGCAATGTCGGCAGGGAAGACGGTCACCTCGCCGGACGGCCTGCTGGTCGCGACACCGGTCTTCAACCCGATGTCCGGAAAACCGACCGGGGCCGTTACCAGCGCCTGGACCGCCGCGCAAGCGCATGCGAAACAACGCAACGCGGCATTGCTGGACGTCGAGATCGCATTCGGTATCGTCTTCCTGGCGGTGATCTCGATGGCTTTCGTCGTGCGCCGATCGATTTCAATGCCGATCGCCGAGCTGTCCGAGGCCGTCAACCGGTTGGCACGGGATGACTATGACATCGAGGTTCGCTCCGCACGGCGCAAGGACGAACTCGGAGAGATCGGTCTCGCGGTCCTGCACCTGCGCGACCAGTTGGACGTGGCCCGGCAAAGAGCGCGCGAAAACCGGTTCCGCGGCACCGCGTTCGAAGCCTCGTCTACGGCGGTGATGATGGTCGATGCCGATCTCCGCATCATCTCCGTGAACGACACGGTCGCCGAGATCATACATCGGCACGAAGCCAGCTTCCGAACCGTATCCGCCGAATTCGACGCCGCCAAAATCGTCGGGACGGAAATGGATTTCTTTCATGCCGGACCCCTCCGGGATCGCATCCGGCAGCTGCTTTTCCGATCCGCGAACCTGCCGTACAGGACCGAAATCGCCATCGGCGAGGGCCGGTTCCGCCTGACCATCAGCCGGGTGGAAAACGAACGCGGCGCGCTCGACGGATTCGTCGTCGAATGGGACGACGTGACCGAAGAGTTCATGAGCGAGGCAATCCTCGCGTCGATCGCCGAGAACCAGATCCAGGCCGAATTCGGCACCGACGGGTCGCTGCTGGCCGGCAACGCGCTGCTGGCGAAGGCGATGGGTCAGGAGATCGCGGGGCTGCTCGGCCGACCCGGCGAGCAATTGTTCGATTTCGACACTGTCCTCGCGACGTCGAAAGGGCCGGTGTTCGAGCAGATCAACCGTGGCCAGGCGGTCTACGGCATGTTCCGGCTGGCCCGGTCCGACGGGGGGCATGCGCTGATCGAGGGCGGATTTGCCCCCGTGCGCGACACCAGGGGCCAATTGCTGCGGATCGTCCTGATCGGCCGGGACGTGACCGAGGCGCAAGCGCAGCTGAAACGCGCCGAAGCGGATCGCGCCGCCCTTCAGACGGCGCAGGAAACGGTGGTGGACGCGCTGCGGTCCTCGCTGTCAATGCTCGCCGAAGGCGACCTGACGACCAGGATCGAAACCGCGTTTTCGGCGGATTACGACCGTCTCCGGGTCGATTTCAACGACGCGGTCGGCCGGTTGCAGGCCGCCATGCGCGGGGTGATCGAAAATGCCGAACTGATCCAGGGCGAGGCGAGCGAGATCTCCAATGCGGCCGACGATCTCTCGAGCCGCACCGAACGTCAGGCGGCCACCCTGGAGCAGACCGCCTCGGCGCTCGACCAGTTGACCGCATCGGTCCGGTCGTCGGCCGAAGGGGCCGCCAACGCCAATGCCCTGGTCGAGGGCGCCCGCAAGGAAGCCGAGGCCTCGGGCGAGGTCGTGCGTGACGCGGTCGGCGCAATGGACGAGATTGCTCACTCGTCACAACAGATTTCGAAGATCACCGGCGTCATCGACGACATCGCCTTCCAGACCAATCTGCTCGCGCTCAATGCGGGCGTGGAAGCGGCCCGCGCCGGGAGGCGGGACGCGGCTTTGCCGTCGTGGCCTCCGAGGTGCGTGCCCTGGCCCAGCGGTCCTCCGACGCGGCGAAGGAGATCAACGCGCTGATATCGGCGTCGGACGGTCAGGTCCGGCGCGGGGTCGACCTCGTGGATCGCGCCGGCAAGGCGCTGGCCGGGATCGTCGTCGCCGTCCGCAAGATCAGCCAGAACGTGTCCGAGATCGCGCTTTCGTCGCAGGAACAGAGCGCGGGGCTCGCCGAAATCAACACGGCGATGAACCAGCTCGACCAGGTGACCCAGCAAAACGCGGCCATGTTCGAGGAGACCACGGCGGCCAGCCATGCGCTCACCCGGGAGGCCGAGACGCTGACGCAGACCACCGGCCGGTTCCGGATCGACAGCGCCCGACCGGCGCCGGCAAACCTGGTCAGCCCGAGTTTCAGTACCCGCCGGACCGCGCCGCCGGCGCCCGCGGCCGCGCCCACCGGAAGCAGAACTTCGTCCGCGCCGGGGCCCAGAAAGGCCACCGGAACCGACGATGACGGATGGGACGAGTTTTGACCCCCGCCAGGCATCGAGCCGCGAAGGATGACCCGCGATGACTGACTTACGTTCGACGGCCGGCCGAATTGTCCATGTGCTCATCGTGGACGATTCGCCGACCATGCGGCGGCTGATCCGTGCCGGGATCGACCGTCACCCCCGGATCCGGGTGGTCGGCGAGGCCGGCGATGCCCGCGAGGCCCGGGAGGCGGTCAAAACGCTCCGGCCGGACGTGATGACCCTCGATGTCGAGATGCCGGGCATGTCCGGGATCGAGTTTCTCGAGCGCCTCATGCGGGCACGCCCCATGCCGGTCATCATGTTGTCGACGATGACGCGGGCCGGCAGCGATGCCTCGGTGCAGGCGCTGTCGCTGGGGGCTGTCGATTGCGTCGAGAAGCCGCGGTTCGGCGCGGCGGCCCAGACCTTCGAGCTGCTGACGAAAATGCTGCTCGTGGCTGCCGACGCCCGGGTGCACAGCCCCGCGGGCACCGGCGCCGCTGTGCGACCGGCGCCGACCGCGGGCTGGCGGTGGAACGGCCGATGGCTGCTGATCGGGTCGTCGACAGGCGGGGTCGAAGCGCTCGAGACGATCCTGCGCGGGTTTCCGGCCGACTGCCCCCCGACGCTCATCACCCAACACATGCCGGCGCAGTTCCTGCGGAGTTTCGCGGCGCGCCTGAATGCCAACCTCACCCCAACCGTGCGGATCGCCGCCGACGGGGATCGGCCGATGCCGGGCGAAATCCTGCTGGCATCGGGCGGGGAGCATCACCTGCGGATCGCGCCCGACGGCGCCACGCTCCGCCTCGTCCCGGGCCCGAAGCGCTCGGGGCATCGCCCCTCGGTGGACGAAATGTTCGGCTCGGCCGTGCCCGTCGCCCGAAACATCATTGCCGCGATCCTCACCGGCATGGGCCGCGACGGCGCCGAAGAATTGCTCAACCTCAGACGCGCCGGGGCCCTGTGCATCGGCCAGGATGCCGACAGCTGCGTCGTCTATGGCATGCCGCGGGTCGCCCACGACCTCGGCGCCGTCTCCGAACAGCTCGCGCTCGACCGGATCGGGCCCCGCGTCCTGGAGCTGGCCGCCAAATGAACGATCGCGCACCACAGCCTCGCCCCGGTGCGGCCCGCATCGCCGGCGGCCGGACCTATATCGGACAAGGAGAACACGCCATCGACGGCGGCGACGACGCGGTCATTTCGACCCTGCTGGGGTCCTGCGTCAGCGCCTGCATCTGGGATCCGGATCGCCGCATCGGCGGCATGAACCACGTGCTGTTCATCGACAACAACGCCAACGCGGCCGAGGTCTTCGGTCATGGGGTCAATGGCATGGAACTGCTGATCAACGGCCTGCTCCGGCTCGGCGCCGACCGCAGGCGTCTGCAGGCCAAGGTCTTCGGCGGGGCAAAGATGATGCACGGCCTGTCCGACGAGGGCGCGCGCAACGGACGTTTCGTGGTCGAATACCTCGCCAACGAAGGCATCGCCCATCTGGGCGGCGATCTCGGCGGACTGCGCGCGCGGCGGGTGGAATTCTGGCCCGGCAGCGGCCGTGCCCGGATGAAATTCGTCTCGGACGAGGTGAGAACCACGCCTGTCACCAAGTCGGGCGCGGTGAACGCGGTCGAATTGTTCTGACCGCGGGCCCTGCCTGTCCTGGGGCGCGCGCCGGGTTCCACGTCGATCTCTCCGCCACGGGCGACCGGAACCGAGGGGGCGCGCCGAGAGGCGAACCGCCACCGGCCCCTAGCGCGCCGCGCCGACCGAGCCGGGATGCGGCAGTCGGGAGGCGTCGGTTGCGGGGGCACGACCCAAGCCCGGCGACCCGGAGGCGATGAACGTCGCGTTCGAATGCCGCGTTGGCGACGGGCCCCTGCGCGTGCCGGGTTTCGGTGCGCAGTGTCGCAGCTGAGCGGCTCGGATCGAAACAGCCTTGGCCGAGAAAACACGACAGCGGGCGCCGGGACGGGTCGGCAACGGCACCCGATCGCGGCCACGATCAGCCTGCCGGACGGCGCCACCGGGTCGGGGACATCCCCGCCACGATGCCCAAACGCCCCGCACCGCCCCATGGCGGCCGCCCGACCTGGGAGGATGTCTCTGGCAGCGCGACCGGCGCAAGCTTCAGGGGCAGTCCCGGCTCCTCGGGCCCTGCCCGGCGACGCCCGGTGCGATGGAGGCTATCCTTTGGGAGGAGATGCCCATGGTCGGCCGAGCGTGTCCGCAATCTTGTGAAAGGCCGCCCGGAACCCGACCCGAAACCACGCAGCGGGGCGATGGCACCGGCATAACCCCTACGGTCATGGACCCGCCCGGAGCGGTCGGGACGCGCGCTGCACGCCCCCGAGTCCGGGCCGTACGAACGGGGTTTGTCTTGCAGTGGTACCCGAGGTCGGACTCGAACCGACAAGATGTTGCCATCGGGGGATTTTGAATCCCCTGCGTCTACCAATTCCGCCACTCGGGCCCGGCGCTTCCATGTATCGCCGGGCGTGCCGAGCGTCAATCGCGAGTACGCCCGCCGAGACCAGGCGCGACGGCGACGGCCGAGCTCCGGTCACAAGCCCGCAAGGTGCCCTGCTCTGGCCAGTCCAACGCCCGCCGCGTGGAGAAGACCCGCGGACGGTACGATCCGCCCAAGGAGGCTGCGGGACCGCGCCGGGCCGAGCTTACAGGTTGTCGGTCGAAAAGGTATCGCAAGTACGCATGTCGCCACTCCGGTAGCCTTCCGCAAACCAGCGCGCGCGCTGCTCCGAGGTGCCGTGGGTGAAGGTGTGCGGCATCGGCACCCGGCCGGCGTTGCGCTGCAGCGTGTCGTCGCCGATCCGATGCGCGGCGTTCACCGCCTCCTCGAGGTCGCCCGGCTCGATGGTGCCGAACTGCTCCTGCACGTGCCGCGCCCAGATCCCCGAATAGCAGTCCGCCTGCAGCTCGATCCGGACCGAGATCGCGTTCGAATCCGCTTCGCTCACCTGGGCACGGATCTTGTTCGCCTGGCTCAGGATGCCCAATTCGTCCTGCACGTGGTGGGCGATCTCGTGCGCCACGACATAGGCCATGGCGAAGTCGCCCTTCGCGCCCAACTCGCGCGCCATCGTGGTGAAGAAACCCGTGTCGAGATAGACCTTCTTGTCGCCCGGGCAGTAGAACGGTCCCGTCGCGCCCGAGGCACCGCCGCAGGCCGATTGCGTCACACCCTTGTAGAGCACCAGTGTCACCGGCTGGTAGGGCTCGCCCACCTGTTCGTCGAAAACCTGGGTCCAGACCTCTTCGGTATCCGCCAGCACGACCGAGACGAACTCGCCTTCCTGGCGGTCGGCCTCGGTGATCTCGCCGCCGCCACCGCCGACGATCGCGCCCTGTCCTTCGAGCAACGGCGTCAGGTCGACGCCGGTGAAATATCCGATCGCCAATACCAGCAGGAGGCCGACCCCGCCGATCCCGGCCGTCTGGGCGCCCCGTCCCCTGCGATCTTCGATGTTCCGGCTGCCGCGCCGCCCCTGCCACTTCATCGCAACCTCCTGCACTGTCCCGTTCCCGTCATACCCCGGAAACCGGGACGGGCGAATGGAAAACGATCCGCGACGCCAGATTGTTCCGCGGGTCCGCTGTGCGGGATGCGCGGAGGGGCCGGTCTGGCTCTCGCAAATAGCCTTGCGGAAACCCGGTGGCAGGGCCCCGGCTACGCAGAGCGGGCTTGACCAAACCCCCTTGCCATGCTGCAAAGCGGAAAACGCGAGGCAGGACATGCTGCAAAGACTTTACGACTGGACGATTTCGCTCGCCGAGAGCAAACACGCGCTCTGGGCGCTGGCCTTCGTGGCCTTCGTCGAAAGCTCGGTCTTCCCGATCCCGCCCGACATCCTGATGATCCCGATGATCATCGCCACGCCCAAGCGCGCCTTCCTGATCGCCGGCATCGCGCTCGTCGCCTCGGTGCTCGGCGGCATGCTGGGCTACTTCATCGGCTGGGGCGCCTTCGAAAGCATCGGCAAGCCGGTGCTCGAATTCTACGGCAAGGACGCCTATTTCGAGGAGTTTTCGACGAAATACAACGAATGGGGCGCCTGGGCGGTGCTGATCGCCGGGATCACCCCCTTCCCGTACAAGGTCATCACCATCCTGTCGGGCGTCACCGGGCTCAACTTCGTCGTCTTCATGGTCGCCTCGATCGTCGCCCGGGGCTTCCGGTTCTTCCTCGTCGCGGGGCTGTTGTGGAAGTTCGGCGCGCCGATCCGCGACTTCATCGAGAAACGCCTCGGGCTGATGTTCACGATCTTCATGATCCTGCTGCTTGGCGGGTTCGCCGCGATCAAGTATCTTTGAGCGCCATGATGACACGCCGCACCCTGATCCTCTTCGCCTGGGCCTTCTCGGTCATCTCCATCGCCGGGGCCTGGACCTTCCAATTGCTGGGCTACCAGCCCTGCCAGCTGTGCTACTGGCAGCGCGGGCCGCATTACGCGATCATCGTGATCGGCTTGGTGGCCCTGGTCACACGGTGGTACTGGCTCGCCTGGGTCGGCGCGCTCGCCGCGGCGGCGACCTCGGCCATCGGCTTCTACCACACCGGGGTCGAGCGCCACTGGTGGCCGGGCCCCGCGTCGTGCACCGGCAGCGGCGTCTCGGGGCTCAGCACCGAGGACCTGGTGGGCCAGCTCACCCAGGCGCCGCTGGTGCGCTGCGACGAGATCCCCTGGCGGATGTCGGACGCGATCCCGTGGGACCTGCTCGACATCACCATGGCGAACCTCAACGCGCTCGGCTCGCTCGCGATCGTCTTCGTCTGGCTGGCCGCCGCCCGGATGCGCGGCTGAGCGGGACCCGGGCGATGGAGCGGGCCGCGGTTGACGGGGCCCTGGCAGTTGCCCAGCCGGTGTCCCGGCACAGCGCCAAAGCAACGCGCCCCATACCGGTTCCGCTCGGCCCTGAAGGGTCGGGGCGGGGTCGATGTCGATGGCTGTGGGCGAGGTGTGCGAGCTCGCACAGGGTGTCAAGTCATTGGTATTATTGCCGGTAGCGCTAACTTATTCTCGGCCGGCGACCCCAGAGCAGAACCAGACCGCACACCCGCGACCGGCGCGCCGTCGCGACCCGTTCGGCCGGAGCCCGAGAGCCGCCAGATGCGCGACCGAACGGGTCCGGGTGTTCCGGAATACCCGCGAGGTCTACGCCGTGTGGCCCGCCGACCATGAAACCACGCCGGAGGTCGCCACGCCGCGGCTTCATCGGCCACATCCGCGTCCCCGCGCCGGCGCCGTCGTGGCGATCTCTCCCCCTTCGCCCAGAGGTTCGCCCGCCGCTCTTTGGCCCTCACTGCCTCGGGCCTTCTCGGCGTAAAAATCTCCTCCCGGGTTCCCGATCCTGCAAACCGGATCGTTCGACGCCCGGGCGCGCCCCCCGGACGCCGTCCCCGCCTAGCCCCGGTCCCGCAGGAGCTGCCGCAACATCCCGTGGAACCGCGCCACGTCGGATTTCGTCGGCCCGAGCCGGGTCCACATGTTGCGCAGCACCCGCTTCATGCCGGCCGCCTTGGTCTCGGGAAAGAAGAACCCGACCCGGTCCAGCTCCCGTTCCCAATGGTCGGCGAGCTTCTCGACCTCGATCCCGCTCGCGAAGTCGGTGTTCGCCAGCACCTCATGGGCGACGTCGCCGCCCTGCCGGCGCCATTCATAGGCCATGAGCAGCACCGACTGGGCGAGGTTCAGCGAAAAAAACTCGGGGTTCACCGGCACCGTCACGATGGCATTGGCGCGGGCGATGTCGTCGTTTTCGAGCCCCGCCCGTTCGGGGCCGAACATCACCGCCACCTTCTTGCCTGCCGCGGCAAGCGCCCGGGCCTGTTCCATCGCGCGTTCCGGGCTCAGAACCGGCTTGGCCAGGCTCGCGGCCGCGGGCGGTGGTCGCGAAGACGTAGTCGCAATCGGCAAGCGCCGCGCCGAGATCGTCGAACAGGCCCGCCCGGTCCAGCACCCGGCCCGCGCCCGAGGCCATCGCCACCGCGGACGGGTTCGGCCAGCCGTCGCGCGGGGCCACGAGCCGCATCCGGTCGAGGCCGAAATTGAGCATCGCGCGCGCCGCGGCACCGATGTTTTCGCCCATCTGCGGGCGGACCAGCACGATTGCCGGGGTCGGCCCCTCCGCCACGTCCCGGGCCCCGTCCGTCAAACCCTGCTCTCCCTCACCCATCGCACGACCTTCTCATTTCCGACCGCCGCGTGATACGCTCGCCCCACCCCGGAAGGCAAGGAGGGCGCGATGGCCTATGACACCGGACTGGCCGAGATCCTGCGCGGCGACCTCGCCGGCGTGGACGAGATCACCGAAAAGCGCATGTTCGGCGGTCTGGCCTTCCTGCTCGACGGCAACATGCTCTGCGGCGTGCATTCGGGCGGCGCGATGTTCCGGGTCGGCAAGGCCAACGAACCCGCCGCGCTCGCCGTGCCCGGGGCACAGCGGATGGCGTTCACCGGTCGCCCGATGGGCGGTTTCGTCGATGCGAGCGACGCGCTGGTCGGTGACGAGGACCTCCGCGGCCGGCTGATGCGGCTGGCGCTCGATTTCGTCGCCACCTTGCCGGCGAAGTGACCAACGGCCTGCGCCGGTCGCTACCTCCCTGCGCGCGCTTCCACACGGCCCCCCCTGACGTGGTCCCTTCACACGGCCGCTTCGCTTGGCCCCTTGGGGGGGCCGGAAAAACCGGCTATGGACGGCGCACGCAAACTGGAGACAGTGATGGCCGACCAGGACCTGCCGCAGCTTTACCTCGTGACCCCGCCGAGCTTCGATCTCGACGTCTTTCCCGACCTCCTCGCCCGCGCGCTCGACGCGGTCGAGGTGGCCTGCGTGCGGCTCGACCTGGCCACCCGCGACCAGGACGCGATCGGGCGCGGCGCCGATGCGCTGCGCGAGGTCTGCCACGCCCGCGACATCGCCGTGGTGCTCACCGACCACAAGCTGATCGCCCAGAACCACGGACTGGATGGCGTGCATTTCTCGGACGGGGCAAGGCATGTCCGCAAGGCCCGCGCCGATCTCGGCCATGACGCGATCGTCGGCGCCTTCTGCGGCGCCTCGCGCCACGAGGGCCTTGTGGCCGGTGAAAACGGGGCCGATTACGTGAGCTTCGGGCCGGTGGGCCAGTCCGGGCTCGGCGACGGCACCGTGGCCGAGACGGAGCTGTTCCAGTGGTGGAGCGAGATGATCGAGGTGCCCGTGGTTGCCGAGGGCGGTCTCACCGAGGTGCTGGTGCGCACCCTGGCGCCGGTCGCCGATTTCCTGGCCTTCGGCGAAGAGGTCTGGTCGGCCGAGGATCCGGTGGCCAAGCTCAGGGCGCTCGCCGCCGCGCGGGGCTGACCGCGCCGCCGCGGGGGAGCGTGCCCGCGGCCTGTCCGGTGCGACACCACCCGACGCGGTCCCGGGTCGCGCCTGGTGCGCCGCCATCCGGCGATGCCACTCCTTCGTTTGTCACAGCTTCGCCGGGCGGCCGCCCGCCACGAGGACCCCCGCCTGGGGGGCTGCGGCACGCGTCCCACCGGCGCCCGCGCCGCCGCAAGGCGGCGCCGCCGCCGCCGCAGGCGCAACCAACCCGCCGCAGGCGCAGACCCGCCCGCCGCAGGCGCGGCCGCCGTCAGGCGGCGTCCCGTTCCACCGCCAGTGCGATCGGCCCCCGCACCGCGTCTTCCAGCGCCCGAGCGAGCGCCTTGCGGTCGGGGTAGTCGGCCACCCGAATCGCGGGATGATAGACCAGCTCCACCGCGCCCTGCGGCGCCTGGGCGAGCGCCTTGACCAGCGACGGGCCGAGGTCCATGTCGCCCCACCAGCCGTAGAAGCGCGGATCTTCCCCGCGCGGGGCAAGGTAGAGCACCGAGACCGGCTGGATGTGCATGCTTTCATGCAGGTCCGGGTCGAAAAAGGCGGCGAACAGCGTGGTCTTGAACGGCAAAACCCGGCGTCCGTCGGTCGAGGTGCCCTCGGGGAAGAACAGGAGCTTGTGCCCGGCCTTGAGCCGGCGGCGGAAGGTCTCGACCTGGCTCCCCGCCTCGCGCCGGTCGCGGCGGATGAACACCGTGCCCGTCGCCTTGGCGAGCCAGGCGACCCCGGGCCAGCCCGCCACCTCCGCCTTGGCGACGAAATAGACCCGCTTCTGGGCGTTGAGCACGAAGATGTCGAGCCAGGAGGTGTGGTTGGCCACCACCGCGCCCTGTTGGCGCATGAGCTCGCCCCGCACCCGGAACCTGAGGCCCATGAGCCGCAGCGTCGCCCGGCAGACGGCGACGGTGATCCAGGGGGTGAGCGGCCGGCGCGGCGCGAAAAGCGGCCGTTCGACGAGCCGCAGGAGCAGCGTCAACCCCAGACCGGCCAGCAGGATCAGCAGGATCGGCACGCCGCGCAGCCCCACCCGCATCCAGCCGCGCGCGCCCACCGGTTTCGCCGCCGGCGGCGGACCGTCGCCGGCCCAGGGGCTCACGCAGCGCCTCCGCCGGCATAGAGCGCGCGCATCTTCTCGGGCACTTCGGCGATGTCGACGACGATGCCGACGTCGACGGTGTTGAACGGCCTGTCGATCCAGGCCCCCTCGCCGACGTAGCCGCCGAGCCGGAGATAGGCCCGGATCAGCGCCGGCACCGCCCGCATCGCCGCCGGGCGGTCGATCTCCGCCTCGGGCAGGATGTCCATCGGCCGCGCGTTTTCACCGATCGCCCGGATCCGCAGCTCCGGGGGCGCAAGGTGGCGGTGGTGTAGCAGCGACAGCGACGGCGCGAAGGGCGCGGGATCGGTGCCGTGGAACGAGGCGACGCCGAACAACACCTCGGTCCCGTGGCGTTCGACGTAGTCGAGCAGGCCCTGCCAGAGCCGCATCAGCCCCGGGCCGCCGCGATAGGCGGGGTGGACGCAGGACCGGCCCAGTTCCAGGAGCCGCCGGCCGGAGCCGGTGAGCGGCGACAGGTCGAACTCGCCGGCCGAATAGAAGCATTCGCCCGGTCGCAGCATGTCGTCGCGCATCAGCCGGTAGGCCCCCACCGCCGGCGCGCCGGGCGCGGCCTTGTCGAACAACAGCAAATGGTCGGCGCGGTCGTCGAGCGCGTCGCGTTCGAGCCCGGCCGAATGGTCGACAAGCGGCCCGTCGCCGCCCATCTCCTCGATGAACACCGCGTAGCGCAGCCGCTGGCCGGCGCGGATGTCCGCCGCGTCACGCGCCAGCCGAAGCTCGAAATCGGGTTTGTGCCGCGTCATCCTGCCAGTCGGTGTGGTTCCTCGCGGGTGGGTTTAGGTCCGCCCCCCGGGTTTGGCAACAGTCACGGCGGATTGGCGGACTTGCAGACCGCCCTGCGGATGCGTGGGGCCGCGATTCCGGCGCAGGGCGGCGGCGGTTGATTCGCACGCAGGTTGTGTTACCGTTACGACATGACCCCCGTGATTGCACACCGCGCCGCGTCCGCCTCCGGCACCCTCCCCGCCCATGTAACCGCGCCCGGTCAGGGCTCGATGACGAGGTCCAGCTCGACCCGCGCGGTGTCGATCACCTGTTTGCCGGCATGACGGAAATTGACCGTCACCTTGCCGCCGATATTGGACTGCACCTGACCGGTGCCCCAGTCCGGCCGGTCCGGATGCCGCACCAGGTCGCCGGGCGCCAGAAGTCCACCGATCCCGCTCATCTCCGTCTCTCCTTGCGTCCCGAGGCCCAGATATGACTGTCCACGAAGATCCCATCCGAGCCGCCGCCGCTTCCGGCATCGCCCCGCACCGGGCGCCCGAGCTCGGCCCCGACCAAGCCCCCGACCTTGTGGCCCTCGCCGGCTCGCGCATGGCCCATGATCTCAACAACCCGATCGGCGCCATCGCCAACGGCGTCGAGCTTCTCGGCCTTACTGGTCAGGCCGAGGGTCCCGAACTCGCGCTCATCACCGAAAGCGTGGAGAATGCGCGGCGCCGGATCAAGGGCTTTCGCATCGCCTTCGGCGCCGCGGCCCCGGGCCAGACGGTGTCGGCCGAGGACATCCGCGCGCTCACCGCCCCCGGCCCCGACGGCCGCCGGATCGAGATCGACTGGCCGGTGACCGGCCCGGTGCCGCGACAGGAGGCCAAGGCGGTGTTCCTTGCGCTGATGTGCCTCGAAAGCGCGCTCGCCTGGGGCGGCCGGGTCGCCGTGCGCGCGGCGTCCGACGGTTGGCGCATCGTGGCATCGGCAGAGCGGATGCGGGTCGACCCGGGCCTGTGGCATATCCTCGAAGGCGGGCCGGTCCCGGCCGATCTGCCGCCGAATGCGGTGCATTTCGCCCTGTTCGCGCGCGAGGCTCGCGAAACGCCCCCGGCCGGTGGCGATCACCGGCAGCGACACCGCGATCGAGATCGGTTTCTGATCGGCAGGGCTCCGCTGCCTCGATGTGCCCGCCCGCACGACGCGGTTACGGCCGCACCGTCCCGTCGCCCTCGACGATATACTTGAAGCTGGTGAGCTGCTCGGCACCCACCGGCCCGCGGGCATGCATCTTGCCGGTGGCGATGCCGATCTCGGCGCCCATGCCGAATTCGCCGCCATCGGCGAACTGGGTCGAGGCATTACGCATCAGGATCGCCGAATCGATCCGTTCGAAGAACCGCGACGCCGCGGCATCGTCCTCGGTCAGAATCGCCTCGGTGTGGTGCGAGGAATAGCGCTGGATATGGGCGATGGCCCCGTCGACATCGTCGACGATTCTCGCGGCGATATCCATGTCGAGGTATTCGCGGCCCCAATCCTCGTCCGTCGCCACGTCGGTCCCGTTGAGCCCCGGCCCGGCATGTACCCGCACGCCCGCCGCCATCAACTCGTCGATCACCGACTGGCCGAGCGCCGCCGCATCCTTGTGGACCAGCAGGCATTCGGCGGCGCCGCAGATGCCGGTGCGCCGTGTCTTGGCGTTCATCACCACCTTGCGGGTCTTGTCGGGGTCGGCCGCCTTGTCGATGTAGACGTGCACGATCCCCTCGAGATGGGCAAAGACCGGCACCCGCGCCTCGCGCTGGACGAGGCCGACGAGCCCCTTGCCGCCGCGCGGCACGATCACGTCGACATAGTCGACCATGTGCAGAAGGGCTGTCACCGCGGCGCGGTCGCGGGTGGGCACGAGCTGGATCGCGTCTTTGGGCAGGCCCGCGGCCCTCAGCCCGTCGACCAGACAGGCATGGATCGACTGGCTCGAATGGAAGCTTTCCGACCCGCCGCGCAGGATCACCGCGTTGCCCGCCTTGAGGGTGAGCGCGCCGGCGTCGGCAGTCACGTTGGGCCGGCTCTCGTAGATCACGCCGATCACCCCGAGCGGCGTGCGCACCCGCTTGATGTGCAGCCCCGAGGGCCGGTCCCATTCGGCCATCACCGCGCCGATCGGATCGGGAAAGCCGGCCACCGCTTCGAGCCCTTGGGCGATGCCCTCGATCCGGACCCCGTCGAGCGCGAGCCGGTCCATCATCGCCGGGCTCAGCCCCTTTTCGCGGCCGTAGTCGAGATCGCGCGCATTGGCGGCGATGATCTCGTCGGCCCGGGCCCGGATTGCCGCCGCGGCCGCCTTCAGCGCCGCGGTCTTGGCCTCCGCCGGGGCGAAGGCCAGCTCCGCCGCCGCCGCCTTGGCCCGCCGGCCGATGTCCTGCATCAGCGCCTCGATCTCAACCTGGTCTTTCATCGTCTCTGCCTTCGCATTCGCCTTCCCGGTGGGACCGTCCCAATATGGGCCTTCGCGCGCCCCCGGTCAAAGCGCTTCGCGCGCCGCGCTCCGGGACCGCGCCCCCTTTTTCTTGGTACGAATACTCCCGGGGGTCCGGGGGTGGCCCCCCCGGCCATCGGTGGACGCGGAAAAAGCCCTGGGCTCTCTACCCTGCGCTCAGCGGGATCCCGAGCTTGTCCGCCATGAAGGTCAGCGCCATCGACAGCCCGTCGGGGGCGATGCCGTGGCCGGTGCCCTGCATCACGTGGCCATAGACCTCGAACCCCGCGGCCTCCAGCACCTGGCCGGCTTCGTTGAAGTACCCGGGCGGCACCACGTCGTCCTGGTCGCCGTGCATCAGCAGCACCGGCGGCTTCGCGCGGACGGTCTCGGCGTAGCTGTCGGGGTCGAGCACGCGGCCGGAACAGGCGACGATCCCGGCGATGGGCTCGTCGCGCAACACCAGCGTGCGGAGCGCCAGCATCGCCCCCTGGCTGAAGCCGAAGACGATGAGCTTGTCGGGGCCTACCCCTTCCTGCGCCAGCACCTGGGCGATGAAGGCGTCGACGTCCTTGACCGCCTGCAACGCCCCGGCGCTGGCGTCTTCCTCGGACGAGCCGTCGATCCAGGGGATCGGGAACCACTGGTACCCCATCGGGTTGCCGGTGCAGGGATCGGGCGCATCGGGCGCGATGAAGGCGGTGTCGGGCATGTGCGGCCCAAGCGGATCGGCGAGCCCGAGCAGGTCGGCCCCGTCAGCGCCGTAGCCGTGCAGGAACACAACCACCGATTTCACCTCGCCGGAGGCCGGCGGGCGACGTTTGAATTGCAGTTCCCGGCTCATCGGGTCCCCTCCCTGTTGGTCACAACCCGGTAATAGGCCCAGAGCGCCCGGGCCGCAACGCCCCGCCAAGGCGACCAGGCCGCGGCGATGGCGCGCAGGTCGCGCTCGCTCGGGCGGGCGTCGTATCCGAGCAGGTGGCGCGCGGCCTCCTGCAGGGCGAGGTCGCCCGCCGGCAGCACGTCGGCGCGGCCGAGGCTGAAGGCGAGGTAGATCTCCGCGGTCCAGCGCCCGATCCCGGGCACCGCGGTGAGGATGGCCACGACCTCGGCATCGGGCAGCTCAGCGAGACCGGGGTAGTCGATCTCTGCCGCCGCCAGCGCCCTGGCATAGCGCGCCTTCTGCCGGCTGAACCCGGCCGCCCGCAGCGTCTCTTCGCTGGCGCCCGCCACGCGCATCGGCTGATCGAACCCCGCAGCCTCGATCCGCGCCCAGCAGGCGGCGGCCGAAGCGGTGGACAATTGCTGACCGGTGACCGCCCAGAGCAGTTCGCGGTAGCCGCCGGGGCGGCGGCGCAGCGGCAGGGGCAGCGCGAGGGCTGGGGCGAGGCGCGGGTCCGCGGTACGCAACCAGGCCACGCCCTCGGCGAGATCGGCTTCGGTGTCGAGGATCCGACCGGTCATGCCAGGCGCTCCAGCCAGTCGAGCGCCGCGGCGACGCTCTCCACCCGGTCGCCGGGGGGCGGTGACGGGCGGTCGAGCATCACGACAGGCAGGCCGAGGGCGCGGGCCGCGGCGAGTTTCGCGTCCGTTGGACCGCCGGCATTCTTCGCGACCACCACGTCGATGGCGTGGTCGCGCAAGGTCCGGATCTCGTCCGCAACCGCGAACGGCGGCCGGCCTACGAGCCATTCGCCATTGGGAAAGGGGAATGGTGTTTCCGGCGGGTCGATCACCCGGGCGACGATAGCGCGCCCCTCTGCCAAGGCGGCGAAGTCCTGCAGCGACCGCCGGCCTGTGGCAAGGAACACCCGGGCGCCGGGCGCAATCACGCGTGTCGCGGCCGCAGCGTCCTCGACGATCTGCCAGCGATCCTCCGGTCCGGGCGTCCAGGGCGGACGTTCGAGCCGGAGATAGGGCAGCCCGCGCCGGGCGCAGACCGCCTGTGCGCGATGCGGCATCACCCGGGCGAACGGGTGCGTCGCATCAATTACGACCTCTATCGCATTCTCTTCTATGTATTTTTCAAGCCCCTCGTCGCCTTCGAAGCCACCGACCCGCACCTGCACGGCATAGTCCTCCGGCTGTCGCGTGGCCCCGGCAAGCGTAGCGGTGACCTCGAAGCGCCGGTCTCCGGAAAGCCGCGCGGCCAGGGCACGCGCCTCGGCGGTCCCAGCGAGCAGCAGGAGCTTCAAGGCCCGGCCCGCGCGATCACGGCGCCCTCCCGGTCGACCGCGACGATGTCGAAAACCGCGACGTTGCCGAACCGCTGGACGACCGCCTCCAGGGCCGTCCGCACGATGGCGTCTGCAAGGGTTTTCCCCACGATGTCATAGGCTTCCAGCACGGTATTCACCCCGGTGACACGCGGGTCACCCACCCGTGCTGCAAGGGCTGGGAAGTCGACCTGGCTGCGCGCCGAATGCAGGTCCAGCGCGCCCTGGCCGAGCTTGGCAAGCTTGCCGAGCCCGCCGCCGATGGTTACCCGTGCGACCGGGTGGCGGGCGAGGTATTTGAGCATGCCGCCGGCGAAATCGCCCATGTCGAGCATCGCGTGGTCGGGGAGCCCGTAGAGCGCCTGCACCGCGGCTTCGCTGGTCGCCCCGGTGCACCCTGCCACGTGGGTGAGCCCGGCGGCGCGGGCGACGTCGATGCCGCGGTGGATCGAGGCGATCCAGGCGGAACAGGAAAACGGCCGCACGATCCCGGTGGTGCCGAGGATCGAGAGCCCGCCGACGATGCCGAGCCGCGGGTTCCAGGTCTTGGCCGCCAGCGCTTCGCCGCCCGGCACCGAGACGGTGATCTCCACGTCGCCCGGCTGGCCGTAACGCGCGGCCATCTCGGCGACCACGCCCGCCATCAGCTCGCGCGGCACCGGGTTGATCGCAGGCTCCCCGGGTGGGATCGGAAGGCCGGGCTTGGTCACCGTGCCGACGCCCGCGCCGGCGCGGAAGCTGACCCCCTGCCCGGCCACCCGCACCCGCGCCCGGATCAGCGCGCCGTGGGTGACGTCGGGGTCGTCGCCGGCATCCTTGACGACGCCGGCCTCGACCCAGCCGTCGCCCTGCCGCAGCTCGGCAATGGCGAAGCTCGGCGTCTCCCCGCGGCAACGTGATCGTGACCTCGGAGGGCGCCCGCCTCGCCCCACAGCGCCTCGAGCGCCGCTTTCACCGCGGCGGTGGCGCAGGCGCCGGTGGTCCAGCCGCGGCGCAGGGTTTTTTCGGGTGTCTCGCTCAGGGGTGTCTCGCTCATGGGCGTGGAGCATATGGCGGCGACCGGGCGGGTGCACGCGGTTTCGGTTGCGGGCGAGAAGGCGGTTCGGAACGCCTTCCCCACTCCCGGCCCAGGCGGCATAACCCCTCTATGACCGATTCTCCTCCTCCCCGCCCGCTTCCCCCCGGCGACTGGCCCGAGCTGCGGCCCGGCTGGGTCTGGCTTGTTGGCGCAGGCCCCGGCGACCCAGGCCTCCTCACGCTGCACGCGCTCAACGCGCTCGGGCAGGCCGATGTGATCGTCCACGACGCCCTCGTCGCCCCGGCGATCCTCGCCTGGTCCGACCCGGCTGCGGAGCGGATCGACATGGGCAAGCGCGGGGGGCGCGCCTCGCCGAAACAGGGCGAGATCTCGGCGCTGCTCGTCGAGCTCGCCCGCGCCGGCAAGCGGGTGCTGCGGCTGAAGGGGGGCGATCCCTTCGTCTTCGGCCGCGGCGGCGAGGAGGGCGAAGCCTGCGTCGCGGCCGGCGTGCCGATCCGGGTGATCCCCGGGATCACCGCCGGGATCGGCGGGCTCGCCTCTGCCGGAATCCCGGTGACCCACGGCGCGGTCAATTCCGCGGTCACCTTCGTGACCGGCCATGACGCCGGCGGCGACACGCCACCGCTCGACTGGGTGGCGATCGCGCAGGCGAGCCCGGTGATCGTGATCTACATGGGCATGCGCAACCTTGCCGAGATCGCCGCGAAACTGGTGGCTGCGGGCCGCGGAGCCGACGAGCCGGTGGCGGTGGTGCAGAACGCATCGACGCCCGACCAACGCGTGCTGGTCTCGACGCTGGCGCAGGTGGCCGACGCGGCGGCGGCGGCCGGGATCGGGTCGCCCGCCGTGGTCTGCGTCGGCGCCACCGTGCCCCTGCGCGCGGCGCTCGATTGGCAGGCCACAGGGACGGAATGAGCGGGCGCGGGCTGATCCTCGCCGCGCCGGGCTCGGGCAGCGGCAAGACCACGCTGACGCTGGGGCTGCTGCGCGCCTATCGCCGGCAGGGCACGCCCGTGCGGGGCGCCAAGTCCGGCCCCGACTACATCGACCCGCGATTCCACGAAGCGGCCAACGGGCAGCCCTGTCCGAATCTCGACGCCTGGGCGATGGGCCCGGACCGGATCGCCGCGCTCGCCGCCGGCGACGGGCTTCTGCTGATCGAGGGGGCGATGGGCCTCTTCGACGGGGCGCCGCCCAACGGAAAAGGCGCGACCGCCGATCTGGCGCGGCTGCTCGGCCTGCCGGTGGTGCTGGTGGTGGATGCGAGCCACATGGCCCAGAGCGTGGCGCCGCTTGTGGCGGGCTTCGCGGGCCACGACCCGGCGGTGCGGGTCGCGGGGGTGATCCTCAACAAGGTCGGCAGTCCGCGGCACGAGACCATGCTGCGCCGGGCGCTGGAGCCGCTTGGCCTGCCGGTGCTCGGCGCGCTGTACCGGCAGGCGGGGCTGGTCCAGCCGTCGCGCCACCTCGGGCTGGTGCAGGCGGGCGAGCGCGACGATCTCGAGGCCTGGCTCGACCGCGCGGCCGAGCTGGCCGGAGCGGCGGTGGACCTTGACGCGCTGGCGGCTCTGGCGGCCCCCCTGCCCGACCCCGGCGCACCGCCGCGCCTCGCCCCGCCGGGCCAGCGGATCGCGGTTGCCGACGACCGGGCCTTCGCCTTCGCCTACCCGCATATCCTCGCCGACTGGCGGGCCGCGGGGGCAGAGATCCTGCCGTTTTCGCCGCTTGCCGACGCGGCCCCGGCGCCCGATGCGGATTTCATCTTCCTGCCCGGCGGCTATCCCGAGCTGCACGCGGGCACCCTCGCGGCGGCGGGCCGGTTCCGGGCGGGCATGGCCGCGGCCAGCTGCCCGGTCTACGGCGAATGCGGCGGCTACATGGTGCTGGGCGACGGGCTCATCGATGCCGCGGGCACGCGACACGAGATGCTGGGACTGTTGCGGCTCGAAACCAGCTTCGCGACCCGCAGGCTGCACCTCGGCTACCGCGGCGCCGTGGCCCGGGCGGGTCCGTTCCCCGGCGCCTGGAGCGCGCACGAGTTCCACTATGCGACGACGTTGACGGCCGAGGGCGACACCCTGTTCGAGGTGGTCGACGCCGAGGGGGCGGCGCTGCCGGCCGAGGGGCTCATCCGGGGACAAGTGTCCGGCTCCTTCCTCCACCTGATCGACCGCGCCGGGTGACCGGACCGGCGAAACCGAGGGGGATGGCGCGGGCGGGCGAAGGGTGGGCGAGCTCGCACGGGGTATCAACTCGCTGATATTGCTGACGTTAGCGCTACCTTGCATTTTCCGGACGAAGCCCGTACGAACCGGCTTCCCGAGACCGGACCGGCCCCGCCGCCCCGCACGCGCATCCAGCGACCACTTGTCGCTTGGCTTCCCCCGCCGGCCCCGCTAGGCAGGCGCAATGACCACGCATCACACCCATATCGACGACACCCGCGCGAAGAAGAACGTGATCGTCCTGGTGATCGCCCAGGCGGTGGTCGGCGCGCAGATGCCGATCGTCTTCACCATCGCCGGGCTCGCGGGCATGTCGCTCGCCTCGAACCCCTGCTGGGCGACCCTGCCGATCTCGCTCACGGTGCTGGCCAACACGCTCATCGCCAACCCGATGAGCTGGTTCATGGGCCGTTACGGGCGGCGCGCGGGGTTCTGGCTGGGGTCGTTCGGCGGCACGCTGGGGGCGGTGATCGGGGCCTATGCGCTCACCCAGTCGAGCTTTCCGCTGTTCCTCGTGGGCGCCTTCTTCACCGGCTGGTACCAGTCGGCGCAGGGGTTTTTCCGCTTCGCCGCCGCCGACACCGCGTCGGACGCCTTCCGGCCCAAGGCGATCTCCTACGTGCTCGCGGGCGGGCTGGTTTCGGCCATTGTCGGCCCGCAATTGGTGAAACTCACCGCCGAGGCGATGCTGGTGCCCTTCCTCGGCTCCTATATCGCGGTGGTGGTGCTGAACCTGATCGGGATCGTGATCTTCGCCTTCGTCGACATCCCCAAGCCCGAATCCCAGGCCGAAGCCGGGCACCCGGCGGGGCGCAGCACCTGGGAGATGCTGAAGACGCCGACGATCTTCGTCTCGATCGTGATCGCGATGGTCAGCTACGCGCTGATGAACCTGCTCATGACCTCGACGCCGCTGGCGGTGGTCGGTTGCGGCTTCGAGACCGGGACCGCGGCCAACATCGTCTCGGCCCACGTTCTGGCGATGTACGTGCCCTCGTTCTTCACCGGGCACCTGATCGCGCGGTTCGGGGCGCGGTGGATCAGCGCCACCGGGCTCGCGATCATCGGCGCGGCCGGCGTGGTCGGGCTGATGGGGGTGCAGCTGGAAAACTTCTACATCGCGTTGATCCTGCTCGGGATCGGCTGGAACTTCGGCTTCATCGGCGCCACGACGATGCTCGCCGGCGCCCATGAGAGCTACGAGCGCGGCAAGATCCAGGGCGTGAACGACATGATGGTGTTCGGCGGCGTGACGCTCGCCTCGCTGAGCTCTGGCGCCTTGATGAACTGCTCGGGCAACGGCGCGGCCGAGGGCTGGATGGCGGTCAACCTCGCCTCGATGCCGCTCCTGGTGCTGGCCGGGGCGGCGCTGATCTGGCTGGTGATGCGTCCCGAGGAAGACGACGCGCCCTATTGACGGGCGGCGGCGGCCGGCGCCGGAGGGCGGCGCCCTGCCCGGCTCAGCGGCGCAGCCCCTGCGCCCGCACCGCGTCGTCGGCGGCCCAGCCCAGCAGCGCCCCGCTCAACCCGCCCGCCGCCCGGGCGCGCCAGTCCGGGTCGAGCAGACGGTCGCGGTCCACTTCCGATGAGAGAAAGCCGAGCTCGACCAGCGCCGAGGGAATGTCGGGCGCCTTCAGCACCGAAAACAGCGCCTGCATCCGCGGCGTCTTGTAGGTCGAGCCGGTGGCGTCGAACAGGCCCTCGACCAGCGCATCGGCGAGACGGTCGGAGCGCGGCTGGGTCTCGGTCCGGGCGAGGTCCATCAGCGTGAGCGCCACGCTGTCCTCGACATCGCTGAGGTCGAGCCCGGCGAGCAGGTCGGCGCGGTCGTGGCGCTCGGCGAGCTGGGCCGAGGCCTCGTCGGTCGCGTCCTCGGCGAGCGTGTAGACCGCGGCGCCGCTGGCGTAGCCTTCGGCCAGCGCATCGGCATGGAGCGAGACGAAGACATCGGCGCCGGCGTGGCGGGCGATCCGGAGCCGCTCTTCGAGGGGCACGAAGATGTCGGCGTCGCGGGTGAGCACCACCTCGATGCCGGGATCGGCACCGGTGAGCGCGTCGCGTAGCTCGCGGGCGAAGGTCAGGACGAGGTCGGCCTCGCGCACGCCTTCGCGCTCGGCGCCCGGGTCGATGCCGCCATGGCCGGGGTCGAGGACGACCACGAGCCTTTCGTCGGGCGGGGCGACGGGTGGAGGCGGCGCCACCTCCGGCAGGGAGAACAGCGCGTTCGGCGGCGCGCCGGCGTTGGCGGCGAAAGCGTCGGCGTCGGTGTCGGTGAGGCGCAGCGACACCCTGGCGCCGCCGGGCACGGTTTCCATCCCGGCCTGGGCCACCGCCATCGGCCGGGTGAGCGCGATCACCATCTGCGACCAGCCCGGCCGGACGCTGCCGGTGGCGATCTCGCCGATGCGGGTGATGTCGGTCGGGTCCGGGGGACCGGCGGGCCCGTCCCAGTCGAGCCCCGCGAAGTCCAGCACCACGCGCAGGGGATCGTCGAGGGTGAAGACCCGCCAGGGCACCGGGGCGGAAAGGTCGAGCGACAGCAGCACGCGGCCACGGCGCTCGACCAGGTCGAGCCCGGTGGCGGTCGCGCCGGCCGTATCGGTCGGCGGCTGTGGCGCCGGTGCCTGCTGGGCGAGGACCGGCCCGGCGAGCCCCAGCCACAGGACCGGCAGGAGAAGAAGGATGCGCCTCAATGTCGTGCCCTTTTTCCCGCGTTCATAGCGGCAGCGGGACATCGGTGCAAAGGGCGCGCGACGGGGGCGCGGTCACATGCGCGGCACTGCGCCGGATCCGGACGCGGGCCGCGGATGGCCGGAGGCGGGTGGCACAGGCCGTCCCCGGCCCGCGCCCCCTGGCTCAGATGATGGCGATGTCGTCGACGAGGTTGTCGGGGTTCGCGATCCCGCGGATGGTGAGCACATCGCCTTCGCCTAAATTGAGCACCGTGTAGCTGCCCTTGTCGCGGCCGTAGGTGTCGACCACCTCCTGCGCGGTCAGGGTGCCGGCCCAGAGGTTGTCATCGAGCACCAGCCGGTCGGTGCCGCGGGTGAAATCGTCGATCACGTCCTTGTCGTAGCCGTCGCGGAAGACGAACCGGTCGCCGCCGGCGCCGCCGCGCAGCAGGTCGTTGCCGGTGCCGCCCTTGAGCTCGTCGCGGCCGCCGGAGCCGTAGAGCCGGTCGCTGCCGCTGCCGCCGCCGAGGTCGTCGGCGCCATTGTCGCCGCGCATCACGTCGCTTCCGGCGCCGCCCAGCACGGTGTCGTCGCCGGTGCCGGCGATGAGGTTGTCCTTGCCCGCGCCGCCGTCGATCTCGTCGTCGCCGGCGCGCCCGTCGAGCCGGTCGGCCCCGTCGTTGCCGCGCAGGATGTTGTCGACCCGGTTGCCCGTGATCCGGTCGTCGCCGCCGCCACCGGTCGCGTGTTCGATGATGACGCCGGTCTCGCCGTTCCTGTCGGCCAGCGCATCGGTGAAGTCGCCGGCGATGGTGAAGCCGCCGTAGCTGTCGGCACCCTTCACGTAGCTGAGGTAGCCGCCGGCATGCTTGCTCTCGTCGAGGGTGGCCGAATTGAGGTTGATGACCGCATCCCGGTTGCCGTCGTACTTGATCCGGTCGCTGCCGCCGGTGTCCCAGATCGCGCTCCAGCCCATCTTGGTGCCGAGCTTGTAGGTCGTGCCGCCGGTGTTGTTCGACGTGTCGGCGCCGTAGAGATACTGGATCGCGGCGATGTCGAGCGCGCCGGGCCCGGAATTGAAGCCGCGGTCGTTGTAGCCGTTCCACCACGGGTCCTGGTCGACCCAGCCGTCATTGTAGGACATCACCGTGTAGACGCCCTGGTTGAGCTCGTAGGTGCCGAGGTCGTCCGACGCGCTCACCCCCGGCATGCGAACGGTAAGCCCGTCGGTGTCGTGCGGGTGCGCGAGGCCCAGGGCGTGGCCGATCTCGTGGATGAAGGTCGAGCGCGCGGCGCCGCCGGACTTGAGGCTGTCGGCGTCGTAGCCGTATTCGAGGGGCCAGCCGAAGGTTTCCCAGTTGTACCAGCCCTGGAGCTGGCCGTTGAAGCCCGTGCCGTAGGGCACCTCGTGCAGGCCCAGCACCCCGTCGTATCCGCTGATCCCGTACATGGTGGCGTCGTCGACATAGGATTCGACCAGATCGGCGCTGCTCGTGAACAGGGTCTCGCTGAACTCGATATTGGCGACATCGGACCAGCTCTTGAGCGCGTCGCGGAAGGCCGACCGGGCGGCGGAGGTCCAGAAGTCGTAGCTGCTGTCGAAAGCGTAGGTGAGCGAGGTCGGCCCCCAGCGGGTGGTGCCGTAGAGGATCAGATCGATGAAGGAGTTGCCGGTCGGGCGCGCCATCTGTTTTCCCTTCCACAGGATGAACGGAACATGGATCAGACCGGAGGCGGGATGTCACGCTCCGGAGTCCCGGAAGTCCCTATGCGCGAAGGATGGCCCGGATTTGTCGGGGATTGGGCAATGATGCGCCCAAGGGTGCGGCGATTGTCGCGGGGGCGGGCCGCCCCTCCCGGGTGCGGTGGTTTTCGCGGCGGGTGCGCCGCTCCGGGCTCCCTTTCACCCCCGGGCGGCCATGAACCGTTGCAGGCGGGAGAGCCCTCCTCGATATCCGCGGTGGCGCGGGCATAGGAAAAGCGCAGCGTGGTGTGGCCACGCAGCGGGTCGAAATCGAGCCCCGGGGTGACGGCGACCCCGGCGTGTTCGAGGATTTCGCCCGCGAAGGCGCGCGAATCGTCGGTGAAGTCGGAGACGTCGGCGTAGATGTAGAAGGCCCCGTCCGGCGGTGCGATCTTGGTGAAGCCCGCCTTCGGCAGGCCTTCGAGCATCAGCGCGCGGTTGCGGGCATAGACCGCCCGGTTCGCCTTCAGCTCAGGGGCGCAGTCCATCGCCGCGAGCGCCGCCACCTGGCTCACATGCGGCGGGCAGATGAACATGTTCTGGGCGATCCGCTCGACGATGCGGACATGATCCTCCGGCACCACCATCCAGCCGACCCGCCAGCCGGTCATCGAGACGTACTTGGAGAAGGAATTGATCACATAGGCGTCGTCGGTGAGCTCCAGCGCGGTCACCCCGCGGTCGCCGTAATGGAGCCCGTGGTAGATCTCGTCCGACACCAGCGAGATGTCGCGCGCGGCGCAGGCGTCGACCAGCGCCGCCATCTCGTCGTGGCCCAGCATCGTGCCCGAGGGGTTGCCCGGCGAGGCCAGCATGAGACCGGCGAGGTTGTCCGGCAGGTCCGCAGGCACCGGCTGGTAGCGGTGCTCGGCGCGCGTCTCGATGCCCACCGGCACGAGGTCGAGCGCGCGCAGGATCTGGCGGTAGGAGGGATAGCCCGGGTCGCCCATGCCGACCCGGTCGCCGGTGTCGAACAGTGCCGTGAAGGCGAGCAGGAAAGCGCCCGACGAGCCCGGCGTGACCACCACCCGGGCCGGGTCGAGATCGACGCCATAGGCCTCGCCGTAGTGCCGCGCGATCCGGGCGCGCAGCGCCGGCAGGCCGAGCGCGACGGTGTAACCGAGCGGGTCGGTTTCCATAGCGCGCGCGACGGCCTGCCGCGCGCCGGCCGGCGCCGGGGTACCGGGCTGGCCGACCTCCATGTGGATGATGTGGCGGCCCGCTTCCTCGGCGGCGCGCGCGGCCTCCATCACGTCCATCACGATGAACGGCTCCACCTCCGATCGCCTCGATACCCGCATGATGCCTTCGCCTCTCTCCCGGATCGCCCGGTTCCCTTCTGCGCTGCACGGCTGCGACACCGTGCCGCCGCCACGCCCGCGGCGCCCGCCGCGCCCAGATTTCGCGAAAAAGTGTGATGCACCCTTGCAGCGAAACGGTCTAGGGTCCGCGCGACCGGGGTGCCCCCTCGGCGGCGGAAGGTCAAGCCCGGGCAAATCCGGTTGTGGCCCTGGCCCGCGTCGGGTTACCTGCCTCGCAAGACGTCCAACAAAGGAACTGTTCATGACCCGCACCCTTCCCGCCTTCGTCCCTGCCCTTGCGCTGAGCATCGGCCTCGCCGTCCCGGCGCTCGCCGAAGAGTTCTCGCTCACCGACATGACCGAGGCCCAGGCAGATGCGTTCGGCGAGGCGGTCCGCGCCTATCTGCTTGAAAATCCGGAAGTTATCATGGAAGCGGTGGCGGTTCTCGAACGCCGCGACGCGGCCGCGCAGGTGGCCAACGACGCGGCCCTGGTCTCGACCAACTACAGCGAAATCTTCGAAGACCCGATGAGCCATGTCGGCGGCAACCCCGACGGCGACGTGACCTTCGTCGAGTTCGTCGATTACAAGTGCGGCTATTGCCGCAAGGCCTTCCCGGAGCTCCAGGCGCTGCTCGAGGCCGACGGCAACATCCGGCTGGTCCTCAAGGAATTTCCGATCCTCGGCGAGGAAAGCCTGCTCGGCGCCCGCTACGCGGTCTCGGCCAAGCTGATCGGCGGCGACGAGGCCTATGGGCCCCTGCATGACGCGATGATGACGATGCGCGGCAACATCACCGCCGACAGCCTGGTCGCACTCGCCGACGATCTCGGGCTCGACGGCGCGGCCTATCTCGACGGCATGTCGGACCCGCAGGTCGACGCGGTGATCGCCGCCAACCACGATCTCGCCAGCCGGCTGCAGATTTCCGGCACGCCGACCTTCGTGATCGGCGAGCAGCTGGTGCGCGGCTACGTGCCGCTCGAAGCGATGGCGGACATCGTGGCGGAGCTGCGGGAAACCACCCAGGCGAACTGAGGTTGCGCTGTCCGGAGGTGTGGGTTCCCCGCGCCTCCGGGCCGTCCAGTGCACCGGCTGCCGGCGCGCGTAGGGCCTGGTGAAGGGCCTTTGGCGGCTCCGGGCGCCGGTAGCGGCGCGTCAGAAGTCGTGCGGGTACAGGGCCACCATCTCGCGCACACCCTCTTCGCTGGCAAAGGCCGCGGGAGATGCGTCGAGCTTGTCCATGAGGAAGGCCCGGCGGGCCCGCGCCGCCTCCGCCTCCGACGGGTCCTGCGCGACCGGCGTCACGGCGGCACGGCGGGGCAACATCCGGGCGACACGGTCGATGAGGGACAGGCGCGGTGCGAGCGAAAGGCTGGTCATGGGGTCGTCTCCGGGCTGAAGGTCTGACCCCAAGGCTAGCGGCGCCGTCGTCGTGCTGGTATCCGCCCCGTCGTTGTGCTGTTCTACAGAAATGAAGAACGGGTTTCGCAACTGGTCGGACGTCCGGGTCTTTCTCGCCGTCGTCCGGTAGGGCTCGACGCTGGCGGCCTCGAAGGGGCTGGGCATGGCGCAGCCTACGGTGGCGCGGCGCATCGAGGCTCTCGAGCACGCGCTCGGGATGACCCTGTTCGAACGCGACACCCGCGGGTTCCGCCCGACCGCGCAGGGGCAAAGCCTGGTGCCCTTCGCGGAAGCCATCGAGGCCGCCGCCACCGCGTTCGGGGACAAGGCGCAGGAGCTGTCGCGCCCGCGGCCGATCCGGATCACCGCCTATTCCGCCAATTTCTCGCCGCGGGCACAACAGATCTTCATCGAGTTCAGCATGTCGCACCCGGGCGTGCGCTTCGAGTTCCTGCCGGCCACCGAGGTGCTCGACCTGAAGAAAGGCGCCGCCGACATCGCGCTGCGGCTCACCCGGGTGCCGCCGGACCCCGACCTGATCTGCCGCAAGATCAGCACCGCGCGGTTCACGCTCTGGGGCACGCCGGCCTACGCCCGGACCTATGGGCTGCCCACCGGCCCTGACGATCTCGCCGGCCACCGCTTCGTGACGTTCCGCCGCGAGAGCACGACGCCGGCGCTGCACGACTGGGTGGCGAAGCGCGTGGACCCGGCGCAGATCATCGGTACGTACCCCGACGTCGACCTGGTGGTCTCGGTGATCAAGTCCGGTCATGCGCTCGGTCTGGACAACCTGCGCAAGAACCAGGGCGACCCGGAGCTGATCGCCTGTTTCGAGCCGCCGGAGGAGTTGAATGCCGAGCACCTGCTGCTGGTCTCGCCCGAGGCCTGGCGCCGGCCGGAGGTGAAGGCTTTCACGAAGTTCTTCGCGCCCCGCTACGCCGCGCTCTACCGCTAGCCGCTCAGGCCGGGAAGCGGAGCGCCGACGGGCCGGCCGGGCGACCGCCGCGCGCGCGGCGGACCGCGCCCGCGCGCGCGGCATTCGCGTGGGCGGCGACCGGGTTACTCCGCCGCCGCCTCCTCGGCCGCCTTCGCCGCCTCGATCTCGGCGGCGCGCTTCTCGACAAGCTCGACGATGTGGTCGATCATGCCCTCGTTCGACTGCTTGTGGTCCTGTTTGCCGGCCATGTAGATCATGCCCGACCCTGCGCCGCCGCCGGTGAAACCGACATCGGTCATCAGCGCCTCGCCCGGCCCGTTGACGACGCAGCCTATGATCGACAGCGACAACGAGGTGTGGATATGCGCGAGGCGCTTTTCCAGCTCGGCCACGGTCTCGATCACGTTGAACCCCTGCCGCGCGCAGGAGGGGCAGGAGATGATGTTGACGCCGCGGTGCCTGAGCCCCAGCGATTTCAGGATCTCGTAGCCGACCTTGACCTCCTCGACCGGATCGGCCGAAAGGCTCACGCGGAGCGTGTCGCCGATGCCGGCCCAGAGCAGATTTCCGAGGCCGATGGCGCTCTTGATCGTGCCGGAGACGAAGCCGCCGGCCTCGGTGATGCCGAGGTGGATCGGCGCGTCGGTCGCCTCGGCGATGCCGTGATAGGCGGCGGCCGAGAGGAAGACATCCGACGCCTTCACGCTGATCTTGTACTCGCGGAAGTCGTTGTCCTCGAGGATGCGGATGTGGTCGAGACCCGACTCGACCATCGCCTCGGGACAGGGTTCGCCATATTTTTCAAGCAGATGCTTCTCTAGCGAGCCGGCGTTCACGCCGATGCGGATCGAACAGCCGTGGTCCTTGGCGGCCTTGATAACCTCGCGCACCCGATCCTCGGAGCCGATGTTGCCGGGGTTGATGCGCAGGCAGGCGGCCCCCGCCTCGGCGGCCTCGATGGCGCGCTTGTAGTGGAAATGGATGTCGGCGACGATCGGCACCGGGCTTTCGCGGGTGATCTCCTTCAGCGCTTTGGTCGCGGCCTGGTCGGGGGTCGAGATCCGGACGATGTCGGCGCCGGCCTCGGCGGCGGCGATCACCTGGGCGAGCGTGGCCTTCACATCCGACGAGTCGGTGTTGGTCATCGTCTGCACCGCGATCGGCGCGTCGCCGCCCACGGGCACGTTGCCCACCATGATCTGGCGGGACTTGCGGCGCTCGATGTCGCGCCAGGGTCGGATCGGATTGTGGGTCATGTCGAGCCTCGCATTCGCTTGCCGCTTGGATAGCGCGGGCGGGCGCACGCCACAAGGCACAGGCGTGTGACGGGGGGGCGCGGCCGACACGGGCGGGCGGGAAGCCGCTTCGAAGCGGCTTCGAGCGCGGTTGCGCAACCGCGTTGACGGCGTTTCGAAACGCCGTGCCGCGGCCCGACCGGCACACGCTGCGTCCAAAGCGCGCCCGGGCGCGACACCGCCAGGGGCGCCGGAAAAACCGTTTCGCGGGACCCCAAGCGGGCCGTCGCGCGTTTCCTTGTTGCTCGGGGTCGAAAGATCCTCGGGCAAACAGGATCATTGTCTGCAAACGAAGGACATCGCGATGAAACTCTCCGCCCCGACCCAGCCCGTCTTCATCATCTCGCTCATCCTGGCGGTGATCGGCACCCTGCCGCTCGTCGGCGTCTCGATCCCGATCGGCATCAGCGCGGTGGGCGCTGGCGCTGGCCTATGTCGTGTTGTTGCTGGGCGTGCTCTTGAAGAACTTCTGACCCGGGCGCCGTGTAGAACAGCCTGTAGAACAGATGGTCCGCCCGGGGTCTGACCGGCCGTCCAACGTCTCGGGCGTATGACTTACGGGAGGTCGGCTTCGGCCACGGCGACGAAATCGGCGAGCGCCGCGTCGGCGTCCGGGTCGGCCATCGCGTAGACGCCGGTGAGCGCGTCGGGGGCGAGGACCACGTTCTTGACCACCGAGGCGCCGTCGCCGGCCGGTCCGTAGGCGGTGCCGTTGACGGCGAAATAGACCGAGCCGGAATTGCCCGAATGCAGGGTCGGAGCGGCTTCGAGCTTGGGCAGCACGTAGCGTTCGCCGGCGTCGAGGATCTTTTCGAGGATCACCGAGCCGTCGGCGGCGCGCACCCGCACCCAGGACGGGCGCACCGCGAAGATCGCCACCTCCGGCGCGTCGGGGCCGTAGACCTGCACCCCGCCTTCCGGCACCGGCGGACGCGCGGTTTCGCCGAGGGCCGCGGCAATCGCGGTCTCGACCGCGGTGTCGAACCCGGCCTCTTCCTCGGCGCCGCCGGCATCGGCGAGCACGCCCACTTCCGCCGGGTCGAGGGTGGAAATCGGGCCGTCGCGAGCGATCAGCACCGGCACGTCGAGGGTCTGCGGCCGGTAGAGCCGGTCGAGCGCTTCGGTGGTCGGCGGGGTAACGGCATCGCCGCCCGCGAGCGTGGTGCCGAGCCCGGTCCCGTCTGCGCCGGCCTCGGGCCCGCCGAGGCCCGGCAGGTCTTCGAGCACGCCGATGCTCTGTTCCACCGGGGCGAAGTCGACCTTCTGGATCTCGCGCAGCACGCCGTAGCCGCCAAAGCCCAGCACGCCGATCAGCGCCACCAGCACGGCGACCGAGCCGACCGCGCCGGGTTCGATCCCGTCGAAGATCGAGGCCGGCTGCGGTACGAAGGCGGCGTTGGCGAAGGGGTCGGCATCGCGGCTGCGGCTGGTGGTACGGTTGGCCTTCTCGGCCCTGGCCCGGGCGGCCGGGGCGAGGCCATGGGTGGGCTGGAACCCGCTTTCGCGGCAGAAGGCGGCAAAGGCCCATTCCGGGTCCATGTCGAGATAGCGCGCGTAGGAGCGGACGTAGCCGGCGATGAAGCTCGGCGTATCGAAGACCTTCATGTCGCAGTTTTCGATCGCGGCGATGTAGGCGGCCTTGATGCGCAGTTCGTTCTGGACGTCGAGCAGGGATTTTCCGAGGGTCGCGCGTTCACCGCGCATGATGTCGCCGAGCCGAAGGTCGAACGAGTCGAACCCGGACGGCTCCACGCCTTCATCGGTGATCCTGGGCGTAACCCAACGCCTGATCATCTGACATCCCTTAACTGAAAGGCGGTTGATCCGCCCCGTCCCCAGTCCACCGACGATTCGTCACATCGCCGGTGTCATCACGCTATTTTTAACACAGCGCAAGCGCACCTGTATAACCGAGCGCGCGGTCAGGCAGAAAGTTCGGCGCGATTCAGCGCACATTGCGACCACAGACCGTCGAGAGCGTGCACCAGCGCATCCATTTCGCGCGGTCCGTGCACGGGCGAGGGCGTGAAGCGCAGCCGTTCGGTGCCGCGCGGCACGGTGGGGTAGTTGATCGGCTGGACGTAGATGCCGAAGCCGTCGAGCAGCATGTCGCTGAGCGCCTTGGTGTGCTTCGGGTCGCCGACGATCACCGGCAAGATGTGGCTGCCGTGGTCGATGATCGGAAGGCCCATCCCTTTGAGCCGGGTCTTGAGGATCTTGGCCTGTTCCTGGTGCTTCTCGCGCAGTTTCTGCCCCTCGGCGGTCTTGAGGAAGGCGATCGAGGCGCGCGCGCCGGCGGCGAGCACCGGCGACATCGAGGTCGAGAAGATGAAACCGGGCGCGTAGGAGCGGATCGCGTCGACCATCTTGGCCGAGGCGGCGATGTAGCCGCCCTGCACGCCGAAGGCCTTGGCGAGGGTGGCGTTGATGATGTCGATCCGGCCCATCAGCCCGTCGCGCTCGGCCACGCCCGCGCCGCGGGGGCCGTACATGCCGACGGCATGGACTTCGTCGATATAGGTCAGCGCGCCGAACTCGTCGGCGAGGTCGCAGATCGCCTCGATCGGGCCGAAATCGCCGTCCATCGAGTAGACCGATTCGAAGGCGATGAGCTTGGGCGCGTCGGGAGCGTCGGCGGCGAGCAACTCGCGCAGGTGCGCGACGTCGTTGTGGCGGAAGATCCGCTTGGCACCGCCGTTGCGGCGCACGCCCTCGATCATCGAGGCGTGGTTGAGCGCGTCGGAATAGATGATGAGGCCGGGGAAGAGCTTGGGCAGGGTCGACAGCGTGGCGTCGTTGGCGACATAGGCCGAGGTGAACAGGAGCGCCGCTTCCTTGTGGTGGAGGTCGGCGATCTCGGCCTCGAGCCGCTTGTGGTAGACGGTGGTGCCCGAGATGTTGCGGGTGCCGCCGGACCCGGCGCCGGTCGCGTCGAGCGCCTCGTGCATCGCGGCGATGACGTCGGGATTCTGGCCCATGCCGAGGTAATCGTTGCCGCACCAGATCGTCACCGGGGACTCGCTGCCGTCGGGCCTGGTCCAGGTCGCGTGCGGGAAGTTGCCTTTCTCACGTTCGACGTCGATGAAGACCCGGTAGCGGCCCTCGTCGTGCAGTCGCTTGATCGCTTCGTCCAGCTTGGCTTCGTAGTTCACGCGCATTTCTCCCCAGCCTGCAAGTTGTGTGTTGGTACACAAAGATTGAACTTCGGTAAATGGTTTCGGGCGTTTTAGGCCGTTTTGACGCAGACGAACCTTGACGTCGATCAAACGGATCGGGCCGACCCGCGGAACACGGGACGGCCCGAATGCTGCGCGAGGGGAAGGCGCAGAGCCTTATTTGTAGTGACAAACCAGCCGTCGACGGTCGGAATCGGGGCGGTATTCCCCGCCCCGGCCGGCGGTCGGTCTCAGCCGCCCGCGGGCACCAGATACCCCACGACGGTGCAGTCGTAGCCGGTCTGGGCCTTGCAGGCGTCGAGCACACCGGCGGCGGCGGCCTCGCGGCTGTCGAGATTCGCGACAGAGCTCAGCAGTTCCGGTTTCAGCGCCACGCCCATGGGCACCGCGAGGGCGCCGTAATAGCCGTAGCCCTGCGCCTCGAAGGCGGGGAGCTGGCCGGGCATGCCGTCCTGCAGCGCCTTGACCATCTCGCCCGCCTTGGCGTCGAGCCCTTCCGGCGCCACCGGTTCGAAGCCGAGGCCCTCGGCGAAAAGCGGCGCCGCGAGCCCGAGCGACAGGGTCAGCGCGGCGGCCGGGATGAGGTATTTCATGCTCTGTCCTCCAATGATGGACCGCAACATAGGGAGACGCGGGGTCGGTTGCCAGCCCGTCTGGACACACCCGAGCGCTCTGTTACGGTTTCCGCCGATCCCCAGGCCCCGAGTCCCCCGCCGGGACCCCGGGGCGCGTGTTGTTGCGCGACCCCGCCGGGCCATGTCCAGTCAGGAGAACACCAGTGTCCGCCTCCCTGCCCTCGCGCCCGTCCTTGCCCGCCTCGACGCCGATCTCGACGCCGCCCTCGACCGGCTGATGGCACTGTTGCGCCTGCCCTCGATCTCGACCGATCCGGCCTACAAGGCAGACTGCGACGCCGCCGCCGACTGGCTGGTGGACGATCTCGCCGCGATCGGCTTCGAGGCCTCGAAACGGCCCACGCCCGGCCACCCGATGGTGGTGGCGCATGGCGGCGAAGGGGCGCCGCACCTGTTGTTCTACGGCCATTACGACGTCCAGCCGGTCGACCCGCTCGAGCTCTGGCACAGCCCGCCCTTCGAGCCGGCGGTGGAGGAGACGCCCAAGGGCAAGGTGCTGCGCGGCCGCGGCACCTCGGACGACAAGGGCCAGTTCATGACCTTCGTCGAGGCGATGCGGGCGTGGGTGGCGGAGCACGGGGAACTGCCCTGCCGGATCACCATCTTTCTGGAGGGCGAAGAGGAATCGGGCTCGCCCTCGCTGGTGCCGTTCATGAAGGAGAACGCCGAGGAGCTCACAGCCGATTTCGCGATGATCTGCGACACCGGCCTGTTCGAGGGCCGGGTGCCGGCGATCACCACCATGCTGCGCGGTCTGGTGGCGGAAGAGGTGATCGTGAAGGCGGCCTCGCGCGACCTGCATTCAGGGATGTATGGCGGGCTCGCCCAGAACCCGATCCGGCTGCTCGCGCAGATCCTCGCAGATCTGCACGACGAGAACGGCCGGGTGACGCTGGAGGGGTTCTACGACGGCGTGCCGGAGCTGCCCGACGAGATCCGGGCGCAGTGGCAGGGGCTCGGCTTCGACCACGCGCGGTTCCTCGGCGATGTCGGGCTCTCGGTGCCCTTCGGCGAGCCCGACCGCACGCCGCTCGAAAAGCTCTGGTCGCGGCCGACGGCGGAGATCAACGGCATCACCGGCGGCTATACCGGCGCCGGGTTCAAGACCGTGCTGCCGGCCGAGGCGCGGGCCAAGGTGAGCTTCCGCTTGGTGGGCGACCAGGACCCGCACGCGGTCCACGCCGCCTTCGTGAAACATGTCGAAGACCGGCTGCCGGCGGACGTCACCGCCGAGTTCCCCATGGGCCACGGCGACCGGGCGAGCCGGATGCCGACTGCCGACCCGGCCTTCGAGACGGCACGTGCGGCGCTGTCGGAGGAATGGGGGATGCCCGCGGCCTTCATCGGTTCCGGCGGGTCGATCCCGATCGCCGGGCATTTCCAGGCGATCCTGGGGATGGATTCGATGCTGATCGGCTTCGGCCGCGACGACGACGCGATCCATTCGCCGAACGAGAAATACGACCTCGAAAGCTTCGCCAAGGGCGCGCGGAGCTGGGCGCGGATCCTGGCGGCGCTGTCGGGGAAAGGCTGAGGCCGCGGGCCGGCCGATCGGACCGGGTGTCCCGCCTGACGGCGGGGCGCCTGCGGCGGGCGGGGGGCCGGCGCTTCGCGCCGGCTTGGCGCCCTACCCTGGCGCGCTGTATGGCGGCACGGCTCTGCGGACGGGTCAGGCCTGCCGGCGCTGGACGGCCATCCGGGCGAGCTTTGCGAACAACAACAGCCAGGGCAGACCGTGGAAGACCAGATCGAAGATGTCGATCGGCCGCGCGAGCGTGCCGGCCGCCAGCATCTTGAGTTTCTCCCAGACATGCGGCTCCGGCACGAAGGGCGCGAGCCCGAGGTGGCTGCGACGATCAGGGCGGAACCGAGCGGAAGCTGGTCGAGAAAGGAAAGCGCGCGGGTCATGATGTCTCCCAAGGGTCTGATCCCCGGGTAGAGTGACCGCGGGTCCATGGCCAGACCGAGAACGCACAACAGTTTGTGAATGTGTCCTGGGCCCGGAGGACGGCGGAGCCATTGTGCGGCGCCGATAGGACGGGCGGTGGGTCCCGGTGCGGGCGGGCGACTGCTGATCGCCTGCGGGGACGACGCCTTGGATGGGAAGGTGAAGTGGCGCGGTTGACGGGACTCGAACCCGCGACCCCCGGCGTGACAGGCCGGTACTCTAACCGACTGAGCTACAACCGCGCGTGCGGCGGGATTTAGGCGGTGCGGACGGCGGCGTCAATGGCAAATGGTGACGGAAAAGGTGCAAACCGGCGCTGGCGACTTCGGCGAACAGCGCGGGCGGGGCGCGCTGCGGGCCGGTCCCGGGACCCGTGCGATGCGGGATGTCGCCGCGGGGGTGGACGCGCCGGGGTCGGAACCGCGGCCGCACACATGCCTGCCCCCCGCTTTACCCTGATGGGTGCGGCGGAGCGGCACCGTGGCCCCTCGCCCGCGCAAACGAAGACGGCCGCGTCGAGGTGAACGGCCCCTGCAGGCGTGAGAGGACCGACGACCGTGATGGGGTATCCTGAAGGAAAAGCCCCCGGAGGGGCAGGCAGCGGTGGCGCGGTTGACGGGGCTCGAACCCGCGACCCCCGGCGTGACAGGCCGGTACTCTAACCAACTGAGCTACAACCGCCCGCTGCCGTGTCGGACACGCCCTGCGGCGCGCCGTGCCGCCGGGTATTAGGCGCCCGGTCGCGGGCCGTCAAGCGCTTCGTCGCCGGGCGCGTGGAAATTTTGCCGCGCCCAGGGACGGGGACAGCACTCGCCCGGGGCCTGTCGCTTGGCGCCGCCGCCCGTTGCCGGGCGCTCTGCGCGGCGCCAACGTTTCGCCGCGGTCCCGGCCGGTCCCGCCGTCTGCCGAGGCGCGCGCAGGGCGGCCGGAGGCCGCGAACCGGGTGAGTCGCCCCGTCCTACAGCGCGGTTTTCCCCAGGCGCCCTATGGATTGGTTCCTATTTGTGAACAAAATTGTACAATTCGTACTTTTCTGTGCTATAGGTGCGCCTGTGGAAACAATCCCCACAAAGAATCTGAAAAGTACAACCCGTATGCTTGCACCAAACATGCCTTTGTAGAGATATTCGTCGCGAGGGTAAGTGTTCAAACATTCGTTAGGGGAAGAGGGACCGGGGTGTTTACAAGACGGAACCTGATCGCAGGATCGGGGGCAGCGTTGCTGTGCGGCGGGTTGAGCCCGGCCGCAGGGCTCGCCGCGTCCTCGGTGGCCCTGCCGGAAGATTTTGCCACCGCGCGGCCGGATGCCGTGAAATCGGGGCTGACGCGCGGAAACCAAGTCGCGATGACCTTCGACGACGGGCCGCATCCGACGCTCACGCCGGCGCTGCTCGACATGCTGAAGGAGCGCAACATCCGCGCCACCTTCTACGTGATCGGCCGCAATGCCGCGCGCTACCCCGACATCGTCAAGCGGATGGTCGACGAGGGCCACGAGATCGGAAACCACAGCTGGAGCCATCCGTTCCTGTCGCGGCTCGGGTCGAACGGCATGTTCCGCGAACTCGACCGGACCTCGGACGCCGTCTACAAGGCGGTGCAGCGGATCCCGACGACCCTGCGCCCGCCCTATGGCGCGCTCACCGACAAGCAGGCGCATCTGATCGCCAAGGACCGCGAAATGCCGACGATCCTGTGGTCGGTCGACCCCGAGGACTGGCGCCGGCCGGGCGAAAGCGTGGTCGCGAGCCGGATCGTCAACAAGTCGCAGCCGGGCGCGATCATCCTTACCCACGACATCCACGCGCCGACCGTCCGGGCGATGCCCTCGGCGCTCGACGGGCTCACCGAGCGCGGCTTCGAGTTCGCCACCGTGTCGATGATCCTCGGCCGGCGCGACTGGTCGAAGCTGCGCTGGCGGCTGCCGCAGGTGGCCGACGCGTCGAGCTGACGGGCCATCTTCCCGAAAGGGTCTGCGCCCCTACATCGTTTCGCCCCCGGTGCCCTGCGGCGCCGGGGGTTTTCGTGTCCACGGCCGGGCTCGACGCGGATGGGGAGGAGACTGGTGGGTGATGACGGGCTCGAACCGCCGACATCTTCGGTGTAAACGAAGCGCTCTACCAACTGAGCTAATCACCCGTGCCGGTGGTCTTACCCCCTCCCCCCGTCCGCATGCAAGGGGGCGGGCAACGTGGAACCGGAGATGGTGGTGACGGGTGGCGCCTGCGGGGCCAGGCGCGGCCGGGCAAGGTGTCGGAATCATGGACCTCGGCGTCACGGTACCGGGCCAGGTTTTCCGAGATATGGCCCCCGGGGGTCCCGAAGAACCTTCCCCCCGGGGCCGTCCCGGCAAGCACATCTGGAGCCCGGGAGACCTCGCTCTCCCGTCTCTCCGACGCCGGGTCAGGCGTCCAGGGCCTCGTGCACCCCGCCGCGGACCCGGAACACCACCCCCTGCCCGCCCGGCAATTCTTCGAACCGGTCGAGGTCGCGGCCGGTGGCCAGGGTGCGGATCATCCGCGAGGTGATGCCGTGGGTCACCAGCAGGCTGGGGCCGTCGAGGGTGGCGAGGAAGTCGCGGACCCGGTCGCGCAGCGCCGTCATGGTCTCGCCGCTCTGGATGTTCTCGTAGAGCGTGAGCGGCGGCGTGTCTTCCGGCAAGCCAAGCTCGGCGATGATGTCGGTGACCAGCCAGCCCTCCCAGCGGCCGACGTCGATCTCGCGCAACCGGTCATCGGGCGTCGCGGTCCAGTTCGGGCCGAGCAGCAGCCCGGCGGTCGCGCGGGCCCGGCCGGAGGGGCTGACGAAGGCGCGGTGGGTCCGGTCGGTGATGCCCGCCCGGGCGAGCACGCCCGCCATCGCGCGGGCCTGGGCCTCGCCTTTCGGCGTGAGCGGAGAGTCGCGATGCCCCTGCCAGCGGCCTTCGAGGTTCCACCGGGTCTGGCCGTGGCGGATGACTATGAGGTCAGGGTACAGGGGCGGGACGGAGGCGGACATGGCAATCACAGCGGCCATCACAGGGCCAATCAGAGGGGCGGCGCGCCGCTGGCGGGTTCGGAGCCGCGCGAGCACGGGGTCACGGCGACCCGCCCGCGCCGGTCGAAACCGGGCGCCGCACCATGCTGGCAGGGGGGAGTGGTGGGTGATGAGGGATTTGAACCCCCGACATCTTCGATGTGAACGAAGCGCTCTACCACTGAGCTAATCACCCGACGTCCGCGGCTTTTAGCTTCCCTCCGCAGGCTTCGCAAGGGGGTCTTTGGCCCCCGCGCCGGGCTTTTTCGCGGCCGGTTTCTTCGGGTTCGGCTGTTTGCGGTTGAGCTTGCAGACGATCACGTCGGAACTGCCCTGGGTCTTCTGGCGCTGGACCTTGAGCGTGCCGAGGCTCGGCAGCTTGAGGGTTTCGCCCTTGACCACGGCGTCGCCGATCTCGGCGAGCACGGCTTCCATCACCGCGCGGACCTCGGCGCCCTTGACCTCTTTTCCGGTCCGCGCCTTGACCCGGGCGAAGAGCTCCTTGCGGGTGATGATCGGGGTGCCGTCCTCGGCCGTGCGGGCCGGCGCGGCGGGCTTCGCGGCGCGGGGTTTCGCCGGTTTCGCCGGTTTCGTCTTCGGCATCGGCGGCAGGCCGGCGAGAGCGTCCTTGCCGGCGGCGGGGGGGTTCGAAGTCGTCATGGGCGCGGTCCTCGCGTTCGATGCGGTCCCTCGGGACCGGTTACCAACAGGATGCGACGCGGCCCCGGCAACAGCCGGGGCCAGGTCCGAGCACGCGGGGCGCGCGCACCGCCGCCTCAATGGGCGACGGCGGCTTTCCCGGCCTCGTCGGAGGCCAGCGCGCTGGCGGCGGCCTCCTCGGCGGCTTCGTCCCATTCCACCGGCTCGGGCTGGCGCACCAGCGCCCGGTCGAGCACGTCGCGGACATGGGCGACGGGGATGATGGTGAGCCCCTCTTTCACGTTGTCGGGGATCTCGGCGAGGTCCTTCTCGTTTTCCTGCGGGATCAGCACCGTCTTGATGCCGCCCCTCAGCGCCGCGAGCAGTTTCTCCTTCAAGCCCCCGATCGGCAGCACGTTGCCGCGCAGCGTGACCTCGCCGGTCATGGCGATGTCCTTGCGGACCGGGATCTGGGTGAGCACCGAGACGATGGAGGTTACCATGGCGATGCCCGCCGAGGGCCCGTCCTTGGGCGTCGCGCCTTCCGGCACGTGGACGTGGATGTCCCACTTCTCGAACCGCGGCGGTTTCACCCCGATCTCGGGCGAGATCGAGCGGACATAGGACGAGGCGGCGTCGATCGAGTCCTTCATCACCTCGCCGAGCTTGCCGGTGGTCTTCATCCGGCCCTTGCCCGGCAGGCGCAGGGCTTGATCGACAACAGGTCGCCCCCGACCGAGGTCCAGGCGAGGCCGGTCACGACGCCGATCTGGTCTTCCTGCTCGGCGAGTCCGTAGCGGAACTTCTTCACGCCGAGGAAATCTTCGAGCACCTCGGGCGTGACCTTCACGGTCTTTTCCTCACCGCGGACGATCTTGGTCACCGCCTTGCGGGCGCATTTGGCGATCTCGCGCTCGAGGTTCCGCACCCCCGCCTCGCGGGTGTAGTAGCGGATGATCTGGGTCAGACCGGCGTCGGTCATCTCGAATTCGCCCTTGCGCAGCCCGTGCGCCTTGATCTGCTTGTCGATCAGGTGCTGGCGGGCGATCTCGCGCTTCTCGTCCTCGGTGTAGCCGGCGAGCGGGATGATCTCCATCCGGTCGAGCAGCGGACCGGGCATGTTGTAGCTGTTCGCCGTGGTCAGGAACATCACGTCGGAGAGGTCGTATTCCACTTCGAGGTAGTGGTCGACGAAGCTGTTGTTCTGCTCCGGGTCGAGCACTTCGAGCATCGCCGAGGCCGGGTCGCCGCGGAAGTCGTGGCCCATCTTGTCGATCTCGTCGAGCAGGATCAGCGGGTTGGTCGACTTGGCCTTTTTCAGCGCCTGGATGATCTTGCCGGGCATCGAGCCGATGTAGGTCCGGCGGTGGCCGCGGATCCGCTTTCATCGCGCACGCCGCCGAGCGAGATGCGGATGAACTCGCGCCCCGTCGCCCGCGCGACCGATTTGCCGAGCGAGGTCTTGCCGACGCCCGGAGGACCGACGAGGCAGAGGATCGGGCCCTTGAGCTTCTTCGATCGCTGCTGGACGGCGAGGTATTCGACGATCCGCTCCTTGACCTTCTCGAGGCCATAGTGATCGGCGTCGAGCACCTTCTGGGCGTTGTTCAGGTCCTTCTTCACGCGGGACTTGGTGCCCCACGGGATCGCCAGCATCCAGTCGAGGTAATTGCGCACGACGGTGGCCTAGGCCGACATCGGCGACATGTTCTTGAGCTTCTTGAGCTCGCCCTCGGCCTTTTCGCGCGCCTCCTTCGAGAGCTTGGTCTCGGCGATCCGGGCCTCAAGCTCGGCAACCTCGTTCTGGCCCTCGTCGTTCTCGCCGAGTTCCTTCTGGATCGCCTTCATCTGTTCGTTGAGGTAGTACTCGCGCTGGGTGCGCTCCATCTGGCTCTTCACCCGGGTCTTGATCTTCTTCTCGACCTGGAGGACGGACATTTCGCCCTGCATGAGCCCGTAGACCTTCTCCAGCCGCTCGGCGACCGAGAGGGTTTCGAGAAGCTCCTGCTTCTGCGACACTTCCACGCCGAGATGGCCGGCGACGAGGTCGGCGAGCTTGGCCGCCTCATGGGTGTCCGAGACCGCGGCGAGCGCTTCTTCGGGGATGTTCTTCTTGACCTTGGCGTAGCGCTCGAATTCCTCGTTCACCGAACGGGTCAGCGCCTCGGCCGACGCCGGATCGCCGAGGGTCTCGTCGAGCGCCATCGCCTGGGCTTCGAAGAACCGCGGGTTCTCGACGAATTCGACGATCTTGACCCGCCGCTGGCCTTCGACCAGCACCTTGACGGTGCCGTCGGGCAGCTTGAGCAGCTGCAGCACGTTGGCGAGCACGCCCACGCGGTAGATCGCATCCGCTTCCGGATCGTCCATCGACGGGTCGATCTGGCTCGCCAGCAGGATCTGCTTGTCGTCCGCCATGACCTCTTCGAGCGCCTTCACGCTTTTTTCGCGGCCGACGAAAAGCGGGACGATCATGTGGGGGAACACCACGATATCGCGCAGCGGCAGTACCGGGTGCAGGGAGGTCTTCTGATCGGTCATTTGTTTTTCCTTGTTATGGCAGGCAGTCCGGCCCCGGTATCGGCTGCGCGTCCTGCCTCCTGTTCGCGGATGTAAGGTGGGGCGCGGACCCCGCCGTTTCAACCGCCTGCTCTGTGTGCATACTGCCTGTCTGCGCGCCGCGCGGCAAGGGGCGGCACCATGCGCGGCAGCGGGAGCCGCGGAAATCGGGCGCGCGGGACACAAGCGGGACGGGCGGACGACTGGGGCGCGGCGGGCGCGCGATGGGGAACCTCGCCGGCAGCAACCGGACCTTAACCCTCGCGGGGCCATAGTGCGGGCGCGATGCCCGAACGGGTGACGCTCTTCGTTCCGGTCCCAGGATGTACCCGATGCCGATCCCGCTTCTGCGCAAGGTCTTTCGCGAACGCCGCCGCGCCACGTTGGTCGCCGCGCTGGCTTTCCTCGCGCTGCGGCTGGCCGGCCCCGACGCGATCGCCGCGACGAGAGAGGCCGCCGCGGTGGCCCTCGTGCTCGGCGCGGTCGCGGGGCTCGGCGCGGCCCTCGCGCCGCGGCTGCGCAGCTTTGCCGAAGCTGTCGCGCTGGCCGGGTTCGGATATGCCGGGCTCCTCCATGCGCTGCCGGGGAGCGCGCTCGACCCCGCCGCCGCTGCGGGCCACCCGCTGGTCGCCCTCGCCTTCCCGCTGGCCCTCGTGGCCCTCGCCCGTGGGCTGCGACGGGGCCTGCGGGCCCTGCCCGGCCCGCTCCTGCGTAACCGCAGCTACAAGGCGCGCGCCGGGTCGCGGCTCGACATCCACCGGCTGTGGTACGGGCTCGTGCCCAGCGCGGCACAGGGGGCACAGCCCGGGGACCCGCGGGCCGCGGCCATCGCGGACATGAGCCTGCGCCTCGGGCGGGTCCGGCTGTTGCCGCAGACGGCCGCCTCGACGCTGGCCGACGCCCGGCTGCAGGTGCTCGAGGTCGAGCCGCCGTTTCACATCCGGATGCGCACCACCGGATGGACCGGCGACGGCATGCTGGGCGAGACCGGGATCAGCGAGCTGTTCCTGGTCGAGCTCGGGCACGGCCGGCTGGTGCTCTTCACTCACGAGTTTGCCGACATGCCGCTCGGCCGGGCGTTGCTCGCCTGGCTCGACGATGCGCCGGGGCGCCTCTTGGACCGGCGGCTCGCGACGATCGAGCGCCGCGCGCGGTACGACGATGCACAGCGCGGGGCACCGGACTCCGTGTCCGGGCGCGGGCCCGGTGCAGCTGGTGCGCAGGCGTCCACCGCGGCAGCCGGCGCGGTGTCTGGCGCCGGGACCGGTGAGGACGCCACGACCGCCGCCTGGGACGCCGACGCCGCGCGTGACGTCGCCGCGCCGACGCCGGACGCGGACGCGACCCGCAAGGTCTCCTGACGCCTGGGCGGTCCGCGCAGTTCGCCCGGGGCCCGCCCTGCCCCCAACGCCGCGTCTGCGCCCCTCGACCAAGACCATGGAACCAGCGGGGGCAGGCATCCGGCGCCCAGACGGGGGCGTCTGTTGCGGACGCCGTGAATGACCGGGCGGTTGAATCTTCCGTGACGGGCTGATCCCGGCGACCGGGCACCCGGCGACGGCGCGCTTGCCGGTTCCGCGCCCCGACTGGGGACCGGGCGGTCCAGAGACAGGCCGCACCGTCGCGGCTGATGCGGACCACCGAGCGGGCGTTCCGGCACCGGCGACCCGGCCGAGAGGGCTTAACTGTGCCACAGGGCAAACCGGTTCGACCGGGAAGACCCGTGCCACGGGGCCGCCCGCCCGAGCGGACCGGCCGCGCCGATCGCTCCGGCCCGGCACGCCGCGTTAACCCTGTCCCAATTGTCCGTCGCAAGAACAGGATTGGAACAAAATGCCACCAAGCGCCTGTGCCAGTCTCGCAGCAAGCCAGACACCGGATCTCGTCATGCTGACGCACTACCGCCGCCACCTGCACAACGACCGCCGTCGGATCGCCTTCGCAGCCGTGCTCACCCTCGCGGCGGGCGGGTTTGGGAACGGCGTGTTGCCCGACCCCTTGCCGGTGGCCACGGAAGCCCTGGTGGTGCTCTTCTTTCTCGCAATGATCCCGCTGTTCGCGGCCCGCCACCGGGCCAAGCGCCACTGGGTCGAATTGACCGCGCTCGGAAACCTGATCGTCACCTTCGCCGGCGACGTCCATCCTTCGGGCTTTTTCGGCTGGCACGATGTCACCTTCATGCTCACCCTCCAGATCCCGGCCTATCTCGGCATCGTCGTCGGGCTCAAGGCGCTGATCTACGGCCGATGGTCCGATGTCTACGCCCCGCGCCGTCGTTTCGTGGTCAAGGCCCGGCTGCAGAGCCGGATCTCGTTGCACGATTTGTGGTACGGGACGATCCCCACCCCCGGCTTCCTCGACCACAACCCCGATCGCGAGGTGGTCTCGATCGAATTTGCCGATGCCAGCAAGAAGGTGATCCGGCTCACGACCTGGGTCCCGCCCCTGGCCGGGACCGGCGAGGCGCTGCTGCATTTCCACCAGATCGAACCGCTGCGCTACGCCCGGTTCACTCTGAACGTGACCCGTGGCACGCATGACCCGGACGCCGAAGGCGAGACCGAGCTGTTCTTCGAAGATCACGGCAGCCACCGGGTCCTGCACATGCATCATACGGTGAACGGCTTCTCGCCGCGCCGCGCGATCCTGGGCTATTTCGACGACACCTTCGGGCGGCTGATGTCGGCCCGGCTCGAGGCGATCGAGGCCCGGGTCGGCAGCGGTCGCGCGACCAAGGCCGAGACCGAGATCAACAGCTGGTTCGAGGGCCAGTCGCAGCTCGAAGACGTCGGCGACGACCGGGACGGTGGCTATCGCACCGCCTATGGCCGCCGGCGCACCGATGACGAGACCCGGGTGCTGCAGGCGCTCGGCCGGATCTGAGCCGCACCGCCTGCCCGCCCCGGCTCGCGCTGGACCTGGGCTCAGAGCGGGTCGATGTCACCCGCCGCGCGGAGGGCGTGAAACTCGGTCTCGAACGCGGCGAACCTGCCCGCCGCGATCGCGGCCCGCATACCCTCCATAAGCTCCTGGTAGTAATGGAGATTATGCCATGTCAGCAGCATCGAGGCGATGATCTCGCCCGAACGGAAGACGTGGTGCAGATAGGCCCGCGAGTAGTTGGAACAGGCCGGACAGGTGCAATCCGCGTCGAGCGGGCGCGGGTCGTCGGCGTGGCGGGCGTTCTTGATGTTGACCTGGCCGCGGCGGGTCCAGGCCTGACCGGTGCGCCCCGAACGGGAGGGCAGGACGCAGTCCATCATGTCGACCCCGCGTTTCACCGCGCCGACGATGTCGTCGGGCTTGCCGACCCCCATGAGGTAGCGCGGCCGGTCGGCGGGCAGCATGCCGGGGGCGTAGTCGAGCACGCCGAACATCGCCGCCTGCCCCTCGCCCACCGCGAGCCCGCCGATGGCATAGCCGTCGAAGCCGATTTCTGTGAGCGCCGCGGCGCTTTCCTCGCGCAGCTCGCGCGTGACCCCGCCCTGCTGGATGCCGAACAGCGCATGCCCCGGCCGGTCGCCGAAGGCCGCCTTTGAGCGTTCGGCCCAGCGCATGCTCAGCCGCATGCTCTCGGCCACCACGCTCTCTTCGGCGGGCAGCGCCGGGCATTCGTCGAAGGCCATCACGATGTCGGAGCCGAGCAGCTTCTGGATCTCCATAGAGCGGTCCGGCGTCAGCATGTGCTTGGAGCCGTCGATATGCGAGCGGAAGGCCACGCCCTCCTCGGTGAGCTTGCGCAGCTCGGCGAGGCTCATCACCTGGAAGCCGCCGGAATCGGTCAGGATCGGCTTCGACCAGTTCATGAAGGCGTGCAGGCCGCCGAGCCGCGCCACCCGCTCGGCGCCGGGGCGCAGCATCAAATGGTAGGTGTTGCCGAGCAGGATGTCGGCCCCCGTCGCCGCCACGCTCTCGGGCAGCATCGCCTTGACCGTGGCCGCGGTGCCAACCGGCATGAAGGCGGGGGTGCGGATCTCGCCCCGCGGGGTCGAGATCGCCCCGGTCCGGGCGGCGCCGTCGGTCGCGTGCAGGGTATAGGAGAATCGGTCGGTCTGGGGCTCGGTCATGAGGCACGGGCATAGCCGCAGGACGCCGGCAGGAAAAGGGCGGCCCCGGCGGGACCGCCCCGGTTCATCCGTGGGCCCGCGGCGTCACTCGGCGGCCACTGTGCCCTCGAGCTCGGCCTGGCTCTTGGTCTCGGGGATCACCAGCGACATGATGATCGCCGAGAGCCCGGCCAACGTGATCGGCGCGGCCACGACCTGCTTGATGAAGGTCGGCAGGTGCTGGGTCGCGTCAGGCACCAGCACGACGCCGAGCGACAGCCCGAAGCTCACCGCCATGATGTAGACCCGGCGCTGGTCGATCGGTTCGGAGGCGAGAATGCGGATCCCCGCCACCGCGATGGTGCCGAACAACACCAGCGTCGCCCCACCGAGCACAGGTTTCGGGATCAGGAGGAACAGCCCGCCCACCACCGGGAACAGCCCGAGAATGACGAGGAAGCCGGCGATGTAGAAGCCGACGTAGCGGCTCGCCACCCCGGTCATCTGGATCACCCCGTTGTTCTGGCTGAAGGTGGTGTTGGGGAAGGTGTTGAACAGCGCCGCCAGCGCCGAGTTGATGCCGTCGCCGAGCACACCGCCCTTGAGCCGCTTCATGTAGAGCGGCCCTTCCACCGGCTGGCCCGAGATGATCGAGTTGGCGGTGAGGTCGCCCGAGGTCTCGATCGCCGTCACAAGGAACAGGAAGGCGATGGGCAGGAACAGGGGGATGTCGAAGTCGAGGCCGAACTTGAGCGGCACCGGCACGGCGAAGAGCTTGGCGTCGGCGAGGGACGAGAAATTCACCTCGCCGAACAGCGCCGCCACGACGGTGCCGAGCACGAGGCCGATCATGATCGCCGAGATCCGCAGCATCGGCTTGCCGATGAAGGTGAGCGCGAGGATGGTGACGACGACGATGGAGCCGAGCAGAAGGTAGAGCGGCCGGCCGAGGTCTTCGCCCGCGCCGGCACCGCCGGCGAAATCGGTGAAGCCCGAACGCACCAGGCTCAGCCCGATGATGGTGATTACGATGCCGGTGACCGTCGGCGTGATGATCCGGCTGAGCTTGTCGAGGAACTGCGACAGGACGATCTCGACGAGGCTGCCGACGAGGGTGAGGCCGAAAATCATCGCGAGGATCTGTTCCGGCGTGCCGCCCGCGCCCTTGACCGCGAAGCCGCGGCGAGGATCGCGCCGAGGAAGGCGAAGCTGGTGCCCTGCAGGCTCAGGAGCCCCGAGCCCACCGGGCCGATCCGGTAGAACTGGATGAAGGTGGCGATGCCGGAGACGAAGAACGCCATGGCGATCAGGTAGGGCGTGAGCTCGCCAAGCCCGAGGGCGCCGCCGATGATCAGCGATGGGGTCGCGATCCCCACGATCGAGGCGAGCACGTGCTGGATGGCGGCGAGCGCGGCCTTGGGCGGCGGCGGTACGTCCTGTAGCCCGTAGACGAGCTGTGTGTGATGATCCGACATTCTGTCCCCCGGTATCAGCTGCATCCTCCCTGTCGAAAGGCTCGGCGATAACGGGGCGCACGGCGAGCCCGGGGCCGCATCTGGGCCCCGCTCCCCGCGCATTAGGCGCGTTCCGCCCGACAATTGGGCTTTGGCAGCGCTAATTTGGGCGCCGCGGAAACAAGGGGACACAGAGGTGAGCGCCGGGACACCGCGGCGCGCGGTTTCCGTGCCGCCGGGTCGGCGCCCGGACCGGCGCCCGGCTCAGCCCGCGACGAGGGCGTCGAGCTTGGCGGCGCAGATGAAATCGTTGATCGACAGCCCTCCCACGGTATGGGTCCACCAGGTGACCTCGCACCAGCCCCAGCCGAAGCAGATGTCGGGGTGGTGCCCCTCGCGCTCGGCGAGGAAGGCCGCGGCATTGGCCAGCATGTGGGCGGCCGGGTAGCCCTTGACCGCGAACCGGCGGCTGAGCCGGTCGCCGGTCGCCTGCCAGCCGTCGGCGAGCTGGCGGCTGAAGGCCTCGATCTCGCCGGGCGTCAGCGCCGGGCTGCCCTTGGGCAGGTCCTCGCATTTCAGTTTCGTCAGGTCTTCGGTCATCGGCCGGTCCTCCCTGTTCGCCGCTTCAGCCTAGCTGTCCCCGGCGTCGCGATCCAGTGTCCCGCCGCGCGGCACCCGCGGGGGTGGACAGGGCTGCGGCAATCCTTATATGAATACTCAGGTTTATGGGATAGACGCGATGAACACCGAGACACAGCCGATGGAAGGCGCCCCGCTGATCCGGCCCTCGACGACAGACCACCCGCTCTACGACCAGGTGGTCGAGGCCTGCCGCACGGTCTACGACCCGGAAATCCCGGTCAATATCTACGACCTCGGGCTGGTCTACACGATCGAGATCACCGACGAGGGCGTGGTCAACCTGCTGATGACCCTCACCGCCCCCGGCTGCCCGGTGGCGGGCGACATGCCGGGCTGGCTGCAGGATGCAGTCGGGCCGGTCGAAGGGCGTGCAGCAAGTCAATGTCGAGATCACTGCGACCCGCCCTGGGGGATGGACATGATGTCGGACGAGGCCCGGCTGGAACTCGGCTTCATGTGAGCCACGCCTCCGGGGAGCCCCCGGGCGCGGACCGGAACTGAGGAAGGGCTGCGCCGGCGCGCAGCCCTTTCCGGTTTCGCGGCCCTGCACCGGGCCCGGCCGGCCCGGCGGGCTCAGGCCGTGGCGGGTCCGCACCGGGTGGCGGCGTGGCGGCGGGTGCCGGAACCGGTTGCGGCCTGCTTGCGGCGGCCGAACAGGGCGGCGCGCAGCCGCAGGGTCCGGCGACGCCGCGCCCAGTGCCGGTGCGAGGCGATCCGGCCGGCGATCACCTCGGCCTCGGTGCGGATGTCACCATGGGTCGGACGCGAGGGTCAGCGGTTTCGCCGGGATCTGTGTCATCAGCGGGGTCATCACGGACTCCTTTCATTCATGTGGGTTTCCCGGGTAATATGATCCGCGCCGACCGCCGATAAACTGCGGCGTTACTAAAGGACACTTGCAGAAATGAAAGACGCACCGGCGCTCGACGATTTCGCCCTGTTCCTCGCCGTGGCCGATGCCGGCGGGCTTGCAGGGCGGCCGAGACCTGCGGCGTCTCCGCGCCCACGCTGTCGCGCCGGCTCACCGCACTGGAGCGGAGGCTCGGCGAGACGCTCTTTCGACGCGGCGCACAGGGCTATGCGCTGACGGCGCGCGGCGGGCGCTGCGCGTCGAGGCGGAGCCGCTGCGGGCACTCGCGCATCGGCTCCAGACCTCGGCGCGGCGGGCAAGGCGGCGCGGGCCCGGGTGCGGATCACCGCCGGGCACTGGACCAGCCATTTCCTCGCCTGCCATCTCGACCGGGTCTGGTCGCCCGACGCGCCCTGGGTGCCGGAACTGCTCGCCTCTACGGCCAATCTCGACATCGCCCGGCGCGTCGCCGACATCGGCATCCGCAACCGCCGCCCGGAGCAGAGCTGGCTCGCCGGCCGGCGCACGGCGCGCATCGCCTATGCCGAATACGCCGCCAGCCCCGCAGTGGCGGGCTATCTTGCGGTGACCGAAGACACCCCCTCCACCCCGTCCGAGCGCTGGCTCGCCGCGCATCATGGCGCAGGCGAGATCGTCACCCGCGGCTCCAACGGGACGGGTGCTGCTCGACCTCGCCCGCGCCGGGATCGGGCGGGTGGTGCTGCCGACCTACGCCGGCGACGGGTCCGCCGGCGTCGTGCGGGTGTCGCCGCCCGATCGAGGAGCTTTCGCATGACGAATGGCTCGTCGCCCACCACGAGGCCCGGCACGATCCGCCGGTGCGCGCCGCCCTCGACGCGGTGGCGCAGCTGCTCACCGACACCAGCCTGCGCCCGCCGCTCGCCTGAGGCGCGGCCCGCCCCCTTGCCCCGGCCGGGCAACGGGTGCAGGTAACGCGCAGCAGACGCGGCAGGGTCGACACGCGCGACCCGGAAAGGCACCTGATGACCGAGCTTGAAAAGATGCGCGCGGGCCAGCCCTACCGGGCGGGCGACCGCGAGCTGGTGACAATTCGCAAGCGCGCCCAGCGGCTGATGCGCGACTACAACCAGACCATCTATGGCGACGATCTGAAACGGTCGAAGATCATGGCCGAGCTGTTCGGCCAGCCGGTGAGCGCGGTGATCCGGCCGCCGTTCTACGTCGATTACGGCACCGAGATCCGCTTCGGCGAGGGCGTGTTCGTGAACTACGGCTGCGTCATCCTCGACGTCGCCCGCGTCACCATCGGCGACCGGGTGCAGATCGGCCCCTATGTGCAGATCCTCACCGCCGACCACCCGCGCGACGCTGCCGAGCGGGCGACGGGCGCCGAATGGGGCCGGCCGATCGCGATCGGCGACGCCCGGATCGGCGGCGGCGCGATCCTGCTGCCCGGCGTCACCATCGGCGCCGGCGCCATCGTCGCCGCCGGCGCGGTGGTCACCCGCGACGTCGCCCCGGGCAGCACCGTCGCGGGCAATCCGGCCCGGCCGCTGGCCCCCTGCCGCCTGAGGCCCGACGGGCCGTATTCCGGCCGAATCTGGACCGCCGCCGCCCAGCCCCTTGAGTGCGCATGCCTGAGCGATTAGGTTGGGTATGCACGAACAGGAGAACCGGCATGTTTTCGATCCCCGGCAAGCAGGCCGTGAGCATCACCCCGGCGGCCGCCACCCAGATTGCCAAGCTGATGGCCAAGGACGGCTCCAGGGGCTGCGCATCGGCATCAAGAAGGGCGGTTGTGCGGGCATGGAATATACCATGGACTACGTTGCCGAGATCGACCCCGCCGACGAGGTGGTCGAAGAGGCCGGGGCCCGGGTGATGATCGCGCCGATGGCGCAGATGTTCCTGTTCGGCACCGAGATCGACTACGAGACCTCGCTGCTCGAAAGCGGGTTCGTGTTCAAGAACCCCAACGTGGTCGAGGCCTGCGGCTGCGGCGAGTCGATCAAGTTCGACGAAAGCCTGACGGCGAAATCGTGATGCCCGGGTGATGGCGACCGACCCGGAGTTTCTCGCCCATGTCTGCGACCTGTTCGCGGAACTCGGCGAGGTGACAACCGGGCGGATGTTCTCGGGCACCGCGCTCTATGTCGAGGGCGACGTGATGTTCGCCGCGATCCTCGGCGGCACCGTCTGGATGAAATCCGACACCAGCACCCATGACCGCTATGTCGAGGCGGGATCGCGGCCCTTCGCCTATGGCCGCAAGACCGGCCCCCGGACCGTGCCCTCGCTGATGAGCCTGCCCGATGCCGCCCTCGACGACCCGGACGCGGCGCTGGTCGTGGGCGCGCCTCTCCCATCCGCCCGCCCGCGACGCGGCGGCGAAGAAGCGCCGGGAGAAGGCGCGCAAGGCGGCCGGCCATGAGCGTCAGCGAGGCCGAAATCGCTCATGCAAGCGACCTGTTCGGCGGGATCGCGGGCTTGCGCTGGCGCAAGCAGACCGGGGCGGCGCTGTTCTATGCCGACGACGTGCTCTTCGCCACGGCGGGCGACGGCGAGATCTACCTCAAGGCCCGGGGCGATTTCGCGCAGGAGATGGCGGCGGCCGGCGCCGTGCAATTCGCCATTCTCCGGGCCGACGGCAGCCGCGGCACCAATTGCTACTGGACACTCCCCGCCGCGGCGCGCGACGATCCCGACCTGGCCCGCGCCTGGGCCGAACGCGCCATTGCCGCACTGACGAAAGGAGCCGGGTCTTGAGCGTCTCCGACAGCGACATCGCCTTCGTCCACGAGCTGTTCGACGGGCTCGGCGCGCTCAGTCACCGCAAGATGATGGGCGGGCTGTCGATCTACAGCGACGGGCAGATCTTCGCGATCCTGTCCTCGGGTGGGCGGCTCTACCTCAAGGCCTCGGGCGATTTCGCGGCCGCGCTGGCCGCGGCGGGCGCGGTGAAGTTCGAGATGGAGGACGGCCGCGGCATGAACTACTGGACCCTGCCCGAGGCCGCGCTCGACGACCCCGACGCCGCCTGCGACTGGGCACGCCGGGCGCTCGCGGCACTGTAGCCCGCGCGGGGGCGCTGCCCCCGGCCCCCCCTAAACGGGGGCATTCAGACCGCGGGGGCAGCCAACAGCCGGGCCGGGACCCCGGGCGGAGACCAGATCGTGGCGCGATGGCGCACCCAACAGCTGTGTCATGCCCCCGCCCCCCCGGAGTATTTCGACCAGGAAAAAGGAAAAGCGCGCCGGGCGCGACCGGGGCGGTTGTGCCGCAGCCCCGGGGGGGCGCCTTTCCCCTTGCCCCCTGCCCCGTTCCCGCTAACCTCGCGCCCGACTGGAAACACAGACTGGAAACACCGGGTCCGAAATGCCCGGTCCGAAACGAAGGAGATCGCGATGCGGCGAGGACTGGCGGCAGGCAACTGGAAGATGAACGGCACGGGCGCCTCGCTCGGCGAGATCGAGGCGCTGAAGGCAGCGCATGGCAGCCCGAAGGTCGACGTGCTGATCTGCCCGCCGGCGACGCTGGTCGCCCGGATGGCCGGTGCCGCCGCGGGGTCCGCCGTCGCGGTCGGCGGCCAGGATTGCCACGCCGCCGAGGCGGGCGCCCATACCGGCGACATCTCGGCCGGCATGCTGGTCGAGGCGGGGGCGACAGCGGTGATCGTCGGCCATTCCGAGCGGCGCGCCGACCACGGCGAGAGCGATGCCGACGTCCGCGCCAAGACAGAAGCCGCGCTGGCCGCGGGCCTGCTGGCGGTGATCTGCCTCGGCGAGAGCCTCGAGGAGCGCGAGGCCGGCACCACGCTCGACGTGATCGGCAACCAGCTCGCGGGCTCGCTGCCCGACGGGCTCACCGGCGCCACCGCGGTCATCGCCTACGAGCCGATCTGGGCGATCGGGACCGGCAAGATCCCGACCATCGAGCAGATCACCGAAGTGCACGATTTCATTCGCGACAAGCTCGTGGCCCGGTTCGGCGCCGAGGGCGAGGCGATCCGCGTGCTCTACGGCGGCTCGGTGAAGCCCTCGAACGCCGCCGAGATCTTCGCGGTCGCCAATGTCGACGGCGCGCTGGTGGGCGGCGCGAGCCTCAAGGCCGCGGACTTCTCGCCGATCATTGCGGCGTTGGAGACCGCCAAGGGCTGAGCCTGTCCCGGGACAGACCCGGCGACCGCCCGGACCCCTTGCGGTGCCGGGCGGTTTTCGTTTAACGCGTTAAGCAAAACGGGAGCCCGCTGCATGGACCACGACGATCTCGCCCACTGGTCGAAACGCGCCGCCGACTGGGCGCGCGACTACCACGCGGTGCTGCGCGACCGCCCGGTGCGCCCCGACATCGCGCCCGGCGATTTCCGCAAGCGCATCGAGGCGCCGGTGCCGGAAGCGCCGACGCCGATCGAGACGGTGTTCGACGATTTCGCCCGTCTGGTCCCGGCTGCGATGACCCATTGGCAGCACCCGCGCTTCTTCGCCTATTTCCCGGCCAACGCCGCGCCCGCCTCGATGCTCGCCGAACAGCTCGCGAACGCGATGGCGAGCCAGGCGATGCTGTGGCAGACGGCACCGGCGGCGAACGAGATGGAAGCGCTGGTGATCGACTGGCTGCGCGAGGCCGTCGGGTTGCCCGGCACGTTCACCGGCACGATCCACGATTCGGCGACCACCGCGACCTTTTCCGCCGTGCTGACGATGCGCGAGCGCGCGCTCGGCTACAGCGGGCTCACCGACGGGCTATCGGGCGCGCCGCGGCTCAGGCTCTATGCCTCCGCGCAGACCCACAGCTCGGTCGACAAGGCCGCGCGGCTGTCGGGGATCGGCCAGGACAACCTGGTGAAGATTCCGGGCCGGGCGGGCGATCCGCTGTTCTCGATGGACCCCGCGGCGCTGGATGCGGCGATCCGCGCCGATGTTGCCGCCGGGCACAGGCCCGCGGGCGTGATCCTCGCCACCGGCGGCACCTCGATCGGCGCCTGCGACGACCTCGCCGCCTGTATCGCCGTGGCGAAGAGCCACGGGCTGCCGACCCATGTCGACGCCGCCTGGGCCGGGACGGCGATGATCGCGCCGGAGTTCCGGCATCTCTGGGCCGGGATCGAGGGCGCCGACAGCGTGGTGTTCAACCCGCACAAATGGCTCGGCGCGCAGTTCGACGCCTCGGTGCAGTTCCTGCGCGACCCGGGGCCGCAGATCGCCACGATGGGGCTGAGGCCCGACTACCTCAAGACGCAGAATGCGGACGCGGTGGTGAACTACAACGAATGGACCCTGCCCCTCGGCCGCCGCTTCCGCGCGCTCAAGATCTGGTTCCTGCTCCGGATCGAGGGGCTGGAGGCGCTGCGGGCCCGGATCCGCGACCATGTCGCCTGGAGCGCGGAGGCGGCCGAGGCCATCGCCGCGCTCGACGGGTTCGAGATCGTCACCCCGCCGATCCTGTCGCTGTTCACCTTCCGCTTCCGCGACGATGCCGCGACCGCCGCGCTGCTCGAGGCCGTGAACCGCGCGGGCCGGATCTACCTCACCCAGACCACCCACGAGGGCCGGTTCGTGATCCGGGTCCAGGTCGGCACCTGGGACTGCACGCGCGAAGATGTGCAGGCGATCGCGGAGGAGCTGGCGGCGCATGCCGCGCGGCTGTGATCCCGCTACCGGCCTGACTTTCCCCATGATTTCGCCATCGAAGCGGGGCATGATGGGGCCAGACCATTTGCGCGCCCCGGAGGATTTCATGCCGCGTCTTGCCGCTCTTCTCATTGCCCTGCTGCTGCCCGCCTTTGCCGCGGCACAGGAGTATCCGACCTACGACAACATCTGGGTCAACGACCAGGCCGACGTGATCGGGAGCCCGCCGAGGGCGGATCACCGCCGCGTTGCAGACGCTCGCCGACGAGACCGGGGTGCAGGCCACGGTGCTCACGATGCACACCCGCTGGGGCTATCCCGGCGACAGCCTGGAAAGCTTCGCCACCGGGCTGTTCAACGACTGGGGCATCGGCGACGCGACCCGCAACGACGGCATCCTCGTGCTGGTGCTGACCACCGATCGAGAGATGCGGATCGAGCTCGGGTCGGGCTATCCCTCGGGCTACGACGCGGTGGCCAAGGAGATCATCGACGACGTCTTCATCCCCGCCTTCGGCAAGGGCGATTTCGAGGCCGGGATCGAGGCCGGCACGCTGGTGGTGGCCGACCGGATCGCCCGGGAACACGCCGCCGGCAACGCGCCGGCGCCGGTCTCGGGCGGCGGCGCGGACGACAAGGGCAGCCTCGGCTTCGGCCTCGCGATCATGGCGATCTTCGGCGCGGTCGCGGTGTTCGGCCGCCGGATCGTCGACCGGTTCCGCCGCTGCCCGAGCTGCGGCCAGCGCGGCCTCGACATCACCCGCGAGACCTTGCGCGCGGCCACCAAGCACAGCACCGGCAGCGGCCGCAAGACCGTGCACTGCCCGCATTGCGGCTACCAGGACAGTTCGAGCTACACCATCGCACGGCGCAGCTCCACCTCGTCCTCCGGCGGGTCTTTCGGCGGCGGGTCGTCGTCCGGGGGCGGCGCCTCGGGGCGCTGGTAGCGGCCACGGCCCGGCCCACCAAGGCACTGGAATAACATCTCTTTCCCGGCATCCAGGAGCAAGACGTGCCGAACGGCCGCGGGGAAACCGGGCAATTCGTTCGCGTATGGAGGTCGCCGGGGCCGGGCTTCTCCGGCCTCTGGCCCTCCCTGCGTTCCCCGCCGGTCCCGTATGGTCGCCTCGACCGACGCCGGCGCGCCCTATGTGTCCACCCGCCGGTAATGGTCGGGGTGCAGCGCGTGGTCGACCACCTCGTCGAGCAGGTCCCAGTGCATCTGGTGCAGGAAGCCGTGCACCGAGAAATGATGCCTGGCCGTGGCATGGTCGGGCGTGCGGATCAGCGAAGCCGCCCCCGCGCCGACCAGGCAGGCCACCGCGGTGATCGAGAAAGCGAGAGGGAAGTTCCCCATGTCGCCCAGCATGCCCCCGAGGATCGGGAAGACGATGCCGCCGACGCCGTAGCTCAGGAACACGTAAGGGTAGTTCTGGCCGACGCGCTCGTTGCCGAAGAGGTCGGCCGTCACCGCCGGGAACAGCGCGAAGGCGCCGCCGTAGTTGAAGCCGATCAGCGTGGCCCCGAGGTAGAGCAGCCAAGGCGTGCCCGCCATCGCGGTGAAGGCGAAGAGGAACAGCGCCTGGGTGCCGGTCATCACCAGGATCGACCGCCGGCGACCGAGCCTGTCCGAGGCCATCCCCCAGAGGATCCGGCCCATGCCATTGGCGAGCGAGAAGAACACCGCCATCGCGGTGCCGGCAATGGCGCTCGCCTCGACCGGGCCGTAGCCCGCCGCCTCCAGCGCCTCGATCGGGTAGAGCTTCATCAGCCCGATCGACATCAGCCCGGCACCGGCCGAGACCGCGAAGATCAGGAAGATGAGGTAGAATTGCGGGGTGCGCAGCATCTCCGACAGGGTGTAGTTCTCGCCGCCCTTGGCCGCGGCGGCCGCCTTGAACCCTTCCGGCGCCCAGCCTTTCGGCGGCATCCGCATCCAGATCGCGCCGATCCAGATCAGTGCCGCATAGGCGAGCCCATAGAGGGTGAAGGTCGTGGCCAGCCCGAGCGAGCCGATGAGCCCGCCCCAGCTGCCCGCGAGCTTGACCCAGCCCATGGCGCCGAAGCCAAAGCCGGCCACGGCGAGCCCGGTGATCATGCCCTTGCGGTCGGGGAACCAGCGCATGCCGACGGCGATCGGCACCACGTAGCCGAGCCCGATCCCGGCGCCACCGATCAGCCCGACGCCGATCAGCACCACCCAGAAGTTGGTGGCGCCGAGCAGCCCGGCGATGATATAGCCGAGCCCGAGGACGGACCCGCCGGCGAAGGCGAGTTTCTGCGGCCCGAAGCGCACCAGGAGCCGCCCGGCGACGACCATCACCAGGGCGAAGGCCGCAAGGCCGGTGCCGAAGACCACCTGGGTTTCGACCCGGCTCCACCCGGCCTCGATCAGCGATGGCGTAAAGACCGACCAGGCGTAGATCGCGCCAAGACTGAGTTGCATAAGAACGGCGCCGAACACGACCCACCACC
>JAWKXC010000027.1:0-53204 GCA_041397205.1 Paracoccaceae bacterium
ATGGCGGGCGACAATCGCTCACCGGAATTCCTGAGCCTCAATCCAAACGGAAAGCTGCCCGCCATCATCGATCCGCAGGGGCCCGGCGGTCGCCCCTTGCCGCTATGGGAATCGGGGGCAATCCTGATCTATCTTGCCGAAAAGACGGGCTTGTTCCTGCCAGATGGCGCGGCCCGCCACGAAACGCTGCAATGGCTGATGTTCCAGATGAGCGGTATCGGCCCGATTTTCGGTCAAGTTGGCTGGTTCCACCGCTTTGCCGGACGCGAGATCGAAGACCCACGCCCAAAGGCTCGCTATGTAACTGAAGCCCGGCGGCTTTTAGACGTGTTGGAAAATCACCTGGAAGATCGAGCCTGGATTGTGGGGGCGGATTACACAATTGCGGATATCGCTACGCTTAGCTGGGTCGAAAACTTGATTGGATACTACGGTGCCGGGGCGCTGACTGGGTATCACCGTCTCCGACACGTGCCGCGCTGGCTACAATCCGGCCTTGACCGACCCGCTGTACAGCGGGGCCTGATGGTAGGTGGTGCCGCGTGATGTCCAGTGGGCCTTGTCAACCATGAACGCCGGTTCGGGACTGGATCGCCGCGGTTGGAGCCGAGACTGCCTATATCGAACCGGGCTCATTCTGGGAAAACGGGTATTGTGAAAGCTTCAACGCCAGGTCCCGCGACGAACTGCTGAACGGTGAAACCTTCTACAGTCTGCGGGAGGCCCAAATCCTGATCGAGCAATGGCGCATTCACTACAACACCGTCAGGCCGCACAGCTCATTGGGCTATCGTCCGCCTGCACCAGAAAGCATCGTTCCGATGGACCAGAGGCCCACGATGCACTAACAATCAAACCGGTCCACCCGATGGGGGCACGCCATCAGCGTGTCAGGAAACATGAAAACGCTCATGAGAGGTGTCATTCGGCACCCAGCCGGAGCAGACCCCACAGCGGACATCAGAACGATCATCCCCGATCGTCAACAGTGTCCAACGTTGGCATGCCAAGACAATCTTCGCGCATCACTTGGCACATTTGGGCAAGAATGCTCGAGAAATCGATTTTCTGCTCGCTATTGAGTATCTGACGCTACTCGACCCTTCTGCCGTGTGAACGCATCAATTAGCTCTTCACGCTCTTCTGATCCGAACTCTTCTGCTTCAAGATGGGTTCGGCCGAGGTAGGCCGCGCACAGGAGACGTGCGCGAGCCTTTGCAACACTTTCTTGGAAGCCGATGGCTTTCAGCAGATCAGTCAAAAGCTCGATACGGCGCCGGTTGATCTTGCGAACGGCCCGCTGAACGGGCGCCGACTGAACGGCCCAGGCCGATACAGCTGCTTCGAGACGGATCGGGGAGCTCATCGCTTGTTCAATTAGGTTTGCAAGAGCTTCTGCGGGACGTCCTTGTGTTTCCGCTCGCGCCATCGCAATTGGTGTTTCGACGGCTAGTTCTGCCCAGCGTCGAAGCAGGGCATTTTGGAAATCTGCTACATCGCGGAAGTGCCAGTAGAAGCTGCCGCGCGATACGCCGAGCCGGCGGGCGAGCACGTCTGCCTTGAGCATAGAGGGGCCACCTTCGGCCAGCGCGACCAGTCCTTCATTCAGCCAGCTGTCAGCGGTGTCCGTCGTCAGATGATTTGGAACACGAGCGCCTGATCTGGAACGGAGGGTCTGGCTCGTTGGGTTTTCAGTCTATGCCGCGTTCTGGCGATGCAGCAAGCGGCGTTTCTCGATGGTCTGGCACGATCTCCCTTCGTCGTTGCAGGATCGTTTCCGCCCTGCCGTGATAGACGTCGGCTGGGTGAGATTTCCGAGGCTCTCGTGGTAGCGGTGATGGTTGTAGTCGTCGATGAAGGTCGCGACGGCCTCCTCGAGGGCGCCGGGCAAGTAGTAGTTTTCGAGCAGGATGCGGTTCTTCGGGGTCTGGTGCCAGCTCGGTCGCCGCCGCAGGTCTGGGGGGTGCCGGGGAGCGCCACGGACGTGATCCATGCCTTCGTCCGCGAGCCAGTCAGCCAGTTCGCCGGAGATATGGCTGCTGCCATTGTCGCTGAGCAGCCGAGGCCGGTGGGCGATCGGCGCGGTCGCGGCCCGAGGCGACAAGGCATCTTCCAGCGTGGCGGTCATCCGACGCCTTCATCGTCAGTGCACCGACCGCCAGGGCGATGACGCGTAGCGACTGTGGTCGTCGAGGATCGTCGACAGGTAGAACCAGCCCCAGCCGACGACCTTCAGGTAGGCAAGATGGTCTGCCAGAGCTGGTTCGGCCGCACGGTCTTCTCATGGAACTCGTCGGCTGCGCCTTGATCACCACGAAGGCCGGGCTGGTGACTTGGTCGTACGCCTTCAGAGCCTGTAGCGAACGCTGGCTTCCGACACAGTAGCGCCGGGTGTCAGTGAACCGGACGGCGAGTTCCGCGGCGACAGATCGGACTCGTCGAGGGCCAGATCAACGATCTGCTTGCGCACCTTGTCAGGGATCGGTTCCAGACCCGACCCGGCTGCGAGGGCCGGTCTTCGACCGGCAGCGCCGAGCGGCAGGTAGCGGTCGCGCAGCGGTAGAAAGTCGTGCGCGGGATGCCCAACATGTCCAGTGTCCGTTTCGCTGGGAGGTGGGGGGTGTCCTGGGCACTTTGTGTATCTGGGCCGGTCCATGCGGTTTGGGATACTCAAGCGTCGAAGCGCTCGCCGAACATTATGGCGGGCAGTTGCGGGCGGCAAACCATTCCCGGTTTTCGGCCATCCTTTTCGATTGCGGATTGCGGGTAGGTCAGCTTGGTGCCGGCCTCGTCGGTCGAACGAGCCCTCTGGTCTTGATCGATTTGCGGATCACGCGGTTCAGACTTTCTATGGCGTTCGTGGTGTAGATGATGCTTGCGGATCGCGGGATCGAAACCAAGAACGGGATCACCTCCTGCCATGCCCGGCGCCAGGCCGGGCAGTGGAAGCGTATTTCCGGCCCATTTTCTCCTCGAAGGCATCGAGCTCGATCTCAGCCATATCGGCGGTCAGGGCGCTGTAAATCCGGCGCAGGTCGTAGCCTGCGCTTCGGTCCTTCCAGGAACAGAAGTTCAGGCTGTAGCGCACCAGATGCACGATGCAGGTCTGGACCATGGCCTCCGGGAAGGCGGCGGTGATGGCCTGGGGAAAGCCCTTCCAGACCGTCCACGACCGCGATCAGAATGTCCTGGGTGCCGCGGTTCTTCAGCTCGCTCATCACCGAAAGCCAGAATTTGGCGCCTTCATTTTCGGCGATCCAGAGGCCAGAACCTCGCGCGCTGGCCATCGCAGGTAACGCCCAAGGCGACATACACGGCCTTGTTCTTCACCGTCGGCTGTCGGCATCGCGGATCTTCACCCGCAGCGCGTCGAAGATCACGATCGGATACATCCGTTCCAGCGCCCGGCTCTGCCATTCCCGGACCTCGTCCAGAACCGGCGTCGGTCACGCGGCTGATCCAGGTCAGGCGAGACCTTCAGGCCGTAGGATCGAGCAGATGGGCCTGGATATCCCGCACCGTCAGCCGGCGGCATAGAGGCCCCTCTCGGCAGATTTGCGTTGCAAATCGCCTGCCAGGCAATGGATGATCTTGTCGTCCATCCCGTCGATCCAGGTCTGGCCTTCTTCACCAGTTCGGGCTCGAAGCTGCTGTCGCGGTCGCGGGGCACCGCCACCGGCATCTCTCCGTCCTGTCCCTTCAGCACCTTGGTCGAGGTGCCGTTCCGGCTTCAGTTTGCCCTGTCCCGGTGGAACCTCCTTGCCCTCTTCATAGCCCAAATGCGCGGTCAGCTCGGCGCCCAGCATCCGCTCCATGAGCTTGATCTTCAGCTCTTTCATCAGCCCGGCCTCGCCGAGCAGGTCCTCAGGGCGCTCCACGCCCTTCAGTAGTTCGTCCAGCAGTTCCTTGGAAATCGTCATGCATGCTTCCTTTCGAAGAAGCATGGACCGGATCATTCATACACAGAAGATCTGACACTCTCCTGGATTGCCGCCGTCGGCGCGAAGACCGCTTACATCGAGCCTGGATCCCCCTGGGAGAACGGATACTGCGAGAGCTTCAATGCCAGGTTCCGCGATGAGCTCCTCAATGGGGAGGTCTTCTACAGCCTGCGTGAGGCGAAGATCCTGATCGAACAATGGAGGAAACACTACAACACGAAGCGTCCACACAGTGCATTGGGCTACCGCCCTCCAGCCCCTGAAACCATTGTCCCAATGGACCCGAGGCCGGTCATGCACTAACACTCAAGCCGGACCACTCAGGTGGGGCGGGTCACCGACACGATCCTGGGCGACGTCACCAACATCCTCTCAGAACTCGCGTGGAACCTCGAACCGGAAGAGCCTGCTACTTACCATCTCCTGTCCGACCTCGCCGGCCATCCTGCGAATCAGCTCGTGCATCCAGCCACTGCATTTGGTCCGGCAGCAGCTCGCCGTATCGCTCCTTCCAACTGAAGGGGGGCGACTGGCTGATCGGCCTTGCGGCAGATCTCTGCAACCGGTGTTCACTGCTCGCCCAGCTTCAGGATGAACGCCTTCTGCGCTTCCGCGACCTTCGATGCTTTCAAGCGATCCCGCTCCTCTCCCAGCCAGAGAAACGGGGCCGAAATCAATCCGGGCGGCCGGAGGATCGCGAGGATGTGGCACCAGATCACTTTCAGCGACAAACTACATAACGGCCCTTATCGGGGGCCGGGTATCGGCTCTTTCGTGTCATTGGCCGAGAACCAAAAGTGGGAAGATAAAAGGCCAGGCCACGCGGGACTGGCACAGGTCACCCACGCGGACGCGCAGACGAAGACGTCACGTCCCCGGAGAAACTCGCCACCGGCGGCGAAGTCCTCGAGGCGTTGCCGCCCTGCGCGGTCTCGATCAGCACACGGTCGCCCGGCGCAGGCGGGCGCCGCTGATGAAGCGATGATATTCCGTCTCGCCGGACTTGCGCTGGATCTTCAGGGCGTTCACCCCGCCCGGCGCGGCCGCGTCGAGCGACCAGACCGGAACGATGGCGCGGGTGTAGCCCGCCGACAGGCTGGCCTCGGCGCGCGCTTCGTAAAGCACCGAAACGCCGCGCCCGCCCCGATGCCCGCCGGTTTGCGGCAGCGCCTCGGTGAGCGATTTGTGGATCACGTTCAGCCCGTAGCGCGCTTCGCAGATTTCCACCGGGCAGTTGAACGTGTCGCCGTGGCTGGTGGAAAACATCGCGTCCACCCCGTCGCGCTCGGCGGTGGCACCCCAGCCGCCCATCTGCGGCTCGACCATCGTGTATTTGCGCCCGGTGTCGGGATGTCTGCCGGCGATGACGGTGCCGAAGATCGACGAGAACGACCCGGCGGGCAGCCGGCCGGGCAGGGCGCGGGCCATGCATTGCCAGAGCATGTCGAACAGCCGGATGCGGGTTTCGAAGTAATAGCCCTGCGGCGCCGTCGGTCCGGCATGGAAGATCGTGCCTTCCTCGGTGATCACCTCGAGCGGCGAGAACGAGCCGGAATTGGCGAAACGCTCGGGATCGCAGAGCGCCTTGAAGATCATCTGGCTGGAAATCACCGCGCCGTCGCGGCTGGTGTTGTAGGGCGCGGCCTGCTGCTTTGGATTGCCGCGCAGATCGACGGTGAAAAGCGCGTCGGTCACGGTGATGGCCGCGCGCCAGAGCGTGCCGTCGTCCTGCTGTTCCTCGATCTCGTAGCGTCCGTTCGGCAGCGCCGCGAGCCCGCTGAGGGCCCGCGCCCGGCCGGTCTCGAAAGCGTCTGTGATCGCCTCGCCCATCGTCTCGGCGCCGAATTTCTCGAACAATGCGAGGATTTGCGCCTCTGCGCTTTTGCTGGCCGCGATCTGCGCCCAGAGATCGCCGCGCACGAAATCGGGCAGGCGCGAGTTGGTTTCGATGATGTCGAACACGCCCTGGATCGGCGTGCCGGCGTCGAACAGTCGCACCGCGGGAAGGCGCAGCCCTTCGGCGAAAATCTCGGTCACATCCGTGGCCATCGAGCCGGGGACCTTGCCGCCTATGTCGCCCCAATGGGCGATCGAGGCGGTCCAGGCCACGCATCTGCCGTCGTAGAAGGCGGGCTTGGCGATCACCACGTCGTTGAGGTGGGTCACGCCGCCGTGGTTGGGATCGTTGGTGATGAAGATGTCGCCCTCGCGCAGGCTCTCGCCGTGACGCGCGACAATGGTCCGCACCGCCTTGTCCAGCACGCCGACAAAGGTGGGGATGCCGGCGCCGGAACTCACCAGCCGCCCCGCCGCGTCGGTGACGCCGGTGCCCACATCGAGTACCTCGTAGATGATCGGGCTCATCGCCGTCTTGCGCAGCACCGAGAACATCTCTTCGGCGGCGTTTTCAAGTCCGGCCTGGATGACCGACGGGGTGAAGGGATCGGCCATCACAGCACCTTCAGCGTGCGCGGGAGTTGGGAGAGGATTTCGGGGCCGTCCTCGCGCAGGATCACGATGTCTTCGAGGCGGATGCCGAAACGGCCCGGCAGGTAGATGCCCGGCTCGATGGAAAACACCATGCCCGGCTCCAGGACCGTCTGCGACACGGAGGTGATGTAAGGCTGTTCATGCACCTCCACGCCCATGCCGTGGCCGGTGCGGTGCACGAAGTAGTCGCCGTAGCCCGCCGCCGCGATCACGCCGCGCGCGGCGTCGTCCACTTCATGCGCCTTCGCGCCGGGGCGGGCGGCCTTCAGCGCCGCCTGTACCGCGGCCTCGACGATGGCATGCACCGCTTCGTAGCCCTCGGGCGGGGTGCCGAGCACCGCCATGCGGGTCATGTCGCTCGAATAGCCGTTCATGCCGCCGCCGATATCCATCACCACCGCGTCGCCCTGGGCAAGCCGGGTGGGGCCGGTGTGATGATGCGGGAAGGCGCCGTTGCCGCCCGCGCCGATGATGGTGAAAAGGGGCTCGGCGCCGAGCGCCTTGAACCGCTCGCGGATCACCGTCGCCACCTCAAGCTCGCTCAGGCCCGCCGCCATCGCGGCCCAGCCGGCCTCCATCGCCTGATCGGCGATCAGGGCGTTTTCCTTCAGCACGCGGTACTCGTCTTCGTCCTTGCGCATCCTCAGAGAGCCGATGGTCGAGGCGGTAAATTGCCGCTCGGCGCCGGGCAGTGCCTCCTGCACCAGGGCCGCGAAATCGGCGCGCATCGTCTCGTCGAGCACGATCCGCCGGGCCGCGCCAGCGCCAAGCGCGTCGAGCAGCGTGGCGAAAGCGCCATCCGGTCCCTCGGCATCGGACCATTCGTGAAACGGCAGATCGGTATGCGGGCGCGACCCCTCGGCGTTCAGCGCCGGCATCAGGAAAGCCGCCGCTTCGGGGGTGATGCAGGCGAGGCAGGGGCGCTCGTCGGGATGCGGGTGAAAGCCCATGAGCCAGTCCATATGTGCGCCCGGCCCGAGCGCGACGAGGTCGATCTCCTCGGCCTCCATGCGGCTGCGCAGTCTGGTCAGTCTGTCTTGCGTCTTGGTCATTGTCGCGTTCCCTATGCGGCGGCCGGAATTACGATCCGGTTGCCAAAAACCTCCATCCCGTCGAATTGGCCGAGCGTGGCCAGCTCGTCTTCCGGCGGCGCCTCGCAGGACCAATTCCGGCTCGGCGTCCAGCCGCAGCCGGTTTTCATCTCGGCGGAGAATTCGGCGTCTTTCAGGGCGGCCATCGACACGTCGATCACCGGCACGCCCAGCTCGGCCTCCATCTTCCTGTGAAAGCCGATCTCCATCGTGCATCCCAGGATGATGCTTTCGGCGCCCTCGGCGATCGCGCGCTGCGCCGCGTCCATGAGGCGGTTGCCGGTGCGCTCGTGATCGGCCTGGAATTCCTCGACGCCAAGGCCGACGCTGTAGAACCCCGACAGGTTCTCGCCATAGCCGTAGCCGAGGATCGTGCTGCGCATCTGGTGCTCCCATTTGCGCCGCCCGATGATGACGCCGAAGCGGTTGGACAGGCTCGTCGCCAGCTTGCAGGCGGCGATGCAGGGGCCGGTCACCAGGCAGTTGCCCGACAGCTCGCGCGCATCGTGCAGGGCGGTGTCGTAGAAACAGCCGATCGCCAGCGCGTCGAAGCCTTCCTGCGCAGCCTGCCGCGCCGCCCGCACGATGCCGCGCGTCACCACAGCCTCATAGGCGCGGTATTCGATATGCCAGAATTTCCCGTAATCGGGCGCCAGCGAGGTGACGTGCACCTCGGTGTCGGGCAGCTTGATCTCGGAGGCCATGTCCGCGAAGAGCTGGTCGAATGTGTCGAGCCCGACCGGGTTCAGATACATGATTTTCCGTTTTGCCATTGTCGCGTGTCCTGTTGGGGTGTGGGTGTCTGGGGCGCACAGCCGCGGCCGCCCGCCCGGATGCGTCAGCCGGTGTAGCCGTAGACCTCTTTCGCCCGCTCCGCCGACAGCACACCGTTCTTGATATCGGCGGCGATCTTCTGCGGGTCGCGCTTCTTCGGGTCGCCGTAGCCGCCGCCCGAGGAGGTGATGACGCGGATCACGTCGTCCTTGTTCACGGTGAGGCCGGAGACGAAGGAATAGCGTTCGAGCGAGCCATCGGTCTTGATCACCTCGACGAAATTGCCGGATCCCTCCTCGCCGCCCTCCAGCGACCAGGGCTTGATCTTCGAGCGGGTGTAGCCCGCCGTCAGGAAGCCGTTGTCGGTGCGGATGCGGTATTCCAGCTTCAGCCCGCGCCCGCCAGTGAACTCGCCTTCGCCGCCCGGCTCGGTGTTGAGCTCCATCCGGTCCACCAGCAGCCCGTTGCGCGCCTCGGAGATCTCGGCGGGCGTGTTGTAGGTCTCGCCGTGGAAGCCCGAGAAGATGCAGGAATTGCCGTCATGGCCTTCCCAGCCGCCCCAGCCGCCGATCTGCGGCTCGACAATCGTGTATTGCCGCCCGGTATCGGGGTGGATGCCGCCGATGAACGTGCCGGCGATCGAGGCGAAATGCCCGGCCGGCAGCTTCTCGGGGATATGCGGCGCGAGGCAGCGCCAGATCAGATCGTAGACCCGCACTTCCGTCTCGAAATAGAAACCGACCGCCGAAGGTTCCTTGGCGTGGAAGATCGAGCCTTCGCGGGTCAGTACCTTCAGCGGACGGAACGAGCCGTCGTTGGCCGGCGTGTCGTAGCCGGTGAGCGATTTGAACACCATCTGCGCGCAGATCATCGTGCCGTCGCGGCAGGCGTTGGTGGGGCCGGGGTCCTGGTCGGGGTTGTCGCGCAGATCGACGGTGAAGGCGTCGTCGGTGATCGTGACGGTGACGTTGTAGACGCGGCCATCGTCCTGGTCTTCGGACAGGGTGAACGTGCCCTTGGGCAAATGCGCCATTTCGGCCAGCGCAGACTCCTCGCCGAAATCCATGAAGCTCTCCATCGCGCGGATGAAGGTGTTCACGCCGTATTTCCGCGCCAGGTCCTCCAGCCGCCGCGCGCCGACCCGCACCGAGGCGATGGCGGCCCAGACATCGCCGCGCAGGAAGTCGGGCATCCGCGAGTTGACGGTGATGATATCCATCACCGCATCGACCGTCTTGCCTTCGCTGACGAGCTTCACGCCGGGCAGGCGCAGCCCCTCCTGGAAAATCTCGGTCGCGTCGCCCGACAGCGAACCGGGTGCCATGCCGCCGACATCGGAATTGTGGGCGATGTTCGCGGTCCAGGCGATCAGCCTGCCGTCGGCAAAGACCGGCATGGTGAGCACCAGGTCGTTGAGGTGGGTGACGCCTCCGTAATAGGGATCGTTGGTGATGAACACATCGCCGGGGCGGATCGTCTCGACGGCGAATTTGCGCAGGATCGCCTGCACCGATTTGTCGAGCACGCCGACGAAAGCCGGGATGCCCGCGCCGGACGAGGCTAGCCGCCCCTCGGCGTCGGTGATGCCGGTGCCCATGTCGAGCACCTCATAGATGATCGACGACATCGCGGTCTTGCGCATTGCGGCAAACATCTCGTCGGCGGCGGCCTGAAGCGAATTCTGGATGATTTCCAGCGTGATCGGGTCGTTTTCCTGGGTCATGTTCCTGCCCTCAGCCGTTCAGGGTGATGTGGAGGTTGCGGAAGGCGTCGACGGTCACGGCATTGCCGGGGTGGATCACCACGGTGGTTCCGCTGTCCTCGACGATGGCCGGGCCGTGGAACGCCATGCCGGGACGCAGCAGATCGCCGTTGTAGATCACCGCCTCGTGCTTGCCCTCCAGGGCGTAGTCGACCGGCCGCTTGCCCTTCACCGCGCCCGAGGCATCGGCGTCGCCCAGCTCTTCGGGGCGCATTTCGAGCTTGCCCACCTCTGCCTTGGCTACCAGGTGGATGCCCACCATCTCGACCGGCGCGTCGAGCCGGTAGGTGTACTCGCGCTCGTATGTGTCGTGGAAGTCGGCGGCGATCTGCGCCAGGCTCGCATCGGTGATCGCCGCGTTCGACAACAACACCTCGGTGGTGTGCTCCTGGTTCTGGTACCGGAACTTGCCGTAGCGCAGGAAGGTCACCTTGCCGGGCTCAACGCCTTCTTCGGCAAAGGTCGCGAGCGCGCCGGCCTCAGCTTCTGCGAAGGTGCTCTCGATCACCGCGCCTGCACCTGCACTCAGATCGACCAGGTGCGTGACGAAAAAGTCGCGCCGGAGGTCCGACATCATCATGCCCCAGGCCGAGAACACCGCCGCCGCGGCGGGCACGACCACCTTCTTCACCTGCAATTCCTGCCCCAGCGCCACGGCATGCATCGCACCGCCGCCGCCGAAGGCGAGCAGGGTGAAATCGCGGGTGTCGAAGCCGCGGTTGAGCGAGACCAGCTTGAGCGCGTTGACCATGTTGTTGTTGGCGATGCGGATGATCCCCTCGGCGGCCTGGTCGGGGCCGACCCCCAGCTTTTCGCCAAGCGCGGTGATCGCGCGTTCGGCGGCCAGCATATCGGCGTCGATCGCGCCGCCGCAGAAGTAATCGCTGTTGATCCGGCCGAGCCAGAGGTTGGCGTCGGTGGTGGTGGCCTCGGTGCCGCCCTTGCCGTAGGAGGCCGGACCGGGCAGGGCGCCGGCCGATTGCGGCCCGACATGCAGCTTGCCGAAATCGTCGACCCAGGCGATCGAGCCGCCGCCGTTGCCGATCTCGACGAGATCGACCACCGGCACCATGATCGGGTAGCCCGCCGACTGGCGCGACCGTTCGATCCAGTAATCGGTCATGATCCGGACTTCGCCGTTCTCGATCAGCGAGCACTTGGCGGTGGTGCCGCCGATGTCGAGGGCGAGCACGTTCGGCTCACCGATCAGCCGGCCCAGTTCGGCAGCCCCCCAGAAACCCGAGGCGGGGCCGCTCTCGACCATCGTGATCGGCGTTTTCGAGGTGGCGGGCAGTGAATCCACGCCACAGTTCGACTGCATGATATAGGGGTTTTTCTTCAGCCCCCTCGACTTCAGCCCGTTGTCGAGCTTGGCGAGGGAGCGCGCGGCCACCGGCTGCACATAGGCCGAGAGAACGGCGGTGTTGGTGCGCTCGTATTCGCGCCATTCGCGGGTGATCTGGTGCGAGGCGACCACCGAGACCTCGGGCCAAAGCTTCTGCACCTCGGCCAGCGCTGCCTCTTCATGACTGGTGTTGGCGTAGGAATGCAGGAAGCTGATCGCCACCGCCTCGACCCCCTCGGCGCGGAAGCCGTCGAGGATCGCGGGCAGGTCCGACAGATCGAGCGGCGCGCGCCCGCCGGTATAGGTGACGCGGCCCGGCAGTTCGGCGCGCAGGTAACGCGGCACGAAGGGGGCGGGCTTTTCGTAATGCAGATTGAAAAATCCGGCGGTTGCCGCGCGATCTCCAGCGAGTCGCGGAAGCCCTCGGTGGTGATCAGGCCGACCTTGACGCCCTTGCGCTCGGTGAGCGCATTGATGACGACCGTGGTGCCGTGCGCGAGAAAGTCGACCTCGGCCGATCCACGCCGCCCTTTTCCAGTACTTTGAGCACGCCGGTCTCGAAATCGGGCGGGGTGGTGTCGCTCTTGGCGGTGATGACGCGGGATTCGCCGGTGTCCGCATCGGTTTCGAAGCAGACCAGGTCGGTGAAGGTGCCGCCCACATCGGTGGCTACGCGGCGGGTGATCTTACCCATTGTGCTCTCCTTGATTGCGGATGCTTTCGGCCAGCAGGAAGGCCAGCGCGCCAGCGGTTTTGAGGATTGCGCGGCGGTCACGCGTTCGGGCGTGTAATATCCCGCTTCGTGCAGGCAGTTGAGTGCGCCGCGCAGCTCGCCATTGATGAAGATCGGCAGGTTGAGCACGCTTTCACAGCCGAGCGACCGGATCAGCTCGTGATCGTCGAACACCTCGGCGATCTCGTCGATCGAATTGGCCACGAAGGTCTCGCGCCGCCCGTCGACAACCTCGGACCACCGGTTCTGGTGGCGGGGTTTCTTGCCGAGCACGGGATAGGCTTCGGGCATGTTGGTGTAATTGCGCCAGGCGACGTTTTCGGCGTGGTCCACCTCCATCAGGGTGAACAGTTTCACGCCGATGGTCTCGTCCACCAGCCGCTCCAGCGCCTGAACGTGGTCTCCGGCTGGTTTCCCGCCTCCGCCACCGCCTCCGATATATCCGTCATTTTTGGCCCTCCGTCGCCAAGGTATTCCTGAGTTCGATTTCTTCGCGCGTCACCACCGGCACCGCCCCGATGAGCTGGCGGGTGTAGTCCTCGCGCGGGTTCTGAAAGATGGCCTCGGTCTCGGCGCATTCGACGAGCTGGCCGGATTTGAACACCGCCACCCGGTCGGCCACGTTGCGCACGACCGAGAGATCGTGGGTGATGAACAGGTAGCTCAGCCCCTTTTCGGCGCGCAGATCGTTGAGCAGCCGCAGCACGCGGGCCTGCACCAGCACGTCGAGCGCCGAGGTCGGCTCGTCCAGCACCACCAGGCGCGACTGGCAGGCGAGGGCGCGGGCGATGGCGACACGCTGGCGCTGGCCGCCCGAAAGCGCTGCCGGCGGGCGTTTGCGGAACTCGCGCGGCAGGCCCACCTCTTCCAGCGCCGCCTCGACCAGCGACCACCGGTCGGCCCGGTTGCCGATGCCGTAGACGTCGAGCCCGAGCCGCACCGAGGCGCCCACCGAGCGCTTGGGGTTGAGCGACGACAGCGGGTTCTGCTGCACGAGCTGGATCGCGCTGCGGTGCTCCAGCGAGCGGCGCGTGGGCAGCGGCGTGCCGTCGAAGCGGATCTCGCCCGAGGACTGGCCGAACACGCCCAGGATCATGTTGGCAAGCGTGGTTTTGCCCGAGCCGCTTTCGCCGACCACGGCGAGGCATTCGCCGGGCATCACGTCGAAACTCACGTCGCGCACGGCCCGTACGGCGTGTTCGCCGTGGCCGAAGGTTTTCGAGATATTCCTGAGCGACAGAAGCGGGGTCATGGCTGATCCTCCCCATGCACTTCGAGCGGGTCGAAGAACGCCTCGTCGATATCCTGTATCTCCGGCACGCCGCCGCCGGTGATCCGGGGCACGGCGGCCATCAGCGCGCGGGTATAGGCGTGGCGCGGGTTCTCGAACACCGCCCGGGTCGGCCCCTGTTCGACGATCCTGCCGCGATAGATGACGTAGATCCGGTCGGCGAATTCGCGCACCACGCCGAGGTTGTGCGAGATGAACAGCACGGCCGTGCCGGTGCGCTCCACGAGGTCGTGCATCAGCTGCAGGGTCTGGGCCTGCACCGTCACGTCGAGCGCGGTGCCCGGCTCGTCTGCGATCAGCAGCGAGGGATGGTTGGCCAGCGCCATCGCGATGGCGACGCGCTGGTTCATCCCGCCCGAAAGCTGGAACGGAAAGGCGTTCAGCACCCGCGCGTGATCGTGGATCGAGACCGAATTGAGCAAGTCCCCCGCGCGCTGGGCGGCGGCCTCTTTCGACAGTTTCGGGTCGCGCCGGCGCAGCACCTCGGTGAATTGCACGCCGATGGTGAACACCGGGTTGAGCGAGGATGTCGGGTCCTGAAAGATCATCGACATATGGGTGCCGCGCAGTGCATGCCACTGGCGGCGGCTGAGGCGGTTGAGGTCCTGCTCCTCGAAATGGAGCCCGCCCTGCACCTGCGCGCTGCGCATTTCCTGCAACTGCCCCAGCACGATGCGCGCGGTCACCGATTTGCCCGAGCCGCTTTCCCCCACCAGCGCCACCCGCTCGCCGGCCCGGATGTTGAGCGAGATGCCGTGCAGCACCTCGGTCACGCCGGTATAGCCGCGGAACTTCAGCACCAGGTCTTCGATGCGCAGAACCTCCTTCATTGGTCGGCCCCCAGGATTTCGCGCAGGGCGTCGCCGACGAGGTTGAAGCCGAACACCGCGACCAGGATGGCGAGTCCGGGGAAGACGGTCAGCCACCAGCTGTCGGGCAGGTAGCGCGCGCCTTCGGCCACCATCGAGCCGAGGTCGGGGGTAGGGGGCTGAACGCCGAGGCCAAGGAACGACAGCGATGAGGCGATGATGATGACGAAGCCCATGTCGAGGGTCATCTTGGTCAGGATCGCGGGCAGGCAGTTGGGCAGAATTTCCCGCAGCGCGATATGCGGGGTCGAGGCGCCGATCACCTCGGCGGCCAGCACGTAACCCTCTTCGCGCTCGGAGCGGGCGATGTTGTAGACCAGCCGCGCATACCAGGGCCACCACATCGCGGTGACGGCGAGCATCGCGTTCATCAGCGTCGGCGCGAGTACGCCCATCATTGCGATCGCCAGCACCAGCGGCGGGATCGAGAGAAACACATCCGTCAGCCGCATCAGGACGAACTCGGTCTTGCCGCCGACATAGCCCGCGAACAGCCCCACCAGCGTGCCGATCGGCGTGGCGATGGCCAGCACCACCACCCCGAGCACCAGCGAGATCCGGAAAGCGTAGATGATCCGGCTGAACAGATCGCGCCCGACAAGGTCCGTCCCCATGAGGTTGGTGGCGTTGGGGGCCTTGTTGAAATTCACGAAATCCACCACCGCGCCGCGGTGTTCGGGGAAGGGGGCGATGAAATCGGCAAAGATCGCGGACAGCACGACCAGCGTCACGAGGATCACGCCGAGGAGCGAGAGCGGGTTGCGCAGCAGGATGACCAGGGTCCGTTTCATGACGAGCCTCTCTGCGAGTAGCGGATGCGCGGGTTGAGGAAGGCGATCAGCAGATCGACGATCAGGTTCACGATCAGGAAGGTGGCGGAGATGATCAGCACCGTGCCGATGATCGCGTTGAGATCCTTGCGCAGGATCACCGCCACGCCGTAGCGGCTGAGGCCGGGCCAGGCGAAGACGGCCTCGACCAGAAAGGCATTGCCGAGCATGGCCGCGAAATCGAGGCCGATGATGGTGAGCGAGGGGATCAGCGAGGGCTTGAAGGCGTATTTGCGCGCGATCCGCCGGGCGCGGAAGCCATAGGCCTGCGCCATCTCGATATAGGGTTTGTCATAGGTCTCGACCATGTTGGCGCGGGTGAGCCGCGCGGCCTGGCCGATGCCGGAGACCGCGAGCGCGAAGGCGGGCAGGACGATGTGCCAGAAGGCATCGCGGAAGGCGGCGAGATTGCCCGCCAGCAGCGTGTCGATCAGCAAGAAGCCGGTGACGCGCGCGATTTCGTAGCTGTCCGAGATCCGGCCTGCGATCGGGAAGATCGGCAGGAAAAAGGCGAACAGCAGCATCAGGATCACCGCCCAGACGAAGCTGGGGGCAGAGACCCCGAGCAGCGAGACGAGGCGGATCACATGGTCGGGCCAACGCCCCCGGTAGCGCGCCGACCAGATGCCGAGCGGCAGACCGATCCCCACCATCAGGATGCCGGCAAACAGCACCAGCTCCAGCGTGGCGGGCAGGAACTGGGCGATGTCCTGTGTCACCGGCCGGTTGGTGTAGAGCGAAACGCCGAGATCGCCGCGGAGCAGGTCTTTGACGAAATAGCCGTATTGCACCGGGATCGCTTCGTTCAGGTGCAGGCTGTCGCGCAGCGCGTCCACCTGTTCGGCGGTCGCGTTCGGCCCGAGCGCGATCCGCGCCGGATCGCCGGGGATGACCCGTGCGATGCCGAAGATCAGCATCGAAACGCCGACGAGCACGATCAAAGAGATACCGAGCCGTCGCGCGAGGAGGCGAAGGACAGGAGTCATATTCGGGGTCCGGGTTATGGGCTGCCGGGCCAGGAGCGGCCCGGCAGCGGGGGTGTCGCTCAGTCAGCCACTTCCATCAGGCGGAAGGTGAAGCCCATGCCGTCGAGCCCGAAGGCCTGCGCCGGATCGGTCAGCGCCGGGGCCTTCACGCGGGTGCTGGCGGCAAAGACGGATTGCCGGTCATAGGCGTAGATCGTCGGGGCGATCTCCATCAGCCGCGCGTTCAGCATCGCATAGGCCGCGTCGCGGTCTTCCTCGGTGGCTGCCGTGCGCCCGGCCTCGAGATACTCGTCGACCTTCGCGTCGTTGAGGTATTCCGGCGATTGCCAGGTGCCCGGCGTCGAGGAGTGATACATGCCGTAGAGCAGCGTGTCGGGATCGCCGGTGACGGCGTTGACGAAGAGCTGGCTGATATGCGGCGTGTTCTCGGGCTTGGAGACCTGTTCGGCAAAAAGCGCCCAGGGCATCTTGACGATATGCGACTTGACGCCGAGCGCGGCCAGGTTCGACTGGAACAGGAGGGCGAAACGCTCCTCTAGCGGCACTTCGGCGATCCAGCTGATCTCGATGTCCATATCCGCCGGATCGTAGGCGCAGGCGTCGAGATGGGCCTTGGCCGCGTCCATGTCCTGTTTCAGCGTCATCGAGGCGTCGTTCGCGCCGAACATGCCTTTCGGGATCGCGCCGGTCGCCGGGCTGCCGCTCGAAATGTCGTCGGTGATCGCGATCATGCGGATCGAAGTGTCGTAGTCGAAGGCTTCCGACAGGGCGAGGCGGCAGTTCACGTCGTCGAGCGGCGCCTTGGTGGTGTTCATCTTGAGGTAGAACGCCCCGGTGCCCCCTTCGGTGAAGAGCTGCGCGCCATCGTCGGCCAGCGCCTTCATCACCTCGGGCGGCAGCCATTGCGACGAGATGTCGTGCTCGCCCTGCGCAATCAGCGTGCGCACCGTGGCGGCTTCGAGGCCGTAACGCAGGCGTACCTGGTCGGGCGCGGCCGCGGCGATGTCGAGGAAGTAGCTGCCGTTCTTTTCCATCACGGTCTCTTCCTGCGGGTTGTGCGCGGTGACCACGTAGGCGCCGCTGCCCGCGCCGTTGCCGGAGAGGAAGGCTTCGCCCCATGTGTCGTCGGCGGCCTTGCTGGCCTCGACCAGCGCCTTGTCGACGATCGGCAGGCGGGTCAGCGAGGCGACGAAAGGCGCGTAGGGCGAGGACAGGATGAACTTGACCGTGCGCGCATCCACCGCTTCGACGCTTTCGACCACACCGAAAAGGTAGGACAGGCCCGCACCGAGCGCCTTGGTGCGCTCCAGCGAATAGACCACGTCGTCCGCCGTCACCGGGTTGCCGCTCTGGAAGGTCGCGCCGTCGCGCAGCGTGAAGGTGAAGGTGTTGCCGTCGTTCGTCCAGCTTTCGGCCAGATGCGGCACGTGGCCCGCTGCGCCCTGCGCGGGCAGAATCAGCGTGTCGTAGACGTTGAACATCAGGATGCTGTCGGCATAGTCCGATGCCTTTGCCGGGTCGAGCTCGCCCACCGCGACCTCGTCGAGACGGAGCGTGCCGCCGGCCAGGGCCGGGCTGACGAGCGCCGTTGCCGCGAGAAGCCCCGCTGCGAGTGATGTGTTCCAGATTGCCATAACTAGCTCCCTATGGGTTGGACATGTCAGGGCTTAACCGCCCCTTTTCTTTTTGGTCTTGTGCACCGGCTCGATCGCGTCCTCGCCGAATACGTCCATCGTTCCGCACCACAGAAGCGACGCGGTCTGAGAGGTGTGGTTCCAGGTCGAATGGACCTTCCTGGAATCGAAATGGGTGGAATCGCCGCGCGTCAGCACCGTCGGAACGCCCTCGACCTCGACCGTCAGCTCGCCGTCGAGGATGAAGAACAGCTCCTCGCCCTCGTGGCTCACCGGCTCGTTGCGATGGCCCGGCGGCTCGTGCACCACGACCGAGCGCAGCGTGCTCCCGGCGAACCGGGCCGAGATCCGTTCGTAGGACAGCGCCCCGTCGCCGACCCGGAAGCTCACCCTTTCGGTGGCGCGGGTGGCGTCGGCGCTGGAGGGCTGTTCGAGAAACACCGAAATCGGCTGCCCGAGCACCCCGGCGATTGCCCGCAGCGACGACAGCGAGGGCACCGAAATGTCGCGTTCGACCTGCGAAATGAACCCGGTGGAAAACCCCGCCTCATCGGCCACCTCCTTCAAGGTGAGCGATGCCTGCTTGCGGCATTCGCGGAGTTTCTTGCCGAGTGTGGAGGACATGGGATCAGCGGCGTCCGATGCGTTTTTTAGCCTTACTAAAATCCTGCGCGAGAATCGTTCGGGCTGTCAAGTTTTAGTATTGCTAAAAAATAGGGCTATCGAAATTCGCTGTTTTCCTATGGCTGTAGCATCCGGAGGGGGCGGGTGACGCGCGGGCGGTGGTGAGGACTCCTGACCTCCTGCAAAGTCTCGGGCGGGCTGGATTCGCCCGCATGTCGCACACGGCTTGACAGGACCGGGGCCTGCCCACACCTTTTGCCCATGCCGAAGCAAGCGAAGAAACAGGACGAGCAGCAGGCGCCGACGCTCGGCCGAAAGCTCAGGATGTGCCGGAAGGAAGCGGGGCTGACGATGCAGGTCGTCGCCGACCGGGCCGGGCTTTCCGTCGGGTTCATCTCCCAGATCGAGCGCGACCTGACGGTGCCGTCGATTTCGTCGTTGCGGGCGATCTCCAAGGTGCTCGGCAAACCGATGTCGTTCTTCCTCGAACAGCCGGGCGTGGGCAGCAATACCACCCGGCGGCGCGAGCGGGTGGAATATCAGGTCGGACGCGGCGCGCCGACCTTCGAACGGCTATCGACGCGGTTCGATGGCAGCACGTTGCGTTCGGTGCTGATCCATGAGCCCTCCGGCCACCGGACCGAACCGTCGAGCCACGAGGGTGAGGAACTCTATTTCATGGTGCGCGGCGAGATCACCGTCGATGTCGAGGGCAAGGCGACGGTGCTGAAGGAAGGCGATTCTATCCACTTCAACTCGCGACGGCTGCATTCGACGTGGAACCACGGCGCGGAAACGGCCACCTTCCTGTGGTGCGGCACGATGGACGTGTTCGACGAGGACGGCGCCGACCCGCGCTGAGGGGGCGGGCGGCTGGCGCAAAGGGACCTCAGAATCCGGCAAACAGTGACCGTTGGTCCTGCGAGGCGGCGGGGATCTCGTTCCGCAGCGGGCGTTCGCTTTGATCCGGGAGAGTTCCCAGTTCCGGCGCGTCGGGAAAGTCGCGGCGACGTATTAAGTTCATGACGCAATTATCATCCAAAAGAGGGGTGATAGGGCGAGAACTTCTGCATTGCCCGGCTAATTTCCCTGTCGTCACGGACATTTAGCATAGACGGGATAGCTCCCAACTCTCCGCACAGCCGTCTTCGGGAAAAATGGACGCAAAACCAATCGCTCGGCGTTCCCGCCCTCGCGCGCGCGCAGGCGCCGTTTGACCGGGTTTCCGTTCCGGCCCGGGCGGAGCGTTGCGGTGGCGCGGGCGGCGCGTGACCTTGAGGCGGCCGCAAGCGTTCCGTGTCGATGGATGCGGGAGCAGGCGCAAGCGCCGCACCGCACGTTTCCCGGGAATGGGCAGATGCGCGCGGAGCCGGCGGAGGTTGCCGGGTGCCAGCTGCCGCGCCGGGGGCCAAACCTCCCCAAAGATAATCCACAGATTGCTGCCCTAGGGTGATTCTCGAAAACGCACACCGATGGGAGGAGATCGTATGAGCGTTGCCGAAGCCCCTGATATCGAACGTGGATTCGACCCGTTCAATCTCAATGCACCGCACGCGATCTGGAACGCGCTGCGGGAGGAAAGCCCCGTGTTCTACCACGAGCCCACGGGCTACGTCGTGGTCACCCGACATGCCGACATCAAAGCGGTGTTCGACGATTGGCAGACCTTCTCGTCTGAGAATGCCCAGGCGCCGATGCGGCCGATGTGCGAGGAAGGCAAGCGGATCATGCGCGAGGGCGGGTTCACCGCCTATTCCGGCCTCTCCGCCCGCGTTCCCCCCGACCACACCCGCATCCGCAAGATCGTGCAGGGCGCCTTCGGGCCGCGCCGGTTCAAGGCGATCGAGCCGCAGATCGAGGCGATCGTGGCGCGCCAACTCGACGGTATCGCGCCGAACGGCCGGGCCGATTTCTTCCGGGAGGTAGCCTACGAAGTGCCGGCGCTGGTGCTGTTCACGCTCATGGGCATCCCTGCCGAAGACGTACCGAAGGTGAAGTACTGGGCGGTCAGCCGCGCGCTGCTCACCTGGGGCAATCTCTCGGATGCGGAGCAGATCCCCCATGCCCACAAGACGGTCGAGTACTGGGCCTATTGCCGTGGGCTCGTGGCCGCGCGCAAGGAAACCCCGGGTGACGATCCGCCGTCGGATCTGGTGAAGCTGCAGGCCGAGGGTGCCGAGATCACCGATGAGGAGATCGCCGGTGTCATGTATTCGGTGCTCTTCGCCGGACACGAGACCACCACCACGCTGATGGCCAACGCGGTGATCACGTTGCTGACCCATCGGGACAGCTGGGACGCCATTGTCGGAGACCCGTCGCTGATCCCGGCGGCGACCGAGGAGATCCTGCGCTACGCCCCCTCGATCGTCGCCTGGCGGCGCAAGGCCAAGGCCGATACCGAGATCGGGGGCGTCGCGGTGCCGGAAGGGACCGACATTCTCCTCATCATGGGCTCGGGCAACCGCGACGAGGCGGCCTTCGCCGAGGGCGAGAGCTTCGACATTCATCGCACAGGTGCCCGCAACCACCTGAGCTTCGGTTACGGCATTCATTTCTGCATCGGCTCGCAGCTGGCCAAACTCGAGTTCGGGATCATGCTGCGCGAGCTCACCCGGCGGTTTCCCGACCTCCGGCTCCGCGAGGGGCAGAACATCACCTACCTGCACAATATTTCCTTCCGGGTTCCCGCGAAGGTCGAGGTCGAATGGGGAGCCCAGGCATGAGCGGCACCGTCTACACGCTGCGGTTCGACGAAATCGGCAAGGGCGACCACGGCCGCGTCGGCGGCAAATGCGCGTCTCTGGGCGAGATGACCCAGGCCGGTGTGCCGGTTCCGCCGGGGTTTGCGGTCACCACCGAGGCCTAGCCGTAGCGTCCATACTGGCGAGCCAGTTCGATCATGTCGGCAACCACGCTCTTCATCAGCCCGCCCCCTCGGTAGCTTGCGCTGCGTCGAGCGATGCTGGTGCAATACTCGGCAGGCTCGACGTTCCGAGATGCCCAAATTTCGTTGCGAACATGGTCAATGCAGGCACGACGACGAGCGGGGCTCAGAAGTTTCCCTTTGCTGCCTCCGCCAGGATGAGCTTGTCCAGCGTCAGATCCGACACACGGAAGCCAGTCGTTCGTTCTCTTTCTCTGGAGACGCTTCAGTTCCCTGAGTTGGTCGGTTCCCATACCGCCATACTGCTTGCGCCAGCGATAATAGGTCTGCTCGGTAATGCGAACCTCGCGGATCGCATCCACCCGTGCCATGCCCGCCCGACAAGCACCTCAAACCCGCCGCGGCTTCGTGACAATTTCCTCGGGCTTGTGTCGTTTCGGTAGCCATTCTGATCCTCCGTTTTCCTAAACATAACGGCCGACCACTTCATTGGGGGAGGACTAAACGAGGTGCGACGGGCCCGGAAATCCGTGCGCCAGATGAGCGGCGACCTGGCGGCGAACTTGCTTTGGCTTCTTCGATCGCGGCGCATTTCGGTGTGCTGTCGGAGTCCTTCCGGCGTTCAAACGCGCTATCCAAACGTTCGGCTGCGGCTGGTCGAAGGGTTCTTTCCGACGTTGGAAACCGACCTGCGCAACGGGCTCCTCGACGTCTATGTCGGGCCCATGCCGGATGTCGGACACCCGGCGGATATGTCGGTCAGCAAGCTGTTCGACAATCGACGCGTCGTTGTCGGGCGCTGCAACCACCCGCTTCAGGGGGCGCGCCGGCTGAGCGATCTGGCCGACGCCGAGTGGATGACCACCTCGATCACGCGGGATGCAACAGACGAATTGCGACAGGTCTTCACCGAAGCCGGTGTCAAGATGCCACGTTTGATCTACCAGACGCAAAGCGCGCTCTCGGCGCTGGTGACGCTGATCCATACCGATGCGCTCGCGATGATGCCGGTGCAATGGGTCGAAGCCCCGCTTGTGAAAGGCTGGCTCGAGCGCATTCCGCTGGAAGAGGAATTCGTCGCGCCGCCGATCATGATGGTGCAGCGGACCGGGCTCGGGATGACGCCCGCGGGTGAGTATTTCGTCCATCTCGTGCAGAAACTCAGCGGTCAGGACGGCACGCCCAGCGATGCCAATTCCCTATCGTTTCGGCAATTTTGAAATCTTTTCGAAATCAGCCCGGCCGCCTAGTCTCCGCCACAACGTGGGAGGAGACACCATGAAACGGACGATTGCGGATGTGGTCATAGCCGGCGCCGGCCCCTGTGGCCTGATGCTGGCGCTGGAGCTCGGCTCGCGGGGGATCAAGACGCTCGTGCTCGACCGCGAAGCGGGGGTCGCGACCGCGCCGCAGGCCAATGCCACCCAGGCGCGCTCGATGGAGCATTATCGCCGACACGGCTTCGCGCACGAAATCCGCAAGCTCGGCATGCCGGGCGACCATCCGACCGATCTCGCCTATTTCACCACCTATGCGGGCCACGAGCTGGCGCGCCACCGGATGCCCTGCGCCGACGACGCCGACCGCATCGTGCGCGAACAGGCGCATGTCTGGAACGCCGCGGAATTGCCCCATCGCGTGCCGCAGAGCCTCGTCGAACAGACCCTGCTGCGCAAGGTCAGGGCCTGCGACAGTGTCGAAGTGCTGTTCGAGACCGAAGTGACGGGCTTCGTCGAGGATGACGACGGCGTCGTCGTCGATGCGCGGCACCTTGGGTCGGGCGAGACCCATATCGCGCGAGGGACCTACCTGTTCGCCGCCGATGGCGCGCAGAGCGCGACCCGCAAACAGCTCGGGATCCGCTACGGTGGCGCAGACGCGACGCATCGCGATTTCATGGGCGGACGGATGCTGTCGATCTACCTCGATGCACCGGCTTTCTACACCGAACTCGGCATTCCGCGCGCCTGGATGTACTGGACATTCAACGGTCGCCGCCGGGCGCTTCTGGCGACGGTCGACGGCAAGGGCAGCTTCGTTCTTCAGACGCAACTGCGCGACGGCGAAGACGCCGACAGACTGACCGAAGCGGAGGCCGGGGCGCTGTTCCTGCAAGCGGTCGGTCGCGAGATCCCACAAGGTGACCGGGATCGCCTCCTGGCTCGCCGGCCGGGCGCTCGTCGCCGACCGGTTCGGCGAAGGGCGCGTCCTGCTCGGCGGCGATGCGGTGCATCTGTTCACGCCGACGGGCGGCATGGGCTACAACACCGCGATCGAAGATGCCGTCAACATCGGCTGGAAACTCGCCGCCGTGATCAAGGGGCAAGCGGCCCCGGCGTTGCTCGACAGCTACGCCGCCGAGCGCCGTCCCGTCGCCCTGCGCAACACCCGGTTCGCCCTGAAATTCGCCGATTCCGTCGGCCTCTACGTGCCTTCGCCGGCGATCGAGGACGAGGGCGCGGCGGGCGAGGCGGCGCGCGCCCGGGCCGGGGCCTACCTCGAACGGCATGCGCAGCACGAGTTCACCATTCCGGGCTTCACGCTCGGCGCGCGCTACGACGCTTCGCCGGCGATCTGCCACGATCGCACCCCGGTGCCGCCGGACGATCCCTCGGCCTACGTGCCTTCCGGCAAGCCCGGTGGACGCGCGCCGCACGCCTGGCTCGGCACCGGCGCTTCGCTGTTCGACGCGTTCGGTTTCGACTGGACGCTTCTGGTGTTTTCGGCCGAATCCGGGACCGGGCGCCAATACGCCGGGGCCGCCGCGGCGCGGGGGCTGTCCCTGAAGGTGCTGGACCTGAGCGACGAGGCTGTGGCCCGCGACCTCTACGACGCGCCGGCCGCCCTGATCCGGCCCGATCAGGTCGTCGGCTGGCGCGGCGACTGCACCTCGCGGGAAGAGGCGCAGGCGATCTTCGACGTGCTGCTTGGCGGCGCTGCTGGGGCCTAGTCGGCGGTCCAGCCGCCGTCGAGCATCAGTGCGCTGCCGGTCATCAGCGACGACGCGTCGGAGGCGAGGAAAACCGCGGCGCCGACAACGTCGCCGACCTGTCCGATCCGGCCCAGCTTGATTTTGGCGAGCACGGCGGCCTTGAAATCCGGGTCTTCGAAAAACGGCCTGGTCAGCGGCGTTTCGATGAAGGTGGGGCAGATCGTGTTGACCCGGATGCCGCTGGAGCCAAGCTCGATCGCCAGCGCCTTGGTGAAACCTTCGAGCGCCCATTTCGACGCGCAGTACAACGTGCGGTTGGCGGCGCCGACATGGCCCATCTGCGACGACATGTTGATGATCGAGCCGGGCTTTCCTGCCGCGACCATGGCGGCCGAGACCGCCTGCGCGGCGAAGACCGCGGCTTTCAGGTTGAGACCGAGCACCGCGTCGTAATCATCCTCGGTCACCTCAGAGAGCGGCTTCGGGCGGTTGGTGCCGGCGTTGTTGACGAAGATATCGACCGCCGGGCGCGCCGCCACCTGCGCCGCGAAACCGGCGATGTCGGTCACGTCGGCGACCATCGCTTCGGCTTTGTGGCCCGCCGCGCCGAGCGCTTCGGCCAGGGCCTCGATCTCGCCGCCGCTGCGGGCGCAGAGGATCACCTCGGCGCCGGCCTCGGCATAGGCCTCGGCGATGGCGCGACCGATGCCGCGCCCCGCCCCGGTGATCAGCGCCCGCTTGCCGTCGAGGCGAAAGGAGGGCGCCAGGCTCATTCCGCGGCCTCGGTCTGTGTCGCGGCGGTGCCGTAGGGGACGTTGCGCCGCCGTGTAGCGGCGGACCCGGACGTTGCATTGCTCGGCATGGCCGACGAAGCCTTCGGAGCATGCAGAGCCGCGAGCCGTAGCGGCGCCGACCAGCGCTGCCGCCCTCGTCGGTCACCACGCGCGCTGGTAGCTGTGGGTCTTGGAGAAACTTCCCGACCCAGAAGCCCGCCGGGTGTAGCGGCCCGCCTTCTTGGTCGGCAGCGTGTGGTTGGTGCCGATCACCTTGTCGCCGTTGGCCACGTTGGTGCGGGGGCCCAGGAACAGGGCGCCGCAGCTGTGCATGTTTTCGAGGAACCATTCGTCGCGGTCGGTCATGACCTGAACATGCTCGGAGGCGATGTCGTTGGCAACGGCCAGCATCTCGTCATAGCTGTCGCAGACGATTACCTCGCCGTAATCGGCCCAGCTCACCGAGGCGGTGTCGCGGGTCGGCAGGATCGCGAGGATGCGGTCGATCTCGGTCAGCGTGTCCTCGGCGAGCTTGCGCGAGTTGGTCAGGAGCACCGCGGGCGAGTTGTAGCCGTGCTCGGCCTGGCCCAGTAGGTCGGTGGCGCAGATCTCCGCATCGACGGTCTCGTCTGCGATCACCATCGTCTCGGTCGGCCCCGCGAAGAGGTCGATGCCGACGCGGCCGAAGAGCTGGCGCTTGGCCTCGGCGACGAAAGCGTTGCCGGGGCCGACCAGCATGTCGACGGGCTCGATGGTCTCGGTCCCGATCGCCATCGCGCCGACCGCCTGCATGCCGCCCAGCACGTAGATCTATGCGCGCCGCCCATGTGCATGGCGGCGACGATGGCAGGGTGGGGGGCTCCGTTCACCGGCGGCGCCGAGGCGACGATGCGCGGCACACCGGCGACGCTCGCGGTCAGAACCGACATATGCGCGGAGGCGACCATCGGGAATTTGCCGCCGGGCACGTAGCAGCCGACGGACTGCACGGGGATGTTCCTGTGGCCGAGGATCACGCCGGGCAGTCTCGACTTCGACATCTTTCATCGAGGCGCGCTGGCCCGGCGAAACGCCGGATCTGGGCCTGGGCGAACTTGATGTCCTCCATGTCGCGGGCCGAGACCTGCTGCATCGCCGCCTCGATTGCTTCCGAGGGGGAGAGGCGAAAGCTCTGGCTCGTACTTGTCGAACCTGGCCGACAGCTCGCGAATGGCGGCGTCGCCGCGGGTCTCGATGTCCTTCAGGTCGTCTCGACGATCCCGCGGACCTTCGCATCGTCCTCGGCGCGTTCCGTTTCCGGCTTTCCGGTCTTCAGGTGTTCGATTGCCATGGCGCTGTCCTTTCGCTGAATGCTTCGGACTACCTATGCGGGCTGCGTCATGTCCTGCAATAATCCCAGCGATCCATGAAAATATTTCACGCGCTGTCCCGCTCGACCAGGCGCACCGGCGCGATCCGGATCGTTCCGCAGACTTCCGGGTCCGACAATTGCGCCTCGATCAATTCCAGCGTGTCGGCAACCATCCTGCGCAGCGGTTGGCGCACCGTCGTCAGCCCGTAGGAGGGCCAGGCCGCCATCTGGATGTCGTCGAACCCGATGACGGCCAGGTCCTCAGGCACGCGCAGCCCCAGGACCCGCGCGGCATCCAGCGCGGCCAGGGCCATCACGTCGTTGAGGCAGAACAGCGCATCGGGGCGGTCGCCCTGCGCCAGCCAGTCGCGCGCCGCGCCGAACGCGACATCGTAGCGAAACTCGCCGGCCCGCTCGCCCCAGAGCCGCATGTCGGATTCCGCGAGGCGGTCGATGAATCCGCGTTTGCGTTCGATATGCGTCGAGGTATTGGCCTTGCCGCCGATCATGCCGATCCTGTGCCGTCCCGATGCGACGAACGCGCCGGCGGCGAGGCGCCCGCCGCCGTAATTGTCGCAGGTCACCGCCGTCATGTGCCGGTCGGGCTGCACGCGATTGAACAGGATGACCGGCATCCTCTGGGCGCGGCAGTCGCGCGCCATGCGCGACGACATCGACGACGACGTGACGATGGCGGCCTCGGACCGGTAGTCCAGGACCTGCTTCAGAACGCTATCGACATCCTCCTGCGGCGGCACCGCATGGAGGATGAGCCGCCGCCCGCTCGCGTGGATCGCCTGCGACAGGGCATTGGCCGCCATCGGGTAGAACGGATTGTCCATATCGGCGGCGACCAGCGTGATGGTCTTGTCCGAGAGACGCGCGACAGCTTGCGCAGAGGGCGGCAGATAGCCGAGCTTCTTCGCCGCGGCGAGGATCCGGGCGCGCTTGTCTTCGCTCAAGGAGCGATCCTGTCGGAAGGCACGAGACACAGCCGACCGCGACACGCCTGCTTCAATGGCCACATCGGCCGCCGTGGTACCGGGCATCGCCCCCTCCGTACTATGCTCATCCGTCTTCAAGTCTTGAAATTTTTTCATGAAATTTCAAGGTCGGCTCGACCGGTATCATGGGACCCGAAAAACCCCGCCGCTCCGATGGTTCGGAATGCGGGAAGCGAGGCGGTCCGGCAACGGCGCTCGGACGCCGACATCTTCAAGCTGCCTCGTCAGATCGAGTCGCAGCTCGCCGTTGGTGGCAACCCGGTTGAGAAGCGGAGCTGCGCTTGTCGAAGCTGCGCACAGGTGGCGCCTTGCCGTCTTTCCTCGAACGCGCGGCACCACGGTGACGGCCCGGCTTACGGTGGATCTCCTCGAACCCGGCTTCAGAAGTCCGCGCCATTGTCTCTCGGACCAATGGCGTTCCAATGGCTCGATCCGGGCATCGCGCGCGCGGTCGAGAAATACATCATACGTTCCGCCAGCTTCTTCTTCAGGTCGCGTTCTCGGCCTCCAACGCCTTCAGCCTTCCGGCGTCATACAGAGCAGATCCGGCAGGCCTGACAAGTGCGCGGCGAGGTCCACGGCTACCGCAACCTGAGCGACTCGGTGGTGACGCCGCGCGGGTCCGCCGTCACCAAGCGGACGCGCGCGGCGCCAGACCCACCGTTCAATATCCGGCGCTGGTCCGTGGATGATCTTGCGGCCGAGGTTCGGCGCCGTGGTCGTCCCGCCTGTCCGCAGCCGCCCCGCTGGACCCCGTTACCGGATGGTGAAGCCGCCGTCGGCCATCAGGGTTTCGCTGGTGATGATCCCGGCGTCGCCGGAGGCCAGATACACCGCGGCCGCGGCGATTTCGGAAGGCTGGGCGAACCGGCCGACCGGGATCTCGCGCTTGGCGCTTTCGCCCTTTTCGCCGGCCCAACCGACCAGCGCCATCGGGGTTTCCACGACGGTCGGCGCGATTGCGTTCACGGTGATACCGTAGCGGGCCCATTCCAGTGCCAGCACCCTGGTCAGAAGGACGAGCCCGGCCTTGGAGGCGCCGTAGGCCGCGTGGTCTTCGATGGCGACGACGCCGGCCTGGGACGCGACGTTGACGATACGGCCGCGTCCCGTGGCCTTGAGGAAGGGCAGGGCGGCGGCCGACATCAGCCAGGGACCGCGGAGGTTGATCCGCAGGGTACGGTCCCAGTCTTCGATCCGCGGGTCGTCGGCGGGGAAGACGATGCCGAGGCCGGCATTGTTGACGAGGATGTCGATCCCCATCTCCGCCCCGATCCGGGCGGTGGTCTCGGCGATGGCGTCGGGGTCTTCGAGATCGAGCGCATGGGCGCGGTGCCCGGGGTCGAGCCGCGCGGCCAGCGCGCCGGCATCGTTGATGTCGACGAGCGCGAGCCGCGCGCCGGCCGCGGCGAAACGCTCGGCCATCGCGGCGCCGATGCCGCCGGCCGCGCCGGTAATCACCGCGTTCAATCCGGTGAGGTCTGCCATGGTTTTCCCCCTTCGCGTGCAAGGAGCGCCCCGGGTCGGGGCGCCGGGTCCTGCGTTGCCGTCAGATGTCGAAATTGGTCGGCAGGATGATCATGTCGCGGATGGTGACCGTGCGCGGCCGTTTCAGCATGTAGATCACCGCATCCGAGACCTCCTCCGGCTCCATCAGCGAGCCGAGTCCTTGGCGGCCTGCAGCCGGTCGGCCGGCCAATCGGCGAGCAGGGCCGAGACCACGGGGCCGGGCGAGACCTGGGCGACGCGGATGCCCTTCTTGTTGAGCTGGCGCCGCATGGTCTGGACGAAGGTCGTGACCGCCCATTTCGAGCTCGAATAGACCGGCTCCCAGGCGATCTGCATGTGGCCCGCGACCGAGGCGGTGACAATGATGTCGCCGGTGCCGCGCGCGACCATGTGCGGGATCACCTCGCGGACGTTCTTCATCACCGCGTTGACGTTGAGGTTGAGCATCCTGTCGATGGTGTCGCTGTCGGTGTCGATCAGGTCGCCGCCGATATAGGTGCCGGCGTTGAGGTGCAGGATGTCGATGTGGTCGACCTTGGCGAGGATCTCGGGGATCATCGCCTTGCAGCTTTCGGCGTCGAGCAGGTTGGTGACCTGGGGAACCGCCTTGTCGCCCAGCTCGGCGGCAAGCTTGTCGAGTTCGCTTGCGTTCCAGTCGACCATCACGACGGTCGCGCCTTCCGCGAGCAGCGCCCGCACGGTCGCAAGACCGATGCCGGAGGCGGCACCGGTAACGGCGGCGATTTTGCCATTGAGGGATTCAGCCATCTGTATTCTCCGTTTCTCAGGTGTTCGTGTGGGTCAGACCGCGAGGAAGCCGCCGTCGATCGGCAGCGATGCGCCGGTCACCATGCCGGCGTCGTCCGAGAGCAGCATGACGATGCTCCGGGCCACCTCGCCGACCTCGGCGAAGCGCCCGACCGGGTGGCGCACCATCATCGGCTGGCTCTTGGCGGGATCGCTCCAGGATTTGGCGGCCAGCTCGGTGAGCGTGATCGTCGGCGCCACGGTATTGACCCGGATGCCATGCGGGCCGAGCTCCCTGGCCATCACCCGGCTCGCACCTTCGAGACCGGCCTTCGACGCGGCGTAGCACATGTGGTCGGGAAACCCGCGGTGGCCCGCGATCGAGCCGATGTTGACGATCGCCCCGCCGCCGCCGGCGGCGACCCGGGCCCGAGCGAATTCCTGGGCGCAGATCAGCGCCGCGCGCAGGTTGATGCCGAGCACCGTCTCGTAGCCGTCCTCGGTCATGTCGAGCACGCTTTCGAGCACGTTGGTCCCGGCGCAGTTGACCAGGTAGTCGGCGGTGCCGGCCTCGGCCATCGCCGCACGGGCGGCGGCGGCGTCCGCGAGGTCGACCCGGATGCCGGTGGCACCGATCTCGGTGACCAGGGCATCGAGATCGGCCTGGGTGCGGCTCATCGCGATCACCTTCGCGCCGCGCCCAGCCATTTCGAGGGCGACCGCACGGCCGATGCCCTTGCCGGCGCCGGTGATGATGAAGGTCCTGCCTTCGAATTGCGTGCCCATGTGCTGCCCTCCCGGGGTGTCAGTGTGTGGTGTAGCCGCCATCGGCCTTGAGAACCGAACCGGTGACGAAGCTCGCGGCCGGCGAACACAGGAACAGCGCGCAATTGGCCATTTCCTCGGGCGTGCCGTAGCGGCCCATCGGGGTGTTCTCGGTCCAGACCCGGTTCCAGTCCGGGTTGGCGATGCCGCCCGCGGTCATGTCCGAGACCACGTAGCCCGGCGCGAGCGCGTTTACCCGGATGCCGCGGCTCGCGTATTCGTAGGCCATGACCGCGGTCATCTGATGCACCGCGGCCTTCGACGAGTTGTAGGCGACCTGGAGCTGCGGGGTGTTGGCGACATAGGCCGAGATCGACCCGATGTTGAGGATCACGCCCTCGCCCTGCGCCAGCATCGGCTTCACCGCTTCGCGGGCGATACGGAATGGCGCGATGTAGTTGGTGTCGACGATGGCGGCGAGGCGGGCATCGTCGAACTCGTGGAAGTTGCCGTTGTCGGCGATACCGGCGTTGTTGACCAGGACGTCGAGCCGGCCGAAGGCGTCGAGCGTGGCCGCGACGAGGCGGGCCGGCGTGGCCGGGTGGGTGACGTTGCCGGCGATCCAGGCGAAGCGTTCGGGCTGTGTCGCCAGAAGCCGGTCGACCGCGTCGGTCCGGCTGCGTCCGGTGACCATCACCTTCGCCCCGGCCTCGCCGAACAGTCGAGCGATGGCGAGGCCGATGCCACGGGTGGCGCCGGTGACCAGCGCGACCTTACCGTCGAGCCTGAATTGATCGAGTGACATGGTTTCCTCCCCAGTGTTTCAGCCGCCGCCCGGGTGGCAGGCGGCGTGGTAGGTTTCGAGGCTCCGGGCGACGGCCCGCACCAGCAGGGTGTCGACAGCGAGGGGGGCGTCGGCAAGGTCGACGAACCCGGGCAGGTGCTGGCGCATGAGCGGCATCGGCACCGTAACCCCTTCGAGCCGGGCGGTGAGGGCGTCGACGGCGGCGGCGGCGCGGGGCGCGGGCCAGTAGTAGCGGATCCGGTCGGAGAGCGAGTAATGGCGCAACAACCGCTGTTCGGCGGCCGTGCCGGGGTAGTGCCGCGCCCAGTGCCCGGGGGTGTCGAGCATCGCCGCTTCCATCGCGGCCTTGAGCGGGCGTTCGCCGTAATCGGGCAGGAGGTCCGAGGCGATCAGGTCGAGCCCGTAGAGCGCCTCGCGCAACACGAAGGTCAGCTCGGGGCCGACCTTGAGGATAGCGAACCCGTCCGCAACCAGCGCGGACAGCGGCGCCAGCCCCTGGTAATCGGTCGAGTGCGCCTCGAAGACGAAACGCGGTTCGCTGGCGAGGAGGCCGGTGAGATCGCGCGCCGCCGCACGGTCGTAGCGCACCAAGTTGTGGTTGCCGAACTCGACGCCCGGCTGCACGACGAGGCCGATGACACGGGAGAGCGCATCCGCAAGCCCAGCTTCGGCGAATGCCCGGGCGTGCACCGCGACGGTTTCGGCCGCCGCCTCCGGCGGGGTCGGGGCGACGGTCGTGAGGACGTGGTCGGCGCCGCCGGGGGGCGGGACCTCGGTGCCGATGATGTAGACCGGCAACGGCCCGCCGACCTCGGCCGCGATATCTTCGGCGATGCGCGCGAGGCGCGCGGCGCGGGTGGCGGTGGTGGCATCGTCGAGCGCCGCCGGCTCGCCCCGGCAACCCTTCGACGTGTCGAGGTGGAGCTTGCGGAAGCCGGCGGCGACATAGGCCGCGATCATCCGGTCCGCCTCCGCCATCGCGGCGTCGGCGTCGAGGTCGCGCCAGGGGTTGGGGCCGAGATGGTCGCCGCCGAGCACGATCCGGTCGGGCGGGCAGCCTTCCTCGACCGCGATCCCGGCCAACAGGTCGACGAAATCGGCGGGCTGCATGCCGGTGTAACCGCCCCGATGATTGACCTGGTTGCAGGTGGCCTCGATCAGAACCGTCGCCCCCGTCATGCGCCCATGGCGCAGCGCGGCGCGCAGCACGATCGGATGCGCGGAGCAGACCGAAGCGATGCCGCGCGGCGTGCCGGCGCGGTGCAGGCGGGCGAGATCCGTCAGCGCGACCCTCATGCCGTGCGCCTCCCCGTAGACTCGATGAACGCGTCGAGCTCTGCGCGGGTGCCGGCGCCCTCCATCGGGCCGCGGAAGGTGACGTTGCGCGCGCCGGCCGCATTGCCGTAGACCAACGCCTGATGCGGCGCCATGCCGAGGCGCCGGCAGGCCACATAGGCGCCGCCGAAGCAGTCGCCGGCGCCGGTCGGGTCGGTCTCCTCGACGCGGAAGGCCGGGACGTCGACCCGGCTCCCGTCGGTGCGAATGGAGCTCGATCCGGCGGCGCCGCGTTTGAGCGCCACTTCCGCCACGCCGAGCTCGAACAGCCGGTCGAGGGCCGCCGCCTCACCGGCGGACGGGTCGAGGCCGGCGGCGAGGAACAACTCGTCGCCCGACGGCAGGACCACGTCGGACATCGCCACCATCTGCGCGAAACGACGCGCCAGGTCGCCGTCGGTCTTGAGCTCCTTGCGCAGGTTGGGGTCGAGCGATACGGTTCCGCCGCGCGCCTTGATCCGGCCCGCGGCCCGCTCGATGAGGTCCCAGATCTCGTGGCGGACGATCAGCGTGCCCATCACGTGTAGATGGCCCGCGCGCGCGACGAGGGCTTCGACCGGGTCAGACCAGACGATGCGTCCGGCGGCCGAGGTCCACATGTTGAACACGAAGTCGCGGGTGCCGTCGGGGCGGTAGCGCACGAAGGCCGAGCCTGTGGGCAGGTCGGGGTCGATGGCGACGGCCGAGATGTCGACCCCGTCGCGGGCCAGCCGCTCGGTGTTGACGCGGCCGAAATCGTCGGCGCCCACGGTCCCGACCATCGCCGCCGACCCGCCGATCCGGCCGCACTGGTCGATGAAGATCGCGGGCGCGCCGGAGGGGTAGGGGCCGATGAGGGGCTGGGGCTCGGTAGATCCCGTGCCTTCCGTCGTCGCGACGATCTCGACCAGGATCTCGCCGATGCAGATTGTCGGGCCGAAGGCGTCGGGGGCCAGTGCGGAGGACGTCATGGTACCCTCACGCGCACGCGGTGGTCGCGTGCCGACGCTGGGCCTCGGCCCATTTCAGCTCGATGAACTGGCGGGCGTGGGCGGCGAGCGGATCGTTGTCGGTCCAGGTGTCGCGCCAGATCCCGCAGGCGAGCGAAAGACCCTCGTCGACGACGGCGGTCGAAAAACTCTCGAACACGATGTCGCGGGAATAGTCGATGTCGACGAGCGCATCGAAGATGCGGTCCCAGTCGATCACCCCGTCGCCGAGGAAACCGCGGTTGGATTCGCCGATGTGGAAATACCCGAGCCGGTCGCCGGCCAGCCGGATCGCCGCGGCGGGATTGGCCTCCTCGATGTTCATGTGGAAGGTGTCGAGGTGCAGACGCACATGCTCGCAGCCGCAGTCGGACAGATAGCGGAGACCCTGTGCGGTGGTGTTGAGCAGGTTGGTTTCGAACCGGTTTACCACCTCGAGCACGACGTCGATGCCGTTCCGGTGGGCGAGGTCGCCGATTTCGCCGATCACCGCGGCCGAATTCATCCAGCCGGTGCGGGTGGGGGCGCGATTGTACTTGGTATGGGCCGAATAGAGGATGCCGCCGAGCTTGTTGCCGCCGATGTCGCGCACCGCGGCGACGGCGTCCCTGAGCATCTGCCGGCCGGCGGCGACGGCGTCGGGATCTTCGGAGGAGATGTCCTTGGCGAGCGGCAGGCCCATGGTGACGCCGATTTCGACGTCGAGCGACCGGGCCCGTTTTGCCAGCCGGTCGAGGTCAAAGAGCTCGGGCCTGAGATAGGCAAATTCGATGGTGCGGTAGCCGTGTTCGGCGGATTTCTCCAGGGCCAGTTCGAGCCCGTCCTGGGTCTGCCCCCCGGTCCAGACGAAGGAATGAATTCCCAAGCGTCGCATGTTCGCTCTCCCTTGGATCGCGGTTCCCTCCGGCCACGGGGGCGGGCGGGATCGTGCGCCGCGCGCTCATGGCCGGTCCTCCAGAAGCAATTCGGCGGTCACGTCATCCGTCACCAGCGTGTTGACGAGATCGCGTTTGATCGCCGCCTTGATGATCTGCACCTTGTGCGGTCCGGCTGCGGCGAGGATCTTTTCCGGGACCGTCCGGACCAGTTCGAGCGGCATGCCGATGGTCCGGGCATCGATCTCGGGCGAAACGGACTGGCCGTCCGCATCGAGGAAATGCCCGAGAACGTCGCCGATGGCACCGGCCTCGATCAGGGACTCGGCGGTGATCTCGTCGGGCAGGCCGTGGGTGACCAGGAATGACTTTCGCGACACGTTCGCGCAGGTCAGGATGACCGCGTCGAGCGTGTCGAATTTCTCGATATGCTCCCGCAGGACGGGCTGCGACAGGAATAGCTCACGGTCGATCCCTTCGGACAGGTAGATCGGTGCGGTGAGCAGCGAATATTCCGCGCCAAGCACCTCCGCGAGGCCCGAGGCGATCCCGAAGGAATTGAAGCTCGAGCCGTGCGAGGTGCCGCCGAGGACCGAGACGATTTCCATCATCGGGTGCGACTGGCGTTGCAGCCCCTGGATCGCGGTGTCGAGCGTCGACCCCAGGACACGCCGACCGACCGCCAGGGCGCGCTGCGGAGACGTTCGGTGAGATGGCTCGCCAGTGCGGAGCCGACGGAGGCGTGGAAGTTGTATTTCTCACGATCCGCAGGGGCGACGAGGGCCCGGTTGATCCCGTAGGCGGCCTCGATCTCGCCCTGGAGCGCAGCGCGCGCCAGGAACGGCGAGTCGATCTGGATGTTGACCATTCCGCTCGACTTGGCGCGCTGGATCGCCTGGTTCACCCGCAGCCGGGTGACACTGAGCGTCTTGGCCACCTCGGCCTGGGTCTTTCCGTTCACGTAGTAGTGCCAGCACACTTCGGCAACGAAGGCGTCACTGTCTTCAATCGGTTCTCGAGCCATTCTTTCCTCCAGGCATGACCGCCAGAAGACTGCCACACCGCCCTGAACGGTGCCATGTCGGTCATTTGTGCGGCAAGTGAAACATATGTAAATTTACACTTGCATGCAATTATAAACAAATGCATTTCCGAAATGGGGAGCAACCTCGAATCGAAGCCTCCGGCGTCGGCCGCGAGGTTGCCGACACCCCGATTGAATGGGAGGAGACACATGAGCTTTTTGAACAATTTCGGCGTGTCCGCATTGGCATTGTCGATCTCCGCAGGTGCCGCGTTCGCTCAGGACCTGCAGATCGAAAACGCCGATTGGTGGGCCGAGGCCGGCGCGCAATTCGCCGGCGTGAACCTGCGCGGCGTTACCGAATCGACGCCGCCGTCGAACTTCATCGGCGACGTGCTGGCACCGAAATTCGAGGAACTGACCGGTATCCGCGTCGACGTCGAAACCACCTCGTGGGACCAGATGTACGACAAGGCGATCAAGGACATGGAAGCCGGCACCGGCATCTACGACATGGTCTACATCGAGCAGGACATCGTCTATTCCTATCTCGCCCGCGACTTCCTCGTGGACGTGACCAAGGCGCTGGCCGACAAGCCCGAGCTCAAGGCGGCGAACTACGACGAGGCCAATTTCACCAGCTTCGCCGACAACTTCCGCGGCGAGAACGGCGATCTGTTCGGCATCCCGATGGAAGCCTTCATCAAGATCTACCTGTACCGGACCGACCTGTTCGAAGATCCCGAGGTCCAGGCGGCGTTCAAGGAACAGACCGGGCGCGACCTGGTTCCGGCGACGACGCATGAGGAATACACCGAGATCGCCGAGTTCTTCACCCAATGGGGCAAGGACCACGGGCTCGACCTCTGGGGCACGACGGCACAGGCGCATACCGGTCACGTCGCGTCCTGGTACGAGTACTTCGAGTCGATCGCGCCGACCTTCGGCGTCTACGACTGGGGCATCGACGCTGCCAACAACTACGCCGCCACTGTGGCGAACGGCGGGGCGATGAACTCGGACGCGGCCAAGGAAGCGATGACCTGGTGGTTGCACCTGCGCGACATCGCGCCGCCGGAATCGGTGCAGTCGACCTGGACCGAGGTGGGCACCACCTTCGCCGCCGGCCGCGCCGCCCAGGGTCTGGTCTACGGTGAAAACGCCGCCTGGATCGCGGTCGACGCCACCAAGTCGAAAGTGGTCGGCAATGTCGGCGTTGCTCTGCCGCCGCTCGGCGAGGGCGTGCTGGAGGACGCCGAGGCCGGCACCGGCTACATCGGCTACTACGACGGCGGTGCCTTCGGCCTGCCGGTGACGTCCAAGAACCAGGACGCAGCCCTTCTGTTCCTGCAGTTCATGGCGCTGCCGGAAGTCCAGGAGGAATGGGCCGTCGCCGCGCCGCGGATTACGCTGACCTCGACCTACGACTCGCCCAAGGTGCAGGCGCTCGACGAGGAGCTGCGCGGCTACTACACGATGCTGCGCGACGAGGGCTACCTGTTCAAGGGCGCGCCCGAGTACCCGTTCCACGCCCAGGTGCGTGAGGCGACGGCGCCGATCTTCTACCAGATGCTGACCGGCGATCTGAGCGTCAGCGACGGCCTCGACCAGATGGCTGCCAAGGCGGAAGAAGAGCTGACCGCGCTCGGCTACCGCAAGTAAGGGTCCTCCCGGAAGGGGTCGCCCCGCAATCCGGGGCGGCCCCCTCTTCCTGCCGATGCCGGACGCAATCGCCCGGCGGACGGCACAGCAAAGACGGAGGTGGGTCGATGCATTCCAACAGGCTGGGCTGGATACTCCTGGCGCCGACACTCGTGGTTCTGTTCTTCTTCGGCGTATTGCCCTTCGTCTATGTGGTCTACGTGGCGTTCCACAACTGGAACCCGTTCGCGGCCAACCCGGACATGGTGTTCAACTGGGCCGACAACTTCCGCAAGGTCGTGTTCGACGCGCAGTTCCTCGCCTCGCTCGGGGTGACGCTCGCCTTCGTCTTCTTCGCGGTCCTGTCGGAACTGATCCTGGGCTATTTCCTCGCCCAGGCCTTCATGAAGGAATTCCCCGGCAAGGCGTTCTTCCGCACCATCCACACCCTGCCGCTGATCATGGCGCCGATCATCGTCGGCTCGGTCTGGAAACTGATGATGACCCCCTCGATCGGGATCATCCCGCATTACGTCGACAAGATCTTCGGGCTCACGCTCAACATCGGCACCAATGCCTTCGCGGCCTTTGTCACAACGGTGGTGATGGACGTCTGGCACTGGACGCCGCTGGTCACGCTGACCCTGATCGCGGCGCTGGTCTCGTTGCCGGCCGACCCGTTCGAACAGGCGCAGATCGACGGCGCCGGCAAGCGCCAGATCTTCTGGCACATCACCCTGCCGATGATCGCGCCGGCGGTGCTGGCCACCGTGTTCATCCGGCTGATGGACGCGCTCAAGATCGTCGACGAGGTGTTCATGCTGACCGGCGGCGGCCCAGGCTCCGCCACCCGCTACGTCGGTGTGCACATCTTCAAGGAGGTCTTCCCGCGGACCAACTACGGCTACGGCTCGGCGATCTCGGTGATCGTGCTCTACGTCACCATCGTGCTGAGTTGGGCGCTCTACACCTCCATGCTCGCGCCGCGCAGCTCGAAGAAGAAGTAGTCGCATGAAACGCAAATTCCCTTGGGCTTCGACCTTCATCTGGGTGCTCGTAAGCTTCGTGACGCTGTTCCCGATCTACTGGCTGTTCGTGATCTCGGTGAAACCCGCGGTCGAGCTGTTCTCGACCCCCGACCTGCTCCTCGAGAGCCTGTACTGGAACAACTATGTCGACGTGCTGAACGACCGGCTGCTGCGCAGCTACATGGTCAACTCGCTGGTGATCTCGAGCGGAAACGCGGTGCTGTCGACGGTGCTCGGTTTCTTCGCCGTCTACGCGCTGTCGCGGTTCAGCCTCGGCGGCAAGGAAAGCGCATCTTCTTCTGGACCATCACCAACCGGATGGCGCCGCCCGCGGGTGTTCCTGCTGCCCCTGTTCCTGCTGCTCACCCAGGTCTACCGGATCGGCGATTTCACCCTGCTCGACACAAGGATCGGGATGATCTGGTCTACACCATTCAACATCGTTCGCGATCTGGACGCTCCAGCCCACCGTCGACGGCATCCCCAGGGGGAGCTCGACGAGGCCGCCTATGTCGACAGCGCCAGCGCCTGGAAGGTGATCACCGAAGTGGTTTCCCGCTCTGCCGTCCAGGGCTCGCGGTGACCCTGATCCTGACCTGGGTCTTCGCCTGGAACGAGTACCTGCTGGCCTGGCCGCGACGCTGACCAACTGGCGCACACGCTCACCACGGGGCTCAGCGAATACGTCACCACCACCGGCACCAGATAGGGCATCATGGCCGCGATCTCGGTGTTCACGCTGTGACCCCGGCGCTGATCGTCTTCGGCCTGGTGCAGCGCCTGTCGTCGCCGGCCTCACCTTCGGCGCGGTGAAAGGATAGAGCCATGGCCGAGACCTCCAAAGACACCGACCCCGGGGTCATCATTGTCCAGGACCTGCCGCCGGCCCCGAGATGCGCCACGGCTTCCTGCCGATCGAGACCTGGTTCGACCTCTTCATCTCGGTCGTGCTCTGGTCGCGCTCTCGTTGTTCTGGCTCCGGTTCCGCAGGCCGCTTGGCCTGTCGATCTGGATCTCCGTCGCGATTTCCGTCGTCGGTGCCGTGTTCATCATCCGGAAAGGATAGTCATGAAATCGCTGGTTCTGGAAAAGGTAGACGAGGCTCTCGCTGCGCGACTACGTCGATCGACAAGGACGAGGTGCTCCGGGCCGCACGACGTCCGGATCAGAAGCTCCACACCGTCGGCATCTGCGGCTCGGACGTGCATTACTATACCCCATGGACGGATCGGCCCCTTCGTCGTCAACGCGCCGATGATCCTCTGGTCACGAGGCCTCGGGCACGGTGATCGAGACCGGCGCGCAGGTCTCACGCACCTGGCGGTGGGCGACCGGGTCTGCATGGAGCCGGGCGTCCCCGATCGAACAGCAAGGCGACGCAGCTCGGCATGTACAGCATCGACCCCAGCGTGCGGTTCTGGGCCACCCGCCGGTGCACGGGATCCTGCGCCCGACCTGCGTGCATCCCGAGGCCTTCACCTTCAAGCTGCCCGACAACGTGTCGTTCGGCGAGGCCGGCCCGATGGTCAGCTCCGCTGGCCGTCGGCGTCCATGCCGCGACCAAGGCCAGGATCAAACCGGGCGACATCGGCGTCGTGCTGGGGGCCGGCACCATCGGTCTGGTCACCGCGCTGGGCGCGCTCGCGGCCGGCTGTGCCCGCGTCTTCGTGGCCGACCTGGCCGAGAAGAAGCTCGAGATCGCCCAGAGCACAGGCCCCGCGATCACCCCGGTGAATGTCACCAGGGAGAACGTGGCCGAGGTGGTCAAGGCTTTCACCGACGGCTGGGGCGCCGACGTGCTGTTCAGGCCACCGGCAGCACCGCGGCTGCGGCCGCGGTGTTCGAACCGCTCGCGCCGGGGGCTGCGTGGTGATGATCGGCGGTCAGCCCGATCCGATCGCCTACGACGCCGGCGCGGCGATGGTCCGCGAGGCGCGGGTCGAGAACATCTTCCGCTACGCCCATGTGTTCCCGCGCTGCGTCAGCATGCTGAGCTCCGGCGCGATCGACGTGAAGCCGCTGATCACCCGGAAATTCGCCTTCGACGAAAGCGTGAAGGCGTTCCGGATCACCGCGTCGATGCCGCCGGCCGACGTGGAAGATGCAGATCGAGCTGCCGCAATGGGCAGGGCCACCGGGCAAGAGGGAGGGCGACGGTGGCGAACGGCAAATTGAAAATGTCTACAAGCGCTATGGCGCCGCCGAGTCATACGTGACGTGAGCGTCGACATCAGGGACGGCGAATTCGTCCGTCCTCGTCGGCCCTCGAGGCTGCGGCAAGTCGACCCTGCTGCGGATGCTGGCCGGGCTCGAAGAGATCAGCGCCGGGACGATCTCGATCGGTGGACGGGTGGTCAACGACGTCCCGCCCACAAGGAGCGCGACATCGCGATGGTGTTCAGTCTACGCGCTCTACCGCACAAGACCGTGGCCCAGAACATGGGCTTTCCGCTCAAGATGGCCAAGCGGCCGCAGAGCGGAGATCGACGCCAAGGTGAACAACGCCGCGGCGATCCTCGACCTCGAGAAATACCTCGACCGCTATCCGTGGCTCTCGGGCGGCCAGCGCCAGCGCGTCGCCATGGGCCGCGCGATCGTGCGCAGATCGCAGGTGTTTCTCTTCGACGAACCCCCTGTCGAACCTCGACGCCAAGTTGCGCGTGACCATGCGGGTCGAGATCGAGGCGCACCGGCTCAAGACCACCATCGTCTATGTCACCCACGACCAGATCGAGGCGATGACCATGGCCGACAAGATCGTGGTGTTGCGCGACGGCCGGGTCGAACAGATCGGCGCCCCGCTCGACCTCTACGACCGGCCGCAGAATGTCTTCGTGGCGGGCTTCATCGGCTCGCCGTCGATGAACTTCATCCAGGGCCGGATGCGCGTGCAGGACGGCCGCAAGCTTTTCGTTTCCGAGCAGGGCATCGCGCTGCCGACGCCCGACAACCCGGCCGTCGACGGGCAGGATGTGACCTACGGGATCCGCCCCGAACATATCGCGATCGGGCCCGGCGGCGTACCGGTGCGCGTCGTGGTGACCGAAGGCGACCGGGTCGGAAACCCAGGTCTTCGCCAAGGTCGCCGGGGCGCTTCTTGACCGCAGTGGTCCAGGAGCGCGTACAGGCAGAGCGGGTGACGAAATCAGCTTCCTGATCGATGCCGCGGATGTTCACCTGTTCGACACGAAAACCGAGATGCGCCTGGGGTGACCGACGCCGTTGCGGCGGGGCGTGCGGCACGGGTCGACCCGCCCGCGGGATCGTTGCGGTCCCTGTTCCGGTGCCGTGTCCGGGGGCTTTTGAAGGTGGTTTCAGCGCGATGGCTCTTGCCGTGATCTTCGACCTTGATGGCTGTCTGGCCGATAGCGAACCCCTGTCGCTCGAGAAGCGGTGGCGGCGGAAATGCGTGGGCTCGGGATCGAAGATGCGCGCGCCGACCGGATCCGCCACGAGTTTCTCGGGGTCACCATCGGGGCGATCTGCGCTTGGGTCAGCGACCGCACGGGAAAGCCCTGCCCACCGGATTTTCAGCACCGGATCGAAAGCCGCCTGTTCGGTCCACACGAACGGGCCTCGACCAGATCCCCGGCGCCCACGCTGCTCAGAAGCTGCACGATGCCGAGGTTCCGATGGCGATCGCTACCGGCGGCTCCCTGGAACGGATGGGCAAGACCTTGCACCACGCCGGACTGGCGGATCTCTGTTACAAATCGGCCGCGGATACAGCGCCGAACAGGTGCGGCACGACAAACCAGCGCCGGATCTGTTCCTGTTCGCGGCCGGCAATCTGGGCGTGGCCCCGGCGGACTGCATCGTGGTCGGATTCGCCGCATGGCATCAAGGGCGGTGGCCGCCGGCATGCGGGCTTTCGGCTTCGTCGGCGGCTCGCATCTCGACGGGATCCGCGACAGTCACGTCGAGACGCTCCGGTCCGCCGGTGCCGAGGCGGTCTTCGACGACCTGGCGGCGCTGTCGCGGTCCCTGCGCGCGCTTGGAGAATGACGCCAGGCCGCAGAACACTGACAGGAAAGGCCTCGCCATGGCGGTGAAACTTTCGAATGCCACCCTCGGCCAACTGCCCGACGACGTGACCCGCCCGGCCTACGACCGGTCGCTCACCCCGGGGGATCCTGCATATCGGGCTCGGCAACTTCCACCGCGCGCATCCAGTCTCGTGGGCTGTGCACCGGCTGATGCAGCAGGGGCTGGCAGAAGTTGGAGCCATTATCGGCGCCGGCGTGCGGCCCTACGACGGAAGCGCAGCGGCTGAAGCTGGCGGCGCAGGACCGCCTCGACGCTGATCGAACTCGACCCGTCGGGAACCTCGGCCGAGGTCGCTCGGCTTCGATGATCGACTACCTGCCCGTAACCGAGGGCAACACGGCCCTGATCAGCCGCATGGCACAATCCGACATCCGCATCCCGTGGCACTCACCGTCACCGAGGGCGGCTATTACATCGACCCGGCCACCAAAACCTTCGACGCCGCACACCCCGACATCGTCCACGACGCCGCACACCCCGAGGCTCCGAAGACCGCTTTCGGCGCGATGGTGGCGGCGCTCAGGATGCGGCGCGACAGCGGCGTCGGCCCCTTCACCGGCCAGAGCTGCGACAACCTGCAGGGCAACAGCCGGATCCTGCGCCAGACGGTGGTCTCGCTCGCCCGGCTCACCGATCCGGCGCTCGCCGACTGGATCGACGTCAACTGTACCTTCCCGAACGCCATGGTCGACTGCATCGTGCCCGCCACCGGGCCCAAGGAACTGGCGCTGGCGCGGAAGTTTCGGCATCGACGACACGGTGCCGGTGACACATAATAATTTCCGCCAATGGGTGATCGAGGACAGGTTCTGCCAGGGGCGACCCGACTGGGAGAAGGTCGGCGTGCAGTTTCTCCGACGATGTTCACGGCTACGAGATGCAGAAGATCCGCATTCTCAATGCCGGTCACCAGATATTCGCCAACATTGCCGAGATCATGGACATCCCGGTCGTCTCCGACATCATGCAGCACACCACCATCCGCGCCTTCCTGCGCAAGGTCGAGATCGACGGATCGTGCCATTGGTTGTCCCGGTCGGGGAAGACGCCGCTGCAATATTTCCGTGCGATCGAAGAGCGCTTCGCCAACCCGGCCATCGTCGACACCGCCCGCCATCGCCTTCGACGGCGCGTCGCGCCACCGGGCATGGTGATCCCGACGATCCGCGAGGCGGTCGCGGCCGGCACGGTCGAGGGCCTCGCGCTGGTCGAGCGGCCTGGTGCCGGCAATGTTACGGGACCGCGAAAACGGCGCGGTGATCGAGCCCAACGATCCGGTCTGGGGCGATCTCGTCGCAGTGGCGAAACGGGCGAGAAGGACGATCGAAAGCCTGGCTGGAGATGCGCCAGTACTACGGCGACCTCGCCGACAAGCCGGTCTTCGCAGATGCGCTGCCAGATGGCTCGGGACGATCTGGGCGGACGGCATCGAAGCGGCGATGAAAGCCTATCTCTCGGGTCCGCAACCGGGTTGAATGACACGTGTCGCCGCGTGACGGCCGCGGCAGCCGGACGGCCACGTCGGGGGGTCGGGGAAAGGCAAGGGCGCGGGCGATGCGCCCAGGGCTGAGCAAGTCATGGGGCGGGCAGGGAGTGCCGAGCCGGACCAAAGTGTCGCCGGGCGGAAAAGACCCGCGCGGCGCGACACATCTTTCTGAAGGGAACGACGATGACCTATCTCGGTCTTGATCTTGGGACATCGGGGCTCAGGGCCCTGCTGATTGACGCCGACGGCACGCCGATCGGGTCGACCGAACACCATGCAGTTTCCGTCGCATTCCGGCTGGTCGGAACGGGATCCGGCGGACTGGATCGCCGCGCTGGACGCCGTGATCGCCGAAATGCGTGCCAAGTACCCCGCCTTTGCCGGGGTCAAGGGGATCGGCGTCGCCGGGCACATGCACGGTGCCACGCTGCTCGACGCGAGCGGTGCGGTGATCACCCTGCATCCTGTGGAACGACACCCGCAGCCACGCCGAGGCGGCGCGGCTCGACGCCACCGAGGCGTCACGCCCTCTCAGGCAACATCGTCTTTCCGGGTTCACCGCGCCCAAGCTCGAATGGGTCCGGGCACGCCAGGCCCGAGACCTGGGCGCGCGTAGCCCAGGTGCTGTTGCCCGCGGCCTACCTCAACTACCACCTGACCGGCGATTATGTCGCCGACATGTCGGACAGCGCGGGCATCTGGCTCGACGTGGGTGCGCGGACCTGGTCGGAGGCGCTTCTGGCGGCCGGGCACGCTGCGGCCCGATCGAATGCCGCGCCTGGGTACGGAAAGGCTGGAAGCGGCCGGACGGCTCCAGGCCCGGAAAGCGCGCGGCCTGGGGGCTCCAGACCCGAGGTCGTGGTGGCCGGCGGCGCCGGCGACAACGCCGCCGCAGCCTGCGGCATCGGCGCGCTCAACGAGGGCCAGGGCTTCGTGTCGCTCGGAACCTCCGGCGTGCTGCTCCGCGGCTTGCGGCGGCTACGCCCCGGCGCCAAACGGCGATCCACACCTTCTGCCACGCCATTCCCGGGCGCTGGTACCAGATGGGGTGATGCTCTCGGCGATGACAGTCTCGGCTGTGAAGATCGTCGGAACCCGGCAGCCGACCTCACCGCGCCGCTCGGCGACGAGCCCTGAAGGGACCGGGCCGGGTGCGGTTCACCACCTATCTCTCGGGGCGAACGGACACCCCATAACGATGCCGACATCACGGCACCAGGCCGGGCCCCGGCACCGACACCGGGCTCATAGACGTCACCCGCGCGGTGCTCGAAGGCGTGGCCTTCGGGCTCCGGGATTCACGCCGAGGCGCTGAAGTCGACCGGGGCGCATTTCGACCAGGTACTGGCGATCGGCGGCGGCCGTCGCGCTACTGGCTGAAATTGATCGCGACCGTGCTGGACGTGCCCTGACGCTGCCGCGTGCCGGCGAGTTCGGTGCGGCGCTCGGCGCGGCGCGGCTGAGGATGACGGCGGCGATGGGCGCCAGCGTCGAAGAGACCGCTGGAGCCGCCGGCCGCGGGCGAGGTCGTCGCCCCCGTGCCCGGATTGCGCGCGGCCTTCGACGAGGCCTATGCCAGGTTCCGCGCGACTATCCGGCGGTGGTGCCAGTAGCCGGGCCGCCGATCCGTCGAGGGGCACGAACCCCGGTCGGGGTCAACGAGGGCCGGGCGGCACGCGGCGCCAGTGGCCCGGGTCTGGCCAACTTCGCGTTTGAACGCCCCAGTGAAGGCAGCGGCCGAGGTGGATCCGACCTCCCGCGGCGATGTCGGTGCTCGCGATCGAGCGCGACGCCGATATCTATCCGCGGGCCCTGGCCATCACCGTCAACGACCGGACGATGCGCCGTTTCCAAGGGGGCGGGCTCGACGATGCCCTGAAAGAGGGTATGGACGTGACGCATTCGCTGCGCTGGATCAACTATGCCGGCAACCCGTTGATGCGGATGGGCTTTCCGCCCTCCGACATGGGCCACGCCCGCTCGCATGCGATCTGCAAGCCGGAAACGGAAAAGACCCTGCGCGAAGGCGCCGCGCAGTTCCACAGCGTATCGGTGCGCTGCGGCGCCGAGGTCACGCAGGTGGCGCAGGACGACGCCGGGGTGACGCCGACCGTGAAGGATCTCGCCACCGGCGCGACCGGGACCCGGCGGGTGCGCGACGTGCTCGCCTGCGACGGTGGCTCGAGCCGCACCCGCGCAGGGCTCGGCATCCAGCTGCTGGGCGACACGCTGGAAACCCGCTGGATCGTGATCGACGCGGGGGTGAAGCGGTGGTGGCCCGAGCGCCACGTGCCCACCTTCTGGTCGGACCGCGAGCGCCCGGTGGCCGATGTCGCGCTGTCGATGGGCAACCAATGTTTGGAAGTGCTGCTCGGCCCCGACTTCGTCGTGCTCGGCGTCGATTGCGATCCGGCGGAGAAGCTCAGCGCCGTCGAGAAAGCACGCTGGGAAGCGCTCGGAGCGCGCTTCGTCGCGCTGCGCTCCGCCGACCTGGCTGCGGCCAGCGAGGTAGACGTGATCGACATCGACGGCACACTGATCGCCTGGCTCGCGGGCCACGGCGGCGAGGGGGTGGCGCTGCGCCCCGACCGGTTCATCGCCGCCGCCAGCGGATACCTTGCCGTGCCGGGCTGACCGGCCCCGATTGAACCCTCACCGAGCTGATCCGCGCGGTCGATTTCGTCCTGCCGGCGATCGAAGTGGTCGACAGCCGGATCGCCGGCAGGGACATCCGCTTTGCCGACCCCGTGGCCGACAACGCCTCGTCCGGCCTCGTCGTCCTTGGCGCGGTGCCGGTGCCGCTCGCCGGGCTGGATCCGAAGCTTCTCGACATGCGGATGCCCCGGAACGGTGAAAAGGTCTCGACCGGGAGAGCTGGTCGTGTATCCAGCGGGTCGTGAAGGCGGTGCCGTGCCCGGCGAGGTGCCGGCGCGAACCCATCGCCGCGCCGTAGAATACGCAAATGCCGAGCCAGAATGGCGCCGCCCGTCATCAGCGCCTTCAGCTGCCTGCGGGGGATGTCGGTCTGATACCGCTCGGCCGCGGCAAGACCGACCTCGACCGCGCGCGGCATCCGCGCAGGGAACCGTCACGCTTTCCGGTCTGGTTCTCCCCGAAAGCGGCGGCGTTTCAGCGACGCCGGAGTGCCTCGGCGAATCCGACTCCTGCAAAGCCCGCGGTCTTGAAATTCACTCAGAATCCATCATTCTGTGGTGACTCATCAGATGAAATCCTATCATGGAGAGACGCATGGCGCGGCGGCCGACGATGACTGACCTGGCCCGGGAGGCCGGCGTGGGGGTGGCCACGGTCGACCGGGTTCTGAACGGGCGCTCGAAGGTTCGCGAGGAAACCGCGCGCAGGGTGGCGGAGGCGGCGCACCGGATCGGCTACCACGCCAAGGGTCTGATCGACAATCGGCTCTCGATCGAGATCCCCGAGATGCATTTCGGGTTCGTTCTGCACAAGCAGAAGCAGGAGTTCTACCAGGATTTCGCCCGCGAGATCGAGCGCGCCGTGTCCGCGCGGCGCGACATCCGCGGGCGTGCGACGATCCGGTTTTCGCCGGGGCAGAACCCGGAGGATTTTTCCAGGTTGATGCAGGAGCTCGGGGCCAAGGTCGATGCGATCGCCAGCTCCGCCGTGAACCACCACAGCGTGAGCACGGCCGTCGAGAGGCTCAAGGCGGGCGGCGTGCCGTGCTTTTCGCTGCTCAACGATTTTGGCCAGGGCGTGCGCGAGAACTATCTCGGGCTCAATAATCTCAAGGTCGGGCGCATCGCCGCTTCGATGATCGCCATGACGTCGCGGGCCTCGGGCAAGGTCGCCGTGTTCGTCGGCGGCAACCGGTGGCACGGCCACGAGTTGCGCGAAACCGGCTTTCGGTCCTATTTCCGCGAATCCGCGCCGGGGTTCACGGTGCTCGATACGCTGGTCAACCTCGAGACCCGCCAGATCACCTACGAAGCGACGCTGGACCTTCTGCACCGCCACCCCGATCTCGCCGGCATCTACGTCGCCGGCGGCGGAATGGAAGGGGCCATTGCGGCCCTGCGCGAGGCCCGGAACCCCGGCAAGGTCAGGCTGGTCGTCAATGAGCTGATCTCCGACAGCCGCGATGGTCTTTCCGATCAATATGTGACGATGGTGATTTCCACGCCGCTGGCCGAGCTTTGCGCCGCGCTCGTCGACTACATGGTCAAGGTCGTTGACAAGGGGCCGAGCGATGCCCCGGGACAACACTTCCTGGAGCCGCGTCTCTACATCTCGGAATCGATCAACTGATATTATTCTATCATCAATATATGGTAGCGGTTCTATCGCGCGTGAGAGAATCGTGATGGGTCCGGATTGACCGAATCCGGGTTCGCACGCCAAGTTCCACCGCACTCGCCGGGCGCTTTGCCGCGACACCACGGCCATTGGGAGGACAGCGCGATGAAGTGGGCCCTGAACCACATGACGACGCCCAATCTGGGCTACGAGGATTTTCTCGACCTGGCCGTGAAGCTGGGATGTGTGGGCGTCGAAGTGCGCAACGACATCGACCTGCCGCTGTTCGACGGGATGGACCCGGGGGACGCGGGCGCGCTGGCGCGGTCGAGGGGGCTTCGGCTGGTCGGGCTGAGCCAGGTCTATCCGTTCAACACCTGGTCCCCGGAATCGCGCAGGAAGTGCGCGATCTCGTCACCTTCGCCAAGGCTGCGGGTGCCGAGACGATCAGCCTGATCCCGCGCAACGACGGCACCCAGACCGGGGAGGGCGAGCGCCAGGCGAACCTGCGCCTCGCGCTCAAGGAAGCGCTACCGCTGCTGGAAGCGGCCGACATGACCGCGCTGGTCGAGCCGCTCGGCTTCGCGGTCTCGTCACTGCGGCAGAAATCCGGCTCGTGGACACGATCGACGCGTTGGAGGCGAAGCACCGCTACAAGCTGGTGCACGACACGTTCCACCATACGCTGGCCGGCGGCGGCGCCTACTGCCCGGACTACACCGGGATCGTGCACGTCTCGGCCGTGGTCGACCCGAACGTGCCGGTCGCAGAGATGCAGGACTCGCACCGCGTGCTGATCGACGCCAAGGATCGGCTCGGCAATGTCGAGCAGATCCGCAATCTGCTGGCGCTGGGGTATGACGGGGTGTTCTCCTACGAATGCTTCTCGCCGGAGACCTGGGCGCTCGAAGACCCCTATTCCGAAATCAGGAAATCTTTCGGATTTCATCGCCGCGCAGGTGCAGGCGAAAGCCGCCTGACGCGACGCGTGAAAAGCCCCGGCTCTGGCGAGGGCCTCCGGCAAAGGAACGGTGCGCCGGACACCGACAAGGGAGGAGATCCAACCCATGAAGAAAACTTTTGTTGCTGCGACCGTGTTCGCCACCCTGATGGGCTCGGCCGCGATGTCCGAGACCGTTGGTGTGAGCATGGCCCTGTTCGACGACAACTACTGACCGTTCTGCGCAACGGCATCCAGGAACTCGCCGACGGCATGGACGGCGTCGACGTCCAGATCGAAGACGCCAGAACGACGTCGCCAAGCAGCTCGACCAGATCAACAGCTTCATCGCCTCGGGCGTCGATGCGATCATCGTCAACCCGGTCGACACCTCGGCCACCCAGGCGATGACCGATGCCGCGGCGGCGGCGAATGTGCCGCTGGTCTACGTCAACCGCCAGCCGATCAACCTCGACACGCTGCCGGAGACCCAGACCTTCGTGGGCTCCAACGAGGTCGACAGCGGCACCCAGGAAACCATCGCGCTGTGCGACAACTGGGCCGCCGAGGGCAAGACCGAGGTCAACGCCTACGTGATGATGGGCGAGCTGTCGAACCAGGCCGCGGTGCAGCGTACGGCCGACATTCACGACGTGATGGCCGACGGGCGCTGCGCGGTGACCATCAACATCATCGACGAGCAGACCGCCAACTGGTCGCGCGACGAGGCCCAGGACCTGATGACCAACTGGCTCTCGACCGGCGAGCCCTTCGACGGCGTCATCGCCAACAACGACGAGATGGCGATCGGGGCGATCCAGGCGATGAAGGCGGCCGGGATCGACATGGCTTCGGTCCAGGTCGGCGGGGTCGACGCGACGCAGGACGCGCTGGTGGCGATGCAGGCCGGCGACCTCGACGTCACCGTGTTCCAGAACGCGGCCGCCCAGGGTGGCGGGGCGCTCGACGCGGCGCTGAAGCTTGCCGCCGGCGAGACCGTTGGCAATGCCGTCTGGGTGCCGTTCGAGCTGGTGATCCCGTCGAACATCGAAGGCTACCTGTCGAAGAACTAGAGGCTGCGAGCCGACCGGCAAAACGAAGCGGCGCCCGCCGGCGCCGCTTCAAGAGCACCGAAGAGAAATGGTGCCAACGACAGGGAGCACGACATGTCTGACACCACGCGCGGGGTAGGCGGCCTCGCCTTCGATACCAAGAAGCGAAACCGGCCGCCGGAACTGAACGTCTTCATCGCCCTGATCCTGATCGTCGGGATCTTCGAGGCGTTGGGCTATTTCATCATGGGCCAAAGCTTCCTGTTCGACAGCTCAGGACGCTTCGACAGCATTTTCAACGAAGCGCGCCTCAAGATCATCATTCTCCAGGTGGCGATCATCGGGATCATCGCGCTCGGGTCGACCCAGGTCATCATCAGTCACGGTATCGACCTCAGCCCCGGCTCGGTCGTCGGCCTCACCGCGATGGTGGCGATGTCCTTCGCCCAGACCGCGACGGTGAACGGCAACCCGAACCCCAAGGCGGTCTTCGGCGACTGGGCGATGGACCTTCCTGTGATCGTTCCGATCCTCGTCGGCCTCGCCATCGGTCTCGGCGCCGGCCTCGTCAACGGCCTGCTCATCGCCTACACCAGGATCCCGCCGTTCATTGCCACCCTCGGCATGATGGTCGCCGCCCGCGGCGCCGCCAAATGGTGGTCGAAAGGCCGACCGATCTCTTTCCCGACGGAGCAGTTCACCTGGCTCGGCAACGGCCTTGGCGGCTGGATGCCCGTCGTGGTCTTCATCGGTCTTTCGATCCTGTTCGCGCTGATCCTGAAATACACCGTCTACGGCAAGCACACCTACGCCATCGGCTCGAACGAGGCGGCAGCGCGGATGTCGGGGATCAACGTCGAGCGCCACAAGGTGCTGGTCTACGTCATCGCCGGCATGCTGGCGGCGCTGGCAGCCCTCGTGCTCGCCTCGAAGAACCTCACCGCCCAGGCCGGCATGGGGGTGATGTACGAGCTCGACGCCATCGCCATGACCGTCATCGGCGGCGTCAGCCTCAACGGCGGCCGCGGCTCGGTGATCGGCACGGTGCTGGGGGCGCTGATCTTCGGTGTGATCATCTCCGGCTTCACCTTCCTGCGCCTCGACGCCTACTACCAGGAGATGGTCAAGGGCGCGATCATCGTGGCGGCCGTGGTGCTCGACCAATGGCGCCAGACCCGCGCCGCGGCCCGGTCGTAAGGAGAGAGACCATGAGCAACGACATCATCCTCGAAACCCGCGGCCTCACCAAGCATTACGGCGGCGTTCACGCGCTGGAAGACGCCAACTTTGTGCTTCGCAACGGCGAGCATGTGGCCATCGTCGGCGACAACGGGGCCGGCAAGTCGACCTTCGTGCGCCAGATCACGGCGGTCGAACAGCGCACCCGCGGCGACGTCATCTTTGCCGGCAAGCCGGTGAATTTCGGCGGTCCGCTGGAAGCGCGCGAGGCGGGCATCGAAACCGTGTTCCAGGACCTTGCGCTGGCCGACGACCTCGACGTGCCCGACAACATCTTCCTCGGACGCGAACGGACCAGGGCCAACTGGCTCGGGCCGTTCCGCATCCTCGACTACAAGGCGATGCGCGCGGCCACCCTCGAGGGTCTGGAGAAGACGGCGGTGAAGATCCCCAACATCAACAACACGATCCGCAACATGTCGGGCGGCCAGCGGCAATGCGTGGCGATCGCGCGCACCGCGAGCTTCCAGGCGAAGCTGACGATCATGGACGAGCCGACGGCCGCCCTCGGGGTGCAGGAAACGGCGATGGTGGAAAACATCATCCACGCTCAAGGGAGGCCGGTCAGCCGCTGATCATCATCAGCCACAACATGCGTCAGGTCTTCGACCTCGCCGACCGGATCGTGGTGTTCCGCCGCGGCCGGATCTGCGCCAACCTGACCAGGGACCAGACCGACCCGCAGGACATCGTGCAATACATCACCGGCGCCAAGACCGGTGAGGGCTACAGACGCCGCCTGATCCTCCCCGCGTCCCGGCCCTCGGGCCGGGGCGCACCTTCCAGACTTCGTCCCGGCCCTCGGGTCGGGGCGCACCTTCCAGACTTCGTCCCGGCCCCGTGCCGGGACGCACCCTTCATCAACCGGCGGCGCGCCGCTACCCGTAGGAAACGACCATGACCTTGAAGTTTGCCGTCCTGGGCGCTGGCCGCATCGGCCAGGTCCATGCCCGCGCTATTGCCTCCGTTCCGGGCGCCGAGCTCGTCGCCATCGCCGAGCCGAATGAGACCGCCGCCGAAGCGGCACGCGCTGCGTTTGGCTGCGAGATCCGCACGATCGACGCCTGCGCCGCGGCGGCGGACGTCGACGCGGTGGTGATCTGCACGCCCACCAACACCCATGCCGACCTGATCGAACAGTTCGTGCGTGCCGGCAAGAAGGTGTTCTGCGAAAAGCCGGTCGACCTCGAGGTGGCCCGGGTGAAGCAGGCGCTCGACGTGGTGGCGGCCGAGAAGGGCACGCTGATGGTCGGCTTCCAGCGCCGCTTCGATCCCGATTTCATGGCGCTCAAATCCGCCATCGACGCCGGCAGGATCGGCGCGGTCGAGATGGTGACCCTCACCTCGCGCGACCCGGGGCCGCCGCCGGCGGACTACATCCGCGTCTCGGGCGGGATCTTCCGCGACATGACGATCCACGATTTTGACGTCGCCCGTTGGCTGCTCGGCGAGGAGGTCACGACCGTGATGGCCGCGGCCTCGGTGCTGACCGACCCCGAGATCGGCCGCCTCGGCGACTACGACAGCGTCAACGTCATCCTCACCACGGCGTCGGGCAAGCACTGCACCATCACCAACACGCGCCGGGCCACCTACGGCTATGACCAGCGGATCGAGGTGCACGGGAGCAAGGGGTCGGTGACTGCCGAGAACCACCGCGAAAGCCGGATCGAGATCGCCAATGCCGACGGCTACCTGCGGGCCCCGCTGCTCAACTTCTTCATGAGCCGCTACGTCGCGGCCTATGCGAACGAGATCGCCGCCTTCGTCGACGCGGTCGCCCGGGGGGTCACCCCGCCGACCACCGGCGAAGACGGGCTGAAGGCGTTGGAGCTGGCCGTCGCCGCGCTCGAGAGCGTCAGGACCGGCAAGGCCGTCACGCTCGGCTGACCGGCCGGGGTGATTGGAAGGAGGAGACCCATGCGCATCGCACTCGACCCGTTCATGCACCGCCATTTGTCGCTGGAGGAGCTGCCGCACAAGGTCAAGGAGCTCGGCTACGACTGGATCGAGCTTTCTCCCCGCGAGGACTTCTTCGAGTGGTTCCGCCGGCCGCGGGTCTACCCGGCCCGGATCAAGAGCTTCAAGAAAGCGCTGAAGGACGCCGACGTGAAGATCGCCACGCTCTTGCCGATGTACCGCTGGGCCTCGCCC
>JAWKXC010000028.1:0-43158 GCA_041397205.1 Paracoccaceae bacterium
TTTTCGCCCTTGAATGTCACATGCACGACCGGAGCGGTCCCACCCCCGCGCAGGAGGAGTGCGTCGTCGCGCTTTTCCGCGGTGAGTAGGCCGAAATCGTGCATGAAGTCTTCCATGCGGTCGAGGTCGGGCGCCTGGTAGATCACGTAGGCAAGATCAATGGCTGTAGGCATGTACGGTCTCCCTTGGAGTGTTATGGCCGCTCAGCGCAGCACGCTGACGTCGTCGGGGTTGATGAGATCGGGGGCGGTCCACCCGTTCAGATCATATTCCGACATGCACTGATCGACGAAGTCGGTCATCTTCTTCATTTCGCCGAGGCTCATGCTTTCCCAGTAGTTCTGGAGCCGGGTCAGGTCGTTCGACCCAAGGTAGTTGATCTCGTAAAGCTCGCTGCGGCCACCGAATTCGGTGCCGATGCAATCCCAAAGGAGCTTCATCAGCTTGACCCGGCCTTCCGCGTCGACGCCGCCGGTGCCGCGCAGGTAGCGGTCGAGATGCGGGCGCAGCTCGGGGTTCTTGAAGTCGTCCGCATGGCTGTTGAGGTAGATCAGCCCAGACGTCACCGACGCCTCGATGATGTTCTTGATCGCCGGATAGGCGATCTGCGAAACGGTCCGGTAGGCGGTGCCGAAACGCGCATCGGGCTGGACCATCCCGTTCCACTCGACATTCGACTTGGCCATCGCGTCCGACAGCGCCCACATCGTGTTGCGCCAGGCGACGACTTCGCCAAGACGCGACTGGATGCCGTGGAAGGTCGACGTGCCGTTGATGTCGAGCGCCTTCTTCAGCGCGCCGGTGATGAAGTCGAGCTTGACCGCTAGCCGGGTGCAGCCATGCATGGCCGCGCGCGCGTTGAAGCCCGAGCCCGGCGCGAAATCGTTCGACAGGTCCGGATCGCCATACATGAACACGTCTTCCCAGGGCACGAAGACGTTGTCGAGGATCAGGATCGCGTCGTTTTCGTCCATCCGCGACGACAGCGGGTAGTCGAACGGGCTGCCGAGCACGGCGGCGCGGTGTTCGTTCGACATCCGCGAGACCATCTTCACCCCGGGCGCGCCGGTCGGCACGATGAAGACCGGGGTATAGGCCGGATCCTTGATCGGGATCTGCCCGGCATGGGCGACGAAAGTGTAATTGGTCAGCGCAGAGGCGGTAGCGACCACCTTCGCGCCGCTGACGTAGATGCCGGCATCGGTTTCTTTCTCGACCCGCACATAGACGTCCGACTGGTCGGCGCTGGAGGCGTTGCGGTCGACCGGCGGGTTCATGATCGCGTGGTTGATGTACCAGGTGCGCTCCTGCGCCGTGCGGTACCAGCGCAGCGCGTTTTCCTCGTAACCCTTGTAGTATTGCGAGTTGGCGCCGAGGGTGGCGAGGAACGAGCCCTTGTAGTCGGGCGACCGGCCCATCCAGCCATAGGAGATCCGCTGCGATTCAGCCACGGCGTCGCGCGCGGCCACCTGTTCGCCCACCGACTTCGGGGCGCGGAAATAGCGGTGCGTGTAGCCGCCCCACTCCGTCGGACAGGTCAGGATGTCCTTGAGCTTCTCGTCGTGCATTGCGTCGTAGAACCGCGCCACCATGCGGGCCGAGTTGCGGAACGCCGGGTGCTCGGCAATGTTCTCCACCCGCTTGCCGTAGATCCAGACCTCGCGCCCGTCGTTGAGGCTCTCCAGATATTCCTTGCCGGTCAGCGGAATGAACTCCGATTTCGTCACGGTCTTCTGCTGGTTCATTGCAGTCTCTCCTTGTTGGACGGTCGGGCCTGTGCCCATTTGTTTCAGTGCCGGGCGATCGCCATGGCGAAGATGAGGATGCCGCCGGTAGCCATGGTCTGGGCGTAGGCGCCGACCTGCATGAGGTTGAGCCCGTTCTGGACGAGCATGATCAGAAGGGTTCCGAGCAGTACCGCAAAGGTCCGCCCCTGGCCGCCCGCAAGCGCGACGCCGGAAATCACACAGGCGGCGATCGACTCAAGCGGCAGATTGGTGCCGATGTTGGCTTCGCCGGTCCCCAGGCGCGCGGTCAGCAGAAGCCCCGAGAGCGCCGAGAGCAGTCCCGCGAGCACGAAGGCGAAGATGGTGACCCGCCCGGTGCGCACGCCCGACAGGGCTGCCGCGCGCGGATTGCCCCCGGCCGCATAGAGCTGGCGGCCGAACCGGGTCCATTCGAGAAGAACGTAGATCACCACCACCAGGGCGAGCGCCACGATCGCGGGGATCGGGAAGCCGAGGAACCGCCCGAAGCCGAACCATTCGCCCAGCACCGGCGGCAGGCCGTAGATCGGCATCCCGCCCGAGATGAAGAGGGTGATCCCGAACAGCACCGAGCCCATGCCGAGCGTCATCATGAAGGGCGGGATCCGCAGAAAGCTGACCCCGAAACCGTTCACGAGCCCCGCACCGGCGCCGATCAGCGCCCCCATGGCAAGGCCGGCGGCGAGCGCCAGAAACTGGGTTTCGGGAAAGGCCGCGTAAACCGCCGCCATCGCCATCGACCCGGCGACCGATGTGAGCGAAACGATGCTGCCGACCGACAGATCGAGACCGCCGTTCACGATCACGATGAACTGACCCAGAGCCACGATCAGCAGGTACACTGACTGACGCGCGACGTTGTTGAAGTTGTCCGCGGTCAGGAAGTTCGGGGCGCCGATGGAGAAGACCACCATGGCGATGACGAACATCGCCGGCAGGGCGATGAACTGGCGGTTCTGAACCAGCCAGGACCAGGACTTGAGCCGGGCCACCTCGGTGATGTCGATTGGGGTCGTGTCACTCACGGGGTCATTCCTCAGAAGAATTGTTCAAGGATACGGTGTTCGTCGTACTCGTCGCGCTGAAACTCGGCGACGAAGCGGCCATCGCTCATCACCATCAGCCGATGCGTCAGCCCCATCAGTTCGGGCAGGTTCGAAGACACGATCAGGATCGCCGCGCCCGACGCGCTGAGTTCGGCGAGCGCGCGGTAGATCGACAGACAGGCCCCGATGTCGACACCCACCGTGGGCTCGTCGAGGACATAGACGGAGATGTCCTGGACCATCGCCTTGGCCAGCAGAACCTTCTGCTGGTTTCCGCCGGACAGGCTTGCGACCGGATCGTCGAGCTTGCCGATGTCGAAGTCGACGTGGCGCGCAAGCTCTTCGAGGATCCTGGTTTCCTGGCTCCGCTTTACCCAGTTGCCCTCGAGCGGACCGAAGCAATAGGACGACAGAGCCATGTTCTCCCGGGCCGAGCGCATCATGCTCAGCCCGTCCAGCCGCCGGTCCGACGGCAGGTACCAGACCTTGTTGCGGATCGCGACCGAGGGGTGGCTGGCACGACCGGTGCGGCCGTCGACGGTGATACTGCCTTCCTCCAGGAAATGCAGCCCGAACGCCGCCTGTGCCAGCTCGCTTTTGCCGCAACCCACGAGCCCGGCGATGCCGACGATCTCGCCCGCGCGCACGGTGAGGCTCGCGCCTTTCACCTGCACATGTCCGCTCTGGCGCGCCGTGGTGACGTTGTCGATCCTGAGCCGGACATCGCCCAGATCGGCGCACGGCTCGGGGTAGACCTTGGACATCTGCCTCCCGGTCATCAATCGGATGAGGTCGTCTTCCGGTGTGTCCGCGGGCACCGTGTCGATCAGCTGGCCATCGCGCAGCACGGTGACCCGATCGCCGATGGCGGGGATCTCGTGCATCCGGTGTGTCACATAGATGATCGCCGTGCCCTGCGCCTTCAGCCGGCGCACCAGGTCGAGCAGGATCTGTGAATCGTGTTCCGACAGCGACGCCGTCGGTTCGTCGAGGATGAGCAGGCGCGGCCGCTGGCGGAGCGCCTTGCAGATCTCGACCATCTGCTGTTTGCCCGCGTCAGCGAGATCACCCGCGCGTCGGGGTCGAGATCGAAACCGAATTCGTCGATCAGCCGACGTGCCTCGGCCCGAGCCATCGCGCGCGAGAACAGCCCGAAGCGGTTGAGCGGCTCCTCGCCCACCATGATGTTCTCGGCGACGCTCTGGTAGGGGATGAGGGAGAATTCCTGAAACACCGCGCGAACGCCGCGCGCACGCGCTTCGCCGACCGAGGCGAAGGAACCCGACCAGCCGTCGGTTTCGATCGTACCACCCGACGGCGTGTTGGCCCCGGCCAGCATCGAGATCAGCGTCGATTTCCCCGCCCCGGTCTCTCCAAAGAGCACATGCACCTCGCCGGGGCGGAAATCGAGGCTGACGGGCGCTAGGGCAATGTTCTTGCCATAGCGCTTGGTGATTTCGCGCACGCGCAGGACCGGTGCGTCAACTCTCGAGGCAAACTGGTCAGTCGACGACGTGGTGGGCATTGGGACGTTCATTTCGAACCTCGAAACCGGACTCGCGCGTGCGTTGGGATCAGTTGGTGAAATTGAACACCGGCCGATAGCTCGGCGGCGCCATCACGTCATCTCGGTTGAGCGACGCAATGTCGTCGCCGGTGTAGACCTGCCCGAGAGTCCCGATGGTGAAGTGCTCCTGCTTGCCTTCGAGCACCCGCACCGCCTGGTCGACCATGATCCGCCCCGTGAGCGTGATCGGCGCCACGCCGGCCGCAGCGACATCGCCGGTCTTGAGGTGCTCGTAGACACCCGGCAGCATGTAGACCGACACCAGGTCGACCTCGTCGGCCACGCCCCGCGCCTTGAGCAGCGGGACCGCCGCCTCTGCCATCACCGCCGTCCCGACGATGTAATCCACGTCGTCATGCGCCTGGAGAATGTCTTCGACCAGCCGCGCCTGGACTTCCTTGCCGACGTCGCCGTGCTTGGTCTCGATCACGTTGACGGCGCTGCCCTCGATCCCGGCCTTGAAACCGCCGTCGAAAGCGACGACGAAGCCGGCCCCCGCCGGGCCCGGAAGCCAGGCGACGTTGACAGGATCGGACCCGGCAGGATGCTTCTGGGCCAGGTACTGCCCGGCGCGCAGACCCTCGTCGTAAGGGCTGGTCAGCACCCGCGCGGCCACCTTGTCGCTGTTGACCCCGTTGACGATGTCGATGACTGGGATGTTCTTGGCTTCGAGTTCGGCCAGAAGGTTGTTCATGCCGTCGGCTGCGATCGCCACCATCAGCACCGCATCTGCACCTCCGGCGACACAGTTTTCAATCTGGCTAATCTGGTTGGCGAGCTGGCCGTAGCCGCCGGCATCCATCGTCAGCACGTTGACGCCGAGCTTCTTGGCTTCCTCGACCATGCCGTAGTTCGCCGCGATGAAGAACGCGTCCTTCATGTGGGGGAACGACACACACAAGTCCCAGGCCTCGCTCGCGGTCTCCGACGCGCTGAGCGGGACGTAATCGACCTGGGTCGTCGTCCCGGCTTTGTCGGTCGCATTCACCGTGAGCGGAAACCACGAATCCTGAGCGGTCGCGGCACTGGCGAGCAGCGCACAGGTGGCCGCCGCGGTCGCCAGGATTCCTCGGGTCGGTTTGAGCATTCATCATCTCCCTGAATGGCCGTCGGCATGTCTTTTGTTCCGACCCGCAGAGCATCGCCCAAGCCCAACATAAGTCAATTGACATTGCGAGCCGACTGCATTTACCTAAAGGTTATATCAAGCCGTCCCTGCTGGAGGTCGAATTTTGTCCGGAAAAATAGACAGTTACTTCCGCGGACACTTGAACTTGCGGCATTTGCGGCTGCTCGTCGCGTTGGACGATCACCGCAATGTCAAACGGGTCGCGGCCTACATGAACGTCACCCAGCCGGCGGTCTCCAAGACATTGGCGATGATGGAGAGCGGCATGGGCATCAAGCTGTTCCACCGGACGAATCGCGGGATGGAACCGACCATGCTCGGCAGCTCGATGATCCGTCATGCGCGCGAGGTTCTATCGCAGATCCATGACGCACAATGCGAGTTGCTCGAGATCAACGAGAGCCGGATCGGGCGGATCACGCTTGGCGTGCTGCCGACGGCCTCGGTCGTCGTCGTGCCGCGGTTCATCGCCCGGATCGAGGGGATCGCTTCGGCCACCAGCATCCGGGTGCTCGAGGGCACCATGGACACCCTGCTCCCCGCCCTGCGCGCGGGCGATATCGACTATGCCTTGGGTATCCTGCCCCATTCGCCGATGCCGATCGAGTTTGGCTCCGAACTTCTGCTCGAAGACCCGATAGTGCCGGCCGTCCGGCGCGGCCACCCACTCGAACGGGTCGACCGCCTGACCTGGGAGGACCTGGCCCATTTCCCGATGATCCTGCCGCCGACCACGGCCTCGACCCGGATGCCGATCGACATGATCCTGGCATCGGAAAACGCCTCGCTCTCGGCGCGGCGGGTCGAAAGCGTTTCGACGATGTCGAACATCGGCACCCTGCAATTCACCGACTCGGTCGGGTTTCTGTCGTCGTCCCTGGCGCAGCATTTCCGCGACCTGGGCTTGCTGTCGATCCTGCCTCTGCCAATGCCGGAAGTGATGATCCGGCTCGGGCTGATCTGGATGAGCGAACGGCGCTACACCGAGACCCAGCAGGTCGTCCAGAACATCTTCCGCGAAGTCTGCCGCGATCTCTCAGCGCGCACGGCGGAGGAAGTCAACCCGACGCTCAAGGCCGCACGGCAGCCAGAATCGCACGGGCGCGGGCACGCACCGGCGCGTCGACCATGACGCCATCGACCTGATGTGCGCCTTCGGCCTGCGCGTCCACCATCTTGCGGGCCCAGGCGATCTGGTCATCGCTCGGCGCAAAGGCGCGCATCACCTGCGCCACCTGGCGCGGATGGATGCACAGCTTTCCGGTCATCCCGAGCGACCGCGCGTGGGCCGAATCGTCCGCTGCCGCACCGGGATCGTTCAGCGACGTTGTAACCCCATCGAGCGGCGGGGCAAGCCCCGCGAGACGCGAGGCTAGGACGAGTTCGGCACGCGCCGAAAGCAGCGCGTCACGCACATGGTCACAGCCGAGATCGGCGCAGTAGTCGATCGAACCGAAAGCCAGCCGCACGACACCGGGCAACCGTGCGATGGTGCGCGCGCGCGCCAAACCCGCCGCAGTTTCGATCAGGGCGACAACCGGAATTCCCTCCAGGGCCCGGAGCGCCGTTGCGGTATCTTGCCATCTCTCGGCCTTTGGCAGCAGCACGCCGGCTCCACCGATGTTGCGCACGGCGTCGAGGTCCGCGTCATGCCAAGGTGTCCCGGCGCCGTTCACCCGGACCAGTACGGGCACATCCGCAAATCCCGTGGCCAGGTTGTCCCGCGCAGCGTCCTTTTCGCGGGGGCCGACGGCATCCTCGAGATCGAGGATGATCCCGTCCGCTTCGCTTGCCGCCGCCTTGGCAAAGCGGTCGGGCCGGGTCGCCGGCACGAAGAGGGGCGCGCGCATCCCGGCAAGGCTCACCATGTCGCCTCTGCCTCCATCGCGACCGGGCCGCCTGTCTGCGCGGTCCAGAGGCGTAAGCTCTCGCCCTCCTCACGCGCATGAAGCTCGACAATCCCGGTGTCGAATACCGGCGCGTTGCTGCGGAACGCAAACCTCGTCGGGCGCCGGCCAGCGAGATCGGCGGCGAACTGGACCAGCAGGGTCGCCTGCAACGGCCCGTGCACCACCAAGCCGGGATAGCCCTCGACCTCGCGGGCATAGGGGGCGTCGTAGTGGATCCTGTGGGCGTTGAAGGTCAGCGCCGAATAGCGAAACAGTAGCGGCGCGCTCGGGACGATGGTTCTGGTGTCGGACCCGATCGGCGCCCGGGGCGGCGCCGGACGCGAGGCTGCCTCTCCCGCATCCCGGTAGACGATATCCTGCCGTTCGGTCAGCACGGTCTCGCCTTCGCGCGAGAAATGGTGCTTTACGGTGACGAAGCATAGCGACCCGCTCCGGCCGGTCTTGGCCTTGACGGCCTCGATCACCGAACGGCGCGCGATCCGGTCACCGATCCGCAGCTCGTCGGAGAAGTCAAACGCTCCGCCGGCCCACATCCGCCGCGGCAACGGCACCGGCGGCAGGAAACCGCCCCTCTCGAGATGGCCATCCGCGGCCAATTCCGCCGTGGCCACCACCGGCTGTGCCAGGCAGAGGTGGATGAGCAGGGGCGCGACCGCCCCCGGCCCGGTCTCGCTCTCACGGTCCAGTGTGCGGGCAAACCGCGCCGCGAGTTCCGGCGTCAGGGTCTCGGCGCCGTGATCCTCGCGCCCGATCCATTGCGCGAGATGCTCCATGTCAATCATGGGCATCCGCCCCTGCACTGCCCAGCGCCGGGACCGGACCGAATGCCCGCGTCTCGCCGGAGAAGATCGGCGCCGGCGCGGGCAACGAGACCGGCCCATTCGGCGTGTCGACGTTCATCCGGCGCAGATGGGGATGGGCGCCCAGCCCGTCCATGTCGTTGACCAGGGCGAAGGCGATCGTCGCTGCGTCGAGCGCCGCGATCGCTTCGGATCGGTCGAGGGCCACGAGGGCCTGCGCGACATGGGCATCGGTATCCTGGCGGTTCGCCACCCGCGCGACATTGGTCGAAAATCTCGGATCTTGGGCGAGCTCCGGCGAATGGACCACCTGTTCCACCAGCGACACCCATTCCCGGTCGCTCTGAATCGCAAGCAGTATCTGCCCGCCATCGCGGGTCGCAAACACACCGTATGGCGCGATCGACGGGTGCGCGAGTCCCATGCGCTGCGGCGTGTTCCCTGCTTCGTGGTTGAGGAGCGGAACGGTCATCCATTCCGCCATCACGTCGAACATCGACACCGAAATCTCCGCGCCCTGCCCGGTCTTCCCCCGTCGGATCAGGGCTTCGAGAATGGCCGCGTGAGCGGTCGCGCCGGTGGCAATGTCCACCACCGAGATCCCCACCCGGGAGGGGCCGTCCGGCCCGCCCGTCACCGAGGTGAGACCGGTTTCCGCCTGGATCAGCAGATCATAGGCCTTGCGGTCGGCCATCGGGCCCTCCTGGCCGTAGCCGGTGATCGAACAGATGATGAGACCGGGATAGTCCCGCCGTAGGCGGGCGGGGTCGAAACCGAGCCGCGACAGTGCGCCGCGCCTGAGGTTCTGGAGCACCACGTCCGCCCCAGACACGAGGTCTTCCAGGCGCGCCTTTCCCTCCGGCGACGTAAGATCCAGCACCACCGAATGCTTGCCCCGGTTGAGCCAGACAAAATAGCTGCTCTGTCCCGCGGCCGCGGCGTCGTAGGCGCGCGAAAAGTCGCCCTCGGGCCGCTCGATCTTGACAACTCTGGCCCCGGCATCGGCGAGACGGCCGCTGGCGAACGGAGCAGCCACGGCCTGTTCGATGGCAACGACAGTGATGCCTTCGAGGGGAAGCGGTGTCATCAGAAAGACCTCGGCAGGCCAAGTTCGTGCTCGGCAATGTGGCTCAGGATCAGGTTGGTCGAAATCGGTGCGACCTGATAGAGCCGGGTTTCGCGGAACTTGCGCTCGATATCGTATTCGGCCGCAAAGCCGAACCCGCCATGGAACTGAAGGCAGTTGTTCGCCGCCTCCCAGGAGGCTTTCGCGGCGAGATACTTGGCCATGTTGGCCTGCGCGCCACAGGCCTCGCCTGCGTCATAGCGCCGGCAGGCCTCGTAGCGCATCAGGTTCGCCGCCTCGATCTCGATGTAGGATTCGGCGATCGGGAACTGCACCCCCTGGTTCTGGCCGATCGGCCGGGCGAAAACCTTGCGGTCGCGCGCATATTGTGTCGCCTTGTCGGTGAACCAGTAGCCGTCGCCGATGCATTCCGCCGCGATCAGGATCCGCTCCGCATTTAGCCCGGTGAGGATATAGCGAAACCCCTGCCCTTCCTCGCCGATCAGGTTTTCGGCCGGAATCTCGAGGTTGTCGAAGAACAGTTCGTTGGTCTCGTGGTTCACCATGTTCCGGATCGGCCGCACGGTCATGCCGTTATCCAGCGCCGCCTTCACGTCGACGATGAAGATCGACATGCCTTCCGATTTCCGGCGCACCTCGGCCAGCGGGGTTGTGCGCGCCAGCAGGATCATCAGGTCGGAATGCTGAACCCGGCTGATCCAGACCTTCTGACCGTTGATCACATAGCGGTCGCCCTTGCGCGTGGCCGTGGTCTTGGTCTTGGTGGTGTCCGTGCCCGTCGTCGGTTCGGTCACGGCCATCGACTGGAGCCGCAGTTCGCCCTCGGCGATGCGCGGCAGGTAGGTCCGGCGCTGCTCCTCGGAGCCATGCCGCACCAGCGTGTTCATGTTGTACATCTGCCCGTGACAGGCGCCCGAGTTACCGCCTGCGCGGTTGATTTCCTCCATGATAACCGAGGCCTCGGTCAATCCCAGTCCGGCCCCGCCATATTCTTCCGGGATCAGAGCCGACATCCAGCCCGCCTCGGTCAGCGCTTTCACAAAGGCATCCGGATAGGCGCGCGTCTCGTCAATTTCGCGATGGTACTCGGGCGGAAACGTCTCGCACAACGCGCGCACGGCGTCACGGATGCTCTGATGTTCGTCTTCTGCCATGTTCTCTCGCTTCGCGTTGGTCGCTACCACAGGTCCAGCCGGCCGCTTGCCCCAATGTGAAGCGCAGATCCTCCCATATTTCCAATATATGTTTTGACTACTCCCCATAGTTAAATATTATTGCAGGACTCTCTGAACGGGCTCCCCCGAATGGACTTGCGACAGCTTCGGTACTTCCTCGCGATCGTCGAGGCCGGCTCTTTCTCCCGGGCAGCCGCCCGCCTGAATGTCGCGCAACCAGCCCTGTCGATCCATGTCCGCAACATGGAAGAGGCCCTTGGAACCACTTTACTCGTCCGCCACCCCGGCGGGGTCGCCCCGACGGAGGCGGGCGCGCTGCTTGCGCTCCGGGCACGCCGGATCCTCGACGAATTCGCCCGGATCAGGGATGAGGTGAGTTCGCTCGGCAGTGAGCCGCGCGGCGATGTCCGCGTGGGCTTGCCGGGGACACTCAGCGAGATCCTCGCGGTGCCGCTGATCACCGCCGCGCAGGCGCGGTTCCCCCGGGTCCGGGTCCAGATCGCCGAGGCGATGAGCGGTTTCGTCCTGGAGTGGCTCCGCGATCAGCGGATCGACCTGGCGCTGCTGTACGAACCGCCGGACGAGCCCGGTCTGGAAAGCGAACCGCTCCTCGACGAGGAACTCGTCGCCGTCGCGCCTGCGGGGACATTCGGGAAGCCGGATGTGGCGCTCGCGGACATGCGCGGTCAACGCTTGATCCTGCCGACCGCCAGACACGGATTACGCAAGGTGATCGACCAGGCCTCCGGGCCGAGTGAACCTCCGCTCGCGCCGGACATCGAAATCGATTCCTACGCGAACATCCTGAATCTCGTGGCACTCGGCACGGGATGCTCGATCCTGCCCCGCCATGCGGTCGCGGCCGCACTGCAGACATTCGCGGACCTGTTAGAAAGCAGGGATTTCACCAGCGCGGAGTTCCGTCGCACCGTGTACATCGCCCGCAATGATGGATGGACTCGAAGCAGCGCTGTTGCCGCAATACATGACCTGTTGATGGAAACCACCGCGGAACTCGCTGGGGACGGCCGTTGGATCGGCGCGGCGCTTAAACCCGTCTGACAAAAGGCCCAGACCACAGGTCCTGCCGCCTGATAGATCCAACTACTAAGGCAACTGGCCTTCTATTGAATGCGGGTTCGTTGGGGATGTTGGCACGGAGCATGGTGGCGCCGTTGACTCAACCGGCGGAGCGAGCCGGGCGACGCCGCAGGACAGGTGAATTCGCTGCAGAGTTGCCGGTTGTCGTCGCAGCAGTCGTCTTTGGTGTGTAGTGATTACCGGTCCAACTTGGCTTGCGGACTGGAGATCGAGTCTCTTGGCGTTCACGTTGTCCAGAGAATTAGCAGTGTCTGCTTGGGTATGTCCCCAGTTGGGTCCCTTCCGGGGCATTTTGGAGGTGCGCAGGCGCCGCAGCCCGATATTTGGGTGTTTTTCAGAAATCGAAAATCCCAGTTTAGTTTAGAAACTCGACCCCTAACCCACTGATTTTGCATGACCCGGGGTCCAACGAAGCGATTTCGGGTTCTGCGGTCGCTTCATCCTTCCGACTGCTTCTCCGAGCCTCCCAAGGCCTGCCCCCGCACCGCATTGAAAATGAGAACATTCTGTGATTCTCTTTGGAGAACAAAACGAGATTGGGGCCGGGACGATGGGACAACAGATCACTGAGATTGAGGAAGCGGCCAGCATCACCGTCGGGCTGGTCCGGTTGACTTGCCTTGCTCCGTACGAGCGCAACGCGCGGACGCATCCGCAGGACCAGATCGAAGAGATCAAGGCCTCGATCCGTGCCTTCGGCTTCACCAACCCGATCCTTGCTGACCTCGACGACGGCGGCGTGATCGCGGCCGGCCACGGGCGGCACATGGCGGTTGAGCAGATGCTGGACGCCGAGGAGGACGTCCGCCTGCCCAACGGCAAGGTGCTTCCCGCAGGCTACGTCCCGGTGATCGACTGCTCGGCCTGGACGGAAGCGCAGCGGCGCGCCTACACCCTCGCCGACAACAAGATCGCAGCCAATTCGGGCTGGGACGACGACCTCTTGAAGATCGAGATCGGCGACCTGCTCGATCTGGCTGATGAGGCGGCACCTGTCCTGGGGTTCAGCGATAAGGAACTCGAGCCTTCGCACGGGCCCTGGACGGCATCGAGGGCGCCGAGGAGCGCACGCCTGAGCCGCCTGTGGACCCCGTCTCGCGTCCGGGTGACCTCTGGGTCCTTGGTGACCACAGGCTGCTCTGCGGCGACAGCACGCGCGCTGAGGACGTCGATCGGCTGCTCGACGGCGCCCTGCCCCACCTGATGGTCACCGACCCGCCGTACGGCGTGGACTATGACCCGGGATGGCGGAACGGCGTAGGCGCGTCCCAAACGCGGCGCACCGGCAAGGTCCTCAACGACGACCGCGCCGACTGGCGAAAGGCCTGGGCCCTGTTCCCCGGTGATGTCGCCTATGTCTGGCATGGGGCGCTTCACGCCGCTACCGTTGCCGAAAGCCTCTCCGCCTGTGAATTTGAGGTTCGCTCGCAAATCGTTTGGGTGAAAGACCGTATGGTGCTCTCGCGGGGTCACTACCATTGGCGCCACGAGCCCTGCTTCTACGCGGTGAGGACTGGCGGCAAAGGGCATTGGTCTGGCGACCACACCCAGACGACCGTCTGGGAGATCCCCAACCGTGATCAGGACGCCGAAACGGCACACGGAACGCAGAAACCGGTCGAGTGCATGCGTCGGCCGATCGCGAACAACTCGGTCGAGGGCGATGCGGTCTACGAGCCGTTCTCGGGCTCCGGCACAACGATCATCGCCGGCGAGATCGAGGCGCGGCGGGTCTACGCGATGGAGCTCTCCCCAGCTTATGTCGATGTCGCGGTGATGCGCTGGCAGGACTTCACCGGGAAGGCGGCGGTGCTTCTCGACGAGGACCGGACCTTCGCAGAGGTGCAGGAGGCACGGAGCGATGGTTGAGGTGGGTGACGAGCTTCCGGCCGGGGTCATCACGACGGCGCAAGCGGCGAAGCTTCTTATGGTCTCCGAGGCGTGGTTGGGACGCCTCGCCAAGGAGGGGTACATCCAGAAGCTGGATCGCGGTCGCTGGAACCTCGTATCGGTGGTTCAAGGCCACATCCGGTTCCTCAAGGACGAGGAGCGCCGCAGCACCAAGAGCGCCGCTCACACACGCATCCAGGACATTCGGGCCGAGCGCCTCGATCTGCAGCTGAGGGCCGAGCGCCGCGAACTGGTTCCGCTGGATGATGCGCGGCTGGTGCTGGACACGGCCGCCGCCGAGATGCGTGCCAAACTTATGGCGATCCCCCCGGCGTTCACCCGAGAGGTGGAGGAGCGGCGAAAGTTCGAAGGGCTCGTGGTCGATGCGCTGAACGAGATCGCCGATGCGATGGACCAAAAGGCGGCGGCGTTGGAAGCCGGCGACGTGGACGCTGCTTGATAGGTGGGACGGATCGATGTTCGACCAGACGAAGGATCCCGGCCCAAGCCTGATGCGTCGGTTCGGGGACCTGATCCGGGCCCCTGCCCTGACCACACCGGACGCATGGGCGCAGGCCAACCGCGTTTACGGGCCCGAGACGGGCTTGCCGGGCCCGCGCAACCCATATCTGTCGCCTTCGATGGTCCCCCTCGGCCGAGCGGCCGTGTCTGGGCTCTACCGGCGCGTTGTCGGCGTCACTGGGGCTCAGACAGGCAAGACCGACACCGTCCTCGATGTGATCGGCCAGCGCCTCGACCAGCGACCGACCCCGATCCTCTATGTCGGACCCTCGGCCGAGTTCAATCGGGACCAGTTCGAGCCCCGGCTGCGGCGCATGATCGATGAGAGTGCAGGCCTCACCAGCAAACTGGTGCGCGGCCGGCGCGAGAAGAAAACCCTTAAGACGGTCGCCGGCGTGCGGGTGCGCCTCGCCTCTGCGGCCTCCTCCACTTCCCTGAAATCAGATCCAGCGGGGTTCGCCATCGTGGATGAATACGACGAAATGCTGAAGAACATTCGCGGCCAGGGTGACCCCCTCGGCTTGGTCGAAGCCCGTGGGGACACCTACGCCGACTTCTGCACCATCATCACCTCGACGCCCGGACAAGGCGTGGTCGAAACCGAAGAGATCGCGGCCGGGACCGACGGGGATGGCAATCGGATCACCTTGGAGTTCTTCGCGATCGGCGACCCGGTCGAGATTGAAAGTCCGATCTGGCGGCTCTTTCAAGAAGGGACCCGGCATCACTGGGCGTGGCCGTGCCCGCACTGCGGTGTCCCGTTCATCCCGATGCGAAAGCACCTGAATTGGGCACCAGGATCGGCCCCGGTACAGGCGGCGAAGACCGCCTATCTCCTCTGCCCGCACAACGGCTGCATCATCGAGGACGACGCGCAGGGCTCGGTGAGGGCGCGGATGAACACGGGCGGGTTTTTGATCGCACCAGGCCAGACCATCGAAGAGGCAAAGGCGGGCCGCAACGTTCCGGAGAACAGAACATATAGCCAATGGTCGAGCGGGCTCGCCTCGCCATTCGTCAGCTGGGGCGAGCGCGCGGAGCGGCTGGTGAAGGCCGAGATGTCAGGCGAAGAGGACAAGCGCCAGACGGCCGTGAACGCCAACTTCGGCGAGGTCTATTCTCCCTTCGTCAGCGGCGATATGCCCGACTGGCAGGCGCTCCTGAAGCACCGTGGTGACTACGGCCCCGGAGACCTCCCGTCCGGCGTGTTGCGGCTCGCGATGGGCGTCGATGTGCAGAAACGCGGCCTCTACTTCGTCATCCGAGGGTTTGGCTCCCGGGGCGCGTCGTGGTTGATCGATCACGGCTTCCTGATCGGCGACACGGACGAGGATGACGTCTGGCTCGATCTCGCCAACCTGATGCTCGACCCGATCCAGGGGCACCACATCGAGAAGGTGTTCATCGACTCCGGCTTCCGCCCGGACAAGCCCGAGGCGGGCTCGATCCATCGCGTCTATGACTTCTGCCGCCAGTATTCGTTCATCGCCACGGCATGCAAAGGTCGCAGCACCATGGGCGGCGCGCCCCACACGGTCTCGAAGATTGAGGTGAAGCCGGACGGCAAGCGTCGGCCCTTCTCACTGAAACTCGTCATGCTCGATACCGACTTTTTCAAGAGCCTCGTCCATAGCCGGATCAAGACGCCGATCGAGGCGCCTGGCGCGTTCCACCTTCACCGCGCGGCGGACGAGGACTATGCCCGCCAGCTTCTCTCTGAGGTGCGCTTGGTCGAACCCGGGAAGTCCAAGCCGGTGTGGCGACAGGTCAAGCGGGCGAACCATTTGTTGGATTGCGAGGCGCTCGCCGCCGCGGCCGGCTACGCGATGAATGTGCAGCGGATCCCGGAGGGGATCGAGCGGGACGGCGTCGAGCCGATGGAGGGCGACACCAGACCGTCGCACCCGAAAGCCCTTTCGCCAATCGCGCACGCAAAAGACAAAGACGCCGCGCGTCGGGCTCTTCGCTCGAAGTTCGCTAGCCTTGGCGCTCGCGCGAACCGGTGGTAATGGGCGCAGGCACCCCGAAGCACATCTCGATAGCGAACCAACTTCGATCGCCATGAACCGTCAGCTCCTGCCCGCATCTCGCTCAGGAGCGCTGTTTAGGGCCTGGGGTTCGGACAAAGGCTCAAGAAAATCCCTCCCCCGGCACGCCGCCCCGGGTTTATTGTTTACTTATGTTGACGGGATTCCGTTGCTCGGGATTTGGCGCGCTCGCGTGGATTGTGATTGACCATGGCGCGGCCAGCACGGCGCCCACCGCCGTAGGCAAGGGGGAAAGCACAGGTCCGTGCCGAGCGCCGATGGTGATTGACTCTGCGGTGACGTCGAGGAATACGCGGCCCTATTCGGGGAGCATGGGAACATGGCATTTGAGGAAGAACAGGTCCAACGCCTGATTGCGGTGATCGAGAAAATGGTACCGGAAAAATTGAGGCCCGCCGGCGCAGAGCGGGAAAATCGCCCGGAGCACGATCTTCTTCACCCTTCACGCCCGCTCGCATTCCGCCTTCTTGGCGCGGAACAATACCTGGCAGACGAACTAGGCAAATTCGTCGACCGCCCGCATTTCGAGAGCTTGGTGCCGGCGCTTGGCAAGATCCGCGCGGCATTGTCGCAAATGTCCGGACAGGGCCGCGCCAGCTTAAGGTACTACGCTGATCTCATGGAGACGAGCTCCGAGAGCGAAGACCTACTCAAGGATTTCGAGGAAGTGGCGAAGCGGATCTTGGACGCCGCGGAAGAGATCCTTGAAATGAAGGATGGACAAAAGCCTCCACGCGCGAACGCGAATTGGAGGGCAGTTTCGGTGTTCAAAACCTGCGCAGAGATCTGGGAGTTCCGAACCGGAGAACGCGCGCCGACGTTGAACACAGAAACGGAACACACGTCGAAATTCGGCTTGTTTGTAATGACCGTTTTTGAGGACCTTGGCATCGGCAGCACCCCGCGGGTTGCGCAGGACGCACTAGCTAGATGGCGTCGAGATCAGGACGACATGACATGAAACGTCCGATTTTGGCCGGATTCACGTAATCGGAGACGCGTGAGGCTCGTTTATATGAGTTGCCATCGATTGCCATTCGATGGAGCCCTCCTTGCCCGAGCCCGATGTCCAACCTGCGAAAGCACTGTTCTCGCCGCGAGACGCGGCAGTGTATCTGGGGCTGAGCGAGTCCACGCTCGCGCGGATGATCCTCCCCCAATGAAGTGGTCGGCCGTTATGTTTAGGAAAACGGAGGATCAGAATGGCTACGAAACGACACAAGCCCGAGGAAATTGTCACGAAGCTGCGGCAGGTTGAGGTGCTTGTCGGGCAAGGCATGGCACGGGTGGATGCGATCCGCGAGGTTCGCATTACCGAGCAGACCTATTATCGCTGGCGCAAGCAGTATGGCGGTATGGGAACCGACCAACTCAGGGAACTGAAGCGTCTCCAGAAAGAGAACGAACGACTGAGGAAAGCCGTGTCGGATCTGACGCTGGACAAGCTCATCCTGGCGGAGGCAGCAAAGGGAAACTTCTGAGCCCCGCTCGTCGTCGTGCCTGCATTGACCATGTTCGCAACGGCCTGGGCATCTCGGAACGTCGAGCCTGCCGAGTATTGCACCAGCATCGCTCGACGCAGCGCAAGCTACCGAGGGGGCGGGCTGATGAAGAGCGCCTGGTTGCCGACATGATCGAACTGGCTCGCCAGTATGGACGCTACGGCTATCGTCGGATCGCGGCTCTGCTGAGAGATGCGGGCTGGGAGGTCAACGACAAGCGTGTCGAACGGCTGTGGCGGCGAGAGGGGCTGAAGGTACCCATGAAGCAACCGAAGAAAGGCCGGCTCTGGCTGAACGATGGATCCTGCGTCCGGCTTCGGCCGGAGTATCGGAACCACGTCTGGAGCTATGACTTCGTGCATTACCGGACGGAGGACGGAAAGGTCTTCAGGACGCTCAACATCCTGGACGAGCACAGCCGGGAGTGCCTGGCGATCAGGGTGAAGCGTAAACTGAACTCAGGTGACGTGATCGACGCCCTGAGTGACCTGTTCATCATGCGGGGCTGTCCTCCGTCAGCGCTCTTGGGACATCTGAGTTGATTTTAACGGAGGGTTTCTGGCTCATCGTAACCACCAAGGAGTGAAGATGAGACAGAAACCCGGAACAGCGAAGCCGACGGCGGAGTCGATGGTGAAGGACATCCGCCGGCGCACGCGGAAGCATCATTCGGCCGAAGAGAAGATCCGGATCGTGTTGGATGGGCTACGCGGCGAGGATAGCATTGCCGAGCTCTGCCGACGCGAGGGATCGCCACGAGCCTCTACTATAGCTGGTCGAAGGAGTTCCTCGAGGCGGGCAAGAAGCGGCTCGCGGGCGACACGGCCTGCCAGGCGACGAGCCCCGAGGTCAAGGATCTGCGGCAGGAGGCGGCGGCACTGAAGGAGGCGGTGGCTGATCTCACGCTCGAGAACCGGCTGCTCAAAAAAGCATGCTCGGGGATGGGGACGAAGAGGCATGAGGTATCCCGCATCCGAGAAGCTCGAGATCATCCGGCAGGTCGAGCAATCGCACCTCCCAGCGAAACGGACACTGGACATGTTGGGCATCCCGCGCACGACTTTCTACCGCTGGTATGACCGCTACCTGTCGCTCGGCGCCGTCGGGCTCGAAGACCGGCCCTCGCAGCCGGGTCGGGTCTGGAACCGGATCCCCGACAAGGTGCGCAAGCAGATCGTTGATCTGGCCCTCGACGAGTCCGATCTGTCGCCGCGGGAACTCGCCGTCCGGTTCACTGACACCCGGCGCTACTTCGTGTCGGAAGCCAGCGTCTACAGGGTTCTGAAGGCGCATGACCTGGTCACCAGCCCGGCCTTCGTGGTGATCAAGGCAGCCGACGAGTTCCATGAGAAGACCGTGCGGCCGAACCAGCTCTGGCAGACCGACTTTACCTACCTGAAGGTCGTCGGCTGGGGCTGGTTCTACCTGTCGACGATCCTCGACGACTACAGTCGCTACGTCATCGCCTGGCGGCTCTGCACCACGATGAAGGCGTCGGATGTGACCGCCACGCTGGAAGATGCCTTGGTCGCCTCGGGCTGCGACCGCGCCACGATCGCCCACCGGCCTCGGCTGCTCAGCGACAATGGCAGCAGCTACATCTCCGGCGAACTGGCCGACTGGCTCGCGGACGAAGGCATGGATCACGTCCGTGGCGCTCCCCGGCACCCTCAGACCCAGGGCAAGATCGAGCGCTGGCACCAGACCCTGAAGAACCGCATCCTGCTCGAAAACTACTACTTGCCCGGCGCCCTCGAGGAGGCCGTCGCGACCTTCATCGACGACTACAACCATCACCGCTACCACGAGAGCCTCGGAAATCTCACCCCAGCCGACGTCTATCACGGCAGGGCGGAAACGATCCTGCAACGACGAAGGGAGATCAAAGCCAGGACCATCGAGAAACGCCGCTTGCTGCATCGCCAGAACGCGGCATAGACTGAAAACCCAACGAGCCAGACCCTCCGTTCCAGATCAGGCGCTCGTGTTCCAAATCATCTGACGACGGACACCGGACTTGGATATCGACTAAGGGTCGCTCCAGCTCACTAGGCAGGCGTCGTGGGGCGATAGACCCCCCTCGGACTGTGTAGGGCCCGGGGCACTCGGATTGGGCCTCCAGGCGCCGCTCCCGGCGCCGCCACGCTGCAAGGAGACGAACTGCATGAGCGACATCCGTTTCGACCGCCTCGTTGACCTGCCGCTCAGGGAGGCCTGGAAGCACGAGGCCCACGAGTTCACGCCCTGGCTCGCCGAGAACATCGAGCACCTGTCGGAAGCGATCGGCATTCCGCTCGAACTCACCGGCACCGAGGTCGCCGTCGAAACTTTCTCCGCCGACATCCTGGCCCGAAACCCGATGGACGACACCGTTGTGCTGATCGAGAACCAGCTCGAACAGACCGACCACACCCACCTCGGCCAGATCATGACCTATCTCGCCGGGCTCGATGCCCAGACGGTCGTCTGGATTGCACCGGACTTCCGCCAGCCGCACCTGTCCGCGATCCGCTGGTTGAACGAGAACACCTCCGAGGGCTTCTCGTTCTTCGCGGTGAAGGCCAGGGTGGTCCGCATCGGAGACAGCCCTTTCGCCCCGATCTTCGAAGTGGTCGAGAAGCCCGATGGTTGGGGGCGCACTTTGAAGCGCACAGCGGAAGCGGCAAAAAGCGAACTGTCAACAACGCGCGAGGCGTTCTGGCAGACCTACCTTAACCGGCACCCGGACGCTTCCGAGACCGGCGTCCGTGTCTCAGGGGCATCAAACATGTTCATGGAGATCATCCCCGGGAAGCTCTACCTCGGGCGCTATACGGCCAGCGCAACGAGCGGCGTCTATCTGCGGGGCGGGCAGGGGCAGGACCCCGAAGGAGTCACCCGACTGCTCGCGCCCCACCGTGAGGAGATCGAAAGGACCCTGGCGGTGCCTTTTGAAGCTGAGGGAGGCTGGTACGCCGTCAGCTCTACGCCCCATCCGCTGCGGGACCGCACGAACTGGCCGGCCGCCGTCGACTTCCTGCACGACCGCACGAAGGCCTATGTCGCGCTTCTCGAACGTCTCTTCCCGGAAGCCGCGCAATGACCATAGGGAGAGGCCTTCTTGGGCGAACAATAGATTCTGTTCGCGCCGAGAACTGGCTTTTTGCCCGAGCCTTCTGCTACCCGGAGGCAGCGCGACCAGAAGAAAGGCCGTGCCAGGTGCGACAAAACCGACTGGAATCGGCCTTTTTCAAGCACCTCAAAAGATGGCGCACGGGTTGGCACACCCGATTTCTGGTGGCAGATTTTTCCCTTTGAAATTAAGTGATAGTGGCGGAGGAGGAGGGATTCGAACCCTCGGAACGCTTTCACGTTCAACGGTTTTCAAGACCGCCGCATTCGACCACTCTGCCACTCCTCCGCAGCGATCTCCTCCCGATACAGGGGCCCGTGCGATTCTGAAAGCGCCCTCGCGGCGGCAGGGCCGAGCCGCTCGGGACCTGCCGCAATGCCATGCCGGGCGGGCGGCGGCAGCCGCCCGCGACCGACCGTCATCACCGGGCGAACTTCCGGGGCGCGAAACCGCCCAAGCCGCCGCGGCGGGCTTTTCATGCGCCGGCCAAGCGGCTATTGTCCCGCGCAAGCGCGCAGCAAGCGCGGACAGGCGGGCGGCGCGGCCAGCAGGGGGACCGGACGGGACACCTGAGGGGCCGCGCAACGAAGGGGCAAACGATGGCAAGCGGATCCTCGACTTCTCTGCGGGCACTTCTGCTTTTGGGCGGCGCGCTGGCGCTTTCGGGATGCAACGCGACCGATCTCCCGGGGTTCCTCTCCGGCGGCGGCGGCGAGACCACGCCGGCTGCCGAGGCCACACGCAGTGTCGAGCGCGATGTCGAAGCGCCGGAAGTGTTCCAGGTCGCCGACAGCGGCTTGTGGGATGGGCGCCCCTCGCTCGGCGGCGTCTGGGTCGCGCATCCCTCGGTGACCGACCCCGAGCGCGTCATCATCCGCAACACCTCCAACGGCCAGTTCGTCATCGGCGTGGTCTACCGCCCGGAGCGGGTGACGCCGGGGCCGAAGTTCCAGGTCTCGTCCGACGCCGCCGCGGCGCTCGAAATGCTCGCCGGCCAACCGGCCGAACTCAACGTCACCGCGCTGCGGCGCGAGGAGACGCCCGAGCCGGTCGAGGCGCCGGCGGCCGAGGCCGTCGTCGCCGGCAGCGTCGCCACCAGCACCCTCGACCCGATCGCGGCCGCCTCCGAGGCGCTTGACGCCGCCCAGAGCGCGCCCGCGATGTCGGCCGCCGCCGTGACCCCGCCGGCCGCCGCGGCTGCGCCCGCCCCGGCCGCCGCGCCGGTGCAGAGTTCCACACTCGACAAACCCTATGTCCAGATCGGCATCTTCTCGGTCGAGAGCAACGCCCGCAGCACCGCCGACACCCTGCGCAACGCCGGCATGGTGCCGTCCGTCAAGGAAGGCAAGCTGAGCGGCAAGGCGTTCTGGCGGGTCGTGGTCGGCCCCGCGGCCACCGCCGCTGAGCGGACCGCGCTCCTCGAAAAGATCAACGGGCTCGGGTTCACCGACGCCTACGCCGTCACCAACTGACCGGCACCACGCCGCGCCGCACAAGAAAGGGGGCCGTGCTGCCCATGATCGCCCCATGACTGCCGCCCACCCGGGCATCGACCTGTGCCCGTACGTGCCACCCCTGCCCGCCCACCGCGTCGCGCCCCTGCCCGCCCGCCGCGTCGCGGCCTTGCCCACCCGCCGCGGCGCGGCTCTGGCCACCTTCCTGCTGCTGGCGCTGCTGCCGGTGCTGCTCTCGGCGCTGCCCGCCCGCGCCTTCGAGACCAAGGCCCGCGCGGCGGTGGTCTACGACCTCACGACCAATACCGTGCTTCTGGAAAAGAACGCCGACACGCCGTTGCCGCCGGCCTCGATGTCGAAGCTGATGACGCTCAACATGCTGTTCGAAGCGCTCAAGGACGGCCGGGTCACGCTCGATACCCGCTTCGCCGTATCGGAGCGCGCCCAGGCGATGGGCGGCTCGACGATGTTCCTCAACACCTCCGACCGTCCGACGGTCGAACAGCTGATCCAGGGCATCATCGTCAATTCCGGCAACGACGCCTGCGTGGTGGTGGCCGAGGGGCTCGCCTCGACCGAAGAGGCCTTCGCGGCGAAGATGACCGAACGGGCCCAGGCCCTCGGCATGACCGGGGCGAGTTTCGGCAACGCCTCGGGCTGGCCGGACCCGCGCCAGCGGATGTCGGTGCGCGACCTCGCGATCCTCGCGACCCGGCTCATCTCCGCCTTCCCCGAGTATTACCACTACTTTTCCCAGACCGAGTTTCCGTTCGACGGCCGCGCCCCCGACAACCGGTTCAACCGCAACCCGCTGCTCACACTCGGGATCGGCGCCGACGGGCTTAAGACCGGCCACACCGAAGAGGCCGGCTACGGGCTGGTGGGCTCGGCCCAGCAGAACGGGCGGCGGATCGTCTTCGTGATCTCGGGGCTGGCCACGGCCGACGACCGCGCCAATGAATCCGAGGCGGTGGTGACCTGGGCGTTCCGGCAATTCGCGATGAAGACCCCGGGGCGCGCCGGCGTGCGGGTGGCGGAACTGCCGGTGTTTCTCGGCGCGGCGCCGGCCGTCGGGCTGGTCGCCGCCCATGACATGACCCTGCTGCTGCCCGCCGATGGCGGCGGGACCCTGCGCGGCGAGATCAGCTGGACCTCTCCGGTCGAGGCCCCGCTCGCCGCCGGACAGGAGCTGGCCACGATGGTGGTGAAGCGCGACGGGATGGAAGACATCACCGTGCCGCTCTACGCCGAAAGCTCGGTCGGTGCCGCGGGCTTCGGCGCCCGTTTCCGGCTGGCGGGCGAACAGGTGCTGGCCCGGGTGATGGGCCCGGGCAAAGCGCCGGCCCCCGCAGCCATGCCGCTGCCCGAAAAGAGCCGGTCGTACCCGGCTCGGCGCTCACCAACTGAGCCATGCCGGGACTGTTCATTACCTTCGAAGGCATCGACGGATCGGGCAAGTCGACCCAGGCCCGGCTGCTCGCCGATAGCCTGCAGGCGAAAGGGTTCGACGCGCTGCACACCCGCGAACCGGGCGGCTCGCCCGGCGCCGAGGAGATCCGCCGGCTGGTGCTGGAGGGCGACCCGGCGCGCTGGTCGGCCGAGACCGAGATCCTGCTGTTCACCGCCGCCCGGCGCGACCACCTCGAACGGGTGATCGAGCCGGCGTTGGCGGCCGGGCGGATCGTGGTCTGCGACCGCTTCGCCGACAGCACCCGGATGTACCAGGGCTGCGCGCGGGCCTGCGCGACGTGGTCGACAAACTGCACGCGCTGATGATCGGCCGTGAGCCCGACCTCACCTTCATCATCGACATGGACCCCGAGAAGGGCCATGCCCGCGCCAAGGGGCGGGGCGGCACCGAGGAACGGTTCGAGGATTTCGGCACCGATCTGCAGGTGCGGATGCGCGCGGGCTTCCTCGACCTCGCCCGGGCCTACCCCGAGCGCTGCGTGGTGATCGACGGCGACCGGCCGGTCGAAACCGTCGCGGCGGACGTGCTGGGCATCGCGCTGGAGCGGCTGGCATGAGCGGCGCGGCCGGGACACGCCGCCGCGCGGCGGCGTGTTGCGCGGGCGCGCGCCCGCGCCGCCCCGGCCCGACGACCTGCGCCCTCCCCGGCCGCGGGCGGGGCAAAGCCGCTTCGAAGCGGCGTCCCACGCGGCTTCGAAGCCGCGTCCCGCGGCCCTGCATCCCCGGAGCGCCAGGCATGGCTGACCCCGCCGATCTCCCCGAACCCGATCGGATCGAGGGCGCCCCGCATCCGCGCGAGACCGCCCGGCTCTACGGTCACGAAGCGGCCGAAGCCGCGTTTCTCGACGCCGCCATTTCCGGCCGCCTCCACCATGCCTGGCTCATCACCGGCCCGCGCGGCACCGGCAAGGCGACGCTCGCCTGGCGCCTCGCCCGGTTCCTGCTCGCGACCCCGCCTGCAGGCGAAACCGGCCTGTTCGGGGCCGCCCCGCCGCCCATGAGCCTCGACATCGACCCCGAGCACCCGGTCGCCCGGCGGATGCGGGCGCTGTCGGAACCCGGGCTGTTCCTCCCAGCGCCGCGGCGCCAACGACAAGGGCGACCGGCTGTCCGCCGAGATCCGCGTCGACGAGGTGCGCAAGCTCAAGGGCTTCTTTTCGCTCTCCGCCACGGACGGCGGCCGCCGGGTGGTGATCGTCGATGCCGCCGACGAGATGAACACCGCCGCCGCCAACGCGGTCCTGAAACTGCTCGAAGAGCCGCCGCGCGGCGCCGTGCTGCTGCTCGTGAGCCACCAGCCGAACCGGCTGCTGCCGACCATCCGTTCGCGCTGCCGCGAGCTGCGCCTCGCGCCCCTCGCCCCCGACGACCTCGCCGCAGCCCTTGCCGAGACCGGTGAGACCCCGCGCCCGAGACCGCCGCCGCCCTCGCCGATCTCGCCGGCGGCTCGGTCGGCGAGGCGCTGCGGCTCGCCCATCTCGACGGACTCGCGATCTACCGCGACATCGTGCGCGTCTTCGAGCCCGCGCCGCGCTACGACCGCCCCGCGCCCTCGCGCTCGCCGCCTCCGCCGCCGGCGCCGCCAATGCGCCGCGCTACGAGATGACCCTGCGGCTGATCGAGCTGTTCCTCGCCCGGCTCGCGCGCACCGGCGCCGGCCACCCGCCCGCCGCCGAGGCCGCCCCGGGCGAAGCCGCCCTCTTCGCGCGCCTCGCGCCCGATGTCGCGGCCGCCCGCCGCTGGGCCGGGCTCGAACAGGAGTTGTCCGGCCGCGCCGAACATGGCCGGGCGGTCAACCTTGACCCTGCCGCGCTCATCCTCGATATGGTTTTCAGGATCAACGAGACCGCAGGCGTCCGGGTGGCTTGAACAGAGCCGCCGAAACGGCGCCGCAGCAACACCGCGGCCGACACAGCGCCGCATGAACGGGGCCGCATGAGCCAAGCCGAGATCACCGACAGCCATTGTCACCTCGATTTCCCCGATTTCGACGGCGAGATCGACGCCGTGGTCGCACGCGCCGCCGAGGCCGGGGTCACCCGCATGGTCACCATCGCCACCCGCCACGCCACCTTCCCCAAGGCCCGCGCCCTCGCCGAGACGCATCCCGGCGTGTTCTGGGCCGGCGGCATCCACCCGATGCATGTGACCGAAGAGCCGGCGATGACGGCCGACGAGATCGTGGCCCTCGCCGCGCATCCCAAATTCGTCGGCATCGGCGAAACCGGGCTCGACTACCACTACACCGCCGACAGCGCCGCGCAGCAGCAGGAAAGCCTGCGCATCCATATCGAGGCCGCGCGCCGCACGGGCCTGCCGCTGATCATCCACGCCCGCGCCGCCGACGACGACATGGCCCGCATCCTCGCCGAGGAGCACGCCGCCGGCGCCTATGCCTGCGTCATGCACTGCTTCTCCTCCGGCCCCGCGCTCGCCCGCGCGGCGCTCGATCTCGGCTTCTATCTGTCGATGTCCGGCATCGCCGCCTTCCCGAAATCCACCGAACTGCGTGAGATCTTCGCCGCCGCCCCGGTGGACCGGATCCTGGTCGAGACCGACAGCCCCTATCTCGCGCCCCCGCCCCACCGCGGCAAGCGCAACGAACCGGCCTACACCGCCCATACCGCCCGGGTCGGCGCCGAGGTCTTCGGCCTCGACTACCCCGCCTTCGCCGCCCGGACCCAGGCCAATTTCGACCGGCTCTTCGCCAAGGCCGCGGCCTGGACGCCACAGACGCAGGCCTCCGCCTGATGGCCCGGCTCAGCTTCACCATCCTCGGCTGCGGCTCCTCGGGCGGGGTGCCCCGGATCGGCGGCCACTGGGGCGAGTGCAACCCCGACAACCCCAGGAACGCCCGCCGCCGCTGCTCGCTGTTCGTCTCCCGCGAAACCGACCAGGGCACCACCCGGGTGCTGATCGACGCCTCCCCGGACCTGCGCGCGCAGTTCCTCGACGCGCGGATTTCCGAACTCGACGCGGTCGTCTTCACCCATGCCCATGCCGACCACATGCACGGGCTCGATGACCTGCGCCAGGTGGTCTATAACATCGGCCGCCGGCTGCCGGTCTGGGCCGACGGCCCCACCCAGGAAGCGCTGCTCGGTCGCTTCGGCTACGCCTTCGTGCAGCCCGCGGGCTCCTCCTACCCGCCGATCCTCGATCTCCACACCATCACCGGCGACGTCACCGTCGAAGGCGCCGGCGGGGCGATCACGCTGCACCCGTTCGAGGTCGAACACGGCGCCATCGACGCCCTCGGCTTCCGGATCGGCGACCTCGCCTACCTCCCGGATGTCTCCGAGATCAAGCCCGAGGCCTGGCCGCTGCTCGACGGTCTCGCGGTCTTCGTGATCGACGCGCTGAGGCGCAAGCCGCACCCGACCCACGCCAACCTCGAAACCGCGCTTCGCTGGCTCGAGCGTTCCGGCGCTGCCCGCGGTGTACTCACCAACATGCATATCGATATGGACTACGACGACGTCGAGGCCGAAACCCCCGCCCATGTCACCCCGGCCTATGACGGGATGACGCTCAGCTTCGATGTCTGACGGCGCCGGCGAGGACATGTCGCGGGGCCGCCGCCGCAGGCGGGGCACGCCCGCCCCTGACCTCCGGGGCCTTTTTCTTGGTCGAAATACTCGCCGGGGGTCGGGGTGAAACCCCGGCCCGCCCTCGACACTGGACCCCGCGCCGGACCATTTTCCCCTGCGCATCCGGCCCCGCCCCATGCAGACCCTGATCGTCGTCATCCTGCCGGTCTTCCTGGTGATCGGCTTCGGCTACGGCGCACGGCGCGGGCTCGGGGCGCGGGAATCGCTGTTCGAAGGGCTGATGGCCTATGCCCAGGGCTTCGCCTTCCCGGTGCTGCTGTTTCGCGGCGTCTCGCAGCTCCACCTCGGCGAGACCTTCGACCCGCCGATGCTCGTGGCCTTCTATGTCGGGGTCACCGCCGGCTTCTTCGCCGGCCTCTTCGGTGCGCGGTACCTGTTCGGGCGCCCCTGGCCCGACGCCATCGCCATCGCCTTCGCCACCGCCTTTTCCAACGGCGGCATCCTCGGCCTGCCGATCACCGAGCGCGCCTATGGCACCGAGGCACTCGCCTACAACTACGCGATCATCGCCTTCCACGCCCCCTACGTCTACGTGCTCGGGGTGACCGCGATGGAGATCGCCCGGGCCGCCGGGCGCAGCGCCGCGGCGACGATGCTCTCGGTGCTCAAGTCGATGAGCCGCAACCCGATGGTGATCGGCATCGTGCTCGGCGCGCTTGTGAACCTCACCGGCCTGCCGATGCCCGGCCCGGTGCTGAGCGCCGTCGACATGGTGACCGCCTCGGCGATCCCGACCGCGCTCTTCGCCCTCGGCGGCGTGCTCGCGGCGTACCGGCCCGAGGGCGATTTGCGCCTCGTCGCCTACATCGTGGCGGTCTCGCTGGTGCTGCACCCGGCCATCGTCTTCGGCCTCGCGCAGCTGTTCGACATCGGCATCGGCCAGACCCGGTCGGCGGTGCTGATGGCGGCGATGGCGCCGGGGGTCAACGCCTATGTCTTCGCCAACATGTACGGCGTCGCCAAGCGGGTGAACGCCACCGCCGTGCTCGCAGCGACGGTGGTCTCGATCCTCACGATCTGGCTCTGGCTCTCGGTCCTGCCCTGAGCCCGGCCCACCCGGCGCCGGGCCGCGCAGGCGACAGCCCCGAGCCGCCGCCTGCACCCCGTGCTCAGTCCGCTTCCAGGCAGTCCGCAATCGACACCGCGATGCCCTCGAGCGTCGCGGCGTATTGACCGGGGCCCGTCGGCTGGGTCGAGCCGGTCGGGTCGAGCGTGCCGATCCTGAGGCCGGTGCCCCCGGCGATCGCGTCGAGCAGTCCGGGGTCGTAGGCCGGCTCGGCGAAGGCGCAGCTCACCCCATGCTCGGCCACCAGATCGCGCAACGCGTCGAGCGCCGCCGCCGAGGGGGCCGAGGCATCGCCCGGCCGCACCGACCCCACGACCTCGATCCCGAATTCTTCGACGAAATAGCCGAAGGCTTCGTGGAAGGTCACGATCTCGGCACCCTGGTGGCCCGCGAGACGGTCCTGGATCCGGGCGTCGAGCGCGTCGAGCTCCGCCGCGGCCCGAACCGCATTCTCCCGGTAGGTCTCGGCATGCTCCGGGTCCCGCGCCGCTAGGGTATCTGCGAACACGTCCAGCCAGATGCGGGCGTTTTTCGTCGACAGCCAGACATGCGGGTCGATCCCGCTGTGGCTGTGGCCGTGGTCGTCGCTTTCCGCAGGGTCTTCGCCCTCCGCAGGGTCGTGGTCTTCCGCGTGGTCCGCGCCGGCATCGGCGGCATCGCCGTCGGCCATTGCCCCATCGTCGTGATCCGCGTCATCATGATCCCCGTCGGCATGGTCCCCGTCGTCGTGATCCTCGCCTTCCTGTTCCCCATCGTCGTGGTCGTGTTCGTCATGCTCGGCGTGGGTATCCTCCGCGTCCCCGAACGTGCGCAGCTGCGTTGCCGGATGCCCGGTCAGCGCGAGATTGTCCGTCCCCTCCGTCGCGACGATCCCTTCCAGCCAGGGGTTCAGCTCGGGCCCGACCCAGACCAGCAGATCGGCGTCCGCGAGCATCCGCGCCTGGCTCGGCCGGAGCTGCACGGCATGCGGATCGGCATTCTGTTCGAGCAGCAAGTGCGGCTCCGCCACGCCCGCCATGACCTGCGACAGCAGCGCATGGACCGGCGCGATGTCGGCCACGACCTTGGGCGGTTCGGCGAAGGCCGGACCGGCGACAAGGGCAGAGAGAAGAAGAGGAGAGAGACGCATGGGACATACCTTGTTGTTTGCGAGTGTAATGTTATACTATCACTTGCACCGGCACTCAAGACCCGATACCGAATTCACATGACACGTCCTCAGCCGCCCGCACCCGGCCCCGGCGACCCCGCCGCCGCCTTCGCCCCGCACGACCACGCCGCCTGCGCCGCAGAAGCGATCGAGCGGGCCGAGCATCTCTGCGCCGAAACCGGGGCACGGTTCACCCCGGTCCGCCGCCGTGTCCTGGAACTTCTGCTTGAACACCACCGCGCGCTCGGCGCCTACGAGGTGCTCGACCGGCTGGCCGCCGAAGGCTTCGGCCACCAGCCGCCGGTCGCCTACCGGGCGCTCGACTTTCTTACCGAAAACGGGCTCGCCCACCGGATCCGCCGGCTCAACGCCTTCGCCGCCTGCAGCCACCCGGGCGTTGCCCATGCGCCGGTCTTCCTGATCTGCGAAGATTGCCACGCGGTCGCCGAAGCGGCCGGAACCGCGGTCCGCAAGGCGCTCGACGGCGCCGCGGCCGAGGCCGGCTTCACCGTCGCCGGCGCGACGCTCGAAGCCTACGGGCTCTGCCCCGCCTGCCGGGGCAGCGCCACATGAGCCTGATCACTGCCGAAAACATCGTCGTGCGCTACGGCGACACCAACGTGCTCGACGGCGTCGACGTCAGCATCGACCCGGGCGAAATCGTCACCCTGGTGGGCCCCAACGGCTCGGGCAAGTCGACCCTGGTCAAGGTCCTGCTCGGCGCGCTCCGGCCCGACGGCGGCCAGGTGACCCGCAGCCCCGGCCTGCGCCTCGGCTACGTGCCGCAGAAGCTGCACATCGACGCGAGCCTGCCGATCACCGTGTCGCGCTTCCTGTCCCTGCCCGCCCGACCCTCGCGGGAGCAGCGTCGGGAGGTGGCCGAGATCACCGGCATCGCCGGGCTCGGCGAGCGACAGATGGCGGCCCTGTCCGGCGGCCAGTTCCAACGGGTGCTGCTCGCCCGCGCCCTGCTCACCGACCCGCAGCTCCTGATCCTCGACGAACCAACCCAGGGGCTCGACCAACCGGGCGAGGCCGAATTCTACGAGCTCATCGCCCAGGTCCGCCGCGAGACCGGCGTCGGCGTGTTCATGGTCAGCCACGATCTGCACGTGGTGATGTCCGCCTCCGACCGGGTGATCTGCCTCAACCACCACATCTGCTGCGCCGGCACCCCGCATGTGGTCAGCGCCGCGCCCGAGTACCGCGCGCTGTTCGGGCAGGGTACCCATGGCGCGCTGGCGCTCTACCAGCACCAGCACGACCACGAGCACGATCACCTCGGACACCACCACGGGCATGATCACGGGCATGATCACGCCCATCCAAGATTGCACTTTTCGAACGAAAATTCCGAAACAGAGCCCAAAGAAACCGATCATGCTTGATCATTTCATACTTCGCGCCGCTCTTGCCGGGATCGGCATCGCGCTCGCCGCGGGCCCCTTGGGCAGCTTCGTCGTCTGGCGGCGCATGGCCTATTTCGGCGATGCCACGGCCCACGCCGCGGTTCTGGGCGTGGCACTCGCGCTGATCCTCTCGCTGCCGATCTCGCTCGGCACGCTGGTCGTGGCGCTGGCGATGGCGGCGGCGGTGAGCTGGCTGTCGGCGCGCGGCCACGCGATGGACGCCGCCCTCGGCGTGCTCGCCCACGCCGCCCTCGCCCTCGGCCTCGTCGCGATCTCCTTCGTGCCCAGCGTGCGGGTCGATCTCTCGGCCTTCCTGTTCGGCGACATCCTCGCCGTCAGCGCCACCGATCTTGTGGTGATCTGGGGCGGCGCCGCGCTGGTCATCGCGCTCATCGCCTGGCGCTGGTCGCGGCTCCTGACCGCGACCCTGTCGCGCGAGCTCGCCGCCGCCTCCGGGATCGACGCCGACCGCGAGGGGCTGGTCCTGACCCTTGCACTTGCCGTCGTGGTCGCCGTCGCGCTCAAGGTGGTGGGCGCGCTGCTGATCGCGGCGATGCTCATCATCCCCGCCGCCGCCGCCCGCGGCCTCGCCCGCTCGCCCGAGAGCATGGCGGTGGGCGCCATCGGCGTCGGCGTGCTCGGCGCTCGGCGGGCTCGCCGCCTCGTGGTACCTCGACACGCCTGCGGGGCCCTCGATCGTCTCGGCGGCCGCCGGGCTCTTCCTCGTCACCACCCTGACCGGACGGCTGCTCGGGCGAGACTGACGGGGGTCGGCCCGGGCTCGGCACCGGGGCGACGACCAGATAAATATATGAAATCACAGGGAAACGGAGTGGTTCCGTTTCCGAAACCCCGCGGGTCCGCCGGGTGCGAGGCGCGCATGGATCGGGACCTCCCGCGGGGATGCGGCCATCCGCAGCCCCCCGCGCCCACACGGAAGCCGTCGACACCTGTGCACAGGCGGCCGCTTCGGGGCAAGCGGCGCGCCGCCCCGAACTCGGACAGGCACAACCGCGCGACCGGCGCGCCTTCCCGGCCACGAAACCCGGGCAGGATACCCGACCTGATCACCGCCTAGCGGCAGTAGCTTCCGGAGCGGTAGCGCGGTGTCGAGATGCAGGTGGTTCTGGTGGTAGCGGTCTGCGTTGGGGCCGAGGACGGTGCCGAACGTGCCGCAGGCGGAGCTGTGCATCGCCTTGATCACGCTGCCGTATTTGCCGCTGCGCCAGTGGTCGAGCACGGTGAGCGTGGTGCCGTCCTTGAGCGTCACGCCGGAGACGTCGATGGCATGGCCGAAGGAATGCTCCGACAGCTTGGCGCCGCGCACGTTGTTGCGGCTGCGGCAGAATAGAGGCGATCGTTCACCTGGGCGAGCCTGCCGCCGGTGTGCGGCCGACCGCCTGCATCACCCTGTGCCGCACCCAGTCGTTCAGCGCGATTGCGGTGGTGCAGTCGATGGTCGGCCCACCGGACACCGGGACCCCGGACACCGAGGTGATCTTCACCGGCTGCTCGACCCCGCACGCGCCGGCGCCATCGATCGCCCGGATCGCCTCGCCCTTGATCTCGGCACGCCGCAGACCGAGCCCTTGCGGCTCGTCGCCCGCGGCGTGGTGATCGCGGCGACCAGCGTCGCGAACCCGTTCGGCCGCCCCTCCGGACGCGGCGACTGCGGCACGGCCAACCCGCTCGGCGCCGCCGCTGGGACCGCAGCGACCGCGGCAGCTGCCGGCCTGGGCGCTGCCAGCCTGGAAGAACGCCGCAATCGGATCGACCGGCGGCTTGTTCGCGGCCGACACCTGGGGCACGACCGGGCGCGGTGCGCCGATCACGGTCTGCGCCGGCGCCGCCGAGGCGACGACGTCGCGCGGCTTCGGCAGCGGCCGTGGCGAGGCCATCACCGCAAGCGCACTGGCCACGGCGCTGGTCACCGCGGCGTCATCCGCCGCCGCCGCCGCCGGCGCGACCTCCTACGCACTGCCGCGGCAACCGCAACGGCTGCCGGCACCTCCGTCGCCACGACCGGGCGCGGCATCGGCCGGAGCGAGCGTTCCGGGCTTCGGCGCGGGCATCCTGCGCGCCCACGCTCCAGCCGGCGAGGAGCAGCGCGACGAGCCCTGCCGCCCTCATGACCGTACCCCGGCCGAAGTCCGGCGCGGCGGTGTCCTGCCCGGCTTCGATGATGCCGCGGCGGATCGCCCGGGTCTTGGTGAAATAGGCGTGCAGCATGTCGCCGTCGCCCATGCGGATCGCCCGTTGCAGCATGAACAGCTCCTCGGTGAAACGACCCAGGATATCGAGCGTCGCGTCCTTGTTGGTGAGGAACACGTCGCGCCACATCGTCGGGTCCGACGACGCGATCCGGGTGAAATCGCGAAACCCGGTGGCGGAGTACTTGATGACTTCGCTGTTGGTGACCCGGCTGAGGTGATCCGCAACGCCGACCATCGTGTAGGCGATGAGATGTGGCGCATGGCTGGTCACGGCAAGGACCTGGTCGTGGTGGTCGGCATCCATCTCGTCGACATGGCTTCCCATGCCCTGCCACAACGCCTTCAGCCGTTCGACCGCCGCGCGGTCGGCGCCGTCGGTCGGCACGATCAGGCACCAGCGGTTGTCGAAGAGCTCGGCGAACCCCGAGCGCGGACCGGAATGCTCGGTGCCGGCGAGCGGATGCGCCGGGACGAAATGCACGCCCTCGGGGATATGCGGCGCCACCGCCTCGATCACCGCGCGTTTGACCGAGCCCACATCGGTGACGGTGCAGCCGGGCTTGAGATGCGGCGCGATCTCGGCGGCGACCGCCCCCATCGCGCCCACCGGCACGGCGAGCACGACCAGGTCGGCGTCAGCCACCGCCTCGGCCGCGGTTTCCAAAACCGCGTCGACCAGGTTGATCTCGGCCGCCACCGCCCGGGTCTCGGCCGAGCGCGCGGTGCCGACGATATGGCCCGCAAGCCCACCCCGGCGCATGGCCAGGCTCATCGAGCCGCCTTCGTGCCCGAGGCCGATCAGCGCGACCCGGTCGTAGAGCACGGTATCGGCGCGTTCAGACATGCCCCGACCTCGCCTTGAACTGCCCCACCAGATGCGCCACCCGCCGGCAGCTCGCCTCGTCGCCGACGGTGATCCTGAGGCAATGCGGCAGCTTGTAGCCCGCGACCTTGCGCACGATCACACCCTCCTGCCGCAGCCAGGCGTCGCAGGCCTCGGCTTCGGCAGTGTCGGCGAAGCGGGCGAGGATGAAATTGGCCGACGAGGTGTCGGACGGCACCCCGTGTTCCGCCAGCGCATGGGCAAGCCAGTTGCGCAGCCGCTCGTTGTCGGCGCGGCAACGTTCCACATGCGCCCGGTCGCGTACCGCCGCCTCGGCCGCCACCAGCTGTGCGGTCGAGAGGTTGAACGGCGCCCGCATCCGGTTGAGCACGCCGATCATCTCGGCCGAAGCATAGCCCCAGCCGATCCTGAGCCCGCCAAGCCCGTAGATCTTGGAGAATGTCCGCGTCATCACCGCGTTGGGGAAACGGTCGACCAGCCCCGCCCCGCCGTCGAACCCCTCGACGAATTCCGCATAGGCCCCGTCCAGCACCAGCACCACCTCGCCCGGCAGCGCCGCCGCGAGCCGAGCAAGCTCGGCCTGGCCGACCATCGTGGCGGTCGGGTTGCCCGGGTTGGCGATGAAGACGATGCGGGTGCGCTCGGTCACCGCCGCAAGGATAGCGTCGACATCGACCACGCGCTCTCGTTCGGCCACCTCGACCGGCACCGCGCCGACCCCGTGCGCGATGATCGGGTACATCGAAAACCCGTGCTCGGTGACGATGATCTCGTCGCCCGGCCCCGCATAGGCCGCCGCGATCCAGGTCAGCACCTCGTCGGACCCGGCCCCGCAGATGATCCGCTCGGGATCGAGCCCATGCACCTCGCCGATCGCGCGGCGCAGCGCCCCGTGGTCGGTGTTGGGGTAGCGGTGCAGGCTGTGCGCGGCCTTGGTCACCGCCTCGATGGCCTTGTCGGACGGCCCCCAGGGGTTTTCGTTCGAGCTCAGCTTGATCACGTTCTCGATGCCGGCAAGGCTCGACGCCCCGCCCTCGTAGAGCGAGATCTCCATGATTCCGGGTTGGGGCTGGGGTCCGTCGGCCATGCGTCGTCTCTGGGGATAACTTTCCCGACCCTCATACTAGCGCCGGACCGGAAGGGCTAGCCTTTTGACGAGTCAGGGGAAAATCCGGCGGCCACCCGCCAGAGAAAACACCGGGAAAACACCGGGAAAATGCCGGTAAAAAGCCGCCCCGGAGACCCGGAGCGGCGTTTGGTCGCGATATCGCGCAGGCGCCCGGAAAATCAGGCCGCGGCGGCGGGCCGATTCTCCTTCAGCTCGGGCGCTCCGGTCGCCATGTTGGTGCCGAGATAGGGCTGGTAGGCGGCTTTCCAGCCGGCGAACCCGCCCTCCATATGGGCGATCTTCTCGAAATTGCCCTTGGTCAGGCAGAGCTCCGCGGCCATCCGCGACCGCACGCCCGAGCCGCAATGCAGCACCACGTGCTTGCCGAGCTCGGCCGGCAGCGCCTTGCGCTCGAAATGGCTGAGCGGCGCCAGCAGCGCATCCTCGATGCTTTCGAACATGTATTCCGCGGGCGTGCGCACGTCGATCAGGATGATTTCCTTGTTCGCGAGCCCCTTGGCCACCTCTTCCGGCGTCCAGGTTTCGAGCTTCTTGCCGTTCACGTTGTCGATCTGCATCTTCGTCTCCTGTGGGTCCGGGGGACCGGTTCGGCCCGCCCCGCTGTTGGCATTTGGCCCAATCTAGGGCGCCACACCCCGGAGACAAAGATATATTCCAACATTTGAATGTTAAAATATTTGTGAGGTCCAGGGCGTCGAAACCCGCCGACACCGCGACCGAAAAGAAAAAGGGCCGCCCCGGCGGACGGCCCTCTTCCGATCTCCATGCAGGATCAGTTCTGCGCGTAGTATTCGATGACGAGGTTCGGTTCCATGTGCACCGGATAGGGCACGTCGCCGAGGCCCGGGGTGCGCACGAGCGTGGCGGTCATCTTGGAATGGTCCGCCCTCGATGTAGTCAGCACGTCGCGCTCGGCGAGACCCACGGCCTCGAAAGCACCACGGCGAGTTGCTTCGACTTGTCGCGCACCGCGATCACGTCGCCTTCCTTCACCCGGTAGGAGGGGATGTTCACGCGCTGGCCGTTCACGGTCACGTGGCCGTGGTTCACGAACTGGCGGGCGGCGAAGACGGTCGGCACGAACTTGGCGCGGTAGACCACGGCGTCGAGACGGCGCTCGAGCAGGCCGATCAGGTTTTCACCGGTGTCGCCCTTCATCCGCTCGGCTTCGGCGTAGATCCGGCGGAACTGCTTCTCGGTCACGTCGCCGTAGTAGCCCTTGAGCTTCTGCTTGACGCGGAGCTGCAGGCCGAAGTCCGACATCTTGGCCTTGCGGCGCTGGCCGTGCTGGCCGGGGCCGTATTCGCGGCGGTTGACGGGGGATTTCGGGCGGCCCCAGATGTTTTCGCCCATCCGGCGGTCGATCTTGTACTTGGCAGAGGTGCGTTTGGTCACCGTCTGATCTCCTTTTTATTGGCATTTCGGCTTGATCCCGAAAACCGGTTCCCACTTTTCTGGCCGAAATCGCGTCGCCGCTCGACCGTTGGGCGGGCCGGCCCCGGAGTGGGCCTCGTGCCGTTGCAAAGGGCGTTGTCCTTTTGCCTCGCGGCACGACAGGCATCCCCTCGCGGGGGCCACCAACACCAATGAGTTTGGGCCCCAGAGGGGCCCGAACAGCGCGCTTATAGCGCCGAGGCCCGGGGAGTCAACGCCAATTGCCGCGGTGCCGATCTCCGGTCGGTCGGCCGATCCCATATTCAGGTATTGACCTAAGTATCAGGTGCCGGTTACTTAGGTCTATGCCTAACGAATCTCACGCTCTCGAAGCCACCTTCAGCGCCCTCTCCGACCCGACACGCCGGGCGGTGATCCAGACCCTGAGCGAGGGGCCGGCCTCGGTCTCCGAGCTTGCCCGCCCCTTCGCCATGGCCCTGCCCTCCTTCACCCAGCATCTCGGCGTGCTGGAAGACGCAGGGCTGATCGTCTCGCGGCGGGAGGGGCGCAAACGCATCTGCGCGCTCAACCCGCAAGCGATGCGCGCGGCAGAGGACTGGCTCTCCGCCTACCGACGGCAGTGGGAGGCGCGCTTCGACCGGCTGGAACGGCACCTCGACAATATCAAACCCAAACACTGAACCGGAGACCGCACATGGCCACGACCGACAGCATCACCGACTGGGACGACTGGCCCCTCGACCGCGAGGTCGTGGTCACCCGCGTCGTCAACGCCGACCGCGACCTGGTGTTCGGCGCCTGGACCGACCCGGCCCAGATCACCCAGTGGTTCGGCCCCGACGGGTTCGAGATCGAGAGCCATCTGGCCGACATCCGCCCCGGCGGCCTCTGGCGGTTCGACATGGTCGCCCCCGACGGCACCCGGTTCTCCAACCGGATGCAATTCCTGCGGATCGAGACGCCGTCGCTGATCGAAGTGCTGCACGGCAGCGACCGCGACGACGACCCCGACCGGTTCCGGCTCCTGGTGACCTTCGACGCGCAGGACAACGGCAAGACCGTCGTCACGCTGCGCCAGCTGCACCCGACCGCCGCGCGGCGCAGCATCGTCATCGGCTTCGGCGCGGTGGAATACGGCGGCCAGACCTTGGGCAAACTCGCCAACCACGCCGAGGGGATCGCAGCCCAGCCGGGTGAGCCACCCCAAGGGCGTGGAGGCCTCTGAGCCACGATACGTAGAACCCGCGCGCCCTTCTTTGACTTCGAAATTGCCCGGGGAGCGTCACGCCCCAAGGCGTGCCTTTGGCACCGCCTCTAAACGTACCATTGGCACGGCAGGCCGGCCCCCGCCGCCCCGGCCCCCCCCGGTTCGCCCAAAATGTTATGTTAGCGCTATCGCAAACAATATCAAAAACTTGACACCCCGTGCGAGCTCGCCCACTTCGCGCGCACCCGTCTCAGCCCGCCAAGAGGCCAGGCCAGGTCTCAGGCAAAAGGCGCAGCCAGCAGCGCGGCTTCGGCCCGGGTCAGGGACCGGCGGGCATAGTCGCCGTAGCCCATCGGGTCGGCGTCGAGCCCCGGCATCAGCGCCGTGAGCCGCGCCCGCTGGTCGGCCGCGACGCTGTCGAGCGCGGCGCCGGCGGGGTGGAAGCTCTCGGTCTCCAGCCCGTTGGCAATGACCACCTCGTGGCGCGGCAGCAGCAGGTGGACATAGGTCACCTCGGTCAGCGTGTGGTCGCGCACCACCCGGCCGTCGTCCACCAGGTCCCGCGCCGCCACCAGCACCTCGTCGGCATTGAACAGCGCCCGCGCCTTCGCCCCCTGCACCAGCATCCGGTGCGCGGGCGAAACGACGAGATCCTCGTCCGGCCGGTCTACCCCCAGGGCACCCGCCGCAGCCGGATCGGGCGCAGGTCCGGCATCGCGTAGAGCCGCGCCCCGGAGGCCGCCGCGCGCCCTTCCACAGCACCTCCTGCAACCCATTGTCCTTGGTCTGGATCCGGTCGCCTTCCGCGATCTCCTCGACCGGCACGTCGCCCGCCGCGGTCCGGATCCGGGTCCCGGGGGTGAAACAGATCACCGCCGTCGGCTCATCGAGCACCGGTGCACCTCGGCGATCTCCATCGCCGCCCGCACCACCCAGAGATCGGTATCGGGCGGCGGCAAATCGCCCGCGAACATCAACAGCGGCTCCGCCCCGGCACCGGGATCGACCACCGTCGCCGCATAGGCCCGGTACCCGTCGGTGACGTCGAACCCGCGCTCGAACAGCGGCGCCTCCCCGTCGACCGGACCCCGCCGCACCCGCCCGCGGCCCCGGCCCGCGATCCCGACCAGCCGCCCGGCCCGGCGCGCCGCCCGCGCCCGCAGATCGTCTTCGCCTTCGGGATGGAGAAGCCTGACCAGATCCTGCGGCCCGTCGACCCGCATCGCGCGCCCGGTCCAGCGCCAGCTCGCGCCCGTTCCAAGCGCTGCGCGGGGCGCAGACGCAAGGCCGTCGACCTCGGTCTGCGCCCACCTGATGACAAACGTGCCGTCGAAGCCCGTTTTCATGGGGGAAGCCTGTATGTGCCTGCGTTTTTCTTGTTAGCGCAGACACTATCACGGGTGATTCGCCCAGGCAAAGCCCTTGTTTCCGAATCGATTCGGTTATCGTCGGGGCGAGTCGGCCGCGATGCCCCCAATCGGACCAGATTCCGGGAATCCTGCTGGATCCGGGGCAATTTGCACCCGGACAGGGCGGCAGATGGTTCGAAAAACCGTCGTGACCGAAATGACTCACCGCGTCACCCGCACTTCGAATGGCCGCAGGAGGCGCAGGTCATGCAGCCTTCGACCATCCGCATCTCGTACTGGCCGCAGCGCGGACAGGCGGGGCCGCGATGGGTGGGCAGGTTGACCACCTCGGCATGCGGATCGGCCTTGAGCCCCATGCCCTCGCCGGCGATGAAGCCGGTCTCGATCATGTGCCGTTCGATCACCCCGCCGATGGCGGCGAGGATAGAGGGCACGTACTTGCCCCGCATCCAGGCGCCGCCGCGCGGGTCGAACACCGCCTTCAGTTCCTCGACGACGAAGCTGACATCGCCGCCGCGCCGGAACACCGCCGAGATCATCCGGGTCAGCGCCACGGTCCAGGCGAAATGCTCCATGTTCTTCGAGTTGATGAAGACCTCGAACGGGCGGCGATGGCCGCCGATGGTGATGTCGTTCACGGTGAGATAGATCGCGTGTTCGCTGTCGGGCCATTTCAGCTTGTAGGTCGAGCCTTCCAGCGCCTGCGGCCGGTCGAGCGGTTCGGAGAGATACACGACCTCGCCGTCCTTCATCGCGCCGCGGACCTGATCCGGGGCTTCGTCGCTGGCCTCGCTCACCGTCAGGACCGAGCCGGTCACGTCGTTGGGCCGGTAGGTCGTACAGCCCTTGCAGCCGGTCTCGTAGGCCTGGGCGTAAACGTCCTTGAACGCCTCGAAGGAGATATCCTCGGGCACGTTGATGGTCTTGGAGATCGAGCTGTCGACCCATTTCTGCGCCGCCGCCTGCATCTTCACATGGTCCTCGGGCGCCAGCCTCTGGGCATCGACGAAATGGTCGGGCAAGGCGGTGTCGCCGAACTTCGCCCGCCAGGCGGCGACGGCGTAGTCCACCACCTCCTCCTCGGTCCTTGTCCCATCCTTCTGCAGCACCTTGCGGGTGTAGGCATAGGCAAAGACCGGTTCGATCCCCGACGAGACGTTGCCGGCATAGAGGCTGATCGTACCGGTGGGCGCGATCGAGGTGAGCAGCGCATTGCGGATGCCATGCGCCCGGATCGCGTCGCGCACGTCCTCGTCCATCGTCCTGAGCGTGCCCGAGGCGAGATAGGCCTCGGCGTCGAACAGCGGGAACGGCCCCTTCTCTTTCGCCAGCTCCACGCTCGCGAGATAGGCGGCACGGGCAATCTGGTGCATCCAGGCCTCGGTCTGCGCCGCCGCCTCGTCGGAGCCGTAGCGCAGGCCCGTCATCAGCAGCGCATCGGCGAGCCCGGTGACTCCGAGCCCGATCCGCCGTTTGGCCTTGGCCTCCTGCCGTTGCACCTCGAGCGCGAAACGGCTCTCGTCGACGACGTTGTCCATCATCCTGACCGCGGTCGCGACCAGCCGGGCGAGCTCCGCCTCGTCGAGCGCGGCGTCCGCCTCGAACGGATCGGTCACCAGCCGCGCGAGGTTGATCGAGCCGAGCAGGCAGGCGCCATAGGGCGGCAAAGGCTGCTCGCCGCAGGGATTGGTGGCCGCGATCGTCTCGCAATAGGCGAGGTTGTTCATCGCGTTGATCCGGTCGATGAAGATCACCCCCGGCTCGGCATAATCGTAGGTCGCGCGCATGATCCGGTTCCACAGATCGCGCGCGGGGACGGTGTGGTAGACCTTGCCGTCGAAGGCGAGCTCCCAGGGCCCGTCGGCCTTGACCGCCGCCATGAAGGCGTCGGTCACCAGCACCGACATGTTGAACATCCTGAGCCGCGCGGCATCGGCCTTGGCGGCGATGAAATCCTCGATGTCGGGGTGGTCGCAGCGCATCGTCGCCATCATCGCGCCGCGGCGCGAGCCCGCCGACATGATCGTGCGGCACATCGCGTCCCAGACGTCCATGAAGCTGAGCGGACCGGAGGCATCGGCCGCCACGCCTTTCACGTCGGCCCCGCGCGGCCGGATGGTCGAGAAATCGTAGCCGATCCCGCCGCCCTGCTGCATGGTCAGCGCGGCTTCCTTGAGCTGGTCGAAGATCCCTTCCATGCTGTCGGGAATCGTGCCCATGACGAAGCAGTTGAACAGCGACACGGTGCGCCCGGTGCCGGCCCCGGCCAGGATCCGGCCCGCAGGCAGGAATTTGAAATCCTCCAGCGCCGCATAGAATTCCGCCTCGTAGTCCGGTTCCGAGGCGCTCAGCGCCCGGGCGACCCGGCGCCAGCTGTCCTCGACCGAGAGGTCGACCGGGCTGCGTCGGCCTGCTTGTAACGGTATTTCCATGTCCCAGATCGCTTCGGCAATCGGGGCGGAAAAGCGAGCTCATCGGGGACACCTGTTTCGTTCGCGCGAGACTCCGTGGCTTACACGGGGGTGGCGGCGGGTCAACGCGCGGCCTATATCTGGGGACCGGAGGGCTGCCATGCCGCAACAGATCGTCAATCTCGTGAAACTCTGCGTCGGCTGCTCATCGGTCGAGGATCTGGCCAAAGCTGGCAGGCGCGGCGCGGCGCCGGCGACCCCGACTGGCGCCCGCGGCATGTCACGAGGATGTGGCCGAAACGCAGGCGGAGGCGGTCGCCGGCGGGTCGCTCTACTGGGTCATCAAGGGGGTGATCCTGGCCCGGCAGAAGGTGATCCGCCTCGACGAGGTGATCGGCGAGGACGGGATCCGACGCTGCGGCATCGTCATGGAACGCGAGATCAACCGCACCCAGCCGGCCCCGCGCCGCGCCTTCCAGGGCTGGCGCTACCTCGCCCCCGAAGACGCGCCGCCCGACCTGCCCGCAAGCCGCGCGGCGACGACGAATTGCCGCCGGACCTCTCGGGCAAATTGGCCGAGATCGGCATCCTCTGAGGGCGCTCCCGCGCCCTGTTTCTTGGTCCAAATACTCCCGGGGTCGGGGCAGAGCCCGGTTCGAGTCACCCGGGCGCAGCCCGCGAAATCCTCAATACCCGGCGTCCCGGTCGACGAGATGCGGGAACGGCTCGCCCGCCTCGCCGCGGCGGATGTTCTCGGCGATAACCCGGGCCGCGGTCTCCGGGCGGGTCGCCGAGGCGAGATGCGGCGTGACCGTGACCCGCGGATGCGTCCAGTAGGGGTCGCCCGCCGGCAACGGCTCGACCCGGAAGGCATCGAGCGTCGCATGGGCGATCTGCCCGGTATCCAGCGCCGCCAGCAGCGCCCGGTCGTCGATCAGCGCGCCGCGCCCCGGGTTCAGCACCACGGCACCCGCCGGCATCCGCGCCAGCGCAGCCGCGTCGAGCAGGTTCTCCGTGGCCGGCGTCAGCGGCAGCAGCAGCACCAGGATGTCGGAGCGTGCGAGCACCGCCGCCAGCCCTGCCTCATCCGAGAAGCAGGCAATGCCGGCCAGGTCCTTCTGCCGCCGCGACCAGCCGGCGACGTCGAAGCCGAGCCCCGCGAGCGTCGCCGCACAGGCCGAGCCCAGCGCCCCGAGCCCGAGGATGCTCACCCGACGCGCGCCGGCCAGCGGCGGCACCCGGGGTACCCAGGTGGCGTCCTGCCGGCAGATGTCGGCATCCATCCCGAGGTGATGGCGCAGCACGTGGCCGGTGACCCATTCGACCATGCCGCGGGTCAGCCCGTCGTCGACCATCCGGGCATAGGGCATGGTCAGCGTCGGGTTGGCGATGATCGTCTCGACCCCGGCCCAGAGCCCGAGCGCCGCCTTGGCCCGGGTATAGCCCGACAGGTCCACCTGGCCCGCGAAGGGGGCATAGACGATGTAGTCAACGGTTTCGGGCGGGTGGTCCTGCGCCAGATCGGCCGCGATCCCCAGCGCCGCCAGCGCCGCACCGAGCGGCGCGCGGTACTCGGCGAAGCGTTTCGCATCGGTGACGAACTGCACCCTGACGGCCGTCCCGGCCCCGGTCATTTCGACCGTGCCCTGTGGATATGCGCCGATTGCACCAACCCGAAGCCGATCATCAGCACCAGCATCGCCGAGCCGCCATAGCTCACCAGCGGCAGCGGCACGCCGACCACCGGGGCGAGGCCCATCACCATCGACATGTT
>JAWKXC010000029.1:0-42620 GCA_041397205.1 Paracoccaceae bacterium
CTTTCTCGACAAGCCCGCGACGATGGGCCAGAGGCTCGCCCGCGCCAAAGGCAAGATCCGTGCGGCCGGCATCGCCTACGCGGTGCCCGAGGGGCCGGAGCTTGCCGCGCGCCTGTCCTCGGTGCTCGACGTGATCTATCTCGTGTTCAACGAAGGCTATGCCGCCACAGAGGGCGCGGTACAGCTCCGGATCGACCTCTGCGAGGAGGCGATCTACCTCGCGCGGCTGGTGGCGGGGATGTTCCCGGACGAGCCGGAGGCGGCCGGAACCCTTGCGCTCCTGTTGCTCACTCATGCCCGCCGGGCGGCCCGACTGGGGGGGGAGGGCGGCTATGTTCCGCTCGCCGAACAGGACCGGGGGCTGTGGGACCGGGAGATGATGGCGGAAGGGGCGGCGCTGGTGGAAGCCGCGCTCGGCCGCGGCCGGATCGGGCGGTTCCAGATCCAGGGGGCGATCGCGGCCCTGCATTGCGAGGCGGCAACCGCGGCTGCGACCGACTGGCCGCAGATCGTCGCGCTCTACCGGCTGCTCCTGCAGATCGACCCGAGCCCGGTAGTGCGGGTGAACCTCGCGGTGGCGCTCGCCGAAACCGCGGGGCCGGCTGCGGCTATGCGGGAAATGTCCGGGCTGGAGGAGGCGCTCGCGGCCTACCAGCCCTATCACGCGGCCCGGGCGGAGCTTCTGGCGCGGTCAGGCGACCGGACCGGCGCCGTGGCGGCCTATGACCGGGCGTTGTCGCTCACGCGGGTCGGAAGTGAGCGGGCCTTCCTGACCGCGCGCCGTGCCATGGCGGCGGCGGATCGTGTCCAGTGACGGGACCGCGCCGGACCGTCTCGATCCGGAGGAGCAAAAAAAGACCGGGCAAAAGCCCGGTCCAAGTCCAACAGGGAGGTGAGGCAGTTCACAGATCGCTCAGTGATCCGCCTCAACGCCCATTTAGGAGGCGCCACCGGGTGTGACAAGTGAAATTGCTGCAATGCAGCTATGATTGATGCGCATGGCAACGAATCTGTGGCCAATCCGCCGCGGTTTTGGCCGTGCGACCGCCCGCCTGGCCCTCAGGCCCCCGCGCGGCGGCGGTATTCGTGGATCTCCTGTACGACGAAATCGCGGAACGCGGCGACCCGTTTCGAGTGCCGTAGCTCTTCGGGGTAGGCGAGGAAGACCGGGATCTCGCTCGATTCCGACTCGGGCAGCACCCGTTCGAGCTCGGGGAAGTCGTGGACGACGTAATCGGGCAAGACGCCGATCCCGAGCCCGTTCAGCACCGCCTGCAACCCGCCGAAGTAATTGTTGACCGTGAGCAGCGACCGGACGTCGTTCGAGAGCAGTTCCTGAACATAGGAGGCGCCGGCGCTGACCTGCTGCGAGGTCGTGTTCATGCAGATCAGCCGGTGGTGGCGCAGATCGTCCAGCCGCGCAGGCCGTCCATGCGCGTCGAGATAGGCCGGCATGGCGTAGAGCCGCATGTTGACCGCCATCAGCCGCTTGCGCACCAGATCGGCCTGGCTCGGTTCCTTCATCCGGATCGCCACGTCGGCCTCGCGCATCGGCAGGTCGAGCACGCGTTCGTCCAGCATCAGGTCGATCTGCAGATCCGGGTATTGCTCATAAAGCTTGGGCAGGCGCGGGGCGAGCCAGAGCGAACCGTAGCCGGTGGTGGCGGTCACCCGCAGGACCCCGAACACCTCCTCGTTCGAATCGCGGATCCGGGCGACCGCGGATTCGAGCCGCTGGCTCATCGAGCGGGTGGCATCGAACAGAAGCTCGCCCTGTTCGGTCAGGATCAGGCCCCGGGCGTGGCGGTGGAACAGGGTCGCGTCGAGGCTTTCCTCGAGCGCCCGGATCTGCCGCGACACCGCCGACTGGCTGAGATTCAGGGAGTCGCCCGCGTGGGTCAGGCTCCCGGCATCCGCGACGGCGTGAAAAATCCTGAGTTTGTCCCAATCCATCGCGCGACTGCTACCTTTGTCCGGATACAGACGTATACCAAGCCGGCGCAAAGGTCATGCCAAAAGCCCAAACGGTCGCGCGGGTGTTGCGCGAATCCGGCTGAGCCAGGGCAAGGGCCCGGCGAACGGCGACCGTCCTGCCCCGGTGACCGGGCGCGGGCGCCTTTGGTGCCAATGCGGGGCAAGCCATGACCTCGCCGCGATTCGCCCGGAGCATCTCCGGTGCGCAGGGCGGGGCAGGGGGCGAGGCTCCTGCGAGGCGTTCACGCCGCAGGCGGACCGCCAGGCCCATGCTGAACCGGCGGGCTCGATGCCTCGACTCGGGGATCGCCCCGGAGGGACATATCCCGGGAGCCGATGGCTCCGAGCGCCTGCCCCGACCGGAGGGTGCCCGCCGGTCGCGCCGTTCTCCCCGCGCAAGGGACATGCGCGCGAAACGCCGGGACTGCGGGGATTTCGCCGGTCGAGGGCCGGGCAGGGCGGCGTGGCCGGGAGGGCGGGAAGCCGCTTGCAAGCGGCTTGCCCGCGGTTTCCGCCCCGCGTCCTCTGCGCACTAGCCAACCTTCCACAATCGGCGTAAACCCGGGGGCCAAAAGGCAGGAGTACACCCATGGCGGTTGGGATCTTCGACAGTGGGCTCGGCGGGCTCACGGTGCTGGATGCGGTCACGGCCCGGCTGCCGGATGTGCCCTTCGTCTATTACGGCGACAACAAGCACGCCCCCTACGGCGTGCGCGACGCGAACGACGTTTACGAGCTGACCACCACCGCGGTCGCCCGGCTCTGGGACGAGGGCTGCGATCTCGTGATCCTCGCCTGCAACACCGCCTCCGCCGCGGCGCTGCGGCGGATGCAGGAAAGCTGGCTGCCGCCGAACAAGCGCGTGCTCGGGGTCTTCGTGCCCCTCATCGAGGCGCTCACCGAGCGCAACTGGGGCGACAACAGCCCGCCGCGCGAGGTCGACGTCAACCACGTCGCCCTGTTCGCCACCCCCGCCACCGTCGCCAGCCGCGCCTTCCAGCGCGAGCTCGCCTTCCGCGCCATCGGCGTCGATGTCGAGGCCCAAGCCTGCGGCGGCGTGGTCGACGCGATCGAGGAGGGCGACATGATCCTCGCCGAGGCGCTGGTGCGCTCCCATGTCGACGCGCTCAAGCGCAAGATGCCGTCCCCCGAGGCGGCGATCCTCGGCTGCACCCATTACCCGCTGATGGAGTCCGTCTTTCAGGAAGCGCTGGGCCCGGACGTGCGTGTCTACAGCCAGGCGGGCCTGGTGGCCGAAAGCCTCGCCGATTACCTCGCCCGCCATCCGCACATGATCGGGCCGGGCACGCAGTCGCGGTTCCTCACCACCGGCGACCCGGTCCGGGTCAGTTCCCGCGCGACCCAGTTCCTGCGCCGCAAGATCAGTTTCGACGCGGCCTGACCCGGTCGCCGTCGCCGCACCGGGCGGGGACGCCGGGGCGCACCGCTTCCAGTGCACCGCCTGGATTGCGTCCGCCGCCGCATCCCATATGTTGACGTAACCGACACCGAGAGACTTCCTGCATGACCCACAGATCGCCATCCTCAGGCGTCAGCTATCCTGGGGCGGAACTCCTCGTCTCGTGGCCACCCGGCATCCCCACGGTAAAATCACCGCGCGCTCCTCAGCCGACCGCAAAGCCAGGATGGGGAAAATCGCGGAGGTGTTTCCGCCATCCTTGCCCATCTCACGCCCTTCCGACCCTCAGCCGGATCCGTGGTCGATTTCGACAGCGTCGATCTGCTTCCTCTTTCCCACGGATATTATGATCGTGCGCGGATCTTGACATCAAGATCGTCGACCTGTCGGCCGACTGGCACCGCGACCGTACCATACTGAAATGGTGCAGGATCTCAGGCATGTACCGGAAATGGGCATCATGGAGGTTGCCTTCAGCATTCGAATTCCCGCGCCGGAATCGCCAGGGCGGATCACCGCCGTTCCGGCTTACACGTTCTTTCTCGCTGCTGCCATGGTGCCCGCTGCTCGAAACCGGCGCGATCGAAGCCAGAAGACATCGTGATCGAGAAGCGCCGGTCGGGCGTGTCCGGCGCGGAGCCGGGGGCTCAACGAGGCGATGCTGTTCGCCGAGGCCGGCAGGGTTTCGATCTGCGGCGTCGCCATCACCGCCCATGGGGGCTCGATCGGGAGCTGTCCAGGCCGCCGACGCCGGTGATGGCCCGCCTTCACCTGTCCTGGTGCCGTGTGCAGGGGATGCAGGCGACGATCTACGCCACCGGCGAAGGCCGACCGCGTGCGCGCCGTGGCCTGACCGAGCGCTACGAAAACGAGCCCTTCGTCGAGGTGCTGCCCGCCGGCCAGGTGCCGCAGACCAGCACGTGCGCGGCTCAAGCTTCAACCCGGATCGCGGTCTTCGCCGACCGGCGGCCGGGGCGGGTGATCGTGTACTCCAGGTGCTCGACAACTGCAGTGAAGGGCGCCTCCGGGTCAGGCGCTGCAATGCGCCAACGTCATGCTGAGCGACCCGGAGACGGACTCCTCATCGTATGTTCACATGAACTGGGTCCGACGCCGAGGGCCCGAAGACGCGGAGGCGCGAAAAAGATGAAGGAAGCGCATGGCCGGGATGAAGGGCCTCCAGAAGCAACGCAGGATCGATCGTCGCGCTGGCCTTAATCGCGCTGGCGCCTCATCGGCTGGCCTGATCGGCTCTTCGCCAGCTAAAGACGGGATCGCTCAGCTTCCGCGCGCCGACCCGATGGAAGGAACCTGGCGGCGGGCGGTCTTCACCTCGGCGGTCGTCGAGGACGGCACGCTGGTGCGCGAGCGAAGGCGAAACGGTGACCGCTAGCGTCACCGACCGGCTCAGCCGGTTGCCGGTGACCTTCACCGGCATCCTGCCCGACCTCTTTTCGAAAACTCCGGCATGATCAGCAGCACCGGCACCTATGTCGACGGCGTCTTCGTCGCCTCGAAATCCTCGCAGAAGCGCTGACGAGGCTGCCATGTAAGGTGATGGACGCACTGAGGACACCGGCGTCACCAGGCCCGGGCGACAGAACCGGCTCCCGCAGTCAGCGGGCGCAGCGGGAGCCCGCCCAGTCCCGGAAGTATTTGGCGACAAAGAAGGGCAGCGGACGCGCCGCCTCGATCATCCCGGCATGGACGCTATTTTGCGGCGGCGCCGGGGCACCGCCGCGCCTGCCATCGCACCGAGCGGTTCTGACCCTGCGGCAGCAACAGGAAGGGCAGGGACATCGTACCGATGGAAGCAGATCGCCAGATGAGGTCGTCGCCCGCGAGGCAGCTACGTGGGCAGCCCCGACCAGACCGGGCGTGCTACCGTTCGGCGTCCTGGCATCACATTGCGCCGACGGGGATGGATCTCAGCTGGCGACGGCCAGGTGACGCCGGGCCGTGCCGCTGCCTGAAGCGCGACCGAAGAGCCGCGCACCATCTTCGTTGCGGCCTCTTCCAAGCGCCCGGGATCGGCGGTTGCTGCCCAGGAAGGCCTGTACCACGGGCTTCCGGTGGCCGAGCATGTGCGTGAATGCCGGCGCCCAGCGCCGTCAGCTCCTGCCGGCGGCTTCTCAACCGAATGGACACAACATGAGCGTCGATGGCGCTCATCAGTCCGCTCACCGCAGCGGCAACACGACCGGCGGCCCGCGCCGCGCTGACGCTCCCATCGCCGACGCCACCCGGGATCGACGGCAGTGTGCTGCCGGGTGGCCGACGCCCGGCCCTCCGAGCCGCAAATACGCCCGCCGTCGCGACGCGGCGAGGTGGCTGGATCACCCGCGCCGAGGAATTCATCAGTCAATACCACCTCACCGAAGCCGAGCACCGCGCACGGGTGGCGAAATGGGGGTGATCGGGACGCTGACGGGCGCGCTCTTCGGCGGCGGCACCAATGTCATCAAGGAGACCGCGGAGGTCTTCATGGAAAACACCGAGGCCGCGGCCGAGCGCGACGCGGCCTGGCGGGCGGCCGCGCTGTCGCAGTTCGCCGCAGGTCGCCCGGCCCCGCAAGGGCTGTTCGACCGGAGTGATGGACGGGATCAACCGGCTGCCGCGGCCGGCCCTGGCAATGGGCACGCTCGGTCTCTTCGTCGCGGCGATGGTCGACCCGGTCTGGTTCGCCGCGCGGATGCAGGGCATCCAGCTCGTCCCCGAACCCTTGTGGTGGCTGATGGGGGCGATCGTGAGCTTCTACTTCGGCGCCCGCAGCCAGGCCAAGGGCGAGGATTTCCAGCGCTCTCTGGCCGAGACCATGACCCGCACCGGCGCGGTGATGCGCAACGTCGCCGCGCTGGACGCGCTGCGAGCCGGCACCGCGGCGGTGGGGCAGGATGCGATGGGCGACGCGGGCGAAGAGGCCGGCAGCGTCGATGAGGCGAACCCCGCTCTCGACGCCTGGCGGCACCGCCCGTGAGCACCGATTTCCTTGTCACCGTCCTCACCGAGCACGGCCCCTGGGTGGTGCTGGTGTTCTACCTCCTGTGGCGCGATCTGCAGAAGGATCAGGCGACGCGGGCGGTCCTCGACAAGAACAGCCTGATCCTCACCCAGATCACCACGATCATCCAGGAACGGCTGCCCCGCGCGGGCGGGGGCGGGCAATGAACCGGCGGGCGCGGAAATGGCGGCAATGGCTGCGGGGACTTCTGACCGGCCCGCGGTTCGACCGCGCGCTCCGGCGCAACGCCCGGGCGGCGCGAAGATTGGACAGGGCAGTGCGGGAGGTTCTCGAAAGATGAAACAGGCAGGCGTTCTGCTGGTCCTGGTGATGCTGGCGCTCGAAGCCGGCAAGCACCTCGCCAGCCATGACCTCGTGATCGAAACCGTCTACGGCGCCATCGCGATGATGGCGCTCCTGATCTCGGCTACCTTCCTGTGGCTGTGGCGCGAACGGGCGACCCCGCTGGCGCTCGGCATGGCGTTCAGCTGGCTCGGCACCGGGCTCTATGCGGGCGGCTTCTGGGTCGTGGACCTGCTCGGCCTGCCGGTAGGGCTGGGCAGCGATCACACCGTGCTGATGGTGCTTGCGGTCTGCATCGTCGGCGCGCTGTTGCACTTCGCCGTCATCCACCGGTCCTTCGGGCGCCACGGCATGGGGTTCCTCTGGCCGGTGGTCGCCGCGCTGGGCCTCTCGGCGGCGGTCGTGGTCCTGCTCGGCAGCTGACGCCACAAGGCGCATCGACGCGCCCCCGGAAACGCAAACGCGCCCCGACCGGGGCGCGTGCAGCAGATCGCCGAAACGGCACCGGTCAGAAGTTCATCACCACGCCGAAACGACCATTCAGCTGCGTGTCCATGCCCGGCTTGAACGGGTCGACCCGGTCGACCTCGCCGCGCATGGTCAGGCCGTTGTCCATCATGTACTCGGCCCCGAGCCCGAGGTCCCAGACATAGCCTGACCCCGTCACGCTGGTATAGCGCCGGCGCGGCCATATAGACCATCACGTCGTCGCGGGCGAGAAACCGAGCCGGCCGTCGAGCGTGCTGGTGGTGGCCTCCGGTCCAGAGCGATTGCGGGCTGTGGGTGAGGTCCAGCTCGCTGCCCACGATCACCTGGTTGCCGAAGGTCCAGTTGTAGCCGATGAAGGCGCTGCCTTCGAGATCGAGCACGGTCGGTCCGGTGACGCCCCCGAGAGCCCGCCGCCGACATAGGCGCCGTCGAAATCCTGTGCAAATGCCGGGGCTGCGAGGGAAAGCGCGACCGCGATCGCGGCGAGGACGGGACTCGTACGGGTCATGTTCTGCTCCAGTGCCAGACGATTGGCCGTTTTACGGCTCATTGTTGCCACTGAGTTTGCTAATATCCCACATCCTGGATCAATTGATCCGTTCCGGAAAGGCAATCCGTTGCCGAACGGCGCGCCCGGAGGGGCCTTGGGACCCTGTCAGAACGCGACCGCGACCCCGACATAGGCGGTCCCGGAGAAGGTGACAGGGCCGCCCGCCCGCGGGCGCGACGCGGCCTCCGCCTGCGGCATTGTCGCGGCCATGGCGGTCTCGGGGAGGGATGTCGCCGGATTCGGCGCCGTCGCGGCAGGCGATGCCGGGCGCGGCGGACCAGGAGAACAACCCGGGCGCTGTGCCGGGCGCCAGCAGGCCGTGTCTACCGGTTCGGCCAGAGCCGGGACCGATGCCAGCGCGAATGCAACGAGCAGGACCGGTGCGGTCCACCGCCGTCCGCCCGAGCCGCCGCGGTTTACGCCGCCCGCTTTCGCCAGGGATCCACCCGAGGCGTTGCCGGCGCCCGGGGAACTCCCGGAACCGGATGCAGGTCGATCTGAGCCGTGTCATGTGGACCTCGACGGGCAGTTGCCGGCAGAGTATCGCAGGGATCGCCCGGGCCCGCCAGCCCCGACCCGCGAGACCGGGACTTCGCTACCCGGCGCCGAGGCCGGTGGCGGACTCGGGACACCGCCGCCCGCACACTTTCCTGCGACATTCGCGCGCGCGGGATTGGCCTGTCCCGCGATCCGCCATAATGTGCGCCGCATGATTACCGAACTCGGACATTTCGCGCTGATCCTGGCGCTGGGCGTGGCCATCGTGCAGATGATCGCGCCCCTCATCGGCGCGTGGAAGGGCTGGGCCGGCTGGATGGCCGTGGCCGTCCCCGCGGCCTCGCTGCACCATCTTCGTCGCGGCCTCATTCGCGGCGTTGACCTGGGCCTTCGTCGCCGACGATTTCTCGCTGCGCCTGGTCTGGCCAACTCGCATACGCTGCAGCCGATGCTCTACAAGTTCTCCGGCGTCTGGGGCACCACGAGGGCTCGATGCTGCTCTGGGTGTTCATCGTGGCGCTGTTCGGGGCGATGGCGGCCTGGTTCGGCGAGGGTCTGCCGCCGAAACTCAAGGCCCGCGTGCTCGCGGTCCAGGCCTCGATCGGGGTCGCCTTTCTCGGCTTCATCATCTTCACATCCAACCCCTTCGCGCGGCTGGCCTTCCCGCCCTTCGACGGGCAGGACCTCAACCCGCTTCTGCAGGACCCGGGGCTCGCCTTCCACCCGCCGTTCCTCTACCTCGGCTATGTCGGGCTCTCGATGGCGTTCTCTTTCGCCGTCGCGGCGCTGATCGAGGGCAAGGTCGACGCCGCCTGGGCGCGCTGGGTACGGCCCTGGACGCTGGCGGCCTGGGTGTTCCTCACCATCGGCATCGGGCTCGGCTCCTGGTGGGCCTATTACGAATTTCGGCTGGGGCGGTTTCTGGTTCTGGGATTCCGGTGGAAAACGCCTCCTTTCATGCCCTGGCTCTTCGTCGCCGCGCTGCTGCACTCGGCCATCGTCGTCGAGAAGCGCGAGGCGCTCAAATCCTGGATCATCCCGCCTGCGATCCTCGCCTTCGGTTTTTCGCTGATCGGTACCTTCCTGGTGCGCTCGGGGATCATCACCAGCGTTCACGCCTTCGCCACCGACCCGACCCGCGGCGTATTCATCCTGTTCATCCTCGCCTTTTTCACCGGCGGTGCGCTGACGCTGTTCGCGGCCCGGGCGCAGGCGATGGAGGCCAAGGGCGTGTTCGGCATGGTCAGCCGCGAAAGCGCGCTGGTGCTCAACAACATCCTGCTTGCGGTCTCGTCCTTCGTGGTCTTCACCGGCACGGTCTGGCCGCTGGTGGCCGAGATGCTGTTCGACCGCAGCTCGGTCGGCGCGCCCTTCGAGGCGGCCTTCACCCCTTCATGGTGGTGCTGTCGCTGATCCTGCCGATTGGCGATGCCGCCGTGGAAGCGCGCCCGGACGGCCGGGTGGCGAAACCGCCCTGCCGGCCGCGGTCCTCGCGGTGCTGGTGGCGCTGCTCGCCTGGTCGCCGCAGACCTGCAAGACCATCCTCGGGCCGGTTGGCTTCTTGCTCGGCACCTGGCTGGTCGCCGGCGCGCTGGTCGATCTGGTCTCGCGTACCGGCCGCGGTCCGCTCGGCGGGCGGTTCGCGCGGCTCGGCCGGCTGCCGCGGGCCGACTGGGCAAGTCTACCGCGCATGCGGGCTTCGGCATCACCGTCGCCGGGATCGCCGGGCTGATGGCCTGGCAGAGCGAGGACATCCGCGTCGCCCAGGTCGGGGAGACCACGGTCTCGGGCTACGAGGTCACGCTCACCGATGACGACGCGCACCCGGCCCAACTACGTGTCGACGACGGGCACATGGACGTGCACAAAGACGGCAAGCTGGTCGCGTCGTTGACGCCCGAGAAACGGGTCTACCCGGTCCAGGCGATGCCGACGACAGAGGCGGCCATCGCCAAACGGCTTCTGGCGCGACATCTACCTGGTGATCGGCGACCCGCAGGCCGGCGGTGGCTGGCGGTGCGCACCTTCATCAAGCCCTTGCCAACTGGGTCTGGGCGGCGCGACTGTCATGGCGCTCGGCGGGCTTCTTGAGTCCCCGACGGCGCTACCGGGTGGCGGCGGGCGCGACTCCCGCGCCCAGCTCGCCCCCAAGGGAGTGCCGGTGATGACAGGGCTGCCTTTCGCAACGCTGTCCGCGGCGCTCATCGCGCTTTCCGTGTTCCTGCCCGGGCCGATCCTTGCTGTGAACCCCGACGAGGTGCTCGCCGACCCGGGCCTCGAAACGCGCGCCCGCGACATCTCGGCCGGCCTGCGCTGCGTCGTCTGCCGCGGCGAGAACATCGACGAGTCGAACGCCGCCATCGCCCGCGATCTGCGGCTGCTGGTCCGCGAACGGCTGCTCGCCGGCGACAGCGACACCGAAGTGGTCGATTTCATCGTCGACCGCTACGGCGAATACGTGCTGATGAAGCCGACGACGGGTGGGGCGAACCTGCTCCTGTGGGGCGCAGGTCCCGCGCTGTTCCTGATCGCCGCCGCCGGCGCCGCGCTCTACCTCCGGCGCCGTTCGACCGCGCCGGAGCCCGCCACGGCCCTGACCGAGGCGGAGCAGTCCCGGCTCGACGAGCTCCTGCGCGGCTGAGCGCGCAGGGCAGGGGCACCGGTCTGGCCCAATAACGCCCGACCGGCCGCCCCGGCTTTGCGCCTTCCCATCGCCGGCCCCCGCCGCTAGGCTCGTCCCCGAAACCCGGCGGGAGCGGCACATGGACTACGAGACGATCACCCTCGAGATCGACGCGGGACTGGCGGTCCTGACCCTGAACCGGCCGGAAAAGATGAACGCGCTCAACACGCTGATGCGTGCCGAGATGGCCGACGCGATCCGGCGCGCCGGCCACGAGGCGCGGGTTGTGGTGATGACCGGGGCCGGCCGCGCCTTCTGCTCGGGCCAGGATCTCGGCGACCGCGCCAACGCGGCAAACATCGACCTCGAACGCACCCTGCGCGACGAATACGAACCGCTCTTGCGGGCGATCTTCGACTGCCGGGTGCCGGTGATCGCGGCGGTGAACGGCGCGGCCGCCGGGGCAGGGGCCAACATCGCGCTCGCGGCCGACGTGGTGATCGCCGCGCATTCGGCCTATTTCCTCCAGGCTTTCAGCCGGATCGGCCTGGTGCCGGATGCGGGCGGCACCTTCATCCTGCCCCGCGCCATGGGTCTGCCGAAGGCGATCGGCGCGGCACTGTTCGCCGAGAAGATCACCGCCGAGCAGGCCGACGACTGGGGGATGATCTGGGAAGCGGTGCCCGACATGGGCTTCGAGGAACACTGGCGGGCCCGCGCCCGCCACCTCGCCGACGGGCCGACGCTGGCCTACCAGGGGATCAAGGACATGATGCGGGCCTCGCTGTCCTCGACCTTCGCCGACCAGTTCGCGCTGGAGGCCCGGACCCAGGGCAAATGCGGCCGCTCGCGCGACTTCAAGGAGGGCGTGCTGGCCTTTCTCGAAAAGCGCGCGCCGAAGTTCGAGGGGCGTTGAGGCGCGCGCGCAAACGCAGAGCGCCGCCAGGCTCACCCCGGCGCCGCATCCCCGGGGCCATCCGCGGCATGGAGATCGCCGTAGACCCGGCCGTTCTCGAACAGGGCCAGCCACAGGATCCGGCGCGGCTTTTCGAGCTGCGCCAGGACCAGGGGCAGGACCGTGTGATGCAGGGTGAGGTCGATGCACTGCTTCTCGGCGTGCCAGCGCGGCGCGCGCAGTTTCGGGCTCTCGACCAGCCGCAGGATGCCGCGCCGCGCCGCCGAGCCCGGTCCGGGCGTGCCGGTGAGCAGCACATGTGCCTCGGTGCCGGTGGTGCTGAGCCCGAGCCCGGAGCCGCTGAAATGGCTGGCCGTGACGAGGGTGTAGCCCGCGACATGGAGGATTTCGCGCCCCACCGCGGCCCCGGTCCCGATCCCCGCGGTCGGCAGGTTGTCCGGACCCATTTCGATTTCGGCGAGCTCGGTGTCGAGGGCCGGGTCGATCAGCGGTGATATCATCGGGGTCTCCAAAAAAACCGCGCTCCGGGGCGGTGCGCTTCCCACGGTCAACGCCGCCGCAGCGCAAGGGTTCCGACCCCATGCCCAGCGACCAACGAAAAAGGGCCGCCCCGAAGGACGGCCCCTGATCCGATACGGGTGCCGCGGCTCAGCGGTCTTCGACGTCGACGTAGTCGCGATAGGGCGCACCGGTGTAGAGCTGGCGCGGACGGCCGATCTTCTGCGACGGGTCGCTCAGCATTTCCTTCCACTGCGAGATCCAGCCGACGGTGCGCGACAGCGCGAAGATGGGGGTGAACATCGAGGTCGGGAAGCCCATCGCCTCGAGGATGATGCCCGAGTAGAAGTCGACGTTGGGATAGAGCTTCTTCTCGACGAAATACGGATCCTCGAGCGCGATCTTTTCGAGCTCCATCGCCACCTTGAGGGTCTCGTTGTCCTCGATCCCGAGCAGGTCGAGCACCTCGTGGGCGCTTTCCCGCATCACCTTGGCGCGCGGGTCGAAGTTCTTGTAGACCCGGTGGCCGAAGCCCATCAGGCGGAACGGGTCGTTCTTGTCCTTGGCGCGGTCGATGAATTCCGGGATCCGGTCGACGGTGCCGATCTCCTTGAGCATCTCGAGGCAGGCCTGGTTGGCGCCGCCATGGGCCGGGCCCCAGAGGCAGGCGATGCCGGCGGCGATGCAGGCGAAGGGGTTGGCGCCCGAGGAGCCGGCGAGCCGCACGGTCGAGGTCGAGGCGTTCTGCTCGTGATCGGCATGGAGGGTGAAGATCCGGTCCATCGCGCGGGCCAGGATCGGGTTCACCTCGTATTCCTCGGAGGGAACCGAGAAGCACATGTAGAGGAAGTTCGACGCGTAATCGAGCGCGTTCTTCGGGTACACGAAGGGCTGGCCGATCGAGTACTTGTAGGCCATCGCGGTGATCGTGGGCAGCTTCGCGATCATCCGCACCGCGGCCACTTCGCGCTGCCACGGGTCGGAGATGTCGACCGAGTCGTGGTAGAAGGCCGAGAGCGCGCCGACCACGCCCACAAGCGTCGCCATCGGGTGGGCGTCGCGGCGGTAGCCGGAGAAGAACTTGGTCAGCTGTTCATGCACCATCGTGTGGCGGGTGACGCGGTACTCGAAGTTTTCGAGCTCCTCGGCGGTCGGCAGGTGGCCGTAGAGCAGCAGGAAGCAGACTTCGAGGTAATGCGACTTCTCGGCCAGCTGGTCGATCGGGTAGCCGCGGTAGAGCAGTTCCCCCTTGTCGCCGTCGATGTAGGTGATGGCGCTTTCGCAGGACGAGGTCGAGGTGAAGCCGGGGTCGTGGGTGAAGACGCCACCTTGGGCGTAAAGCTTCGTGATGTCGATGACATCCGGCCCCGCGGAGGGCGTGTACATCGGCAGTTCGAGGGTCTTGTCTGCGTAGCTGAGCGTCGCGATTCCCGTCTGTTTCGGCATAGGCATCCCCTTCTCAAGGAGCCCCCTTGCGAGGGGCGGTTAGCGTGCCGCCTCCTCGATCCGCGCGATTGTCTCGTCGCGGCCCAACAGCAGCATCATGTCGAAAACGCTGGGGGTGACAGCCCGACCGGCGAGCGCCGCGCGCAGGGGCGCCGCAAGCTTGCCGAAAGAGGTGTCGTGTGTGCCGGCAAGCGCGTTCAGGATTTCTTCCAGCGTGGTTCGCTCCCAGCTAGCATTTCGCAACTGCGGCGTCAATTCTCTCAGTATACCACGGGATACATCATCGAGAGATTTTTCCGCCTTCTCGTCCCGGTCCACCGGCCGCGAGATCAGCGCGAAACGTGCTTTTTCAAGGATTTGGGGCAGGGTCTTGGCGCCGGGTTTCAAAAGCTCCATGGCCTGGACCAGCAGCCGGGCCTCCGGGGCCGACAGCGGCTTGCCCCCGGTCGCGTCGAGATAATCCTGCAGCTGCGAAACGATCTCTCCGGGCGTCATCCGGGCGATGTGCTGGCCCGAGATGTGGTCGAGCTTCTTGAAGTCGAACCGGGCCGCGCCCTTGCCGATTCCGTCGAGATCGAACCAGGACATCGCCTGTTCGTCGCTGAAGACCTCGTCGTCGCCATGGCTCCAGCCGAGCCGGGCGAGGTAGTTGCGCATCGCCGCCGGCGGATAGCCCATGGCGCGGTATTCCTCGACCCCGAGCGCGCCGTGCCGCTTCGAGAGCTTCTTGCCGTCGGGCCCGTGAATGAGCGGGATATGGGCAAAGACCGGCACCTCCCACCCCATCGCCGCATAGACCTGCATCTGCCGGGCGGCGTTGTTCAGGTGGTCGTCGCCGCGGATGATATGGGTCACCCCCATGTCGTGGTCGTCGACGACGACGGCGAGCATATAGGTCGGCGTGCCGTCGGAGCGCAGGCAGATCATGTCGTCGAGCTGGTCGTTGCGGATCGTGACCTCGCCCTGCACCTCGTCGCGGATCACCGTCGCGCCCTCGCGCGGCGCCTTCAGGCGGACCGCGAAGGGCGCGTCCGGATGGGTGGCCGGGTCGGCATCGCGCCAGGGCGACTGGAACAGGGTCGAACGGCCCTCGGCCTTGGCGGCTTCGCGGAAGGCGGCGATCTCCTCGGGCGTCGAGAAGCATTTGTAGGCATGGCCCGCCTCAAGCATCGCCCGGGCGACCTCGGCATGGCGGTCGGCGCGGCCGAACTGACTGATCGGCGCGCCGTCCCAGTCGAGCCCGAGCCAGTCGAGCCCGGCCAGGATCGCGTGCGTCGCCTCGGGCGTCGAGCGGGCGCGGTCGGTGTCCTCGATCCTGAGCAGAAACTGGCCGCCGCGGCCGCGGGCGTAGAGCCAGTTGAACAGGGCCGTGCGGGCCCCGCCGATATGCAGGTACCCGGTCGGCGAAGGGGCAAAACGGGTGACGATGTCGGGACGGGGCGCGGGCATGGGCTCGTGTTAACCTTTTGGAAACCATGTTTTCGGTAAGTTCGCGCCCGTGTGTAGTGCGTTTCGGGGCGAGGAAAGCCGTCTCGCCCGGGGCGCGCCGGCCGTCCCGGTCTGCCGGGCTCTGCCGGCGCGCAGGGCAGGGCACGGGAACAGGCACAGAGAACGGCGAGGGCAGCGGGTGCGGCTGTTGGCGAACATCTCCGGACGGCTCGAACGCCTCAGCGGGCGGCGGATGCTGTTCGTCCCGGTCTGCCTCGGGCTCGGGGTCGGCGGCTACTTCTCCCTGCCGGTCGAGCCGAGCACGCTCGCGCTCGCGCTCACCGGGCTCGCGGCAACCGCCTTGGCGCTCGTCGGCGCCGAGCTCACCCGCGGCCGCTATGCCGGCCTCGGCTTCCTGCTGCTCGGCCTCGTGCTGGTCGCGGCAGGCGGGCTGGCGGGCGCCCTGCGCAGCGCGACTGTCGCGGCCCCGGTGCTCGATTTCCGCTATTACGGACCGGTCGAAGGCCGGGTCGTCGCCATCGACCGCTCCGCTTCGGATGCGATGCGACTGACCCTCGACCGCGTCCGTCTCGACCGCGTCGCGCCCACGGACCTGCCCGCGCGCGTCCGGGTCTCGCTGCACGGCGACCAGCCCTTCGTCGCCCCGATGCCCGGCCAGCGGCTGGCGATGACCGCGTTCCTCTCGGGCCCCGAGGGGCCGGTCGAGCCCGGCGGCTTCGATTTCCGCCGGATGGCCTGGTTCGACCGCCTTGGCGCGGTCGGCTACACCCGCGCGCCGGCCCTGCCGTTGCCCGCAACCGTCGCCGCGGCGGGCGGGCATGAGGGCGGCGGCGGCGTCCTGGTGCAGAAGCTGCGCCGGGCGATCTCGACCTGGGTCCAGGCGCGCATCCCCGGCGAGGCCGGCGCCTTTGCCGCCGCGATCACCACCGGCGACCGCGCGGCGATGAGCCAGGAGACGATCCAGACCCTGCGCGACAGCAACCTGGCGCACCTGCTCGCGATCTCCGGCCTGCACATGGGGCTGCTCACCGCCTTCGTCTACGCCGCCCTGCGCTACGCGCTGGCGCTGGTCCCGGGCCTCGCCGACCGGGTGCCGATCCGCAAGATCGCCGCCATCGGGGCGCTGCAGGCGGGCGCCTTCTACCTCGCTCTCTCGGGCGGCAGCATCGCCACCGAACGTGCCTTCATCATGGTCTCGGTGATGTTCGGCGCGGTGCTGCTCGACCGGCGCGCGCTCACCCTGCGCGCCGTCGCCCTCGCCGCCTCCCTGATCCTGCTCGCCCAGCCGGAATCGCTCACCGAGCCCGGGTTCCAGATGTCGTTCGCCGCCACCATCGCGCTGGTCTTCGTCTTCGGCGCCTTGCGCGACTGGAAGGGCTGGCAGCCGCCGCGCTGGATGCGCCCGGTCACCGGCGTGCTCCTGTCCTCGGGCGTTGCCGGCCTTGCCACCGCGCCTTTCGCCGCGGCGCATTTCAACCAGGTCTCCTATTACGGGCTCGTCGCCAACACGCTCGCCGTCCCGGTGATGGGGGCGGCGGTGATGCCGCTGGCGGTGCTCACCGCGCTTGCGGCCCCGTTCGGGCTCGGCGGCGTGACGCTCTGGCTGATGCAATGGCCGATCCGCTGGATCCTGGCGGTCGCTGCCTGGGTCGCGGGCCTCGACGGCGCCGTGGGCCACGTCCCGTCACCGGGCCCCTGGGTGCTGCCGCTGGTGGCGGCGGGCGGGCTCAGCCTCGTCCTCCTGCGCGGGCGGCTGCGGCTCGCAGGCCTCGCGCCCGTGGCGATCGCCTTCGCGCTTTGGGCCGATGCCGAACGCCCGCCGGTGCTGGTGGCGCCCTCGGGCGGGCTCGTGGGGGTGATGACGCCGGAAGGCCGGGCGCTGTCGAAACCCCGCGGCGACGGCTTTACCGCGACGGTCTGGCTGGAGAACGACGGCGATGCGGCGGAACAGGACGGGGCCGCGGCCCGGCGTGGCTTCTTGGGCGAAAAGGGCGCGCTCATCGCCGATCTCGGCTCGCTCCGGGTCGCCGCCCTCAGCGGCCGCGGCGCCGCCGACAGGATCGGCGCGGCCTGCGCGGAGGCCGACATCGTGGTGGTCTCGACCGAGATCGACGCGGTTCCCGAAGGCTGCGCCGTCTTCGACCCGGTCCGGTTGCAGGACACCGGTGCACTGGCGCTCTGGCTGGAACAGGGCACTCTGAGGATCGACAGCGTCGCCGACCATTCCGGCCAACGCCGCTGGACCCAGGGGCGTTGACCGGGGACCGGTCCCGGAAAAGAAAACGGCCGGGCTCTCCCGCGAAAGCCCGGCCCGCTGTCGGTGTCTGCGACCCTCAATAGGTCCGGATCAGCCCCACCAGCTTGCCCTGGACCTCGACCTGGCTCTGGCGCAGGAGCCGGGTCTCGTAGGCCGGGTTCGCGGCTTCGAGCATCACCATGTCGCCGGATTTCTCGTAGCGCTTGAGCGTGGCCTCGTAGCCGTCGACCTGGGCGACGACGATGTCGCCGTTCTCGGCCACCGAGGTTTCGCGGATGACCACGATGTCGCCCGAGTTGATCCCGGCGTCGATCATGGAATCGCCTTTGACCTCAAGGGCATAATGCTTACCCGAGCCCCCGACCATGCCGCCGGGGATGGCCACGTGGCTCTCGCCGTCGGTGATCGCCTCGATCGGCGTACCGGCCGCGATCCGTCCGAGCAGCGGCAATTCCAGCGCCGGGGCCCCGTCGAGCGCCATCGCGCGCGCCGGCGTCCGCGACGGCCGGTCGCCGTCGATCACCCGCGGCTCGAACCCCGCGCGCAGCCCCGCGCCCTTGTCGAGCGCTTCGGGCAGCTTGACGATCTCGATGGCGCGGGCCCGGTGCGGCAGGCGGCGGATGAAGCCGCGTTCCTCGAGCGCGGTGATGAGCCGGTGGATGCCCGACTTGGACCGCAGGTCGAGGGCTTCCTTCATCTCGTCGAACGAAGGCGGAACCCCGTCGCGCTGCAACCTCTTGTTGATAAAATCCAGCAAATCCAGTTGCTTGCGCGTCAACATCTGCTCGTATCCTTTCGTTCGCCCTGTGCGTGCTCCCGTCCGCTTGCGCAATGAACGGAAGTTCGCGGGCAAACGGCGGTGGTGTTCGAGGAATGTTCTATGCGCGTTCCCGTTTCATGTCAATTAACCTGTGTGAATCGCAGGAACACCGTGGCAACTTTGACTCACTTTGCGCCGAGCAGCCCCGCGCCGTCAGAGCGCGACGTAATCCACCAAGGTGCCTGCGGCCCGCGCGGGGTCCGACACCGGGCGCACCAGAAGCGCGTTGGCGCGGGCGAGGATCGTGAGCAGGGCGCTATCCTGCGCCGGCAGCAGCCGGATCCCGGTCCCGTCCACCACCGCCCGCATGTAATGCTCGCGCGGGCCGTTCGCGGGGATGTCTTCGGTGAGGACGGCTTGCAGCCGGGCGGCGGGGGCGGCGCCGAGGCCGAGCATGGCGCGGATCATCGGCACCAGGAAGATCCGGCCGCAGACCAGCGCCGAGACCGGGTTGCCCGGCAGACCGACCATTGCCGCGGCGCCGAGCCGGCCCGCCATCAGCGGTTTGCCGGGCCGCATCGCGACCTTGTAGAAGCTCTGGTCCATCCCGAGTTCGGCGGCGACCGCACCGACCAGGTCGTGGTCGCCCACCGAGGCGCCGCCGATGGTGACGACGAGATCGGCGCCGGCCGCGAGGCCGAAGACGGTCTTGAGGCTCTCGGTCTCGTCGCGGGCGATCGGCAGGAGGCGGACGCGGGCGCCGGCGTCCTCCAGCATCGCCTTCAGACCGAAGGCGTTGGAGGCGATGATCTGGTCGGGCCCGGGGGTCTCGCCCGGCATCACCAGCTCGTCGCCGGTGGCGATCAGCGCCACCTCCGGCCGCCGCGCGACGGTGACGTCCCCGGCATTCATCGCTGCGATCAGCGCGAGGTCGCGGGGGCCGAGCAGGCGCGGGGCGTCGAACCGGTCGCCGGCGGCGAAATCCATTCCGGCGGGGCGGATGTAGGGGCCGGCATCGAGGCTGCTGCCGAGGGTGATGAGATCGCCCGCGCGGCTCACATCCTCCTGGATCACCACACGGTCGACGCCCTCGGGCACCGGCGCACCGGTGAATATCCGCACCGCCTGTCCCGCCCCGACGACGCCCTCAGAATCGCGCGCCCGCGCGGCCTCGCCGATCACCTTGAACATCGCATAGGGCTCGGCCTCGACCGCCTTGACCGCGTAGCCGTCCATGGCGGAGGCCGCGAAGGGCGGCTGGTCGCGGGTCGCCACGACCGGGGCCGCCAGCACCCGGCCGCCGGCCTCGGCCAGCGGCACGGTCTCGGTGCCGGTGGGCGCGGCGAGCGCAAAGAGCCGGTCGAGGGCCTCGGCGACGGAGATCATGGCGCCTGCCAGGGGCCCGACTTGCCGCCGGTCTTGGAGCGAAGCCGCACGCCCTCGATCCGCATCCCCTTCTCGGCCGCCTTGAGCATATCGTAGATCGTCAGCGCCGCGGTGGTCACCGCGGTCAGCGCCTCCATCTCGACCCCGGTCTGGCCGGAGGTCTTGACCGTCGCGGTGATCCGGACCCCGGGCAGGTCCGGGTCGGTCGCGAGGTCGAGCGCCACCTTGGTGATCGGCAGCGGGTGGCAGAGCGGAATGAGCTCCGCGGTCTTCTTCGCGCCCATGATCCCGGCGAGCCGGGCGATCCCGATCACGTCGCCCTTGGCCGCGGTGCCGGCCTCGACTAGCGCAAGGGTCTCGGGCGACATCACCACCGCGCCTTCGGCGACGGCGACGCGGTCGGTCACCGGCTTGTCGGAGACGTCGACCATATGCGCCTTGCCGGCTTCGTCGAAATGGGTGAGCCAGCTCATGCGCGGGCCCCGGCGGCACCGGGTCGGCGAGGAGGGCGCGGGTGGCCGCCTCGACATCCGGCTGCCGCATCAGGCTCTCGCCGATCAGGAAGGCCCGCGCCCCGACCGAGGCCATCCCGGCGAGGTCGGCCGGGGTGGAGAGCCCGGATTCGCAGACCAGCAGCCGGTCGGCAGGCGCCAGTGCCGACAACTCCGCGTGGTGTCGAGCGAGGTCTCGAAGGTCTTGAGATTGCGGTTGTTGATGCCGAGCAGGGGCGATCTGAGCCGGGTCGCGCGTTCCAGCTCTTCGGCGTCATGCACCTCGATCAGCACGTCCATGCCCCAGGAAAACGCCGCGTCCTCGAGCCGGCCGCCTGGCCGTCCTCGACACTCGCCATGATGATCAGGATGCAGTCGGCCCCGAGCGCGCGGGCCTCGGCGACCTGCCAGGGGTCGTACATGAAGTCCTTGCGCAGCGCGGGGAGCGCGGTGGCGTCGCGGGCGGCGACGAGGTAGTCGTCGGCCCCCTGGAAGGAGGGCGTATCGGTGAGCACGCTGAGGCAGGTGGCACCGCCGGCCTCGTAGGCTTTGGCGATCGCCAGCGGGTCGAAATCGGGCCGGATCAGCCCCTTCGACGGCGAGGCCTTCTTGACCTCGGCGATGAGGCCGTAGCCGGTGCGGGTGGCGGCGGCGAGCCGGTCGGCGAAGCCGCGCACCGGCCCGGCGGCGCGGGCGGCGGCCCGACCTCGCCCATCGGCCGCACCCGCTTGCGGTCGGCGACGTCGGCGAGCTTGTAGGCCTTGATCTTGTCGAGCACGTTGGTCATGGCGCCGGTGTAGCGCCGGGCGGGGCGCGGGGCAATGGTCTGGCGTCTGCCGGGGAGTGGGCGCCGGGCCTCGGGGCCGGTATGCCGGCGTGGGCGAGGGGTGGGCGAGCTCGCACGGGGTGTCAAGTCATTGATATGCATTAAGATAGCGCTAACATTAATTTTGCGGGCGAACCGGCGATCCCGGGGGGCAAAGCCGCTTCGAAGCGGCTTCGCACGCGGTTTCGAAACCGCGTCCCGCGGGCCGTCTGGAACGGGTGCGCTCAGCCGGGGATATCGAACCCGCGCGGGGCGAGTTCGAAGCCCTCGAAGCTGAACTCGGGGCTCACGGTGCAGGAGACGAGGGTGAAGGCGCCGGTGGTCTCGGCCGCTTGCCAGTGGTCGGCGGGCACGATGCGCTGCGGGGCCTCGCCGCCCGCGAGGTCGGGGCCGAGACGGTGGGCGACGGCCGGGCCGGACGCTTCCGGCGAGATCCGCAAGGTGAGCGGGGCGCCGGCGTGGTAATGCTAGATCTCGGTCGCATCGACCCGGTGCCAGTGGCTCCGCTCGCCGGCCTTGAGCAGGAAGTAGATCGCGGTGCCCGTCGGGCGCACGCCCGCGGCATCGGCCGGACGCGCGCCCGGCTGACCCTGCCCGTCGTCTCGCCAGGTCTCGCGAAACCAGCCGCCCTCGGGATGCGGCGCGAGGTCGAGCGCGGCTATGATCTCGTCCGCCGTCATTGCGGCGTCACTTGCAGGAAATCCCGGATCGCGGCGAGCGCAGCCGCCGGCTGGTCGTCGATCACGTCGTGGCCCGCATCCTGGATCACCACATGGCGGCCGTCGGCGTAGAGGGCGAGGTGCTGCTCCTGCAGCGCCGGCCCGATCCAGCTGTCGCAGGCCCCGCTCATGAGCAGCACCGGGCCCGCGAAACCGGCGGCATCGCCGAGGCTGTCGAGGTCGGCGCGGCTGGCCTGGGCCTGCACCGCCTGGCCGGCGTGCGCGCCGAAACGCCAGGCCGGGCTGTCCCAGGGCACGCCGGGGCAATGATAGGGGTTGTCCGGATGCGCCGCGAACCAGTGGACCATCTGCCCGATGAGATAGTCGTTGGCCGCCTCCGCATCGGGCCCGGTCACGTGGCTCGCCCGGAACCCGGCCAGCAGCATCTGCCAGAGCCCGCCGGGGGAGCGGAGATAGGGCTGCATCGCCTCCATGAAGGCATCGGCCTCGTCGGCCGAAAGAAACCCGGGCTCGATCAGCACCGCGCGGTCGACCCGGTCGGGATGGCGGCCGAGATAGGCGCTCGCCAGCATCGCGCCCCAGCTGTGGCCGATCAGGGTGACGGGGGCGTCGGGGCTGAGCCGGTCGCCCAGCGCGTCGAGTTCTTCGAGATGGCCCGCGAGGGTCAGCGCACCGTCGGGCACCCGTTCGGACAGCCCGGCGCCGCGCTGGTCGTAGAACTGTACCCGGAGCCCGTCGTCGCCAAGCGCCGCGAGCGGCAGCAGCGAGCGGTAATCGCCGCCCGGCCCGCCGTGGAGCACGATCGCCACCGGCGCTTCGGCAGGCCCGTAGCTTTCGCCGTGCAGGCGGAGGCCGAGGAGATCGAAGCCGGGCAGGGCGGGGTCGTCGGTGACGGTGGCGGCGACCGGGTAATCTCCCCGGGTGCCGATCCAGAGGCCGGCGGCCGCGAGGAGGACGGCGAGGAGGAGCAGGCCGAGGGCCGTGAGAATGCGTTTCATGGCGGCGACTCTACCCCGATCGGCGGGGCATTGCACGTGCGGCGGGCTGCGACGACCTTTCGCGGGGTCAGCTCCCGCCCCGTTTCGGGCGGGCGACGAGGGTGACCGCGATCAGCGCGCCGAGGGCGTTGAAGCACAGATCGAGCGCGGTGTTGATGTAACCGCCGACGCCAGTGTCCTGGACGATCACCACGGCGGAGAACTCGATGATCTCGTTGACCGCGCCCAGCCCCATCGCCGCGAGCGCCGGGAAGGCATAGGCCGTCCAGGTGTTTTTCGTCTCCGGGTAATGCCGGGTGAGCACGTGCCAGAGCACCCAGGCGGTGATGCCGAAGCCGAGCGCATGGACGATCTGGTCGTATTTGAGCAGCGTCATCTCGGTGGAACCGTCGCCGATGAGCGGCAGGATCTGGGTGGCGTAGAGCACCTTGTCGCCCACCGGCACGCCGCCGCCGGCGCAATCAGGAGCCCCAGAGCGCCAGCGCCCAGAGCATGCGGGCGGGGTATTCGCCGACCCGCAGCGTGGCGCCGATCAGCGCCATCAAGACCAGCATGGTGACGATGTAGATCGCGAACTCGGCATTGCCGATCGAGAAGAAACAGACGGAGAACAGGGCGAGATAGGCGATGACGAAAGCGGCGACGGCTTTCTCGGCGGGTTTGATCGTGGCGAGGAAGGACATGGGGGCTGCTCTCGGGTTGTTTTCGCGCGATCATGGCAGCGGCCGCGGTGAAGGGGAAGAGGCGTTTCGGAGGCCCGCGATGCGTCGTCGCCGTCCGTTTCTCAGGAACCTGCGGCGTTGCCTTATTGACTTGTACATGTTTGAGTACATATATTCCGGGATCGAATACGGTGCGTGCCGAGGAGCCAACGCACCCGGACCTCAGGAGGCCTCTCGATGACCGTGATGACGTTTTCCGATGCGCGTGCGAACCTCCGCGAGGTGATGGACCGCGCCATTTTCGATCAGGAAGAAGTGACCGTGACACGCCGCAAGGGCGAAGCCGTCGTGGTGATTTCCGAGGCCAATTGGTCGGCGATCCGGGAGACCCTGCATTTGCTGTCGACGCCGAACAACACCGCCGCGTTGCGGCGCTCGATTGCCGAGCTGGATGCCGGCGCGGGTGAGGCGCGCGACCTGATCGAGCCGTGAAACTGGTCTTCTCCAGCCAGTCCTGGAGCGAGTACCTCTACTGGCAGGCGGCGGACCCGAAAATGCTGGCCCGCATCAACGCCTTGATCGAGGAATGCCGCCGCCACCCTTTCACCGGGACGGGCAAGCCCGAAGCACTCAAGGGCGATCTCTCGGGCTGGTGGTCGCGCCGGATCACCCGCGAAGATCGGCTGGTCTATCGGGTGTCCGGCAAGGGCCACGAGCAGGTTCTGCAAATCGCACAATTGCGGTTTCACTATTGAAAAAGGCCCGGGCGGGCGGCCCGGGCCTCGTGTCACCTGCCGGCGAGGATCACTTCAAAATCGAGCGCCCGGCGTATTCGGCCACTTCACCCAGCAGTTCCTCGATGCGGATCAGCTGGTTGTACTTCGCCAGACGGTCCGAACGCGACAGCGAGCCGGTCTTGATCTGACCGCAGTTCGTTGCCACCGCGAGGTCGGCGATGGTCGCGTCCTCGGTCTCGCCCGAGCGGTGGCTCATCACGTTGGTGTAGCGGGCGCGGTGGGCCATATCGACCGCCTTGAGCGTTTCCGACAGCGAGCCGATCTGGTTCACTTTCACAAGCAGCGAGTTGGCGACGCCGTCCTTGATCCCCTTGGCGAGGCGGGTGGGGTTGGTCACGAACAGATCGTCGCCCACCAGCTGGATCTTGTCGCCGAGCTTCTCGGTGAGCAGTTTCCAGCCCGCCCAGTCGTCTTCGGCGCAGCCGTCCTCGATCGAGATGATCGGGTAGTCGGCAACGAGCTTGGCGAGGTACTCGACGTTCTCTTCCGCCGAGAGCGACAGGCCTTCGCCCTTCATCTCGTACTTGCCGTCGACGTAGTATTCGGTCGAGGCGGCATCCATCGCGAGGTAGACGTCTTCGCCGGGCTTGTAGCCGGCCTTCTCGATGCTCTTCAGGATGAAATCGAGCGCGTCGCGGGTCGAGCTGAGGTTGGGCGCGAAGCCGCCCTCGTCGCCGATGCCGGTGTTGTGGCCGGCGGCCGACAGCTCTTTCTTCAGCGCGTGGAACACCTCGGCGCCCATCCGGATGCCGTCGCGCACGGTCTCGGCCGAGACCGGCATGATCATGAATTCCTGGATGTCGATCGGGTTGTCGGCGTGCTCGCCGCCGTTGATGATGTTCATCATCGGCACCGGCAGGATCCGCGCGGCGGCCCCGCCGACATAGCGGTAGAGCGGCAGCGAGGTGAAATCGGCCGCGGCCTTGGCGGTGGCGAGCGACACGCCGAGGATCGCGTTGGCGCCGAGCCGGGCCTTGTTCGACGTGCCGTCGAGCTCGATCATCGTGGCGTCGACCGCTTCCTGGTCGGTCGCGTCCATGCCCACGAGGGCTTCGGCGATCTCGCCGTTGACCGAGGCGACCGCCTCGAGCACGCCCTTGCCGCCGTACCGCCCCTTGTCGCCGTCGCGCTTCTCATGCGCCTCGTGGGCGCCGGTCGAGGCCCCCGAGGGCACCGCCGCACGGCCCATGGTGCCGTCTTCGAGGATGACGTCGACCTCGACGGTCGGGTTGCCGCGGCTGTCGAGGATCTCGCGGCCGAAAATGTCGATGATGGTGCTCATGGAGGCGTTCCCTGGTTCAAATGGTCGAGTGCCTTGGGTCATAACCCGTTCGCGGTCGCGGCGAAAGGGGCCATCGGGACGCTCATGGCGGGGTTGCACCCGGTGTGGGGGCGGGCGCCGGGATTGCTGCGCCGGAGGCGCCGGTGGTCCCGGCCGCGGACCGGTCGGCCCGGGCGAGCCGGCGTTCGCGGAGCAGCGTGTAGAGCCCGGCGCCGACGACGATCGCGGCGCCCGCGAACATCCAGCTGTCGGGGCGTTCGGCGAAGACGACCCAGGCGACGGCAAAGGCGAAGACCACCCGGACATAGCGGAAGGGGGTCACGAAACTGACCTCGCCCTCTTTCATCGCGTGGGTCAGCGCGTGGTAGCCGGCCATCCCGAGGCCGAGGGCGGCGGCGAACAGCGCCGCCTGGGGGCCGTCGATCCGCACCGGCCCGCGGTCGAAGGCCAGCATCCCGAGCCCCACCGGCACCAGTATCGCGAACCCCCAGGCCGACAACTGCAACGGGTGCACGCTCGCAGGCCGCTGGCGCAGAGCGAGGTCGCGGACCGCGAGCCCCGAGCGCACCGAGGAGCGCGAACAGCGCGTTGGGATCGAAACCGGCAAAGCCGGGCCGCAGGATCACCAGCACGCCCCCGAGCCCAAGCCCGAGCGCCAGCCAGCGCCGCCAGCCGACCCGTTCGCCGAGAAACAGGATCGCGCCGAGGGTGACGAACAGCGGGTTGGTCTGCAAGAGCGCGGTCGCGAGCGACAAGGGCACCAGCGCCAGCGCGGTGACGAAGGCGGCGGTGCCGACGATCTCGCCGGCGTTGCGCAGTAGGACGACCGGGTGGAAGAACCCGCGCGACAACACGCAGCGCCCCGCCCTCTGGGCCAGCAGCGCGAAGCCGAGCGCCCCGCCGGCGCCGAGATAGACCAGGATCTGGCCCATCGGCACCTTTGCCGCGAGGATCTTGATGAAGGCGTCTTCCGCCGCGAACCCGGCCATGGCCAGAACCATCAGGGCGGCACCGCGCAGATTGTTCATGGGGATCCTCCGGGCATTGGTGACGTAGGCGCACAGAATTGCCGCATAGGGGGTCTCGGGGCGAAAGGAAAGGCCCGGTCCGCGTCAAATTCTTGCCCGCTTCCTCGGGCAGAATGGCGTCGTCACCGGGGGGTGGATGCGAGGTTGCCATGGTCGAGAAACAGAGGGATTCGGACCGCGTGGACGAAGAAGAGGAACAGCCGGTTTCGTCGGAAGCCGACCCTACGCTCGATATCGTTCGCCAGATGATCGTCGAAGCGGAGGCCATCCCGGCCCCCGCCAAACTGCCGCGCGGCGCCAGCACCCCGCGTCCCGGCGCGGCTGCGGCCGCGCCTGCGCCCGAGCCGCAGGTTGCCCCGGCCCCGGTAACCGTGCCCTTTGGAACCGTGCCCGTGGGAACCGTGCCCGTCGGACAGATGTCGTCGCCGCCCGCCCGGCTGCCGGACGCGCTGTCGGAGGGTTGGGACGACGATTGGGACGACGGCGGCGCGGACGAGGACGCCGCGGACGATGATTGGGACGATCTCTCGTCGGGGGCGCTCACCCGGTCCTACGGGATCGTCGACATGGAGACCGGCGAGGTTCGGTCCGGGACCCGGAACTACGTCGGCGCGTTTCAGGAAGAGGCGCCGGATCGCCGTCCGAGCCTGATCGGGCGTCTGATCGGAGGCGCGCTGCGTCTCGTCGTGACCCTGCTGGCCCGGCTGCTCGGGCTCGTCTGGCGCGGGATCCGGGCGCTGTCGGGCGCCATCTGGCGCCGGGTCGTGAAATTCATGCGCCGTCCCGACGCGGCGCGGCGGCTCGCGCTCGCGATCATCGTGTTCTCGGTGCTGGTCTGGCCGGTCGAGGTGCTCTGGCTCACCCTGCTGATCCCGCTCGCGCTGCTGATCTGCTGGGCCTCGGTGGGCAACGAGGGCTGCGTCGAGCTGGTGATCCAGTGGCACGCAAGGCTCAAGGCGCGCGACCCGGCCAAGGCGGAGCGCATCCGGGCCCGGGCGGCGGCGGTCACCCGCGGGCTGAACCGCGGTCTCGAACGCCTGCCGCAGAGCTGGACCCAGGGCCTGTACCTGCCCGATTTCGAAACCGACGGCTACGTTCCGGAGAAGCTCAAGGTCGACCCGTTCGAAGAGCTTGCGGCGCGGGTGCATTCGGCCAAGCGCACCGGCGGTTGAGAGAGGTTTTCGTAGTGTGAGGTCGCCGCCGCCGTTCCAGCGGGCCGGGCGAAGCGTGTGTCGGTAAAGAGTGCGGCGCGCGGGGGCTGTCCGGCAGGGCGGCTCCCGAGCGACCCTGTGGGTACGCTCCCGTGGGGCCGTCCGGGCGAGCGGTTGCCGGCGTTCCGGATCGACCTTCGTCGAGGACCCCTCAGCCGGCGGTGGTGTCGATCACCTCGAACCCGTGGGTCAGCTCCGCCGTCTTCGCCATCATCGCCGAGGCCGAGCAATACTTGTCGACCGAGAGCGCGATCGCGCGTTCGACCCGGGCCGGGTCGAGCCCGCGGCCCTTGACCGTGAACTGCATGTGGATGCGGGTGAAGACCTTGGGGTCGGTCTCGGCCCGGTCGGCGTCGAGATCGACCTCGACGCTTTCGATCGCCTGGCGGCCCTTTTCGAGGATCGACACCACGTCATAGGCCGAGCAGCCGCCGGTGCCGATCAGCACCAGTTCCATCGGGCTCGGCCCCGGTTTCGGCCCCGCGTCCGACGGGGTGCCGAAGACGATCTTGTGGCCGGTGGCGGATTCGCCGACGAAGGTCCGATCCTCGACCCATTTCACGCGCACGTCCATGCTGCTCTCCCTCGAAGTTGCTCCGGGCTGGATAGGGCGGGGGCGGCGGGATGGCAATGGTCCGCCGCGGGCCGCGGGCCCGGCCGGGTCTGTCAGTAGCTGACCCCGGTCTGCGCCTCGGACCGGTTCCACAGCCGTTTCGCGGTCTCGGGATCCTCGGCGCGGGCGGCGGGCGTGACCTTCACCGGGCCCCCGCGCAGCCCCATGAACCCGTCCGGCCCGTAGAGGTCGCCGGGCTTGGCGGCCGGATCGAAGGCCGCGCGCAGGATCGGCAGCGCGGCGGTCTCGACCCGCTGCCCGACGCCCCGGACGAGGAGCCGTAGGAGCGGCGCGTGGCGCTGCAGCCCGGTGGCGGCGAGACCCGGCAGGGCGGCGGTCACCCGCGGCCCCTTGGCGCCGAGGCGCCGGGTCAGTTCGGCGGCAAAGTGGAGATTGGCGATCTTGCTGTCGCGGTAGGCCCGCATCGGCCGGTAGCGCCGTTCGCGCCAGTTGAGATCCTCGAGCTCGAGCCGGGCGTGGCGGTGGGCCTGCGCCGAGACCACGACGATCCGCGCCCCGGCGGTGGCCTCGAGCAGCGGCAGCAGGTGGCCGATGAGCGCGAAATGACCGAGGTGGTTGGTGCCGTATTGCAGCTCGAACCCGTCCTGGGTCTGGTCCTCGGGCGGCGCCATCACGGCGGCATTGGCGATCAGCAGGTCGAGCCGGGTGAGCCGGGTGCGGGTGCCCTGGGCGAAGCGCCGGGTGAGCGCGAGAGAGGTGAGGTCGAGCCGCTGTACCTCGACCTGCGCCTCGGGGTGGCGGGCCCGGATCGCGCTCACCACCCGCTCGCCCTTGTCGAGATCGCGCACCCCCATGATCACCCGCGCGCCCCGGGCGCCCAGCACCCGGGCGGTTTCGGCCCCGAGCCCGGCAGAGGCGCCGGTGACGACCGCGACCTTTCCCGTGAGGTCCGGGATGTCGTCCGCAGTCCAGTCGTCTCGTGGCATCGGGTCTTCCGTCCAATCGTTACCGGTCGGGCCCCGGTTTAGAGCAGAAGCCTGCGGATCGGAATCCCATTTCTCGGCGCGGCCCCGGTCCGCGGCAGATTTGCACGGGGTCGGGGCGTGGTGGTGTGCGGCGTGGCGGTCGGTGCGGTCGCGGGGCGGGGCGGGTATCTTGGTTAACGAGAGGTGAACCGGCGGACGGGCGTGTCGGTCTCAGGGGGAAATTGCGTTTTGAGTCAGGTGGTTGGAGGGAGTCCAGGAATCCGGATATCCGGATTTCTGGATTCTCTGGGCGGCGCGCGTGGCGCCGCGCGCAGGACGGACGACTGCGTTCCTCGACCTTCTGCGCCGTTGCCGTTGGGCGCTCGCCGCGCCCGACGGCGCTGCTGGGGCGCGCGGGCGCCCGGGCGTGACCGCACCCGGGCCACGGAGCGCAGCGGCGCCCCGCAAAGGGCCGCGCGCCGCACGACCGCTCCAGCACCTCGCCCGGACCGCCCCAAGGCGCGCAAGCGAACCGGTGCGCGACAGTCGCCGGCCCCGCCGATGCCGCCGGACCGCCGTCTCGCGCCCACTTAGCCCGCCGAAGCGTCGAGCATCTCGAGGAGCTTGCGGCAGGTGTTGAGGTTGCGCGCGGTCGCCGGCACGCCGAGCAGCCGTTCGACCCGTTCGGCGAGTTTCGACCGGCCGATCCCGTCGGGGGCATGCAGGTAGAAGGCACGCGCGGCGATCTCGAACCGTTCGCTCGGACCGGCCAGCGCGGCGAGCGCCGCCGTGTCGGGCACCGCCGGTCCGGCGAGGAACCAGACATGGCCGGTCTTCGGCACCGCCTCCGCCTCGGAAAACGGATAGGCCGCCACGATCTCGCGGAAATCTTCGTCGAGGATCAGCAGCACCCGGGGCCGGAACCCGTGCCGGTGCGCGATTTCCTCCGCGACGATCTCCGCGAAGGCCGCGGCGTCGATCACGCCCGCGAACACCACGTTGCCGGACTGGATATAGGTCGCCACGTCCTGCGCCCCGAGGGTTTCCAGCACCGCCTTCAGTTCGGCCATCCGGATCGTGTTCGCGCCCCCGACGTTGATCCCGCGCAGGAGCATCACCCAGCGGGTCACAACAACCGCCCCTGCATCACCCGCACCGCCTGGCCCGAAACGGTCACCCGACCGGGCACCGCCTCGACCTCGATCCGCGATGGCCGGCCCATGTCCTCGCCCTGGCGGATCGTGCCGACGAAGCTGCCGCGCGCCTCGGCCAGGAGCGCAGCGAGGGTCGCGGCGGCGGAGCCGGTGGCGGGGTCTTCGGGGATGTCGTCGAGGGGGGCGAACATCCGGGCATGGAGCGCGCCCTCCTCTTCGACCCAGATGTACTGGGCGAAGTCGAAGCCCTGCGGATAGGCCTCGGCGCCCTCGCGGAACGCCGCGAGGTCGGGGCGCAGGGCGGTGAGCGTGTCGCGGCTGTCGACCTCGGTGAAGGTGAAGGCGAGCCCCAGCGAGGCCATCACCGGCCGGCTGACAATGCGGGCCTCCGCCACCCCGAGCGCGCGGGCGACCAGCCCCGGGTCGGGCAGCGCGAGGCGGGCGAGCGGCACCTCGGTAGTGAAGGTGGCCTGGCCGTCTGCCGCGCGGGCGGCGAGCGGGCCGACGCCGAGCTCCAGCACCATCTCGGGGCCGCGGCCAAGCTCGGCGAGGGCGACCGCCGTCCCGATCGTCGGGTGCCCGGCAAAGGGCACCTCGGTCGTCGGGGTGAAGATCCGCACCCGCGCGGTATGGGCGGGGTCGGTGGGCGGATAGACGAAGGTGGTCTCGGAGAAGTTGAACTCGCGCGCGATCTTCTGCAGGTCGGCCTCTGCCAGCCCCGTGGCGTCGGGGAAGACCGCGAGCTGGTTGCCGCCGAACCGGCGGTCGGTGAAGACGTCGTAGACGAGGTAGTCGGTCCCGACAGTTTTCATGGCGCGCCTCCGCAGGTTTTCATCGCTGGTGGAATGTCGGCGCCTTGCCCGGCCGGATCAACCGGTTTCACCCCACCTGCCGCCAGGTCCACGAGGACAGATCGAGAAGATGGGTTTCCGTCCGGTCGCGGTAGCCGGGTTCGATCTTGCCGCCGGTGACGCGGATGCCGGCGTCGGTCAACTCGGCCTTGTGGCGGTGGATCCAGCCGGGCTGTTCGCCCTGCGTCTCGACCGGCGCGATGGAGAAATCGCCCAGATCGAGCCGCAGCACCTGGGTGTCGCCGTCGCGGCGGGCCTCGGGGTAGCCGAGATTGCCGATCAGGAGGATGCCGTCTCCTACCAGCGTAGCGGAATGGAAATCCGTGGGCGGGAAGAGCTCGCGGGGATAGAGGAAATGCTGCACGCCGCCCGTACGGTCGAGTACGGTCACGTCGTTGTAGATGCAGAAATCCGGGTCGTAATGGTCTTCGTGCTCGCCGGCGATCAACACGAGGCGGCCATCGGGAAGCCGCGTCGCGCTCTGGCCGAATCGGGCGAAGGACCAGACCGGCCCGGTGTCGATGCTCGAATGCTGCGTGCCCATCACCGCCTTGCCCGCCGCGTAGCCCGACCGGCCGGTGCGGATCTGCTCGATCAGGAAGGCGTCGTCGCAGGGCTCGGGATTGGCGGTGCCGGGGCGCGGGGTGGCCTGGCGCTTGAACTGGTCGGGCGTAACTTCGCGCGGTGCGATCAGGTCGGCGCCGGTGGCGGCGGGGCGATATTCGGCGTCGAGCCGCATCGGGTCGGCGCCGTGGCGGACGAGGAGCCGGGCCATGGGTTTGGAACAGCATTCCTCCTCGAGTGTCCGGTCGCCGAGGTCGAGACCTTCCGGAAACCGCGGTCCGAGGAGGTTCATGAGCCCGAGCGACAGGGCCGCGCGCCAGATCGCCGGTCTGAACGGCGCGGCCCGCAACAGGCTCAAGGCGGAGGGGGGCGCATGGGGCGCACGCGGCAGGGTGAGATCGACCCGGCCGCCGCGCTCCAGGAGGGCCTGCGCGATACGCAACCGGTTCCATGCCACCGCTTCGTGGAGCGGCGTCGTGTCCCGGGCCGCGACATAGCCGTTGGGGTCTGCGCCCGCATCGAGAAGGGCATGCGCCGCCCTGACATCGTCGGCTTCGTCCTCGCAGATCAGGGCCACGAGGGCTTCGGTCGGCCCCGGGCCGTCGGGACCGTCAGGCGCCGCCATCACACCAGCTCGGGCTCGCGGCCGACCCGGGCGGCCACCCGCGCCACCGTGAGCCCCTGGACGATGATCGAGAACAGGACCACCACGTAGGTTGCCGCCAGGATCACCGGTCTCCATTCGCTGTCGGGCAGAGACAGGGCGAGCGCGACCGAGATCCCGCCCTTGAGCCCGCCCCAGGTCATGATCGCGACGGTGCCGCGCGAGAAGCTGCGGAAGGGTTTGAGCATCATGACCGGCAGCGCCACCGCGACCAGGCGGGCGACGAGCGCGAGCCCGACCGCCGCCGCGCCGGCGGTGAGCGTGTCGGCGGAGAAGGCGACGGCGAAGACCTCGAAACCGATCATCACGAAGAGGACGGCGTTGAGGATCTCGTCGACGAGCTTCCAGAAGGCGTCGACGTAGTTGCGGGTCTCCTCGCTCATCCCGTGCCGGGCACCGATGTCGCCGATCAGCAGGCCCGCCGTGACCGCCATGATCGGGGCCGAGACATGCAGCGCGACGGCGAGCTCGTAGCCGCCGAAGGCGAGCCCCAGCGTGATCAGCACTTCGAGCGGATAGTCGTCGATCCGCCGCATCACCCGGAAGGTGAGCCAGCCGAGCACCAGGCCGAGCAGCGCGCCGCCCACCGCCTCCTGGAAGAACAGCTGCGCGGCGTCGGCGAGCCCGCCGCCGGTCGCATGGGCCTCGGCCTCGGCGCCGTGGCCGCCCACCGCCGGGAAGGCGAGGCCGACGAGGAGCAGATAGACCACGTATCCGACCCCGTCGTTGAACAGGCTCTCGCCCGCGATCTTGGTCTCTAGGCTCTTCTGCAGATTGGCCTCGCGCAGCACCCCGAGCACCGCCACCGGGTCGGTGGGCGAGATCAGCGCGCCGAAGACCAGCGCGACGAGCAGCGGCATGCCGGTGATCCAGGAAAACCCGGTGCCGACGATGACGGTCGAGAGCGCGACCCCGAGCGTCGCCATCAGCAGGACCGGCAGCGCCTCGGCGCGCAGGTCGAGACCTTCACGTGCAGCGCGCCGGCAAACAGCAGCAGCCCGAGCATGCCTTCGAGCAGCGCGTCGGAGAAATCCACCCCGAGCACGACGGAGCGGACCTCTTCGGCGATGGTCAGGCTGGGCACCAGCGCGTCGAGCCCGAGGATCGCGAGCGAGGCGACGAAGGCGACGACGAGGATGCCGATGGCGGAGGGGAGCTTGAGAAACAGGTAGTTGATCGCGCCGAAGGCACCGGCAAGGACGATCAGGAGCGAGGCGATCTGAAGGACGTTCATACGTGGTCTCCGCTGGGTCGGGGCTTGGTAGCACGCCGGTCGCGAAGCGCAAACGATGATCGGTGGCACGCGAGCGCGCGCTCGCGTGGGCAGCCGGCGCGCGCCGGCTGGGCCCGCCCGTGGCCGCGGGCGGCACGCCGCGACGTTGCGGGACGCCAGGGCCGGGCGGGGGGACGCGCTTTCGAAAGCGCGTGATGAAGCGGTTTCGAAACCGCTTCGGCCCCCTTGACACGGGCGCCGCGCACCGGTCCTGTCGCGCGATGCAGACCCGTCAGGACATGGACGCGAAAGGCGCGGCCATACTCATCACCCTCTTCGCAATTCTTGCGTTCAACCAGGTGGTCATCAAACTGACCAACCAGGGCTGCAGCCGGTGTTCGCGGCCGGGCTGCGCTCGTTCGGCGCCGTCTTCGTGCTGTGGGGCTGGATGCGGTTCAACGGCCAGCGCCCGGATTTCGCGCAGGAGACGCGGGGCGCGGGGCGCTGCTCGGCACGCTGTTCGCGGTCGAATTCCTCGGGCTGTTCGTGGCTCTCGACCATACCACCGTGTCGCGCGCCAGCGTGATCTTCTACTCGATGCCGGTCTGGACCGCGATTGCTGCGCATTGGCTCCTGCCGGGCGAACGGCTGACCCTGCCGCGCCTTGTTGGCCTCGCGCTCGCCTTCATCGGGGTCGCCTGGGCGATCTTCGACCGCTCCGGGCGCGGGGCGGGGGCCTCGCTCATCGGCGATCTCGCGGCGCTGGTCGGTGCGCTCGGCTGGATGGGGGTCACGCTTGTGGCGCGGCTCACGCCGGTCTCGCGCCAGACGGCCGAGATGCAGATGCTGTGGCAGGTGTCGGTCTCGGCGCCACTGCTGCTGGCGCTGTCGCCGCTGTTCGGGCCGCTGGTGCGCGACGTCACCCTCACGACGGCCGGGCTGATGCTGTTTCAGATCGTGGTGGTCGTGGCCGGGGTGTTTTCGTCTGGTTCCGCCTGCTCGGGCGTTACAAGGCAAGCCAGGTCGCAGGCTTCGGTTTTCTCTCGCCGGTCTTCGGCGTGGCGGTCGGCTGGCTGTGGCTCGGCGAGGCAGTCACGGCGAGCCTGCTCGCGAAACTCGCGCTCGTCGCCACCGGGATCGTGCTCATCAACCGGCACTGAGCTTCGCGCCGCGCTTGCCATGCGGACATGAGAAGGGCGGCGCGCGGCCGCCCTTCCGTCTTTGCCCGCGCTCACGCCCTCACGGGATGATGCGGGTGTATTTCGCGCCTTCGAGGCTCGCGCCGACGATCAGCCCGGCGCTGCCGAAGACCACGGCGACGACCGGCGTGGCGGTGGTGATCGTGTCGGCCGAGAGCGGCCGCCCTCGGTGGCGACGGCATATTTGATGTCCGCGCCCGCGACCCAGCCGGTGGCGGTGCGGAAATCGGCGAGCGCGTCCTCGGTGAGGAAGAACAGCACATGCGCATATTGCTGCGCGCCGACCTGCAGGCCGAAGCTCGCCTTGGCCTGGGCGTAGTAGTCGACCGTGGCGCCGCCGACGAGCAGTGCGCCGCGGCCATAGGCGCCGCCGACCCCGAAGCCCGCCTCGGTGACCAGCGGCATCACCAGCATGCCGACCGCCTTGCCGCTGAGCGCCTGCGCGTCGGGCACGTCGCGGTACATCTGGTTGACGGTCGCCTCGACCCGCGCGTCGATCGTGGTCGCCCCGTTGGAATTGAGCCCGTTGCCGCAGGCCACAAGCGCGGCGCCGCCGGCGAAGGTGGTCATGAGGGAACGTCGTGTCAGTCTGTGCATATGCCCGGTGCCTTTCGGTGGATGGCCGCGCCCGGGTCTGTCGGCGCCCGGGTTCGCGGCGGAGGATAGGGCAAGGGGAGGGGACTGTCACGCGATGCTGCACAATGGGCGGGATTTTGCGCCTTTGTCGCCGGTATCGGTGGGAATGTCCGGGGGACGCCGACGGTCGGGTCGCCGACGTGGCCATTTCCGGACAGTCGCGTCCCGCGGACAGGCGTGGCCCCGGCCATCGGAACGCTGCCGGAGGCGCCGGCCGGCACCCCGGGGGCCGTGTCGTCCCCGCTGCCCGGGGCGGCCCGGCTCAGCCGTTGAGGATCTTCGCCGCCCGGGGCGCGAAATAGGTGAGGATCCCGTCCAGGCCCGCCCGCTTGAACCCGGCGAGGCTTTCCATCATCACCTTGTCGCCGTCGAGCCAGCCGTTGCCCGCCGCCGCCATGAGCATCGCGTATTCGCCCGACACTTGGTAGGCATAGGTGGGCACCCGGAACGTGTCCTTCACCGCCCTGGCGATGTCGAGATAGGGCATCCCCGGCTTGACCATCACCATGTCGGCGCCTTCCAGGAGGTCGCGCTCGACCAGCCTGAGCGCCTCGTCGGCGTTGAACGGGTCCATCTGGTAGGTGGCCTTGTCGCCCTTGAGCGCACCCGAGGCGCCCACCGCGTCGCGGAACGGGCCGTAGAAGGCGGAGGCGTATTTCGCCGAGTAGGACATGATCGAGACATTCTGGTAGCCCTCGGCTTCCAGCGCCGTCCGCATCGCCCCGATCCGCCCATCCATCATGTCCGAGGGCCCGAGGATGTCGGCGCCCGCCGCGGCCTGGGCCAGCGCCATCTTCACCAGCGCCTCGACGGTCCGGTCGTTGACGATCTCGCCGTCGACCACGTAGCCGTCATGGCCGTTGATGTTGTAGGGGTCCAGCGCGATGTCGGTCATCACAGCGATCTCGATCCCGGCATCGCGGATCGCCTTGGTGGCGCGGTTCGACAAATTGTCCGGGTCCCAGGCGCCGGCGCAATCCTCGGTCTTCACCGACTGCTCGATATAGGGAAACAGGCAGATCGCCGGGATGCCGAGGCTGGCCGCCTCGCGCGCCGCGGTGACCACCCGGTCGACGGTCAGCCGCTGCACCCCCGGCATCGAGGGGATGTCATAGGCCGCGTTCGTCCCCTCCATCAGGAAAACCGGCCAGATCAGATCGGTGACACTCAGGCAGGTTTCGCGCACCAGGCCGCGCAATTGCGCGCTACGCCGGTTGCGCCGCAGGCGGGTGGCGGGGAAGGGGGCGACGGTGGGGGTCATGGCGGTCTCCATCGGGTTCCGGGCGACTGTTGCCCCCATGTGCCATGCGCCGGGCACCGCCTCAAGGGGAGGGGTGGCGTCCTGCGCAAGCAACCGCTATGACGCAGGGAGCGACACGAGAGCAGCATACGGGCAGACAGTGGACTGGTATTCGGCCGTCTTCGAACTCATCGACATGCGATCCTTTTCCAACCTGTGGTACTGGATCGCCCTGGCCGTCGTCTGGTCCACGACCTCGCACTGGGTGCTGGGCGTGCCCTACGACATGGTCCAGCGCGCCGCGCGCCATGGCGGCGAGGCCGAGACCGATCTCGAGGACATGGTGCGGATCAACATCAACCGGCTGCTCTACATCGCCGGCGTCTCGGGCCTGTGGCTGCTCGGGATCATCTCGGCCTTCGTCACCTCGCTGGCGATTCTCGGCTTCTGGTACGATGTCGAATTCGCGCAAGCCGTCTTTCTGCTGGCCGCGCCGATGACTATCGTCGGCGCGCTGTCGGTCGGCACCGCGCGCACGATCCGGGCGCAGGAGCTTACCGGCGTGGCGCTGCGCAGGCGGATGCTGCGGCACCGGATCCAGACCCAGTTCGTCGGCATGCTGGCGATCTTCGTCACCGCGCTCTGGGGCATGTGGCAGAACATGCAGATCGGCGCGTTGGGGATGTGAGCCACGGGCGGCGACCCCGTCGCGGGCGATCGCTGCAGGCTTTCGAACCGATCCGAAACTGGCGCGAAGGCGCTTCGAAGCGCCTTGCCACGCGGTTTCGAAACCGCGTCACGCCGTTTCCGAAACGGCGTGCTCCTGCCCGAACCCGGGCCGTCCGATGACCTGGGCACGACACCAAGCGGTTCGCGCGCGGCATCCGACCCGGGCCGCGCCCGCGGCGCGTTGCACCCGGCGCGCGCCGGGGCCCCGCTCACCCCGCCTTGCGCTTCACCGTGCCGGCCTTCTCGGCGAGGTCCACCGCGATCGCGAAGGCGCCCTTGATCTTGTCGGCATCCGTCGCCCAGTCGCGCCGGATCACCACCTTGTTGTCCTTGACCTTGGCGAGGCCCTTCTGCGCTTGCAGGTATTCCACAAGGCCGGCCGGATTGGCGAACCTGTCGTTGTGGAAAGTGAGCGTCGCCCCCTTCGGCCCGCCATCGAGCCGGGCGATCCCGGCCTTCTTGCACATCGCCTTGATCCGCACGATCAGCAGCAGCGTGTTGACCTCGCGCGGCAGCTTGCCGAACCGGTCGATGAGTTCCGCGGCGAAGCCCTCGAGTTCCACCTTGGTCGAGAGCGACGACAGCCGCCGGTAGAGCCCGAGCCGCACGTCGAGGTCGGGCACGTAATCGGCCGGGATCAACACCGGCACGCCGAGGTTGATCTGCGGCGCCCAGGTCTCGTCGGCCGCGGTGAGCCCTTCGAGCTGGCCCGACTTGATCTTGGCGATCGCCTCTTCGAGCATCGACTGGTAGAGCTCGTAGCCCACCTCGTTCATCTGCCCCGACTGTTCCTCGCCGATCAGGTTGCCGGCGCCACGGATGTCGAGGTCCTGGCTCGCGAGCGCAAAGCCCGCGCCGAGCGAATCGAGCGAGCCCAGCACCTTGAGCCGTTTCTCGGCGCCCTCGGTGAGGGGCGCGCGCGGCTTGGTGGTGAGGTAGCAATAGGCCCGAGTCTTGGATCGGCCGACCCGACCGCGGATCTGGTAGAGCTGAGCGAGGCCGAACATGTCGGCGCGCCAGACCACCATCGTGTTGGCGGTCGGGATGTCGAGACCCGACTCGACGATGGTGGTCGCCAGCAGCACGTCGAACTTGCCGTCGTAGAAGGCGTTCATCCGCCGGTCGAGCTCGCCCGCCGCCATCTGCCCATGCGCCACCACATGGGTCACCTCGGGCACCTGGGTTTTCAGGAAATCCTCGATCTCGGCGAGGTCCTTGATCCGCGGCACCACGACGAAGCTCTGGCCGCCGCGGAAATGCTCGCGCAACAGCGCCTCGCGGATCGTCACCGTGTCGAACTCGCTCACATAGGTGCGGATCGACAGCCGGTCGACCGGCGGCGTGCCGATGATCGACAAATCGCGCACCCCGGTGAGCGACATCTGCAGTGTCCGCGGGATCGGCGTGGCGGTGAGCGTCAGCACGTGGACGTCGCTGCGCAGCTCCTTCAGCCGTTCCTTGTGGGCGACGCCGAAGCGCTGTTCTTCGTCGATGACGAGCAGCCCGAGCTCCTTGAACCGGATCCCCTTGGCGAGCAGCGCATGGGTGCCGACGACGATGTCCATCGTCCCGTCCTTGATGCCTTCGCGGGTCAGCTCCGCCTCGCGCGCGGGCACGAAGCGCGAGAGCTGGCCCACCTGGATCGGGAAACCGCGGAACCGTTCGGCGAAGCTCTTGTAATGCTGGCGGGCGAGCAGCGTGGTCGGCGCGATCACCGCCACCTGCATCCCCGCCATGGCGGCGACGAAGGCGGCCCGCATCGCCACCTCGGTCTTGCCGAAGCCGACATCGCCGCAGACCAGCCGGTCCATCGGCACCCCGGCAGCGATATCGTCGATCACGTCGGAGATGGCGCTGAGCTGGTCCTCGGTCTCCTGGTAGGGGAAGCGGGCGGAAAACTCCTCCCAGGCATGGTGCGGTGCCTCCAGCACCGGCGCCTTCCGCAGCGCGCGTTCGGCGGCGAGGCGGATGAGCTTGTCGGCGATCTCGCGGATCCGCTCCTTGAGCCGGGCCTTCTTGGCCTGCCAGGCGCCGCCGCCGAGCTTGTCGAGCAGCCCTTCCTCATGGCCGAATTTGGTCAGCAGCTCGATGTTCTCGACCGGCAGGAACAGCCGGTCGCCGCCGGCATATTCCAGCGCCAGGCATTCGTGCGGGGCCCCCGCCGCGGTGATGGTTTCGAGCCCCCTGGTAGCGCCCGACCCCGTGGTCGAGGTGGACGACGAGATCGCCGGGGCTGAGCGCGCCCGCCTCGGTGAGGAAATTCTCGGCCTTGCGCCGCTTCGGCGCCCGGATCAGCCGGTCGCCGAGCACGTCCTGCTCGGAGACCACCGTCAGATGCGTGTCCCCCGCGGGCCCCTCGAACCCATGCTCCAGCGGCCAGACCGCGAGGTAGACGCCGCCGCTGCCCCCGGCGGCCTCGGGCACGTCGCGGAAATCGGCGATCTCGGCGGTCACCGAGAGGTCTTCGTCGGCCAAGAGCCCCCTGAGCCGCTCCCGCGCACCCTCGGAATAGGAGGCGACGACGACCGGGCCCTGCCTGCGCCGGTCGGCGATGTGGCGGGCGAGCGCTTCGAACAGGTTGATTTTCTCGGCCTGCCGCTCGGGGGCGAAATTGCGCCCGATCCGACCCAATCCGTCGACCACGCCGAGCCCGGTCGCCCGCGGCAGCGCCGCGAGTTCGACCAGCCGCAGCCCCGCCGTCGCCGCCTGCCAGGCCGCATCGTCGAGGTAGAGCAGGCCCGGCGGGCAGGGCTTGTAGACCGAATCCATCCGGTTCTTCGCCCCCATCGCTTCGCGGCGGGTCTCGTACTGGTCGGCGATCCCTTCCCAGCGCGAGAGCCGGGCGGGCGTCACCTGGTCGTCGAGGAAGAAGCTCGCCTGCGGCAGATAGTCGAACAGCGTCTCCAGCCGCTCGTGGAAGAACGGCAGCCAGTGTTCGAGCCCCTGGTGCTTGCGCCCGGCGCTCACCGCCTCGTAGAGCGGGTCGTCGGCGGTCGCCGCGCCGAACTCGATCCGGTAGTTCTGCCGGAACCGGGTGATGGCGGCCTCGTCGAGGATCACTTCCGAGACCGGGGCGAGCTCCACGACCTTCAGCTTCTCGGTGGTGCGCTGGGAGGCTGGGTCGAACCGGCGCGCGCCGTCGAGCGTGTCGCCGAACAGATCGAGCCGCACCGGCCCGGCCTCGCCCGGCGGGTAGATGTCGATGATCCCGCCCCGCACCGCGAAATCGCCGGGCTCGGTCACGGTGGGCGCCTGCACGAAGCCCATCCGCACCAGGAACGCCCTCAGCGCCGCCTCGTCGATCCGGTCGCCGACCCGGGCCGAAAAGCTCGCCCCGGCGATGACCTCCCGCGCGGGCATGCGCTGGGTGACCGCGCTCACCGTGGTGAGCAGGATGAAGCGCTCGGTCCGCATCCCGTGGGTGAGGGCGGCCAGCGTCGCCATCCGGGCGGCCGAAACGTCGGGGTTGGGCGAGACCCGGTCGAAGGGCAGGCAGTCCCACCCGGGCAGCGTCAGCCGCGGCACGTCCGGCGCGAAGAAATCGAGCGCCGCCGCCATCGCCGCGAGCCGGCGGGCGTCGCGGGCGACGTGGACCACCGGGCGCGCGGTCTTCGCGAGCTCGCGGGCGACGAGCAGCGCGTCGAAGCCTTCGGGGGCGCCGGAGAGGGTGAGGGGGCGGGTCTCGGACATGGAACGGGAGGTACGCCGGGACGCGGGGCGGTTCAACAGGGAATGGGGCGCTGTTCGGTCGGTGGCGAACCTTGGGGGGCCAGCCCCCCAAACCCCCCGAGGTATTTGGGGACCAAAGAAGGGGCACGCGGTGTTGCTCGCTTCTTTGCGGAGGTCCTCATATGGCATTTGTCGACAGCCTGTGCCACGGGGGGCGGTGCGGCGCCCTCGGGTCTTGCCGCGCGCGCTCAATCCCTTAGGTTGGCACAAACGGGTAGCGAGGGCAGAGAGATGAGCGGGCTTCTGGCGCTTCTGGACGACGTGGCGGGGATCGCCAAGGTGGCGGCGGCCTCGGTCGACGACGTCGCCGCGCAGGCGGCCAAGGCCGGCGCCAAGGCGGCGGGCGCGGTGATCGACGACGCCGCGGTGACGCCGAAATACGTCCATGGCTTCGCCCCCGCCCGCGAACTGCCGATCGTCGGCAAGATCGCCTGGGGCTCGATCCGCAACAAGCTCCTGATCCTCCTGCCGCTCGGGCTGCTGCTCTTCAATTTCGCCCCCTGGGCGATCACGCCGCTCCTGATGCTGGGCGGCTCCTATCTCTGCTTCGAAGGCGCCGAGAAGATCTGGCACGCGCTGTTCCCCGGCGACCATGTGATCGACGCGGCCGAGCACCTGCAAGGCGACCCGATGCACCTGGAGCAGGAAAAGGTCTCGGGCGCGATCAAGACCGACTTCATCCTGTCGGCCGAGATCATGACCATCGCGCTCGCCGCGATCCCGGCCTCGAACGTCTGGATGGAGGCCGCCACCCTCGCCATCGTCGCCATCGGCATCACCGTCGCGGTCTACGGTTCGGTGGCGGTGCTGGTGAAGATGGACGACCTCGGCCTGGCCATGGCCACCCGCGGCCGGCTCGGGCTCACCCGGGCGATCGGCAACGGGCTCGTCAAGGGCATGCCCAAGTTCATGAAATTGCTCACGATTGTCGGCACGGCGGCGATGCTCTGGGTGGGCGGCAACATCGTCGTCCATGGGCTGCACGAGCTCGGCTGGCATCCGATCTACGAGTTCATCCACCATTGGTCTGAGGTGGTCGCCCATGCGGTGGGCGAAAGCCTTGCGGGCTTTGCCGGCTGGTTGACCACCGCGGCGATGGACGCGGTCTTCGGCCTCGCCTGGGGGATCGTGCTGATCCCGCTGGCGACGCGGGTGATCGGCCCGGCGATCGCCGCGGTGACGGGCAAGAAAAGCACCGGGCATTGAGCCCGTGACCGGGATCCACGCCGCGGTCGCGGCCGCCTATCTGTACGTTTTGCCGCTGCTCTTGGTCCTTCTCGCGCTCACGGCGCTGCGCCGCGACCGGATCTCGGCCTGGGTGCTGTTCGCGGTGGCGCTGGGCTTCGGGCTGGTCCTCGGTCTCGACCGGATCGGCGCGCCGTTTGCCGAGACCGCCGCGCCGCTGCCGTCCGGGTTCTTCCAGCTCTGGCCGGCCACGGCGATCGCGCTGGCGATCCGGCTCACCCGCGACCGCCGCAAACACCACGTCCGCTCCACGCTCGAAAGCCTCGCGGTGCTCGCCAGCGGCGCGATCCTGCTCGCGGCGCTCCTGTCCCT
>JAWKXC010000030.1:0-42585 GCA_041397205.1 Paracoccaceae bacterium
AGGATCGGCGCATCGGTGGCGAAGGCGCGCGCCAGCCCGACGCGCTGCTGCATCCCGCCCGACAGCTCCGAGACCATGCGATCGGCCCAGTTGGTGAGCCCGACCATCGCGAGCTTTTCGTCGACCGTCGCGCGGCGCGCGGACCGCGACATGCCGCCGAGTTCGAGCCCCAGCCCGACATTGTCGCGCACGGTTCGCCAGGGCAGCAGACCGAACTGCTGGAACACCATGGCGACGCATTCGCGCCGGATCCGCAGGAGATCGGCGGCGGAAGCGCCCACGACCTCGGCCGTCCAGTCGCCGTCATGGATCGTGACCTGGCCGCGGATCACCGGGTTGAGCCCGTTAACGGCGCGCAGGAGCGTCGACTTGCCCGAGCCCGAGAGCCCCATCAGCACCAGGATTTCGCCCGCGGCCACCTCCAGCGAGCAGTCATGCACGCCCAGCACCTGGCCGGTCTCTTCCTGAACGGTGGCGCGGTCCTTTCCGGCATCCATCGCCGGCAGGGCGCTTTCCGGGTCGTCGCCGAAGACGATGGAGACCTTGTCGAAGGTTACGGCGTTCATCGGCTCTCGCTTTCGGGAACGTACAGAAGGCGGCCGACCACACCGGAACGTCCGGTGTCGGTCGGATGATTGATGCCGTCGTTGACGATGACCTCGGGCAGGAACGGGGTGTGCCCGTCGAGACAGGCGAGGTTGACGCCGATCTGGTTCGGGTTCGAACGTCGCTTGTGGTGGGTGTAGATGCCGCAGACCGAGCAGAAGTAATGCTCCGCCACCTTCGTGCCGAACTGGTAGAGCGTGAGCTTGTCGGCGCCGGTGAGGTAGGTGATCCCGTCCAGCGGCGCCGAGACCGCCACCGCGCCGCGCCGGGCGCAGAGCGAGCAATCACAGCGCCGGGCGCTCTCGATGCCCTGCGACAGCCGAACCGTAAAGGTGACCGCGCCGCAATGGCAGCTTCCGTGGAGGACGTCGGTCATTTGCGTTCTACCCTGAGCATGCGGTCGAGGATGATCGCGACCACAACGATGATGAAGCCGCTCTCGAAGCCGAGCGCGGTGTTGACCGAGTTGAGCGCGCGCACCACCGGCACGCCGAGCCCGTCGGCGCCGACAAGGGCCGCGATCACCACCATCGACAGCGACAGCATGATGGTCTGGTTCAGCCCGGTCATGATCTGCGGCATCGCGTAGGGAAGCTCGACCTTGTAGAGCAATTGCCGCCGGGTCGCGCCGAAGGCCTGCGCGGCTTCCTTGAGCGCCATCGGTGTGCGCGAAATGCCCAGGTGCGTGAGCCGGATCGGCGCCGGCAGCACGAAGATCACCGTGGCGATCAGGCCGGGCACCATGCCGATGCCGAAGAACACGATCGCCGGGATCAGGTAGACGAAGGTGGGCAGCGTCTGCATCAGATCGAGCAGCGGCCGCATCCAGGCGTAGAGCCGCGGCCGGTGCGCGGCGGCGATGCCGATCGGCACGCCCAGCCCCATGCAGACGAAAGCGGCGGACAGCACCAGCGTGAGGCTTTCGGTCGTCTCCTCCCAATAGCCCTGGTTGAGGATGAAGAGAAAGCCCGCAAGCACCAGCAGCGCGGTCTTCCAGTTACGCTGCAACACCCAGGTGAGGCCGATGAACGCGGCGGTGATGAGCAGCGGATGGAGGTCCTCGGAATAGAGCGGCACCCAGCCCCGCGTGCCGTCCTCGAGCGTGCCGGGCACATGCAGGGGCGTCTGCAGCACCGTGAGGATGATGTCGATCAGACCTTCGAGCAGCCACGACAGCCAGTCGAAGAACGGCCCGCCCACATCCTGCAGCCAGTCGAAGACGTGTTTGGCGGTCTTTCCGACCGGAATCTTGGTCTCTGTCAGCCAGCCCATGCCGATCCCCTCGTTTGCGCTACCCTGCCAGTGCCGTCCACGGCGGGCAAGGCGCTTGGACATTCCGGGCCGGTGCGGCGCGGGACGCCGGGGCGGGTCACGTCCGGCCGATGCATCAGATCGAAAAGGCCAGCGTCCGCGAGATCTCGCGCAGGCTGCGGCCCGATTGCGCCGCCCAGGTGTTGAACGCGGCCTGGATCGCGGCGAGGGCGCGTTTCGAGGTGGCCGGGCCGTCGATCACCCCCTCGGCGGTGAGCCGGGCCACCACGTCGCGCGACAGGATGAAGCCGTCGCGGCCGATGAAGCGCAGGACGTATTAGCCGGTGTTGCCGCCCAGCCGGCTGCCGCGCGTGGCCATCGCCTGCATCAGCCCGACCTGGTCGTCGGCCGGCCAACCGGCGAAAAAGGCCCGGGCCGAGCCGTGGTCGCGGGCGAGCTCGGCGACGAAGCCGGCGTTTTCGATCACCGACGAGAGCTTGGCGCCATTGCGGATCACGCCCTTGTCCGCGAGCAGGCGGTCGAGATCCTCGTCACCGTAGAGCGCAACCCGCCCCGGGTCGAACCCCGCCAAACCGGTCTCGAACCCCGGCCATTTGGCCTCGACCACTTTCCAGTTGAAGCCCGACTGGAAGATGCAGCGCGCCATGGTGGCGAGGATGCGGTCGTCGGGGAGGGTGGCGAGGTCGGGGGTGTCGGGATCGGGCGCAAGCGCGGCGTCGAGCGCGGCCGCGCCGCCCTTGCGGTCGGCGGCGATGGCGCGGATCTCGTCGAAATGGCGCATCTGTCCCCCGGACTGCCTGTAAGCCACTGAGCCCCCGTGCCGAAACACGGGGGGCGTGCGGTATCCGGGCCCCGCGGGTGCAGGGGCCGGTCGCTTACATGCCGAGCGCGGCGGAGACCGCGGCTGCGCCGTCGCCACCGTCCATGGTGGTCACGCCCGCGAGCCAGGGGTCCAGGCGTCGGGATTGGCGGCGAGCCAGGTCTTCGCGGCTTCTGCCGGGTCGGCGCCGTCATTGAGGATCGCGCCCATGATCTCGTTCTCCATCGCCAGCGAGAACTTGAGGTTCGAGAGCAGCACGCCGACGTTGGCGCATTCGGCCACATAGCCCGCGCGGGTGTTGGTGTAGACCGTCGCGCCGCCGAAATCGGGGCCGAACCAGTCGTCGCCGCCGGCGAGATAGCCCATCTCGAAATTGGCGTTCATCGGGTGGGGTTCCCATCCGAGGAACACGATCGGCTCGCCGCGGTCGTCGGCCCGCGCAACCTGTGCCAGCATCCCGGCCTCGGAGCTTTCGACCACTTCGAAGCCTTCGAGCCCGAAGGCGTTGTCGGCGATCATGTCCATGATCAGCCGGTTGCCGTCATTGCCGGGCTCGATGCCGTAGATCTTGCCGTCGAGCGCGTCCTTCTGCGCCGCGATATCGGCGAAATCGGCGATGCCCAGATCCATCGCCGCCTTGTTGACCGCGAGGGTGTATTTCGCGCCCTCGAGATTCTCGCGCACGGTGTCGACGGTGCCCGCCTGGCGATAGGGCGCGATGTCGGCCTCCATCGTCGGCATCCAGTTGCCGAGGAACACGTCGATGTCGCCCTCGGCGAGCGAGGTGTAGGTGACCGGCACCGAGAGCACCTTGATGTCGGTGTCGTAGCCCAGCGCTTCGAGCACCACGGTGGTGGCGGCGGTGGTGGCGGTGATGTCGGTCCAGCCGACGTCGGAGAAGATGACCGTGCCGCAATCGGCAAGCGCCGGCGCGGCGGCGAGGACCGCAATGGCAGCGGCGGTGGCTCTGAGGTTCATGATATGCTCCCTGTTTTATTGATTGACGAGTCAATCAAGCTTATCGTTGTGCATCCCGGGATATGATGGAGATCACCGATGCCCCGAGTCGGAATGGAGCCTATAAGGCGCGCGGCGCTGGTGAAAGCCACGATTGCCGAAGTGGGCGACAAAGGCTCGCTCGACGTCACCGTCGCCCGGATCGCCCGGCGCGCGGGCGTTTCGTCGGGGCTGGCGCACCATTATTTCGGCGGCAAGGAGGATCTGCTCTTCGCCGCGATGCGTCATATCCTCGGCCTTTACGGCGCGTCGGTACGGGCGGAACTCGCCCGCGCCGAGACCCCGCGCGACCGGCTGGCCGCGATCATCCGGGCGAGCTTCGGGCCGGACAATTTCGAGCCCGAGGTAATCGCCGCCTGGCTCAGCTTCTACGTCCACGCCCAGTCCGACCCCGGTGCGCGGCGGCTGCTCGGGATCTACCAGTCGCGGCTCGGGTCGAACCTCACCCAGGCGCTGCGCCCGCTCGCGGGCGAGCGGGCCGCCGACATCGCCTGGACGCTCGCCGCCGTGATCGACGGGCTCTATATCCGCCACGCGCTGGGCGGCGCGCCGCACGGTCCGCAGGCCGCGGCCCGGGTGCTCGCGCTCGCCGATACGCTGGTGGGGACCCCATGAGCGATTGGGATCTCGTCGCCGCGCATCGGCAGAGCAGCCGACATCGCGCCGAGCTGGAACAGAGCACGCGTTGCGGCTGTTTCTACTGCGGGGCCACCTTCGCGTCGTCGGACGTTGTCGACTGGATCGACACCCGAAACCCGCCAAGGTCATGGACCGCCCGGTGTCCGCATTGCGGGATCGACGCGGTGATTGGTGATGCCTCGGGTCTGCCCATCGAAAAGCCCTTCCTCGAGGCGATGCACGCGCACTGGTTCGGTCTCGACGAGACAATCGCGCCGCCGCAGGAGGCAGAGACGTGACCCAGCCCAACATCCTCGTCCTGATGGTCGACCAGCTCTCCGGCACCCTGTTCCCCGACGGCCCCGCCGACTGGCTGCATGCGCCCAATCTCAAGCGCCTCGCCGCCCGGTCGGCGCGCTACACCACAGCTACTGCGCGAGCCCGCTGTGCGGGCCGAGCCGGGCGAGCTTCATGACCGGGCAGCTGCCCTCCGCGACCCGCGTCTACGACAATGCCGCCGAGCTCTCCGCCGCCATGCCGACCTACGCCCACCACCTGCGCCGGGCGGGCTACCAGACCGCGCTCTCGGGCAAGATGCATTTCGTCGGCCCCGACCAGCTCCACGGCTTCGAGGAGCGGCTGACCACCGACATCTACCCCGCCGATTTCGGCTGGACGCCCGATTACTCGAAACCCGGCGAGCGGATCGACTGGTGGTATCACAACATGGGCTCGGTCACCGGGGCGGGGGTGGCCGAGACCACGAACCAGCTCGAATATGACGACGAGGTCGCCTTTCGCGCCGTGCAGAAGGTCTACGACCTCGCGAGGGGCAAGGATGCGCGGCCGTGGATGCTGACGGTGAGCTTCACCCATCCGCACGACCCCTACGTCGCCCGGCGCAAATACTGGGATCTCTACGAGGGTTGCGCCCATCTCGACCCCGAGGTGCCGGCGGTGCCCTACGAGGCGCAGGATCCGCATTCCCAACGCCTGCTCGATGCCAACGACTGGCGCAATTTCGACATCACCCCGGAAGACATCCGCCGCGCGCGCCGCGCCTATTTCGCCAATATCTCCTATCTCGACGACAAGATCGGCGAGATCCTCGACGCGCTGGAGGCGACCCGCCAGGAGGCGGTCATCGTCTTCACCGCGGATCACGGCGACATGCTCGGCGAGGGCGGGATGTGGTTCAAGATGTCGTTCCGCGAAGGGGCGGCCCGGGTGCCTTTGATGATCTCTGGCAACGGCTTCCCGGTGGGGCGCTTCGATTTCCCGGTCAGCGGGCTCGACGTCACCCCCACGCTCGCGGCGTTCGGGGGCGCGGAGCTTTCGGGATGGCCCTATTTCCCGGGCGAAGACCTGTTCGACCGCACCGCCTCGAACGCCAAGTTCCGGCCCTGGCTTCCGATGGAATACGCCGCCGAAGGCAGCGCCGCGCCGATGGTGGCGCTGGTCCGGGAGCGCTGGAAGTTCATCCGTTCCCGTCCGGACCCCGACCAGCTCTTCGATCTTGCGGCCGATCCGCACGAGCGGACCAACCTCGCCGCCGATCCGGCCCATGCCGCCATCCGGGACGAGCTGTCGCGCGTCGTCGACAAGGGGTGGGATCTCGACGCCTTCGACGCCGAGGTCCGCGCAAGCCAGGCCGCCCGTCACGCCAGCTACGACGCGCTGCGCCAGGGCCGCTACCAGCCGTGGGAGTTCCGCCCCGAGTTCCAGGACCAGAACCGGTTCATGCGCAACCACATGGACCTCAACGAGCTCGAAGACAGCCAGCGGTTCCCGCGCGGCGAATAACCCTTTCACCTTGGCGAAAATACTCCCGCCGGAGGCAGATATGCACAGCGAATACGTCATCGTCGGGTCCGGCAGCGCCGGCGCGGCCCTCGCCTATCGGCTCGCCGAGGCCGGGCGCAGCGTGACCGTGATCGAATACGGCGGCACCGACATCGGCCCCTTCATCCAGATGCCCGGCGCGCTCTCCTACCCGATGAACATGAAGCGCTACGATTGGGGCTTCGAAAGCGAGCCCGAGCCGCGGCTCGACAACCGCCGCCTCGTCGTGCCGCGCGGCAAGGTGCTGGGCGGGTCGTCGAGCGTGAACGGCATGGTCTGGGTCCGCGGCCATGCCCGCGACTTCGACCATTGGGCCGAGGCGGGCGCCACAGGCTGGGACTACGCGGGCGTGCTGCCCTATTACCGCCGGCTCGAACATTGGCACGGCGACAAGGCGTCCGACTGGCGCGGCACCGACGGGCCGCTGCACGTGCGCCGCGCTCGGCAGTGGAACCCGCTGATGAAGGCCTTCGTCGCCGCCGGCCGCGAAGCGGGCTATCCGGTGACCGAAGACTACAACGGCTACCAGCAGGAAGGAAGCTTTGCCGCCTTCGACATGTCGGTCCATAACGGCCGGCGCTGGTCGACCGCCAACGCCTACCTTCGGCCGGCGCTCAAGACCGGCCGGGTCAGGCTGGTGCGCGGCCTTGCGCAGCGGGTGGTGATCGAGAACGGAAGGGCGAGAGGCGTCGAGGTGGCCGTCCGGGGCGGCACCGAGACAATCCGCGCGGGTCGCGAAGTCATCCTCTCCGCCTCCTCGATCAACACGCCGAAACTGCTGATGCTGTCCGGGATCGGCCCCGCCGCCCATCTCGCCGAGCACGGCATCGACCTCGTCGCCGACCGGCCGGGCGTGGGCCAGAACCTGCAGGACCACCTCGAGGTCTACGTCCAGTTCGCCGCGAAACAGCCGATCACGCTCTATCGCTACTGGAACCTGCTCGGCAAGGCGCTGATCGGCGCGCAATGGCTGTTCCTCAAGTCCGCCACGGCGCCTCGAACCAGTTCGAGAGCTGTGCTTTCCTGCGCTCGCGGCGGGCATCGAATACCCCGACATCCAATTCCACTTCCTGCCCATCGCGGTGCGCTACGACGGCAAGGCGGCGGCCGAGGGCCACGGCTTCCAGGTCCATACCGGGCCGATGCGCTCGCCGTCGCGGGGCAGCGTCACCCTGCGCTCCGCCGACCCCGCCGCACCGCCGGTGATCCGCTTCAACTACATGGAGGCCGAGGAGGATTGGCAGGTGTTCCGCACCGCGCTCAGGCTCACGCGCGAGATCATGGCCCAGCCCGCCATGGCGCCGCATATGAAGCACGAGATCCAGCCGGGCGCGGCGGCGGAGAGCGACCGCAGCGCTCGACGCTTTCATCCGCGAACACGCAGAAAGCGCCTACCATCCCTGCGGCACCGCGCGGATGGGTGCGGTCGACGACCCGAGCGCGGTGGTCGACCCGGAGGCGCGGGTGATCGGCGTCGACGGGCTCCGGGTGGCCGATTCGTCGATCTTCCCCGGGTCACCAACGGCAACACCAACGCACCCTCGATCCTGGTCGGTGAAAGGTGGCCGATCACATCCTCGGCCGCGTCCTGCCGCGCGACGATCGCGCCCCCTGGATCCACCCCGATTGGCGGACATCGCAGCGCTGAGCCCACCCGCCGGGCAAAGCGGCCGGCGGTTTGATCCGAGGTCAAAGCTGGGACGCGTCAGGCGGCCTAGGCTCTTTCCCGGCAAGACAGAAAAACAGGAGGGCCCTGCCAATGAGCGCGTTGATCCACGCCATCGCCGACGATTTCCCGGAATTCGCCGACAAGCTGGCCGCAATGACCGAGGCCGACGCCGAGTTCGCCGGGAAGGTCGCCGAATACGACCGGCTCAACAAGAAGGTCATCGAGGCCGAGACGCTCGAAAAGCCCACCCATCATTTCCGCGAAGAGGAGCTGAAGAAGAAGCGCGCCCTGTTGAAGGACGAGATCTACAACGTGCTGTCCGCCTGAGTGCGGACCGGACGCTGCAACCGTTGACGGCCCCGCTCGCGCGCGCGGGGCCGTTCCCGTTTCAGGCGCTGGGCCCGCCGCCGCCGCCTGCAACGCCCCCCGGCAGAAGCTCCTCCAGCCGGTCGAGAAACCGCCCGGTCATGGTCGCCACCGCGGCGTCGAGGGGTTTGCGGCCGAGCCGGGCGACCAGGCCTTCGAGCAGCGCGCCGAGATCCCAGGCGAGCAGCGTGCCCGCCTCGTGGTCGGCGAGCCGGATGCGGGCATCGCCCTCGGCCAGCCCCGCGAGCCCGCCCTTGCCGCGCCCGACCAGCGTGACCCGCCGGGCGGGCACCACGTCGACCAGCTCGATGGTGCCGGCGAAATGCAGCTGAAACGGCCCGACCTTGCGCCGCACGACCATCTCGAAGCCCGTGTCGGCCGTTCCCGCCACGCTCTCGCAGCCGGGGATGCAATGGGCGAGGCTCTGCGCCGAGACAAGGTGCCGCCAGACCGTCCAGCGGTCGGCAGCGAGGATGCGGGTGCCGGAATGATCCATGTGGGGTCGTGTCCACTCGTTATTCGCCTACGCGATATAGGCAAACGGGATCAGTTGCCAACCTCATAGGGCAGGATGCCGCGCGCATCGGGGTCGATGCGCAGCTTGCGTTCGAGCGGCGGCACCGAGCGTTGGTGGCAGCCGACCCGGTCGCAGATCCGGCAGGAGATGCCGATCGGCTCGAAGGCGGCGGCGTTGGTCACGTCGAGCCCGTCGGCATAGACCAGCGCCGCGGCGTGTTTCACCTCGCAGCCGAGCGCGATGGCAAAGCGCCGGGTCGGGTCGTGGAAGGCGCCGCCGGGTTTCGACACGTCGCGCGCGAGCGAAATGTAGCGCACCCCGTCCGGCGTCTGGGCGAGCTGGCGCAGGAACCGGCCGGGCGTTTCGAAGGCACGGTGGACGTTCCACAGCGGGCAGGCGCCGCCGAAGCGGGCGAATTGCAGCCGCGTCGCCGAGTGACGCTTGGTGATCGTGCCGGCCTGGTCGACCCGGACGAAGAAGACCGGCACCCCCTTGGCGCCCGGGCGCTGCATGGTCGAGAGCCGGTGGGCGATCTGTTCGACCGAGGCGCCGAACAGCACCGCGAGCCGTTCGAGGTCGTGCCTTGTCTCGCGGGCGGCGTCGAGGAAGCGGGCGTAGGGCAGGAGGGCTGCGCCGGCGAAATAGTTGGCGAGCCCGAGCTTGGCGATCTGGCGGGCCTCGTCCGACTGGAACCGGGCGAGGTCGAGCGTCGCCTCGAGCAGCGGCTCCTGGGTCAGCAGTGCGACCTGGTGCAGGAGTTGGAACCGCCGGGTCGAGGGCGGCACGAAAGCCGAGAGCGCGAGCCGGCCGGCGGCGCGGTCGAACCCGCGGATGCGTTCGGACTGGACGATCTCGACCTCGATCCCGAGCCCGTCGAGTGCCGCCACCGCGGCCGCCTCGGGTTGGCCGCCGCGCGCGAAATGTTCCGCCGCGCGGTCGACGGCATCGATGTAATTGTCGCAGTAATGGAAGAAGTCGCGCACCTCTTCCCAGGGGCTCGCCTGCACCGCGCTGCCCTCGCGTCCGAGCGCCTCGTCGAGCGAGGCGAGGCGTTCGTGGGTCTGCCGGTAGGCGCGGTGAAGTTCGAGGAACGAGCGCGCGAGCGCCGGCGCGTTCGAGGCGACGAGGCGCAGGTCGGCGACCGGCGGGGCGATGTCGGCAAAGACCGGGTCGGCCAGCGCCTCGCGCATGTCGGTGACCAGCCGCTCGGCATCGCCGGTCGAGAGCTCCGCGACGTCGAAGCCGAATTCCTGGGCGAGCGCCAGCACCACGCCGGTCGAGACCGGGCGGTTGTTGTTTTCCATCTGGTTGAGGTAGGGCAGGCTGACGCCGAGCTTCTCGGCGAAGACCTTCTGGGTCAACCCGAGACGGGTGCGGGTCTCGCGCAGCTTGACGCCGGCATAGAGTTTCTGCGTGGCCATGGCATCCTCCTTTGCAAATTCAGGAAATATCCTTTGCAAATGCTGCCGTCCAGAGCGTTGACGCGGCGCCTGCCTGCGGCTACCGCTTCGCCATGAAGTACCCGGTTCCGGCCGTCCTGGCCCTGCTCACCGCCTGCACCGCGGGCGCGCCTCCCGACATCACCGCCGCCGAGCGCGAGGCTCTGGCCGATCCGCCGCCGGCGATCCGCGCCGAGGTCGCCGAACGCCTGCCGGAAACCCTCGCGATGCTCGACCGGGCCGAAGCTGCGGCGCTGACCGCCGGACGCCCGCTCACCGCCGCCGAGACGGCGACTGCACGGGCGCTGGGGGTCGCGCATCCCGAGCGGGTGCGGATCCTGACCGAGGCGCGCCGGCCCGGCGAGATCTTCGCCGCGCTCCTGGGGCGGGGGATGGTCGGCGGGCTGACCACCGGCTACGGCATCACCGTGAAACCGGGCTTCGAGGCCGACTGGCTCATCGCCCACGAGCTGGTCCATGTGCAGCAGTTCGAAGCCGCGGGGCGCGCGGAGATGGTCCGTCGCTACCTCACCGAGACGCTGATCCTGACGGGCAACCTGATCCCGATCGAACGCTAGGCGATCGAACGGGCCGAGGCCGTCGCCGGGCCCGGCGGGCGGTATGCCTACTGAGCCGGGCCGATCCGTCGGCTGCGGCTCATGACCAGCAGGATCGCGACGCAGGAAACCACGCTCGAGGCGAGCATCAGGGCGATGAGCGGCACCGCGCCGCTCTCGACGCTCAGGAGCGTGCCGGCATAGGCCGAGAGCACCGCGCCGCCGCCGATCATCAGCGCGCCGCCGAGACCCGAGGCGGAGCCGGCGAGGCGGGGCCGCACCGACAGCGTGCCGGCGGTCGCGTTCGGCATGACCAGCCCGTTGCCGAAACCGACGGGCACCATCAGTCCGAAGAACACGGCCGGGCTGGCGAGCCCCGCGAGATGCAGGGCGAGCGAAAGGGCGAGGCTGAAGGTGGTCACGACCGTGCCCCAGAAGATCATCCGGTCGATCCCGTAGCGCACCGCGTAGCGGCCGGACACGCCGTTGCCGACCAGATAGCCCAGCGCCGCGGCCCCGAACAGGAGCCCGAGCCGCGCCGGTTCGAGATGGTAGATCTCCGAGCCCACGAAGGGGGCGCCGCCGAGATAGGCGAAAAGGCGCCGGAGGCGAACATCGCCGCGGCGGCATAGCCCCAGAACCGCGGCGAGGCGAGCAGGGAGGGATAGGCGCGGAGCTGCGCCCGGAAACCGCCCTCCTGCGGCGTCGCGGTCTCACCGAGATCGCGCCACAGCAGCCAGGTGAGCGCGGCACCGAGAAGGAACAGGAACCAGAAGTTCGCCTGCCAACCGAAGGCGGCATCGAGAAAGCCGCCGAAGGCCGGAGCCAGCATCGGGATCAGCGACATGCCCATGGTGACATAGGCGATCATCGACGCGGCCTGGTCGCCCGGCACCATGTCGCGCACGACCGCGCGGCTCAGCACCATGCCGGCGGCGACGACCGATTGCAGCAGCCGGAAGGCGAGAAACGTGTTCGCGGTCGGGGCGAAAATGCAGCCGAGCGTGGCGACGAGAAAGATCGCCAGCGCCCACAACAGCACCGGGCGGCGGCCGTAGCGGTCCGACAGCGGCCCGATCATCAGCTGCAGGATGGCGCTGCCGGTCAGGAACAGCGCGACCGAGAGCTGCATCACCCGGTAATCGACGCCGTAATACGCTGCCATCCCGGGGAGCGAGGGCAGGTGGATGTTCATCGTCAGCGCCGAGACCCCCGCGAGCGCCGTCAGCGTGAAGATATGCGGCGGCGAGGTAGGGTCGAGGAATCGGGATTGGGGCAAATCGCTCATATGCTCCGGTACGCCGCCCCAGGCGCGTTGTCGAGCGTTGCGTCACGGCTCCGGCCGGAAGGCCACATCCGGCGGTGGCTGCGTCATGCCACCGAGAGATCGCCGTCCAGCGCGTCGAGCGTGGTGTTGCGCACCACCAGCAGATCGCCGTCGCCGAAGTCGAAGACGACGTCGCCGCCGGTTTCGCTGGCGGCCGCGAGGACCTGTGCCCGGGTGCCCAGGCCGATGACCGCGATCGCGTCCACGCCGGGTTCGAAATCCCGGACCACGTCGGTATCGGCGCCGACCGTGAAGCAGAAGGTGTCGGCGCTGCCGTCGCCCCAGAGCTTGTCGATGCCGCGGCCGCCTTCCAGGACATCGTCGCCGTCGCCACCTTCCAGCATGTCCCGGCCCAAGCCGCCGCGAAGCAGATCGGAATCGCTGCCGCCCATGAGCGCGTCGCGTCCCTTGCCGCCCTTGAGCGTGTCGGCGCCGGCCCTGCCTCGGATCAGATCGTTGCCGTCATTGCCGACCAGCAGGTTGTCGGCGGCGTTGCCGATGAGCGCATCGTCCCCGGAGCCGCCGAGCGCGTTCTCGATCGTCACGCCGAAGGCGATGGCGACATCCTCGTAGCTGCCGAAGGTGGAAAACGTCCCCTCCCGCAGGTCGAGCAGCACCGCGGTGTCGCGCGCCGAAGCGTCGAACGTGTCGATCCCGCCGGTATCCCAGATGGTGTCGACATTGCCGGTCCGCGGCCCGGTATAGCTGTCGTCGCCGGTATTGTAGGCCGCCGCCCCCCAGATGTTCTGGAGCGCGAGCAGGTCGTAGATCATCATCGCGTCGTTGTTTTCGCCGCTTTCCGGGTCGGCGGTGTAGGACATGACCGAGTAGTGGTTGCTGTCATAGGCCGCGTCGAGCGCCACCCCGTCGAAAGTGTGTTCGAGCCCCAGCGCATGGCCGAGCTCGTGCAGGATCAGGTTGAAGTTCTCGGTGAGATCGAGCGTCTTGTCGAAGGTCGCAAAGCCGTCGTAGCTGTAGAACGACCCGTCTTCCCAGGTCCAGAGCTCGGCGCCGCCGTAGCCCGCGACCCCCTCGGGCTGGGTCACGAGGCCGAGGCTGAGATCGGCATCTTCGCCCGGGTCGGCTGCCACGAAGTCGACATTGAGAAAGGTCTCGATATGGGCGAGCGCGCTGAGCACGGCGGATTCTTCGGCCGCCGACCAGCTGCTCCAGCCGGTCCGTCCGGTGATGTCGTCCTCGGGAACGCTGGTCTCGAATCGGTAGGTGATGGTGAAAGCCGGATCGTCGCTGCCGTTGATCGCCTGCGCCGTGTAGAAAAATTCCATCTGCAGCGCCTGGATGATGTCGCTTACGCTCGGCATATAGGTCTCCCAGGGCCCCCGACCGGCTATGTTGCATGGGGTGGGTGCGGAAATGTCGCGAAACCGTGGCGGTTTCGTGTCTGCGACGACCTGCCGCGGAAGCCCGCTCAGCCGCGGAGATTTTCGCAAATTCGCAATTTGCACCGAGCTTGCCAAAAGAACTTTGCAAATACGCCCGAAATTGCTTTGGTCCGGGCGCCGGGACCGTTAGAAGATGGCGAGATCGCCCCGGGGGCTCGGGGCGACCGCGACCGGCAGAGACATCGGCGCAGGCGGCGGGACCTTCCCGCAGGGGGCGAAGACCCCGGTCCTGTGCAAGACGCTGCGCCCGGGTTGCGCCGAACCGGAGGAGGACCGCCCGATGAAAGACATTCTGCAGGAGCTTGAAAACCGCCGCGACGTGGCCCGCAAGGGCGGCGGCGAGCGCCGGATCGAAGCGCAGCACGGCAAGGGCAAGCTCACCGCGCGCGAACGCATCGAGATCCTGCTCGACGAGGGCAGCTTCGAAGAGTTCGACATGTTCAAGGCCCACCGCTGCACCGATTTCGGCATGGCCGACCAGCAGATCCCCGGCGACGGCGTGGTCACCGGCTGGGGCACGATCAACGGCCGCCTCGTCTATGTCTTTTCCCAGGACTTCACGGTCTTCGGCGGCTCGCTCTCCGAGACCCATGCCGAGAAGATCGTCAAGATCATGGACATGGCGGTGCAGAACGGCGCCCCCGTCATCGGGCTCAACGATTCGGGCGGCGCCCGGATCCAGGAGGGCGTGGCCTCGCTCGCGGGCTATGCCGACGTGTTCCAGCGCAACATCATGGCCTCGGGCGTGGTGCCGCAGATCTCGGTCATCATGGGCCCCTGCGCCGGCGGCGCCGTCTACTCGCCGGCGATGACCGATTTCATCTTCATGGTGCGCGACTCGTCCTACATGTTCGTCACCGGCCCCGACGTGGTGAAGACCGTGACCAACGAGGTGGTGACGGCCGAAGAGCTCGGCGGCGCCTCGACCCACACCAAGAAATCCTCCGTGGCCGACGGCGCCTTCGACAACGATGTCGAGGCGATGGACGAAATCCGCCGGCTGTTCGACTTCCTGCCGCTCAACAACCGCTCCGGCGTGCCGGTGCGGCCGTTCTTCGATGCGCCCGACCGGATCGACGCAAGCCTCGACACGCTGATCCCGGACAACCCGAACCAGCCCTACGACATGAAGGAGCTGATCCGGAAGCTTGCCGACGAGGGCGATTTCTACGAGATCCAGGCCGAGCATGCGGGCAACATCCTCACCGGCTACATCCGGCTCGAAGGCCGCACCGTCGGCGTCGTCGCCAACCAGCCGATGGTGCTCGCGGGCGTGCTGGACATCGACAGCTCGCGCAAGGCCGCCCGTTTCGTGCGCTTCTGCGATGCCTTCGAGATCCCGATCCTCACGCTGGTCGACGTGCCGGGCTTCCTGCCGGGCACATCCCAGGAATACGGCGGCGTCATCAAGCACGGCGCCAAGCTGCTCTTCGCCTATGGCGAGGCGACGGTGCCGAAAGTGACCGTCATCACCCGCAAGGCCTATGGCGGCGCCTACGACGTGATGGCATCGAAGCACCTGCGCGGCGATTTCAACTACGCCTGGCCGACCGCCGAGATCGCGGTGATGGGGGCCAAGGGCGCGGTCGAGATCCTGTACCGGGCCGAGCTGAACGATCCCGAAAAGATCGCCCAGCGGACCAAGGACTACACCGACCGCTTCGCCAACCCCTTCGTCGCCGCCGAAAAGGGCTTCATCGACGAGGTGATCCAGCCGCATTCCACCCGCAAGCGGGTCTGCCGCGCCTTCGCCTCGCTGAGGAACAAGAAGCTCACCAACCCGTGGAAGAAGCACGACAACATTCCGCTCTGAGGGAGGGGGACAGTGCACCGGGGTCTTCACCACGACGGGCTTTGCGGCCCGGCTGGCGCGCGGCGATGAGCCGGCGTGGCTGGCATAGGACGCGCGACGCCGAGGGCGGCGTGGTGCTGGCGCGGGGCGCGCGCCGGTTCGATGTCTCGGTAGAGACGTGGTTGCCGGCCGCCCCGCCCGCCCGCATCGCCCACCAGGTCCGCCAGGACCTCTGGCGCGCGCTGCAAAAGCTGCGGGGCTTTGCGCCGGTGGTTTCGGTGACCCCGGTCGAGGCCGGGCTGCGCGTCGTCGCCGGCGGCACGGTCGCGGGCGCGATTCCGCCCGGGACCGGCGACCGGATCGCCGCCGTGCTCGAGCACCCGGGCAACCGGGCGCGCTGGCTCGCCCATGCGCGCAGGGGGCGGTGATGGCCCTGCTGCGCGACGCCCTGCTGCTCTCGGTCACCGCCCTGCCGGCGTTTGCCGCCGCGGACGTGCTCGACCTCCCCTCCGGCCGTGCCGTTACCTTCCTCGACGTCGTCCATGGCGCGCCGGGGCCGGGCGGGCTCACGGTGCGGTTCCGCTTCATCGAACCCGACCTGCGCGCGGTGATCGACACCACGCCCTATGACGAGCTGGAGGCGGACATGCATTTCCTCTGCGAGACCTACGCCGTCGAGCAGATTTCCAACATCGGCCCGCAGCCCTCGACGGTGATGATCTCGATCTCCGACCGCCCGGTCGAGTTCGGCGCGCAGGACCCCGACGTGGTGCAGATCTTCGAAGCCTACCGGCCCGAGAGCGGCGCCTGTATCTGGGAGGGGTTCTGATGGCCGACTTCCATCTCTTCGCCAATGGCCCGCGTCCGGTCGCACCGTTCAGCCACGCCGTCGAAACCGACGGCTGGGTGATCCTGACCGGCCAGATGCCGACCGACCCGGCCGCCCCCGACGCGCCGCTGCCGGCGGGGATCGAAGCGCAGACCGCCCGGGTGATGGACAACCTCGCGCTGATCCTCGGCGAGCTCGGCCTCGACCTCTCCCACGTGGTCCAGTGCCGCTGCTTCCTCACCGAGTTCGAGCGCGACTACGCGGCGTTCAACGCCACCTATGCGGGCTATTTCCCCGAAGACCGCCGGCCCGCCCGCACGACCGTGGGGGTGACGGCGCTCGCGGTGGGGGCGCTGGTCGAGATCGACTGCGTTGCCCGCCGCCCCGAAACCGGTCCGGAGGAGATCTGATGGCCCTTCCCGACATGACCAAGCACCGGGGCTTCCCGGGTCGCCTGCCCGGCACCGACTTCCAGTTCACGATCCGGCGCGCGAACAAGAACGGTGCGACCCCGCTCATCGCCCGCGAACGCTTCGCCGACCGCCGCCCCGCGGATCGCCGCGCCGACACCGGCTTCATGGCGGCGCTCTGGGCGCATTTCGGCACCGAGCCCTTCGAACGCGGCAACCTCGACGCCGGCCGGCTGAGCTGGCTGTTCGGCCGCGAGGTCGTCGCCGCCGAGGAGCCGTTCGACAAAGCGAGCTACACCGCGCTGCTCAGGATCGACGAGGCCCGCGCCCGTGCCGCGTTTCCGGACGTCTTTGGCGACAATGACCCCGGGACGACGGGATTGATGACGAGGAGGGACAGAATGAGCCAGTTTCTGCCGCCGCTCCCGATCCGCCGGCAATCCGCCGCCCACTTCCGGCTGCACGGCGTAACGCCCTGTTGCCGCGGCGCTTTTGCGGATTATCTAGGCGTCATGGCAGCGGCTCTATCCCGGCTGGCTGCCTGGTTTAGACAAACCGTTACCCTTCCCCTTCTCCCCGGTTCGTGTCCGCGTGACACGGGCCGGGATTTTTCTTTCCAAACCGTGGCACCGGAGCAAGGCCGTTCGAACGGTCCAGGCCACGCGATTTCCAAATCGCGTGTCGAAGGCGTTTGCAAACGCCTTCCCGCCCACACACCCAGACATCGTCAAAGAGAGGACAGGACATGTTCGAGAAGATCCTGATTGCCAACCGGGGCGAGATCGCCTGCCGGGTCATCAAGACCGCCCGCAAGATGGGCATCAAGACGGTGGCGATCTATTCCGACGCCGACCGCAACGCGCTGCATGTGAAGATGGCCGACGAGGCGGTGCATATCGGCCCGCCGCCGGCCAACCAGTCCTACATCGTGATCGACAAGGTCATGGCGGCGATCAAGGGCTCGGGCGCACAGGCGGTGCATCCGGGCTACGGCTTCCTCTCCGAGAACGCGAAGTTCGCCGAGGCGCTCGAAGCCGCCGGCGTCGCCTTCGTCGGCCCGCCGGTGAAGGCGATCGAGGCGATGGGCGACAAGATCACTTCGAAGAAGATCGCCCAGGACGCGGGCGTGAGCACCGTCCCGGGCTACATGGGGCTGATCGATACCGCCGACGATGCGGTCGAGATCGCGGGGCAGATCGGCTACCCGGTGATGATCAAGGCGTCGGCCGGCGGCGGCGGCAAGGGAATGCGGATCGCCTGGAACGACGCCGAATGCCGCGAGGGCTTCCAGTCGTCCAAGAACGAGGCGGCGGCGAGCTTCGGCGACGACCGGATCTTCATCGAGAAATTCGTCACCCAGCCGCGCCACATCGAGATTCAGGTGCTCTGCGATGCCCATGGCAATGGCGTCTACCTCGGCGAGCGCGAGTGCTCGATCCAGCGCCGCAACCAGAAGGTCATCGAAGAGGCGCCTTCGCCCTTCCTCGATGCCGCTACCCGCAAGGCGATGGGCGAACAGGCGGTCGCGCTCGCCAAGGCGGTCGGCTACACCTCGGCCGGCACCGTCGAATTCATCGTCGACGGCGAGAAGAACTTCTACTTCCTAGAGATGAACACCCGGCTCCAGGTCGAGCATCCGGTGACCGAGCTGATCACCGGCGTCGACCTCGTCGAGCAGATGATCCGGGTGGCGAACGGTGAGCCCTTGTCCATCACCCAGGACGACATCAAGCTCAACGGCTGGGCGATGGAAAGCCGGCTCTACGCCGAGGACCCGTACCGCAACTTCCTGCCCTCGATCGGCCGGCTCACCCGCTACCGCCCGCCGGCGGAAGTGGTCAAGAAGACCCGCGTCGTGCGCAACGACACCGGCGTCTACGAAGGCGGCGAGATCTCGATGTATTACGACCCGATGATCGCCAAGCTCTGCACCTGGGGCCCGACCCGCGGCGAGGCGATCGAGCACATGCGCACCGCGCTCGACAGTTTCGAGGTCGAGGGGATCGGTCACAACCTGCCGTTCCTTTCGGCGGTGATGGACCACGAGCGGTTCGTCTCCGGCAACATCACCACCGCCTTCATCGCCGAGGAATACCCCGAGGGCTTCGAGGGCGTGACCCTGCCGCAGGACCAGCTGCAGCGCGTGGCCGCCGCGGTGGCGGCGATGTTCCGCGTCGACGAGATCCGCCGCACCCGGATCTCGGGACGGATGGACAACCACGCCCGCCGGGTCGGCAAAGACTGGACGGTGACGCTCGCGGGCGAGAGCTTCGAGGTCAAGATCAAGGCCGACAAGGCCGGCTCGACGGTCAAGTTCCTCGACGGCACCAAGATGCGCGTGGCCTCCGACTGGACCCCGGGCGACCCGCTCGCCACGCTCACCGTCAACGGCGAGCCGTTGGTGCTCAAGGTCAACCCGATCGACGCGGGCTACCGCATCCGCACCCGCGGCGCCGACATGAAGGTCTACGTCCGCACCCCGCGGCAGGCCCAGCTTGCGTCGCTGATGCCGGAGAAGGTGGCGCCCGACACCTCCAAGCTCCTGCTCTGCCCGATGCCCGGCCTGATCGTGAAGGTCGATGTCGAGGTCGGCGACGAGGTGCAGGAGGGCCAGGCGCTCTGCACCGTCGAGGCGATGAAGATGGAAAACATCCTGCGCGCCGAGAAGAAGGCCATCGTCGCCCGCATCAACGCCGCTCCCGGCGACAGCCTCGCGGTCGACGAAGTCATCATGGAGTTCGAATGAGGCGATGAGCCGGGCGCCGGACATTCTGCCCCGGGTGGCGGGCCCTGCGGCGGGGACGGGATCTCCCGCCGCCGCATGCCGGCGGGGTCGTCCCGCGGCGGCCCTGCGCCCGGCGCGCGGCCGGTCTCACCGCCTCCGGCTGTCCTTCAGCTCCTGCTGCCTCAGCGGCATCTTGTCGATCGACCGCGAGATTTCGCGCACGTCCCAGGGCAGCGGCTTGCGCAGGTATTTGAGCCCGTCCTTGCCGATCAGCACGAGGTCGAACCCGCGCGGCCGCAGCTCTTCGCGGATCGCCGATTTCGCGGCCGGATCGGTGTCGACGATCACCACCACGTCGCGCTCGGTGAGGTCGGTGAAGCGGTCGTCGATATATTCCATCTGCTGGATGAAGCGCGGGTCGGCGGGGCTGTCGGCAAAGATGACGAGCGGCCGGGCGATCCATTTGAACATGTCGAGCGTGAGCGCGGTGGGGTCCATCATCACCAGCTCGTCCGCCGACAGGAACACTGCCTCTTCCGGCACCCGTGCGCGGAGCAGATCGGCAACCGAGGCCACGCTCTCGTCTGCCGGCGCGTCCTGGGCCGGGGCCGGCAGCGCGAGTGCCGCAGAGACGAGGGCGGTGCGGGCGAAGGTTCTGAACATGTGGGCTCCCATGCCCCTGAATATAGGCGCGAAAAAGCCCGGCGCAACGAACGAACCCGTGCGCGCAGACAGAGATGACCGACTACAGGATGCGTCGTTCCCCGGCGCACAGACCACGAGACACGGGTCCCTGACGGACCAAACGACCAAAGGAGAGTGCCGATGACCGACCGGAAAGACTGGGAAGCCCTTGCGTCGAAGGAATTGCGCGGCCGGCCCATCGAGGACCTCACCTGGCACACGCCCGAGGGGATCGACGTCCAACCGCTCTACACCGCCGCGGATGCCGAGGGGCTTGCCCATACCGGCAGCCTGCCGGGCGTTGCGCCCTTCACCCGCGGGCCGCGGGCGACGATGTATACCGGCCGGCCCTGGACGATCCGGCAATATGCCGGGTTCTCGACGGCCGAGGAGTCGAACGCCTTCTACCGCAAGGCGCTCGACGCCGGCCAGCAGGGGGTGTCGGTCGCCTTCGACCTCGCCACCCACCGGGGCTATGACAGCGACCACGAACGCGTCGTCGGCGACGTCGGCAAGGCCGGCGTGGCCATCGACTCGGTCGAGGACATGAAGATCCTGTTCGACGGCATCCCGCTCGACAAGATTTCCGTCTCGATGACGATGAACGGCGCGGTGATCCCGATCCTCGCCAACTTCATCGTCGCGGGCGAAGAGCAGGGGGTCGACCGTGCCGAACTCTCCGGGACCATCCAGAACGACATCCTCAAGGAGTTCATGGTCCGCAACACCTACATCTACCCGCCCGAGCCCTCGATGAGGATCGTCTCGGACATCATCGAGTACACCTCGACCGACATGCCGCGGTTCAACTCGATCTCGATCTCCGGCTACCACATGCAGGAAGCCGGCGCGAACCTGGTACAGGAGCTCGCCTTCACCCTCGCCGACGGGCGCGAATACGTCCGTGCCGCTCTGGAGCGTGGCCTCGATGTCGACGCCTTTGCCGGGCGGCTGAGCTTCTTCTTCGCCATCGGGATGAACTTCTTCATGGAGGCTGCGAAGCTCCGCGCCGCGCGGTTCCTGTGGCACAAGATCATGTCGGAGTTCGAACCGAAGAAACCGGGAAGCCTGATGCTGCGCACCCATTGCCAGACCTCGGGCGTGTCGCTGCAGGAGCAGGACCCCTACAACAACGTGGTGCGGACTGCCTTCGAGGCGATGTCGGCGGTGCTCGGCGGCACGCAATCGCTGCACACCAACGCCTTCGACGAAGCCATTGCGCTGCCGACCGAGACCAGCGCAAGGATCGCCCGCAACACCCAGCTGATCCTGCAGAACGAGACCGGGGTGACCAACGTCGTCGATCCGCTCGCCGGCTCCTACTACGTCGAGAAGCTCACCGCCGATCTCATCGACGAGGCGTGGAAGCTGATCGAGGAGGTCGACGCGATGGGCGGCATGACCAAGGCGGTGGCCTCGGGCATGCCGAAGCTGCGGATCGAAGAGGCCGCCGCCCGCAGGCAAGCGGCGGTCGACCGCGGCGACGAGGTGATCGTCGGCGTCAACAAGTTCCGTCTCGCGAAGGAAGACCCGATCGACATTCTCGACGTCGACAACGTCGCGGTGCGCGAGGCCCAGATCAAGCGGCTCGACAGGATCCGCGCGACCCGCGACCAGGGCGCCTGCGACGCGGCTCTGGCGGCGCTCGAGACGGCGGCGGCGTCCGGTGAAGGCAACCTCCTGCGCCTCGCGGTCGAGGCCGCGCGGGCGCGCGCAACCGTTGGAGAGATTTCGATGGCGATGGAAAAGGCGTTCGGCCGCCACCGGGCCGAGGTGCGGACGCTGTCGGGCGTCTACGGCGCGGCCTACGAGGGCGACGAGGGTTTCGCCGCGATCCAGAAGGACGTCGAGGCCTTCGCCGAGGAAGAGGGGCGGCGGCCGCGGATGCTGGTGGTCAAGATGGGCCAGGACGGCCACGACCGCGGCGCCAAGGTGATCGCCACCGCCTTTGCCGACATCGGTTTCGACGTCGACGTCGGCCCCCTGTTCCAGACCCCGGAAGAGGCGGCGCAGGACGCGGTCGACAACGACGTGCACATCGTCGGCATCTCGTCGCAGGCCGCCGGTCACAAGACCCTGGCGCCGAAGTTGATCGAGGCCCTGAAAGCCCAGGGCGCGGATGACATTCTGGTGATCTGCGGCGGCGTGATCCCGCAACAGGACTACGAGTTCCTGAAAAAGGCCGGCGTCTCGGCCATCTTCGGGCCGGGGACCAACATCCCCGACGCCGCGCGCGAGATCCTTGGCTTGATCCGGGCCGGTCGCACGGGCTAGGGCTGGGCGCGCAGCGTACGGGGAGACGGAGATGAAGATTGCCATTCTCGGCGCCGGCGGGATCGGCGGCTTCCTGACGGCGAAATTGACCGCGGCCGGCCATCCGGTCGCGCTCATCGCCCGCGGCGCGCATCTGGCCGCGATCCGGTCGGACGGTCTCAGGCTGATCGAACCGGACGGCACGACGGTGGTTCACCCCGACGTGCTGACCGACGATCCGGGGGAGATCGGCACGCCCGATGCAATCTTCGTCACGGTCAAGGCGCACCAGCTCGCCGATGCTCTGGCGGCCATCGCCCCGGCGGTCGGCCCCGAGACCCGGGTGGTGACGGTGCAGAACGGGGTCGACGCGCCCGACATGGCCGCCGCCGCTTTCGGCGCGGATCGGGCGTTGATCTGTGTGGCGCGGATCTTTTCCAACATCACCGGCCCGGGCGAGGTGACCCGTTACGGCGGTGTCGGCTCCTACACCATCGGCACGCTGGACGGACGCCAGGACGCGCCCCCGGTCGCGGCGCTGCGGGCGCTTCTGAACGGCGCCGGGGTCAATGCGCCCGCCTGCGACGATGTGCGGGTCGATCTGTGGATGAAATTCATCCTGTTCAACGCGGTGTCGTCGACGACCGCGGGCGCACGGACCCGTCTGGGCGTGGTCCGCGACACGCCCGCACTGGCCGCCCTCGCGCGCCGGTTGATGCAGGAGACCGAAGCGGTCGGCCGAGCCGAAGGAACCGTGCTGCCGGAAGACGCGGTGGCGAGAATCTGGGCGTTCTTCGAAAGCCTGTCTGCGGAGAGCCGGGCCTCGACCGCGCATGATCTCGCCCATGGCGCGGCGCTGGAGATCGACCACATCTGCGGCTCGGTGGCGCGGCGCGGTCGGGCGCTCGGGATCGACGTGAGCGCAAGCGAGACCGTCTACGCGCTCCTTGCCCCTTACAAACTGGGCGCCCCGGGCTGAGCCGGGCCGGCCCCGGCGCGCGCCGGGGCGTCGCGTCCGCGCGCGCGGACGCTTTCCGGCCCGGTCACTCCGCCAGCGCCGCCTCCGCCTCGTCCGCCGGTTTGCGGCTCACGGCCATCAGCACGCCGTAGCCGATCACCGCCGAGATCGCCGAGGCCGCGAGCACGCCGAGCCGCACCTCGTTCATCAGCGCCGCATCGGAATAGCTCAGCCCGCCGATGAACAGCGACATGGTGAAGCCAATCCCTGCGAGTGCCGAGAGCCCGTAGATATGCGCCCAGTTGGCGCCGTGGGGCAGGGTGGCGAGGCCAGATTTCACCACCAGCCAGGTGGCGCCGAATACGCCGGCCTGCTTGCCGAGCACCAGCCCCGCGACGATGCCGATGGTCACCGGCGAGGCGATCGCCTCCATCGACATGCCGGCAAAGGACACGCCTGCGTTTGCGAAGGCAAAGACCGGCACAATGAAGAAGGCCACCCAGGCCACCAGCCCGTGCTCCATGGAATGCAGGGGCGACTTGCCCCAGCGGTCCTTGAGCGGGATGAAGAAGGCGGTGACGACACCTGCGAGCGTGGCATGGACGCCGGATTTCAGCACCAGCACCCAGAGCACGATTCCGAGGATCACGATCGGCGAGACCCGGTGGCTGCCGCGGGCGTTGAGCCAGCCCATCATCGCCAGCGGCGCAAGCGCGATCAACAGGTAGGTGACCTTGAGATGCGCGGTGTAGAACAACGCGATGATCAGGATCGCGCCGAGGTCGTCGAGGATCGCCAGCGTGAGCAGAAAGACCTTGAGCGACGCGGGCGCGCGCGCGCCGACCAGCGCGAGCAGGCCGAGAGCGAAGGCGATGTCGGTCGCCGCCGGGATCGCCCAGCCGGCGATGGTTTCGGGCGAGTTCCAGTTGATCGCGGCGAAGATCACCGCGGGCACCACCATGCCGCCAATCGCGGCGACGCCCGGCAGCATCACGTCGCGCGGGTTCTTGAGCTTGCCTTCGAGCAGCTCGCGTTTGAGCTCCAGGCCGATCAGGAAGAAGAAGATCGCCATCAGCCCGTCGTTGATCCACAGGATCAAGGGTTTCGACAGGCCTTCGTCGTTGAGGGTGATCGAGAGCTTGGCCGCGAGCACGTCGCTGTAGACCCCGGACAGGCTCGAATTGGCGACGATCAGCGCCAGCACCGCCGCCGCCATCAGGGCCACGCCACCGGCGGCTTCGTGTTTGAACAGTCTCTCGATCGCTGAAATCATCTCTATCCCTCTTGTTTCCATTCGATTTGGGCCCAGACGCGCGCGGGTCAAGTGTGCCAAGCTCCGGTTCAAGATAACAATTTCGTTTGCCGGCGGGTCATGGCATGTTGCGCTGCGGAGGGAGACCGGGATGCAGACGGCGATCGACCATCTCGTCGTGGCGGGCGCGACGCTGGACGCGGCGACCGCCCATGTCGAACAGGCGCTGGGTATGCGGACCATGCCCGGCGGTTGCCATGCGGCCATGGCGACCCACAACCGGCTGTTGTCGCTGGGGTCGCGGACCTATCTCGAAGCGCTGGCGCCCGACCCGGACGCCGCCCCGCCCGAGGGCGCGCGCTGGTTCGGCCTCGACCGTTTCGCCGCAGATCCCGGCGCCCCGCCGCGGCTGGTGTCCTGGGCGCTGCGGGTCCGCAATATCGACGCCGCCTGCGCCGAGGCCCCCGACGGGATCGGCGCGCCGCGGGAAATGACCCGCGGCAGCTACAGCTGGCGCATCACCATCCCCGAAACCGGGATCCAGCCCTTCGACGGGGTGTTTCCCGCGCTCATCGCCTGGGACGGGGCCGATCCGGCGCGCGCGCTGCCCGACCCCGGGCTGCGGCTGATCTCGCTCACCCTGCGCCACCCGGATGCGGGGCGCCTCGGCTGGGCGCTGTCGATGCTCACCGACGACGACCGGGTGACGGTGCGGGCGGGGCCTCCGGGGCTAACGGCGCTGATTCACACCGAAGCGGGCGAGAGGGTGCTGACATGATCCGGCCGGCGGGCGCCTGGGACGCGACGGCGATTGCCGGGATCTGGAACCCGGTGATCCGCGACAGCCTCATCACCTTCAATGCGGTCGAGAAGGACCCCGACGACCTCGTGCGCTTCATGACCACGCGCGCCGATCTGGGCCATGGCACCTTCGTCGCCGAGGAGGACGGCGCAGTGCTCGGCTTTTCCACCTATGGACAGTTTCGCGCCGGCGTCGGCTATGCGAGGTCGATGGAGCACACGATCATGCTGGCCGAGGGCGCGCGCGGCCGCGGACTCGGCACCGCCCTGCTCGAAGCCGTCGAAGCCCATGCCCGTGACCGCGGCGCGCATTCGATGATCGCGGGCGTCAGCGGCGCCAACGATGCCGGCATGGGGTTCCACGCCGCCCGCGGCTACGTCGAGGTCGCCCGCGTCCCCGAGGTCGGCTGGAAGCACGGCCACTGGCTCGACCTCGTCCTGATGCAGAAGATCCTCTGAGACATGTCGCTGTGGACCCGTATCACCGCCGCGCTTGCGGCGCTCAGGTCCGGCGAAAGCCTGGCCGATGTCTTCAGCCTGTTGCGCACCCCGCCCGAACGCACGGCGGCCTTCACCATCGCGGTGATCGCGCTCGGGGCCAAGATGGCCAAGGCCGACGGGCAGGTGACCCGCAACGAGGTCTCGGCCTTTCGCGAGGTCTTCACCATCCCGACGGCGCAGGAGGCCAATGCCGCGCGGGTCTTCAACCTTGCGCGCACCGACGTCGCCGGGTTCGAGCAATACGCGCAGAAGGTCGTCGGCCTGTTCGGCGAGCGCGATCCGGTTCTGTGCGACCTCCTGGAAGGGCTGTTCTACATCGCCATGGCCGACGGCACCTACCACGAGGCGGAAGACGCGTTCCTCTCGCGGGTGGCGACGATCTTCGGCGTCGACGACCGCACCTTCCGCAGCCTGCGCGCCCGCTTCGTGCCCGATGCCACACCCGACCCCTACGCGGTGCTCGGCGTCGACCCGGACATGGCGCTGGACGAGATCCGGGTGGCCTGGCGGGCCCAGGTGCGCGAGTACCACCCCGACCGGCTGATCGCGCGCGGGGTGCCGGAAGAGGCGGTGAAGATCGCCGAGAAACACATGATCGCGATCAACCGCGCCTGGGAAGAGATCCAGGAGACCCGGGGGTAGCGGGCGCCGTGCGGCCGGTCACGCCGGTGTTCCTGTTTCGACGCCATGGTGGTGCGACGGGCCCTTCGATCCGGTTTGCCCCGCCGCCGCATGATGGTACGAGGGCTTGAACCGGCTTCCGGTCCGCCGGCAACCCCGCGCCCCAGACAAACGGAGACGACATGACCCTGAACGATCTCGAAATCCGCGGCCTCGTCCTGCTCGGTTGCGGCAAGATGGGCTCGGCGATGCTGGCGGGCTGGCTCGATGGCGGGCTTGCGCCCGCGTCCGTCTGGGTGATCGACCCCAATCCCACCGCCTGGCTGCAGGGGACTGGCGTGCATCTCAACGCCGATCTGCCTGCCAACCCCGCCGTCGTGCTGGTCGCGGTCAAGCCGCAGATGATGGGCGATGCGCTGCCGACGCTGGCGGCCCTCGGCGACGGCGAGACCCTGTTCCTCTCGGTCGCCGCCGGCACCCCCATCGCCGCCTACGAGGCGGCACTCGGGGCGAAGACCCCGATCGTGCGCGCCATGCCCAACACGCCGGCCGCCATCGGCCGCGGCATCACCGCGATCATCGGCAATGCCCAGGCCGGCGCCGCCGATCTCGACCTCGCCGAGAGCCTGCTCGGCGCCGTCGGGCAGGTGGTCCGGCTGGAGGGCGAGGCCCAGATGGACGCGGTCACCGCGGTCTCCGGCTCCGGGCCGGCCTATGTCTTCCACCTGATCGAAACGCTGGCCAGGGCCGGCGAGGCCGAGGGCCTCGCGCCGGATCTCGCGATGACGCTCGCCAAGGCCACCGTCGCCGGCGCCGGCGCGCTCGCCGAGGCGGCGTCGGACACGCCGGCGCAGCTCCGGGTCAACGTCACCTCGCCCGGCGGCACCACCCAGGCCGCGCTCGAAGTACTGATGAACGAGGCGGACGGCTTCCCGCCGCTCCTCGCCCGGGCCGTGAAGGCCGCCGCCGATCGCAGCCGGGAGCTGGGCAAATGAGCGCCGACAAGACAGCCGAGATCGGTTTCGACGACTTCCTCAAGGTCGACATCCGCAAGGGCACGGTGATCGACGCCCAGCCCTTCCCGGAGGCGCGCAAGCCGGCGCTGAAGCTTTGGGTCGATTACGGGCCCGAGATCGGGGTGCGCAAATCCTCGGCCCAGATCACCCGGCACTACGAACCGGAGGCGCTGATCGGCAAGCAGGTGCTCGGCGTGGTCAACTTCCCGCCCCGCCAGATCGGCAAGTTCATGTCCGAAGCGCTGGTCTTGGGGCTGCCCGATGCCGACGGCGAGGTGGTGCTGATCACCCCCGACAAGGACGTGCCCGATGGCGGGCGGATGTACTGAGCGCGGCGGGGGGGGGGGGAATGGACATGTGCGTTTTTCCAGCGTCGCCGACCTTCACCCCCGCGCTGATCCGGGTGCCCGCCCCGCCCATCATGGTCTCAAGTATCGCAGATATCTCCAGAGGTTCGTGACATGACCGCCAAGAAGACCGACCTGCGTTCCCGCAAATGGTTCGACAACCCGGACGATCCGGAGATGACGGCCCTCTACCTCGAGCGCTACCTGAACTACGGCATCACCGAGGGCGAGCTTCGCTCCGGCAAACCGATCATCGCCATCGCGCAAACCGGGAGCGACCTCAGCCCCTGCAACCGGCACCACCTCGAGCTCGCCAAGCGCACCCGCGACGGCATCGTCGCCGCCGGAGGCGTGCCGCTCGAGGTGCCAGTGCATCCGATCCAGGAGACCGGCAAGCGGCCGACCGCGATGCTCGACCGCAACCTCGCCTATCTCGGCCTGGTCGAAACGCTGTTCGGCTACCCGATCGACGGCGTCGTGCTGACCATCGGCTGCGACAAGACCACGCCGGCGCTGCTGATGGCCGCGGCCACCGTCGGCATCCCCGCCATCGCCCATTCCGTCGGCCCGATGCTGAACGGCTGGTACAAGGGCAAGCGCGCGGGTTCGGGCACCGCGATCTGGCAGGCCCGCCAGGACCTCGCGGCGGGCGAGATCACCGCCGACGATTTCCTTTCCATCGCCGCCGCTTCTGCGCCCTCGGTGGGCTATTGCAACACCATGGGCACGGCCTCGACGATGAATTCGCTGGCCGAGGCGCTCGGCATGCAGCTCCCCGGTGCCGCCGCCATCCCCGCCCCCTACCGCGAACGCGGCCAGATGGCCTATGAGACCGGGCGCAGGATCGTCGAGATGGTGCACGCGGACCGGACCCCGGACCGGGTAATGACCCGGGCCGCCTTCGAAAACGCCATCGTCGTCAACTCGGCGCTGGGTGGTTCGACCAACGCGCCGATCCACCTTATCGCCATCGCCGCTCATCTGGGGCTCGAGCTCACCAATGCCGACTGGGAGCGGCTCGGCTACGAGATCCCGCTGCTCGTCAACCTCCAGCCGGTGGGCGCCTACCTCGCCGAGGATTTCCACCGCGCGGGCGGCGTGCCGGCGGTGATTTCGGAGCTCCTGCGCGCGGGGCTCCTGCCGCATCCGGACGCGGTCACCGTGACCGGCAAGACCATGGCCGAGCTCTACACCGGCGTGCCGATCACCGATCCGGAGGTGATCCGCACCACAGAGGCGCCGCTCAAACCGGCCGCGGGCTTCCTCAACCTCTCGGGCAATCTGTTCGACGCCTCGATCATGAAGACCTCGGCGATCGACGCCGAATTTCGCTCGCGCTACCTCGAAGACCCGGCGGACCCGATGGCCTTCGAAGGGCCGGCAGCGGTGTTCGACGGGCCCGAGGATTTCCACGCCCGGATCGACGACCCGGCGCTCGGGATCACCGACCGCACCATCCTGGTGATGCGCGGCGCGGGACCGATCGGCTACCCGGGCGGGGCCGAGGTGGTGAACATGCGCCCGCCCTCCTACCTCATCAAGCAGGGCATCCACGCGCTGCCCTGCATCGGCGACGGCCGGCAGTCGGGCACGTCGGGGTCTGCCTCGATCCTCAACGCGTCGCCCGAGGCGGCGGCCGGCGGCGGGCTGGCACTCCTGCGCGACGGCGACCGGATCCGGGTCGACCTGACGGCGCGCAGGGTCGACGCGCTGGTCGAGGCGGCAGAATGGGAGGCGCGGCGGGCGGGTCTCGCCGAAGCGCTCGCCGCGGTCACGCCCGAGAGCCAGAGCCCCTGGCAGGCGCTGTTCCGCGAGAAGGTAGCGCAGTTCGCCGACGGCATGGTGCTGGACGGCGCCCCGGCCTACCGCGGAATCGCGAGACGACACCTGCCGCGCAACAACCACTGAGCGCACACCCGGCCGGACGGGCGGAAGATCCGGCCGCGAGACCGGATGTCGTGCGACCTTTGGACGGAACCGGAAGGAGCGGGCGTTCGGCCGGACGCGGCCTGTCGGGCGCCCTCAGTCCCCCGCCCGGTCGCCCGTGGCTTCGCGCCAGTGCTTCCGGCACAGGCTCACGTAGGTTTCGTTGCCGCCGATCACCACCTGGTCGCCCGCGGTCAGCACCTTGCCGTCGGCATCCTGGCGCACCACCATGGTCGCCTTCTTGCCGCAGTGACAGATCGTGCGCGCCTCGCGCATCTCGTCGGCGAGCGCCAGCAGGGTGGCGGAACCGGGAAACAGGTTGCCCTGGAAGTCGACCCTGAGCCCGTAGGCCATGACCGGCACGCGCAGATCGTCGACGACCCGGGCGAGTTGCCAGACCTGCTCGGGGGCGAGGAACTGCGCCTCGTCGATGAAGACGCAGGCGACCGGCCCCTCGGCCAGCCGGGCCTCGATCTTGGCGAACATGTCCTCGCCCGCCTCGAAGGTGTCGGCCGGCGCCGAGATGCCGATCCGGCTGCCGATCACGCCGTCGCCGGCGCGGTTGTCGAGCTTGGCGGTGACGAGGTGGTGTCCATCCGCGTTCGCGGTAGTTGTACGATGCCTGCAGCAGCAGCGTCGACTTGCCGGCATTCATCGTCGAGTAGTGGAAGTAGAGCTTGGCCATGGCACCGGGGTAGCCTCGCGGGCGGGGTTGCGCAAGCGGCGTTGCCCGGGCGGACCCATCGGGGGCCGAACGGGCCGTGGCGGGAGGGAAGGAGGGCGGGTCCGGGAAGGGAAACTGGAGGTCCTGGGCGTTGCCGCCCTTGGGGATGGAACAGACCCCGCACCTTTACGCTCCCGGACACCGCCGCCGGCCGCAACGCGACCCGCCTCGCCGTACACACACTGGGCGACCCCCTCCACACCGACGTTCGCACGCCGGGTACCGGGTACTGGTCACGTGACCACCTTGGCAGTCATCTGTATTAAGCCATTCACATTCGTTCTGATTAATGGAAAACGTTTCGGTATTTCCCGCACCCGGAACGAGGCATTCCGGAGGCAGAGGAGAATGGGGGACAAAGTATGGCCGGTATGGGCGATTATCTGAAGAAACACACCGAGGCGCTCGTGAAGGACGTCGGGATCGAGGCCGCCTGCGAGTTGACGGGCAAGTCGAAGGCAACCCTCGGGCGGTATTATTCCACGGCGGACGAACATTCCGACCGGTTCATGCCGATCGACACGGTGGCGGCGATCGAGGCGGCGTCGCGCTACCCGCATGTGACCTCCGCGCTCGCGGAGCTCTCTGGCCACACCGTCACCGCCGGCAGCGAGGGGCGCAACGCGCCGGCGGGCGGGGTCAACTCCGACGTGATCGCGCTCAGCCAGCGCTTCGCGATGCTCATGGGCGAATATCACCAGTCGATCGATGACGGCATCATCACGGTCAACGAGGCCAAGCGGCTGCTGCGGGAAACCCTCGCGCTCCAGCAGGTTCTGGTCGACATGAAGCTGCATCTCGAAGAAGAGACGACCACCGACGGCTCCGCTGAGGGCCCGGGGCCTTGTCAGACCGAACGGATCCGGAGGGCCGATACCAACCGGCGGCAACGGGCAGCGCGACGGGCAGCAAGCACACCCAAGCCGTTCTCTACCATCTGACACGCCTGGGCTCGGTCCGAGCCCGGTCAACGCGCGCCCTGTGGCGTAATTAGGGGCGTCAAGCGCCGAGCAGCGCGACCGGCGCCGTGGGCTCCCGGGCGAAATCCAGCGGCGCGCGGTCGACGGCGGCGGTCGCCTGCTTGAACTCGTAGCGCATCAGATCGCCGTCTTCCTCGGACGCGACGATCAGGCAGCGGTAGAGATGCCGGCTGCCGTCATACAGATCGACCAGACCGCGCAGCTTCGGCGCGTTGGCGATGTCGAGCGCAAAGCCGCCGTCACGCATTTCGAGGACCGGGTAGAGGGTAAACTCATCGACCGCGACCCGCAGCCGCGCCTTCTTGCGACGGTCGCGGTTGCGGGCCTTTTCCAACCCGTCCTGGACCTCTTTCGGCAGAAACGTCGTCATCCATACCCCTCCGTACCCCTTTCCCAAGCATGGGGATCGGGTCGATTCGGTCAAGTGACGGTTTCGTGTCAGGTCTGTTGACGCGTCCGCGACGGGCTCAGGTATTGTGCTCTTCCACCAGGTCGACGCCCACCACCGGCCGCAGAACATGCGGTCGCGTAGGGTCATAGAGCGCGCTGTCGGCGAAATCGCGGACCTCGCCCAGCGCCGGGCCGACGAGGATCAGCGCGGTCCGCGTGATTTTCTCGGCCCGCACCTTGAGGCGGATGTCGTCGAGCCGGCCGCGGATCAGCATCTGGTCGGGCCAGCCGACGCGATAGGCGACGACGACCGGGCAATCGGCGCCGTAATGCGGCGTCAGAACCCGCTCGATCTCGCGCATGTTGCGCACCGCGAGGTGGATCGCCAGCGTTGCGCCGGTGCGGGCGAAGTTTTCCAGCGTCTCACCGGCCGGCATCGCGGTCGACTGCATCGACATCCGGGTCAGCACGATCGACTGCGCGATCTCGGGGACGGTCAGCTCCTGCCCGAGTGCTGCGGCGGCGGCGGCATAGGCGGGCACGCCGGGGATGACCTCGTAAGCGATCCCGTCGGCGCGCAAACGGCGGATCTGCTCGGCGATGGCGCCGTAGAGGCTCGGGTCGCCGGAATGCACCCGGGCCACGTCCTCGCCACGGTCGCGCGCGGCCAGGATCTCGGCATGGGTCTCTTCCAGTGTCATCGGCGCGGTGTCGCGCACGCGGGCCCCTGCGGGCGCGCCGGCCACGACCTCGGGCGGCACGAGCGAGCCGGCATAGAGGCAGACCGGGCAGGCGGCGATCAGGCGCTGCGCCTTGAGCGTGAGCAGCTCCGGATCGCCGGGACCGGCGCCGATGAAATAGACCTTCATGTCCGGTCTCCTTTCAGGTCTCCGTCGATCCGACGGGCATAGCCGCGGGGCGTGTACATCCGGGGGCCTTCGCCGAGCGCCGCCAGGCGGGAGTTGGACGAGCCCACCAGTACCACGGTCAGCATGTCGACCTCGTCCACCTCCAGCTCCGCCAACCTGCGGTAGCGTATGGTTTCCTCGGGCCGCCCGAGGTTGGAGGCGAGCAGCACCGGCGTGTCGGCGGGCCGGTGGTCGAGCAGGATGTCGCGCGCCTCGGCCAAGAGCGTGCGGCGGCGCTTCGACACCGGGTTGTAGAAGGCGATGACGAAATCGCCTGCGGCGGCGGCGTGCAGCCGGCGGACGATGTCCTCGCGTGGCGTCAGCAGGTCGGAGAGCGAGATCGCGCAGAAGTCGTGGCCGAGCGGCGCGCCGGCGCGGGCGGCGGCGGCCTGAAGCGCCGAGATCCCGGGCGCGGAGACGACCTCGCAGCGCCGCGCCGCGTCCGAGACGCCGTGCTGATCCGGTCCCCGGTCCATGAGTTCGAACACCAGCGCGCCCATCGCGTAGATCCCGGCGTCACCCGAGGAGACGAGCGCGATCCGCCGGCCCTTGCCCGCCTCTTCCAGCGCGTAGCGGCAACGGTCCTCCTCGGCCCCGAGCGGGAAGTCGGTCCGTTTCTTGCCCGCGGCGAGCGGTCCGAGCAGGTCGATGTAGAGCCCGTAGCCCACCAGTTCCTCGGCCTCGGCAATGAGCTTCGAAGCTTCCGGTGTGCGCCAGGCCGACTGCCCCGGGCCGATGCCGACGATGGCAAGGTGCCCGCGCGGACGGCCCTTCAGCGCGGTGATCGGGGCGGGGGCGCGGGCGACGGCGCAGGTCGTTGCTGCGGTCTTGCGTTTCTCGACCACCAGCTCGGTGCCGTCCGCGGCGGCCAACGCGGCGGCCTCGGCCACCCCATGCGTGCCGACCTCGGCGAAGACCACCTTGGAGGGGTTGGCGAGGCGCGGCGTCATCGCCTCCAACTCTTCCGCCGAAAACACCCGGAGCGGCACGCCCAGTTTGGCTGCGAGCGCATTGATGGCCGGTTCGTCGGCCTTGAGATCGAGCGTGGCGACGGCGGCGATGGCGCCGGGGGCGACGTTGGCCTCGGCGAGCACCTGCGCCACCAGCCGGTCGAGTTCGGACGCATCGGCGCCCCGGGCGCAGCCGACGCCGAGCACATGGGTCTGGGGATGGTAGACGAGCCGCGAGGCGCCGCCTTCCACCGGGGCCTCGGTCACGGTGAGATCGACCGGGCCCGCGTCGTCGCTCTCCAGCCCGAAGATATTCTCGCCGGTGATCCGGGGCTTCGCGCCCGACAGCAGCGCCGCCATCACCGGCTTGGCGTCGCCGGCGTTGGCGAGGCGGTAGCCCGCGGGCGGCTCGTCGAGCGAAACGCCGAGGGCGACATCGCCGGCGGTGGTCACGGCGGCCTTCGCCTCCAGCACGCCCGCGATCTCGCGGGCGAGCCGGTTGGCGCCGCGATGGCCGCCGAGCAGCGGCACGACGACGGCGCCGTCGTCCGAGACCGCGAGGACCGGCGGTTCGGTGGTCTTGTCGGCGAGCATCGGCGCCACGGCGCGCACCAGGATGCCGGCGGCGCAGACGCCGATCACCGGTGTGCCGGCGGCGAACAGGTCGCGCACATGGGTGAGCGCGTTGGGGAAGGTGGCTTCGGCGCGGTCCACGCGCCCCTCGCGGCCATGGACGGAGAGCCCGAGCGCCTCGGCGATGCGGTGCGCGACGGGTTCGCCCGCGCGGTTCAGCGCGACGACGACAGGGGCGATCACGTCTGGGGTTTGAGCCACGGGTCGGCACCTTTCGTCACGAGGATCATCGAGAAATACGGGGCGGGGTCGGGCGCTTCTGCGAGCGGCAGGATGCGCTGTTCGGGTAGGGTCGCCCGCTCGATGTAGTGGGCGTTGGCGGCAAGCCCGAGGTCGTCCAGCAGGCCACGGATGCGGCCGATGTGGCGGCCGAGCTTCATGATCGCGAAGCTGTCGGCACTCACCATACGCTCCCGCAGGGTATCGCTGTCGAGCGGCGCCGGCAGGGTCGTGAGCACCTCGTTGCGGGCGGTGAGCGGTTGGCCGAGCGCGGCCGAGGCGGCGGCGATGGAGGTGATGCCGGGCACCACCTCGACCGCGTAGCGCCCCGAGAGCCGGGCGTGGAGATACATGAACGAGCCGTAGAAGAACGGATCGCCCTCGCAGAGCACGACCACATCCTGCCCCGCGTCGAGCGCCGTCGCGATCGCTTCGGCGCCGGCGTCGTAGCCCGCCTGGGCGGGGCCGCGGTCGGTGGTGATCGGGATCTCGATGACGATCTCCCGGGCCGCCGGGTTCATGTGCGGGGCGGCAATGCTGCGGGCGAAACTGGCGGTGCCGGGGAGCGCCGGGTAGGCGATCACCGCGGCCGCGCCGAGCGCCTTCGCGGCCTTGAGCGTCACGAGCTCGGGGTCGCCGGGGCCGAGCCCGACGCCGATCATCCGCCCGGGTGCGCTCATCGCTTCACCAGGCTCCACTGGGTCACCGGCATCAGCGGCCGCCAACCGGTGCGCGGGCCGACCGGTTCGGCGCGGCTGATCGCGAGCTGCACGAGATCGCCGCCATGGCGTTTGCGGAGCTCGATCAGCACCGCCTGGCTTTCCAGCGTCACCGCGTTGGCGACGAGCCGGCCGAGCGGCTTGAGCGCGGCCCAGGCGGCGTCGAACACCTCCGCCGAAAGCCCGCCGCCGATGAACACCGCATCGGGCGCGGCGAGCCCGTCGAGCGCGCCAGGCACCACGCCGTCGACCAGCTCCAGCCGCGGCGCGCCGAGGGCCAGCGCATTGGCGGCGGCGAGCGCGCGGCGGTCGGCGCGGGGCTCGATGCCGATGGCCCGGGCATAGCGCGCGGCGCGCATCCACTCGATCGCCACCGAGCCGCAACCGGTGCCGATGTCCCAGAGCAGCGCGCCCCGCATCGGCATCAGCTTGGCGACGGTGACGGCGCGGACCTCGCGCTTGGTCATGGTGCCGTCGTGCTGGAACAGGTCGTCGGCGAGGCCGGGCACGCGCGGCAGCAGCGCCGCGTTGGGCGCAGCGATGCAGTCGACCGCGAGCGTGTTGAACGGCGGCACCTCGTGGTCCCAGCTCTCGGCAGTGCCGTGGAACCGCGCCTCGTCCTCACCGCCCATGTTGGCAAGCACCGTCATCCGGCTGGCACCGAAGCCGCGGTCGGCGAGGAAGCGTGCGATCCTGGCGGGCGTGTCCTCGCCGGTCGTCAGAATCAGCAGCCGCGCGTCGGGCTGGATGAAGGCGATCATCTGCTCGACCGGCCGGCCGTGGACGGTGAGTGTCTCGACATCGGCCATCGACCAGCCCATCCGCGCGGCGGCGAGCTGGAAGGCAGAAAGCTGCGGGTGGTAGATGATCTCGCCGGGCGCGATCTCGCGGCCGATCCGGGCGCCGACCGAGAACCACAGGGGATCGCCGGTTGCGAGCACGACGACGCGTTGGCCGCGCAGGCTCTTGAGCGTGCCGACCAGCGCGTCGAAGGGCGAGGGCCATTCGATCCGCTTCGCGTCGAGGCCATCCGTCAGCGTATGGTGCCGGCTGCCGCCGAGGATCACTTCCGCCGCTTCGACCACCGCTCGGGTGGCGGGGGCGAGCCCGTCGAGCCCGTCTTCGCCGATGCCGACGATGTGCAGCCAGGGTTGCGTGGGCTGGGTCATGTGGTGCGCTCCGGAAGGCCCGCGGCGAGGGCGTTGACCGCGGCCGAGGCCATTGCCGAGCCGCCGCGCCGGCCGCGCAGGGTGACGAACCCGGCGCCGCGCGGATCGCGGGCCAGCTCCGCCTTCGATTCCGCGGCGCCGACGAAACCGACGGGGAAGCCGAGGATCACCGCGGGTTTCGGCGCGCCGGCGTCGAGGAGTTCGAGCAGGTGGAAAAGCGCCGTGGGAGCGTTGCCGATGGCGACGACGGCGCCGTCGAGGTGCTCCGCCCAGAGCTCGACCGCGGCGGCAGAGCGCGTGTTGCCGAGGGCGGCGGCGCGGTCGGGAACACGCGCGTCGTTGAGCGTGACGATCACCTCATTGCCCGCGGGCAGGGTGCGGCGGATGATGCCGGCCCCGACCATCTCGCAATCGGCAAGCACCGGCGCGCCGTTCGCCAAAGCGGCGGCGCCGGCCTCGAAGGCGCCGGGCGAGAAGGCCAGCCGGTCGGCCACCTCGACCATACCGCAGGCGTGGATTACCCGGGTCGCGAGCTGTGCCATGCCGGGCGGAAACCGGTCGAGCCGCGCCTCGCGGCGCACCGTCTCGAAGCTCTGGGCATAGATCGCGGCCGGGTCGCGTTCATAGCGCAGCGCGCGGGGGGGCGTCGCCTCGGTCATCTGCGCCGCGCCGAGTCCGGCCCGTGCGGATGGTGGGCATGGGGGTAGGCCGGGTGATGGTGGTGATCGTGTTCGTGATGGTGGTCGTGGTGGTGCCCGTGATGGTGGCTGTGCCCGTGGTCATGGGAATGATCGTGCCCGTGGCCGTGGTCATGGGAATGATGCGCCTGCAGCCGGCATTCGCCGGTGCAGAACGTATCGCAGAGCCTGCACTCGGCCACGTTGGAACCCGGGGCCGACGCCCCCTGGCCCTCGACATGGTGGTGGTGGCTCTCCTGGACCAGACCGACCTCGGCCTCGAAACCCAGCACCTCGGTCCGGTACTTGCACATCACGCAGACCGGCGGCGGCACCTCGCCGAAGGCCGGGTGGCCGGCCCGGGTCTCGGCGGCCACCAGCACCGGCGCGGCACCGTCGCGGGTGAGGACCTGGGCCCGGTAGGGGCAGGTTCCGCAATTGGGTGGCGGCACCCCAGTTGCTCCACCGCCCGTTCGGCGAAGGTTTCGAGCACCTTGGGGTGATCGCCAAGATAGCCCGCCTTGACGAACTGCATGTCAGGATGGTCTGCGGCGACCTTGTCGGTGAAGCCGTAGATCCGGTCGATGAGGATGCCGGAGAACAGGAAGTAGGGGAAGACGACGATGCGCCGGTAGCCGAGCTTGGCGGCATGGCGCAGCACCGGTTCGACCAGCGGGAAGGTGACGCCGGAATAGCCGACCTCGAGCCAGCCGAGCCCGAGCCCTTCCTGCAGCAGCCGCGCGACCTTGGCGACGTTGGCATTGGCGTCGGGGTCGGAGGCGCCGCGGCCGATGACCACGAGGCAGGTCTCTTCCAGAGGTACGGCAGCCCCGGCCGCGTCCGCAGCGGCGATGGCCGCGCGCACCCGGTCACCGGCGGCGGCGATCATCTTCGGGTCGATGCCGAGATCGCGGCCATAGGAGACCTCGATCCCGTGCTCGGCGGCATAGGCGTTGAGCACGGTGGGGATGTCGTTCTTGGTGTGCATCGCGGCAAACAGCATGCCCGGAACCGCGACGATGCGGTCCACGCCGCGCGCCCGCAGGCTGTCGAGCCCGGCCCGGATCACCGGGTCGGCAAATTCGAGATAGCCGTAGTCGCAGTCCCACTCCGCCGGCAGGTAGCCGGGCAGCTTCTCGGCGAGGGTGGCAAACTCGCTCACCGCCGCCGCGCTGCGGGAGCCGTGCCCGCAGATCATCACACCGATCTTGGTCAAGGGTCAGGCTTCCTGCGGCTCTTCGTCCGCGGCGACCTCGTCCGCCTCGTCCTCGCTTTCGGCGTCCTTGCGGCCCTTCAGCACCCCCCAGATCGCGATCGAGGGCCAGGCCGATCGCCACGCCGGCGACGACGTGGTCGTGGCCCGCCACCTCGGCCAGGTGGCCGGGATGGGCGAGCGCAAACCCCGGCAGGAGCGCGAACATCGCGGTGAGAAGGGCTTTCATGGCACATCCTTTCCTGGCTGCCGCCGGGCGCGGGAGAGGCTTTGCCATCGCGACGATCGGGCGGCTCAGATCCCCTGACTGGGTCGATCTCGCCGCACCGCACCTCTCCGGCCCGCCTGCGGGGCATCGTCTTGCCCCCGTATAGGCAAGGCGCGTCCGATTCACAATGATCGAGCGCAAAGTTCGTCGGGCGGCGTGGCGGCGGGCTCTCTGTGCGCCCATGCACCACGCTTGCGCATCGGAGAGGGTTTTGTGCGCGCCTGGTCTCCCTAGATAGGGGCAAACGGGAGGAAGTTGCCATGGGACAACTCGTCAACGGCCAGTGGGACGAAAGCTGGTACGATACCAAAGGAGACCGGCGGGCGTTTCGTGCGGTCGCGCCAGGCGTTTCGCAACTGGGTGACGCCGGACGGCAGCCCGGGCCCTTCCGGCGAAGGCGGGTTCGCCGCCGAGAGCGGCCGCTATCACCTCTATGTCTCCTATGCCTGCCCTGGGCCCATCGCACGCTGATCTTCCGGGCGTTGAAGGGGCTCGAAGACCACATCGACATCTCGGTGGTTCACCCCGACATGCTGTCGGACGGCTGGACCTTCGACGACGGTTTCGACGGCGCCACCGGCGACAGGCTGTTCGGCGACCGCTATCTGCGCGAGACCTACCTGCGCGCCGCCCCGGACATGTCGGGCCGCGTCACCGTGCCGATCCTGTGGGACAAGGTGCGGGGCACGATCGTTTCGAACGAAAGCGCCGAGATCATCCGGATGCTGAATTCGGCTTTCGACGGAATAACCGGCGACAGCCAGGATTTCTGGCCCGAGGTGCTGCGGGGCGAGATCGAGGCGGTGAACGAGCGGGTCTACGAGACGGTGAACAACGGCGTCTACCGGGCCGGGTTCGCGACCAGCCAGCAGGCCTATGACGAAGCGGTCACGGCGCTGTTCGAGAGCCTCGACTGGCTGGAAGAAAGGCTGGCCGGCAGCGCTACCTCGTGGGCGACCGGGTGACCGAAGCCGACTGGCGGCTGTTCACCACGCTCGCCCGGTTCGACCCGGTCTACCACGGCCACTTCAAGTGCAACCGCAAGCGGCTGGTCGACTATCCGAATCTCTGGGCCTATGCGCGCGAGCTCTACCAATGGCCGGGCGTGGCGGCGACGGTGCAGCCCGCGCATTACATCCGCCACTACCACTACAGCCACGACACCATCAATCCGCACCGGATCGTTCCGGTGGGGCCGGTGCTCGACTGGGCCGAACCGCACGGCCGCGGCTGACAGGGCGGGTCTTCGGTCAGCGCGGGGTGCGGCCCATATTGGATCCGGCCTGCAGAGCCTATCTCCTGGCCATGCATTTCGTCCTGCTCATCATCATCGGGGCCGCTGCCGGGTTCATCGCCACCCGCGCGATGAAGCTCGACCCGGTGTGCTGATCACCATCGCCATCGGTGTGCTCAGGGCAATCGTCGGCAGCGTCGTGTTGCGGCTCTGATCGGGCTGGTCGGGCAGCGTCCGGTTTCGTCGGTGCGGTGCTCGGGGCGGTCCTGCTCATCTGGCTGTGGCAGACCTACGTCAAGTGACGGTCCGGTGCTGGTGGCGCCTTTGGGCTGAGGGTCGTGCCTTTGCCCGGTTTTTTCTGATGTGATGTCGCTGCCAGGAGGGCTTGGGCCCCGTCGCGGCCTCGTGGACTGCGGACTCCAGAAATCCGGATATCCGGATTTCTGGATATCCAATAAAACGGCAATAAAACAGATAGATGGCAGCACGTCGGCCGACACCGCAAAAGGAGCGTTAACGCTCTGTTAACCCCGCGAAGCAGGGCAACGCGCGGTCCCGCCGGTGCCGCACGGCCCCTGATCCGCTCCCGGCCATCGATTCCCGCTTTGTCGAACGAGGTTATTGCCGCATCATGCCCGCGCAGACCGGAGAGTCTGTTTTCGGGAGGGCTGTCATGACCATCATCGTCTCGATCATCATCGGGTTCGCCATCGGCTGTTTCATCAACTATGCCGTCACCTTCAAGACCGGGCAGGCGCGCAATATCGGGATCTGCATCGGCGGGGCGCTTGTCGGCGGCGCGCTGATCCCGGCGCTGCTGTCGATGTCGTCGTTCTGGGCCGCTCTGGTCGGGTCCGTCATCGGGATCGCCATCGTGATGTATTTCTGGCTTCGGTTCGCGCCGACGAAGGCGTGAGACGGAAGACCTGAGACGGGAGACGCCGCGGCACCGCGCGCCTCGGGCGGGCGGCGTGGTCACGCTCCCCGCAGCAGGAGGGATGGCACCCGGGCGCGCGGAGCCGCGCGCGGGCCCTGCCGTTTATCCCTTGGACGGTTTGTAGGGCGCCATGCCGGCGCGGGCCAATTCGTCGGCGCGCTCGTTCTCCGGGTGTCCGGCGTGGCCCTTGATCCATTCCCATCTCACGTCGTGGCGGGCGCGGGCTTCGTCGAGGCGTTGCCAGAGTTCGGCGTTCTTGACCGGCTTCTTCGAAGCGGTCTTCCAGCCGTTCCGTTTCCAGCCGTGGATCCAGCCGGTCACGCCGTTCTTCACGTAGGCCGAATCGGTCACGATGGTGATCGCCGCGGGCCGCTCGAGCACTTCGAGCGCCTGGATCGCCGCCATCAGCTCCATGCGGTTGTTGGTGGTCTCGGCCTCGCCGCCGGAGAGCTCGCGGGTCTTGACCACGGCGCCGTCCTGCTTCGCTTCCAGGAGCACGCCCCAGCCGCCGGGGCCGGGGTTGCCGGAACAGGCGCCGTCGGTATGGGCGACGAGGTCAACCATCGGCGTGGATCCAGATGCCATGGTACTCGGTGCCGTCGAGGCCGGTATCGACCTGGCGCTCCGAGGCGGTGGGGGTGAAGCCCGCGTACCGCAGCAGCCCCATCAGCTCGGCCTCGGTGTAATAGACGTATAGCCGCCCGAGCCCGTCGCGCTTTTCGCCCTCGCCGACCTTCATCCCGAGGTGAAAGATCCCGCCGGGTTTCAGGGCGCGGAAGCGGGCGAGATACCCGGGGACCGTATCGCGCGGGACATGCAGGAGCGAATAGCTCACGAACAACCCGTCGTAGAGGTCCTCGCCGTCGATATCGTCGAAAGTGCCCTGCCGCGCCGGCACGCCGAACTCGCGCGCCCGGCTGACCATGCCGGGCGAGGCGTCGACGGCATCGACGGTGAAGCCCGCCTCGAGGAACCGATGCGCACTGTCGCCGGGTCCGCAGCCCATGTCGAGGATATGCCCGCCTTCGGGCATCGCGGCGACGAACTCGACAAGCCCCGGTTCGGCGCTGCGGCCAAACCGGCGGTCGGCGTAGTCGTGCGACCTCGTGTCATAGATCGCGATGGTCTCGCGATCGACGCTCATGCCCGCTCCAGGGCAAGTTTCAGCCCCAGCCCCGCGAAACTCGCGGCGAACAGGCGCCGGGCCCAGGTCATCGCCCGCGGGCTTTCGAGCACCAGCTCGCGTGCCGTGGCGGCGAAGAAGCCGTAGCCGACGAAGACCACGAAGGTGAGCGCCATGAAGACCCCGCCGAGCCGGGCCATCTCGGCACCGGCGGTGGCCGGATCGCCGGAGAGGAATTGCGGCAGGAAGGCGAGGAAGAAGATCGAGAGCTTTGGGTTGAGCGTGTTGAGCAGCACGGCCTTCCCGGCGATGGCCCCGTAGCCTTTGCGCGCCCGGTCGGGCGAGACATCGAAGGCGCCGCGCTCTTTCAGGCTGCCCCAGGCGAGCCAAAGCAGGAAGGCGACGCCGGCCCATTTCACGATCTGGAAGCCGAGCGCCGAGGCGTGCAGCACCGCGGCCAGCCCGAGGATCGCCGCCAGCATCGCCGGCAGGATCCCGATGGTGCAGCCGAAGGCGGCGGCGATGGCGGCGCGCTTGCCCTGGCCGAGGCCGGTGGCGAGCGTGTAGATCACGCCGGTGCCGGGGATGAGGACGACGACGAGGGCGGTGACGAGGAACTCGGGGGTCATGCGGGCGTCCTTTCGAAAATGGCGCCGGTCGCGGCCGCCTCAGCGGGACCGGAAGGGGCGTCGGAGGTGGCGGAGACCCGTTGCCGGGCGCGGCAGCGGGGCGTGAAATTCACGATTGGGCGAAGGGTGGGCGAGCTCGCACAGGGTGTCAAGGTACTGATTTTTAACATGATAGCGCTAACTGTCATTTCGCGGGCGAACCCCGCATCGTGGCACCGCCCCGCCCATCGCCGGTGACTGCGGC
>JAWKXC010000031.1:0-39060 GCA_041397205.1 Paracoccaceae bacterium
GGCGGTGTAACTGCCCTGGATCCAGGGGATGAAGGCGCCGGCAGGCCCCTGGATCGCATAGGCGCCGGCCTTGCCGCGCCAGTCGCCCGAGGCGAGATAGGCGTTCACCTCGACATTCGACAGCCGCTTCATCTTGACCAATGTCACCACGTCGCGGGCGAAACTCTTCTCGGCGTTGCGGACCACCACCGAAGTGATGACCCGGTGCCGCCGTCCCGAGAGCGCATGGAGAAACGCCGCGGCCTCGCCGGCATCGGCCGGCTTGCCCAGGATCCGGCGGCCGAGCGCCACGGTGGTGTCGGCGCAGAGCACCACCTCGCCCGGCCCCACCTCCATGGCGGCAGCCTTGTCGGCGGCGATCCGGCGGCAGTACGCCAGCGGCACCTCGCCCGGGCGCGGGTTTTCGTCCACGTCTGGCGGGCGCACAGCGTGCGGCGTGATCCCGAGCGTCAAAAGCAGTTCGGCCCGCCGAGGCGAGCCGGACCCGAGAATGAGGCGCGGGGGTTGGGGCCCCTCCCCCATCTTACTTGAAGCGGAAGTTGATCCGACCCTTGGTCAGATCGTAGGGGGTCATTTCGACCTGAACCCGGTCGCCGGCCAGAACCCGGATCCGGTTCTTGCGCATCTTGCCCGCCGTATGCGCGATGATTTCATGGCCGTTTTCCAGCTCGACCCGAAACGTCGCATTCGGCAGGAGTTCCTTCACGACGCCGGGGAATTCGAGCAGTTCTTCCTTGGCCATGGTGTCTCCTGTGTTAGGTGCCCGCCGTTCCGCGGGCGACCTCTACATGGTCCCAATCGTTGCCAAATACAAGCCAAATCAGGCGAGCGTGACGGTTTGGACCGGTCCGGCCCGCCCCGGGCTCTCGCTCCAGTGGGCCCGGGTCCGCACGTTGCCGGCGCTGTGCACCTGTGCGAGCGCGGCCAGGTCGACCTCCGCCATCACCCAGCCCGGCGCGTTCATCGGCCCCCGGGCGATCACCCCCGAGGGCGGGAAGCCCTTGTCCGGCGGCGCGAAGATCCCGGCCGCGCCGGCGTTTTCGTCGGCGAACCAGGACCAGGGCGCAGCCCCTTGCGTCGGCGACTGGACGGCGATGCACTGGCCTTCGAGCGCGCGCGCCATCGCGCCGATGCGGACCCGGTTGTAGCCCTCTTCGGCCTCGGTCCAGGAGGGCACCAGCAGGATCTCGGCGCCGGCCTCGACGAGGGCGCGGGCGAGCAGCGGAAACTCGGCGTCGTAGCAGATGAGCACGCCGATCCGGCCGAGCGGCGTCTCGATCACCCGGAGCGGCTCGCCCGGAGACAGACCCAGCGGGTCGCGTTCCCAGGGGGTCATGATCTGCTTGTCGCAGACCACCCGCCCGCCGTCGGGGCCGAAGAACATCGCCCGGTTGACCCAGGCCCGATCGGTGCGGAACGGGCCGGAGCCCGCGAGCAGGTACACGCGGTGGCGGCGGGCAAGCTCGGCACACATGTCCCAATAGCCGGGGAGGCGTGCGGAAATGGTCACCATCTCGGCTTCGAACTCGGTGGCGGGACCGGCCCCCGCGCCGGCGCCGATCCCGGCGAGCTCGGCGGCCCCGTATTCGGGAAAGACCAGCAGATCGGCCCCCGCCTCGGCAGCCTCGCCGACCCAGGCGCGGTACTTCTCGACCAGGCCGAACCAGCCCCCGATCCGCTCGATCGGGTAACAGGCGGCCGCGATCCTCATGTCGCGGGACCCCGCGCGTCGAGGGCGCCGCCCTCGCCTCGCGACGACGTCCCGCAGGGGCGGAGGCGCAGCCGGCCCATCCTCAGATGTCCTCGTAATCCTCGTCCGGCAACGGCGGGCCGAAGCGGCCGAGCATCCGCTCGCGGATCTGGTTGCGGGTCTGGCGATAGGCGTCGAGCTTTTCCTCGCGCATCGTGCCGAGGCCGGTCGGGTCGAGCACCGGCCAATATTCCACGTCGAGGTGGTGGTAACGGGTCAGATCGAGCACCCGGCGCTGGCTCGCGGGGCTGAGCGCGACGATCAGGTCGTAGGACCCGACGTCGTCGCCCCATTCCTGCATCTCGTCGAAGCTCCGCGACTTGTGCAGGTGCAGGGGCACGCCGATCTCTTCGCAGACCGCCACCGCGAAGCCGTCGACATCCATCTCGCTCTTCACGCCCGCCGACTGGACATAGACCCGGTCGCCGTAGAATTTCTTCATCATGCCCTCGGCCATCGGCGAGCGCACCGCGTTGTGGTCGCAGCAGAACAGGATCGATTGCGGCAGGCCGTCCGACACCGCTACCCCCAGAGCACGCAGATCAGGGTGAACAGGCGGCGCGCGGTGTCGAGGTCGATCTCGGCCTTGCCGTCGAGCCGCTCCATCAGCACCCGGGCGCCCTCGTTGTGGATGCCCCGGCGGGCCATGTCGATGGTTTCGATCTGGGCGGGCGGCAGCGACTTGACCGCCTCGTAATAGGCCTTCCAGATCTGGAAATAATCCTTCACCACCTGCCGGAACGGGCCCAGCGACAGGTGAAACTCGCCCGCCGGCGCGCCCGCCTCGGAGGCGATCTCGAACACCAGCCGCTTGTCGCGGATCGAGAGCGTCAGCGCATAGGGGCCGTCCGGCGGCGGCTGGTCGCCACGCGGCGCCGGCGTGAAGCTGTTGTCTTCGAGCAGGTCGTAGATCGCCACCTTGCGCTCCTGCTCGATTTCCGGGCTGGGCGGCACGCGGCCGGCGTCGTCGATCTCGATCCTGGCGATACGGTTCATGGGACCTGTCCGATTGATTGCCGGCTCAGGGGTAAAGGAAGCCGCGGGCCGGGGCAACGGTCGGGTTGCGCCCGTTCGCGCGGGCAGCTCGGTGCGGCCGGGCGCTTGCGCGCGGTTGCTCCATGACGAAGTGCTTGCCTTCGGAAAGCCGCCTGCGGCGGGCAGGCCCAGTCCCCTGCGGGAGCGCGTGGACCCGGGCGAGGTAACTGTTAGCGCTATCACAATTTAGAACAAGGGCTTAGACCCGTGTGCGAGCTCGCACATCCCTCGCACAGCCGGGATCAGTCGGAGATCACCCCTCGTTGAGCCTGTCGAGCCGGGCGCGCACCGAGAGCCCGTGGGCTTCGAGGCTCTCCGATTTCGCCAGCGTCTCGGCCGCCGGGCCAATTGCCCGTAGCGCCGCGGGGGTCATCTTCGCGACCGTCGTGCGCTTCATGAAGTCGAGCACGCTGAGGCCCGACGAGAACCGCGCCGAACGGGCGGTGGGCAGCACGTGGTTCGGGCCGCCGACATAGTCGCCAACCGCTTCCGGCGTCCAGCCGCCGAGGAACAGCGCGCCGGCATTGGAGATCTTCGCGGCCAGCCCCTCGGGGTCGGCCACGCAGATCTCGAGATGCTCGGGCGCGATCCGGTCGGCTAGCGCCGCGGCCTCGTCGAGGTCACGCACGGTGATGACGGCGCCGAAATCGCGCCAGCTCGCGCCCGCGATGGCCCGCCGTTCGAGGGTTTCGAGCCGTTTGGCGACGGCCTCCGCCACCCGCGCGCCGAAGGCGGCGTCGTCGGTGATCAGGATCGACTGGGCGCTCTCGTCGTGCTCGGCCTGGCTCATCAGGTCGAGGGCGAGGAAATCCGGGTCGTTGTCGGCGTCGGCGATGACCAGGATCTCCGAGGGCCCGGCGATCATGTCGATCCCGACCTTGCCGAAGACCCGGCGCTTGGCCGCGGCGACATAGGCGTTGCCGGGGCCGGTGATCTTGTCGACCGGGGGGATCGTCCCGGTGCCATAGGCAAGCGCGGCGATGGCCTGGGCCCCGCCGATCCGGTAGATCTCGTCGACCCCGGCGATCCGGGCGGCGAGCAGGACCAGCGGGTTCACCGCGCCGTCCGGGGTGGGCACGGTCACGGCGAGGCGCTTGACGCCCGCCACCTTGGCCGGCACCGCGTTCATCAGCACCGACGACGGGTAGGAGGCGAGCCCGCCCGGCACGTAGAGACCGGCCGCCTGAACCGGCGTCCAGCGCCAGCCGAGCGTGGCGCCGTCGGGGTCGGTCCACTGGGCATCCTGCGGCACCTGGCGGACGTGGTAGGCGCGGATCCGCTCGGCCGCGAGCTCCAGCGCCGCGCGCTCTGCGCCGGGCACGGTGGCGCAATGCACTTCGATCTCCTCGGGGGAAAACCGAATGCTCTCGGGAGTGAGGTCGAGCCGGTCGAATTTCGCGGTGAGTTCGATCACTGCCGCGTCGCCGCGCGCGCGCACGTCGGCGATGATCGCGGCGACGGCCGCGTCGACATCCGGCGCATCCTCGCGCTTCATGCCGAGCAGTGCGGTGAAGGCGGTTTCGAACCCGGGATCTGTGGTGTCGAGGAAATGCGCCATCTCAGTCCTCCGGATGCGCGGGCGTGTGCTTCGATGGCGCGACATAGGGCCGGGTCACGTCTTCGAGGGTGACTTCCAGTGCCTCGACGTCGAGGGCTATCGCCCCGTCGCCCGCGAAAGTCAACACGATGCGCCCCGTGCCATCTTCCCCGGGCTCGAATGAAATAGACAAAAGCGACATCACGAGATCTTTCTCGCCGCGTTCTACGCCCTGCGATTGTATTTTTTCAACATCCAGAACAGAAAGCACCGACTGCACCCGCTCCACCGGCCGCGCCCGTGCGGTGGCCTTGTCGTGGTCTTCCCAGCGGAACCGGTTGAGCAGGAGCGCGAAGCGCCGCCGGCGCGGTTGCCAGGACATTTCGGTAATCGGGAACACCGCGTCCTGGGTCAGGGTGGAGATCACCTGGAGATCCTCGGCATCGAGGGCCAGGAGCCTCAGCGGCCGCTCGCCGCCATCTTCGAACCTTGCGTCGTCCACCATCAGCCCTTCACCCGTTCGATCACCGCGCCCACGCCCCGGAGCTTGCGCACCACCTGTTCATAGCCTCGGTCGAGGTGGTAGACCCGGCTCACCACGGTCTCGCCCTCGGCGGCGAGGCCGGCGAGGATGAGGCTCACCGAGGCGCGCAGGTCGGTCGCCATTACCGGCGCCCCCTTGAGGCGCGCCACGCCAGTGACCTTCGCGGTCCCGCCCTGCACCTCGATCTCGGCCCCCATCCGGGCGAGTTCCGGCGCGTGCATGAAGCGGTTTTCGAAGATCGTCTCGTGCAGGTGGCTCATCCCGTCGGCGGTGGTGAGCAGCGCCATCATCTGGGCCTGCAGATCGGTCGGGAAGCCGGGGAAGACCGCAGTCTCGACATCCACGGCTTTCACCCGGGTCCCGGGCGCCTTGCGCACCTTGAGGCCGCGCGCGGTCTCCTCGACCTCGACGCCGGTCTGGCGGAGCGTGTCGACGAAGCTCTCCACGAGGTCGAGCGTGCCGCCCAGGCATTCCACCTCGCCGCCGGCGATTGCCGGGGCCAGCATGTAGGTGCCGAGTTCGATCCGGTCGGTCACCACCCGGTGGGTCGCGCCGCCGAGGCGGTCGACGCCCTGGATCTCGATCCGGGACGTGCCCTCGCCCTCGATCTGGGCCCCCATCGCGCGCAGGCAGCGCACGAGGTCGACGATCTCGGGCTCGCGCGCGGCGTTGTCGAGCACGGTCGTGCCCTTGGCCAGCGTCGCCGCCATCACGATGTTCTCGGTCGCGCCGACCGAGGGGAAGCGCAGGTTGATCTCGGCGCCCTTCAGCCCGCCCGGCGCCTTGGCGTGGAGGTAGCCGTCACGCAGCTCGATGGTCGCGCCAAGCGCCTCGAGCCCGTCCTGGTGCAGGTCCATCGGCCGCGCACCGATGGCACAGCCACCGGGCAGCGACACTTCCGCGTGTCCTTCGCGGGCGAGCAGCGGTCCGAGCACCAGGTTTGAGGCGCGCATCTTGCGCACGATGTCGTAATCCGCCCGGGTCGATTTCAGGTCATGCGACGACATCGCCAGCACCTGTCCGTCCTGCAACTCGGCCGCATCCGCGCCGAGCGATTCCAGGAGCAGCGTCATGGTCTTGATGTCGGACAGTCGCGGCGCGTTGGTGAGGATCAGCGGCTCCTCGGTGAGCAGCGTCGCCGGCATCAGCGCGAGGCAGGCGTTCTTGGCGCCGGCAATGGCGATCTCGCCCGACAGCGGGCCGTTGCCCGTCACCACGATGGAATCCATGCCCTCAGTCCTCAGCCTTCTTGTCGCCTGTCTCCGCGCGGTCCGCGCTGCGGGCGCGCGCCTGGGCCTTGCGCCGGGCCATGTTGGCCTTGAGCGCCGCCTTGAGCCGGTCGTCGCGGCCGGGTCGGGTCGGTTTCCGGGGGGAGCCGGCGGGTTTGTCGTTCATGGCGCCCTCTCTAGCGCAGCCGCTGCAGAGCGTCCAGTTGCGTGGCGTGGCGGCGCACTCAGCGCTTGCGCTGCCGCCGATACCACAGGCCGAGCCCGATCACCGCGAACAGCAGCGGCGGCACGAGCACCCAGGCGAAGCGGTGCAGCAGGTGCCAGAGCTGCGGCATCAGATGCGGCTGCGCCCCGACGGTGTAGCCCCCCCAGGCCCAGACAGCGACCCAGAGCACCGCGCCGGCGGCGTTGGCGAGCAGGAAATGCGACCAGCGCATCCCGATCGTGCCGGCCGAGAGGCCATTGAGCTGGCGCAGCAGCGGGAAGAACCGCGCCACGGTCACGATCATCCAGCCGCGGCTGTCGAGGATCTTTTCGACCCGGTCGAGCCGCGCCTCGGTGATGCCGACCCGGGCGCCGACCCGCAGCACCACGCGCCGGCCGAGCCGGCGGCCGATGAGGTAGCCGAGGTTGTCGCCCAGCACCGCCGCGACGACCGCAACGAGGGCGACGGCCCGGATGTCGAGCACCCCGTCGGCGGCCATGCCGGAGGCGATCACCAGGAGGGATTTTCCCGGCATCGGCGCGCCCATCGCCTCGAGGAAGATGTCGGCCCCGAGGCCGTAGAGCCCGTAGGTGTGAACGAAGGGGTCCAGCCAGCCCGTCACGGTCCCGCTCCCGGTTGCAGATGGGCATCAGATGGGGGGCGCGGGAGCGAAGGCAAGCCCTGTCCGCGGCCCCGGCAGGCCGGGGAATTTGCGCTTGCGTGCCCGGCGAAATGCGTCTAATCAGCCGCCCACGGTTCGCCGCAGTAGCTCAGTGGTAGAGCGCACCCTTGGTAAGGGTGAGGTCGGGAGTTCAATCCTCCCCTGCGGCACCAGTTCCGCAAGCGCAACCCCTTCGCTCTATGAGCGCCTGTTGTCGCCGGGGTTCGAAGGTTCTCCTCCCCTGCGGCACCCACTCCCCCTTGTCAGACCCTGGCCGTCCCGTGATTTCGACCACATCCGGAACCGTCCGGGCCGCACCTGTCTGCCTGTGCCGCTGCGCTCACCGCATCGCGGGGCCGCGGGAGAGCGTGCAGCGGGCTGGTTTTCTTAGTGAGTTGGGACTACACCAAAGCGGTGAGGAGGAGCGTTAGTCGCGCATAACGCGAATGTTTCCAGTGTGTTGCCAATTTGGGGTTGTAAGCCCGGATTGAGCGTTCATACGGTGGGTGGAAATGGGGCGGAATCAGACCATAGACGAGCTGCTGCGCGAGCTCTCCGAGTCGGCGATGGACGGGTATTACCTCGCCCTCCATGTGCGCTTTGCGTCGCCCCTGATGATGTTCCAGACCTTCAATCCGGCCTGGATCGATCACTACGTCCAGAACGCCTATGCCCTGCGCGATCCGATCATCGCCTGGGGCATATCGCGGACCGGCGCCACCCGCTGGAGCGACATCGACCTGCCCGATCCCTTCGGGATCATGGACCTGGCCGCCGGCTACGGGCTCAGGTTCGGGGTCGTCATCTCCTGCGGTCCGATGACCTCGCGGACCGTCGCCTCGCTCGCATCGTCGACGCGCGAATTCACCGATGAAGAAATCGCGACCGTCGCCGGCACCGTCCTGCGACTGCACCACGAACCCCAGCCCCCCGACCACCTGACCCATGCCGAGATCGAGGCACTCAAAGTGGTTGGCTCCGGGGAGCGCTACGCCGCCGGGGCCGCGCAGCTCGGGATCTCCGAGTCTGCGCTCAAGGCCCGCCTGGCGACCGCGCGCAAGAAGCTATTCGCAAGAACCTCTGCCGAAGCCATCCAGCGCGCGAAGGACTACCGGTTGCTGTAGTCCGGAACCGGGGGATCAATTTCGCTGAACGTGCATGGGGCCCCTGGGCGGGTGCTTGCGGATAGCTGCTGCAACCCCAACCAGGAGAAATATCATGCAGACCACGACGCTTTCGTTCGCCAACATGCACAACCATGGCGAGCTTTTCGCTAACCTTCTTCGCGCTAGGCGGCAAAGTTTCATCGTCCAGAACCGCTGGGACCTGCCGCAGGCGATGGGCATGGAGTTCGACCAGTACGACACGCCTGCCAGCCGCTGGGTGGCCGTCCATCAGCTCGGACGGATCTATGCCGGCATCCGGCTCACGCCCACGACCGCCCGGGTCGGGATCTATTCCTACATGATCCGCGACGCCCAGCGCGGGCTGCTCGATTCGATCCCGTCGGACCTGCTCTACGACGAGGCGCCGGTGGCGGAGAACGTCTGGGAATCGAGCCGGGTGTTCGTCGCCCATGACACGCCGGAGAAACTGCGCCGGGTGGTGCACCTGCACCTGATCGACGAGATGACCAAGGCCGCGCGCGATCTCGGCGCGACCCAGGTGCTCGGGCTGATCTCGGCGAGCCTGGCCGCGCTGGGCCAAGCGGCGCGGGCTCGACGCCCAGGCCGCCGGCCGGGTGATGGAGATCGAGGGGTCGGCGAACCAGGTGGTCTCGATCAACCTCGCCGAGAAGATGCACTAGGCAGGGCCGCCCCGGCCCGGCGGCACCTGTCGGGCCGGGGCTCAAGGATTTCGTCATTTTTCTGGACATGCCAGCCGTTTTCCAGCATTGATCCGGAATGGATGGAATCGACCGGAAAATTTGCGAACTTGTCCAGGCGGATGCGAAACGGCCGACCGTTTCGATCGCCGAGGCGGTCGGCCTGCCGCTGTCAACCGCCGCAGACCGGCTCAAACGCCTGCAGGCGAGCGGCGCGATCCGCGGCTGGCACGCGGCGCTCGACCCGGCCCCGCTGGGCGCCGGGCTCTGCGCCTTCGTGCTCGTCGACATGGCCTTTGACGGCGAGGCCGAGGCCGCGGCGGCGCTCGCTTCCGCCCCCGAAGTGCAGGAACTGCACCATATCTCGGGGCCGCATTCCTACCTGATGAAGCTCCGGCTCGCCGACATGCCGGCGCTTCAGGCCTTCCTCGCCGACAGGGTCAAGCCGCTGCCGGCGGTCACCCGCACCGAAACCATCCTCGCCCTCGACACGGTCAAGGAAACTGCCGCGATCGCGATTGCCCCGGAGGAGGACGCGACGTGATCTGGATCTTCGTCAAGGGGATCGCGGTCGGCATCGCGGTTGCCGCCCCGGTCGGTCCAATCGGGCTCCTCTGCATCAAGCGCACGCTCGACCGGGGGTGGGCGACCGGCGTCGCCTCCGGGCTCGGGGTGGCCGCGGCGGATGCGAGCTACGGGCTGATGGTGGCGGCGGGCCTCTCGGCGACGGGCCTCCTTCTCGCCTACGCGACGCCGATGCAGCTCGCTGGCGGCCTCTTGATCGCCCTCCTTGGCCTCAGGGCACTGTGGGCGGGTCTTGCCGGCGCCCCCGGCAAGGCCGCACGCGGCGGCACCGGCGGCGGCCTGCCCGGGGCCCTCGCCTCCGCCTACGTGCTTACCATCGCCAATCCGTCGACCATCCTCGCCTTCGCCGGGCTCGTTGCCGGGCTCGGCGCGACCGCCGCTTCGCGCCCCGGCGCGGCCTACCTGCTGGTCGCCGGCGTCTTCACCGGTTCGCTCCTGTGGTGGATCTTCCTCGCCAGCGCGACCGCGCTCGCGCGCAAGCGGCTCACCCCGCGGGTGACGCGCGGGCTCGACATCGTCTCCGGCGGCGTGCTGCTGCTCTGGGGCCTGTGGATCGCCTGGAGCGCCCTGGCGCCGGCCTGATACCCAGGGCCGCGCCCCCCTGCCCCTTTTCCTGGTGGAAATACTCTCCGGGGGTCGGGGGGCGTAAACCCCCCGCCGCGCGGCACAGCCACAGACGATGCCCGCCGGGCGCGCGCCCCCTTCGCAGCCGGCCCCGCCCCGGCGCCAGCGGGCCGCCCCCCCTAGCCCGTCGACCAGGCCCGCGGCTGGCGCATGCCGGCGATCTTGATCGCCTGCTTGACGTAGCCATAGGGAAACAGGCGGAACAGCTCTTCGCGCCCGGCCTGCTTGCCGGCCGCGCCGCCGAGGAATTTCATCGCGAAGCGCGCATCGGGCATGACGCCATGATCGGCCTCCTCGGCGCGGATCCAGCGGATCAGCGCCCAGTGCCGGTCGCCGAGCACGATCCCCTCCTGGCCCGCGACATAGGTCGCGAAGGCTTCCGTCCAGCTCTCGGGATCGGCGAGGTAGCCGTGACCGTCCACCGTGAAATGTTCGCCGTTCAACAGCGTCAACTCGATCGGCACTTCCGCAACTGCACGCATCTCAATCGCTCCATTCATGCGGGACGGCAAACTCGCCCAGCGCCTTGTCGATCGCGGCGCGGTCGGCGCCCGGCCCGGCGGCAAGCCGCGCCGTCAGCCCGCGGGTCTTCGTGTCCACCACCTCCGCCACCCGCGCGTCGTGGCCGGCCTCGGCCAGCACCGCGTCGAACACCCGGGCGATCGCCTCCTTGCGCAGCGCCGGCTTGAACACCTTGCCGACGGCGGTCTTGGGCAGTTCGTCGACGATCACCACGTGTTTCGGCACCGCCGCACGTTCATGGATATGCTTGCGGGCGAAGTCCTGCAACTCCTCCGGCGTCACCTGGGCCCCCGCCACCAGCTCGACATAGGCACAGGGCAGCTCGCCCGCGAAACTGTCGGGCTGGCCGATCGCGCCGACCATCGCCACCGCCGGATGCGCGGCCAGCGCTTCCTCGATCTCGGCCGGGTCGATGTTGTGACCGCCGCGGATGATGATGTCCTTCGCCCGGCCGGTGATCCAGAGATAGCCGTCGGTGTCGAGCCGGCCAAGATCGCCGGTGCGCAGGTAGCGGTTGCCGGCGTAGAGCCCGTGGTTCTTTGCTTCCTCGGTATAGGTGTGGCCGATCCGGACACCGGGGCTGGCGACACAGATCTCGCCGACCTCGTCGACCCCGCATTCCTTTTCGATCCGTCCGTCCTCGTCGCAGTGCAGGATCCGCACGTCGGTATAGGGCAGCGGCACGCCGACGGAACCGATCTTCTTGTTGCCCTTGCCCAAGGGATTGCAGGACACGAGGCAGGTGGCCTCGGTGAGCCCGTAGCCCTCGACCAGGGTCACGTCGGTGGCCTTCTCGAACCGGTTGAACAGCTCGACCGGAAGCGGCGCCGATCCGGAGACGGCGATCTTGAGCGAGGAGACGTCGGCATCGACCGGGCGCTGCATCTTGGTGGCGATGGCGGTCGGGACCGTGAGCACGAAGGACACCTTCCAGCGCTCGACAAGCTTCCAGAAGTTGTCGAACACCCCCTCGCCGCGATAGCCGGCCGGGGTCGGCAGCACCAGGTGGCAGCCGTTCGACAGCGCCGCCATCACCTCGACCTCGACGGCAAAGACGTGGAACAACGGCAGCGCGCAGATCAGCACGTCATCGGGGTCGAACAGCAGGTTGGTGCCCAACCAGCCGTTGTAGATCATGCCCGAGTAGAAATGCCGCACCACCTTGGGCCGCCCGGTCGTGCCGCCGGTGTGAAACAGCGCCGCGACCCGGTCGCCCGTGGAGTCGGGGAAGGTGAGCGTCGTGGGCTGGCGATCGAGGGCACGGTTGAAATCCTCCACCGGAAGGCCGTGGGTGGGCCGCACGCGGGGCCGGATCAGCGGCACGATCCAGCGCTTGGGGAAGCTCAGGTAGCGGTTGAGGTCGATCTCGAACACCCGCTCGACGGTTTTCGCCTGCGCCACCGCCGCATGGACCTTCTGGGCGACGTCGGTCTTGGGGAAACCCTTGAGCGTGACCACCACCTTGGCCTGCGTCTCGTCGAGGATCGTGGTGATGTTTTCCGGGTCGAGCAGCGGGTTGATCGGCGCGACGACGCCGGCGATCATGCCGCCGATCAACGCAAAGAGCGTCTCGTTAGAATTGGGCAGCACCAGCGCCACGGTGTCGGTCTCGCCGATCCCGAGCGCACGGAACAGGTTGGCCGCCTGCACCACCCGGTCGTGGAACGCGGTCCAGGTGAGGGTCTCGGCCTTGTCCTTCGGGCCCGAGGTGATCTGGAAGGAAAACGCCGGCCGGTCGCCCCGGGCCGCCGCGGTGCCGCTCAGGAGCGCATAGATGGTCTTCGGGACCTCGCGCGCCTCCCAGGGCGTCTCGTCCTGCACCCGATCGCGGTCTGCGGCCTCCTTGTACGGATAGCGCGGCATCCTGCTCCTCCCCGCCTGTTTTTTGTGACGTTACGTAAAGATGGAGAGAAATGCGCCCGGCGGCAAGGGGTCAGGCAGGGTCGCGGCGGGGCACGGATTATTCCGCGGCCAGCCCTTCGGTGAACTGGAGACGGGCGAGACGGGCGTAGAGACCGCCCTCGGCGACGAGGTCGTCATGGGTCCCCTGGGCGACGATCCGGCCTTCGTCGAAGACCACGATCCGGTCGGCCTTTTTCACCGTCGCGAGCCGGTGGGCGATGATCAGCGTGGTGCGATCCTTGGCCATCTCGTCGACCGCGTTCTGCACCGCGCGCTCGCTTTCGGCGTCGAGCGCGGACGTGGCCTCGTCGAGCAGCAGGATCGGCGCGTCGCGCAGCACCGCGCGGGCGATGGCGATACGCTGCTTCTGGCCCCCCGACAGCATCACCCCGCGCTCGCCGACGAAGCTCTCGTAGCCGTCGGGCAGTTTGCGCAGGAACTCGTCGGCGGCCGCCGCCTTCGCGGCGGCTTCCACCTCTTCGTCGGTTGCGCCGGGTCTTCCGAAGCGGATGTTCTCGCGCGCGGTATCGGCGAAGATCACCGCGTCCTGCGGCACCAGTGCGATCTGGCCGCGGAAATCGGCGCGCGACATCTCGCGCAAATCGACCCCGTCGATCAGCACGGCACCGTCGGTCGGATCGTAGAACCGCTGCAGCAGTTGGATGATGGTCGACTTGCCGGCGCCGGAGGGGCCGACCAGCGCCACCGTCTCGCCGGGCTTCACGTGCAGGTAGACGTGGTCGAGGGCGAGGTGGTCGGGACGCGCCGGATAGCGGAAGTTGACGTTGTCGAACAGGATCTCGCCAGTCGCCGGCTTGGGCAGCGGTTTCGGCGCTTTCGGGTCTTTCACGCTGTCCTCGGCGGTGAGCAGTTCGACCAGCCGTTCGGTGGCGCCGGCGGCGCGTTGCAGCTCCGACCAGATCTCGGAGAGCGCGCCGACCGCGCCCGCGGTCATGATCGCGTAGATCACGAACTGCACCAGCGCGCCGATGGTCATGCCGCCGGCGCGCACGTCGCGGGCGCCGATCCAGAGCACGCCGACCACGCCCGAGAAGATCAGGGTGATGACGATCACCGTCATCAGCGCCCGGGTCCAGACCCGGCGCTTGGCCGAGAGAAAGGCCTCTTCGGTGACGATGCGGAAGGTCTCGCGCGAGGGCTCTTCGTGGGTGAAGGCCTGGACCGTCTGGACCGAGAGCAGAGCCTCGGAGGCGTTGCCGGAGGACTTGGCGATCCAGTCCTGGTTCTCGCGGCCCAGCACCCGCAGCCGGCGGCCCAGCACGATGATCGGCACGATCACCACCGGCACGACGAGCAGCACCAGGCCGGTGAGCTTGGCCGAGGTGAGCAGCAGCATCACCGTGCCGCCGACCAGGATCAACGCATTGCGCAGCGCCACCGAGACCGAGGAGCCGATCACGCTCAGGATCAGCGTGGTGTCGGTGGTGATCCGGCCGAGCACCTCGCCGGTCATGATCTTTTCGTAGAACGCCGGCGACAGGCCGATGACACGCGAGAACACCGCCTCGCGGATGTCGGCGACGACCCGTTCGCCGAGCCGGGTGACGAGGTAGTAGCGCACGCCGGTGCCGACGGCGAGGCCGACCGCGATGGCGAGCGCGGCGACGAAATACTGGTCGAGCAACGTGATCGCCGAGGTCTCGAACCCGTCCACCACCCGGCGCACGGCAATGGGCAGGATCAGGCTGATACCGGCGGTAAAGACCAGCGCGACCAGCGCGGCGGCCAGCATGCCGCCATAGGGCCGCATGAACGGCCAGAGTTCACGAAGCGCGCCGACGCGTTTCGACTTTCGCGGTCTTCGGTCTCGACCCGTCCCCGTGGCGGCATGGCTGACGCTCTCCTCACCGGAGCGAAAGCGGACCCGACCACCCGGTCCGGTCCCGGGATTTCGCTCCCATTCCCAATCTGCTGCAGGCTGCAGATAACGGCCCCTTCGCCCCGGGGCAAGGCCGGGCGCCCGACAGGACCGAAACGACGCGCCGAAACGACGGGCAAGCGCGCCCGCGGATCAGCGCCCGCCCCGGCTCTGCTTCAGGAGCACATAGAGCCCCATCCCCGCCGAGGCGAGGATGAGCATGCCGGCCACCGAGATCGCTCCGAAGCGCACGGGCGACATCGGGGCTAGCCCTTGCTGCGCGGCGACCGACTGCATCGCCTCCCAGCGCCAGACCGCGGTCGAGACCCCGGCGAGCGCCCCGGCGATCCATTGCTTCGTCCAGGTCCTGGTCACGAAGGACAGGGCGAACCACAGGAGCACGCCACCGGCAAAGATCGCGAGGGTCTGGGCCTGCATCAGTCACCCCCCGGCAGGATGCGCACCGCGCCCTTTGCCGCCGAAGAGGCGAGGAGCGCATAGGCCTTGAGCGCGGTCGAGACATGGCGGGTCCGTTTCTCGGTCGGTCCCCAGGGCAGCGCGCCCTTGGCGGCGCGCCGGTCGGCCAGCGTGGCCTCGTCGACGGCAAGGTTGATGGTCCGGCCGGGGATGTCGATCTCGATCGTGTCGCCGTCCTCGACCAGGCCGATCAGCCCGCCTTCCGCCGCTTCCGGGCTCACGTGGCCGATGGACAGGCCCGAGGTGCCGCCCGAGAACCGCCCGTCGGTGAGCAGCGCGCAGGCTTTGCCGAGGCCCTTCGACTTGAGGTAGCTCGTCGGGTAGAGCATCTCCTGCATCCCCGGGCCGCCCTGCGGCCCCTCGTAGCGGATCACCACCACGTCGCCCGCCGCGACCTTGCCGGTGAGGATGCCCGAAACCGCGCTGTCCTGGCTTTCGTAGACCCGCGCCGTGCCGGTGAACTTCAGGATCGCATCGTCGACCCCGGCGGTCTTCACGATGCAGCCGTTCTCGGCGATGTTGCCGAACAGCACGGCGAGGCCGCCGTCCCTGGAGAAGGCATTTTCAACCGTGCGGATCACGCCGGCGTGGCGGTCGCGATCGAGCTCCTTGTAGCGGTTCTGGGTCGAAAACGCCTGGGTCGTGCGTACGCCGCCCGGCGCGGCGCGGTAGAAGGTCTCGACGTCGGGGTCGTTCGCCGTCATCACGTCGTATTTGGCGATCGCCTCGCCCATGGTCGCGGTGTGGACGGTGGAGACATCTGCGTGGATCAGCCCGCCACGGTGCATCTCGCCGAGGATGCCGAAGATGCCGCCGGCGCGGTGGACGTCCTCCATGTGAACGTCCTGCTTGGCGGGCGCGACCTTGCACAGCACCGGCACCTTGCGGCTGAGCCGGTCGATGTCGTCCATGGTGAAGTCGACCTTGCCCTCGTAGGCGATGGCGAGCAGGTGCAAGACGGTGTTGGTCGAGCCGCCCATGGCGATGTCGAGACTCATCGCGTTCTCGAAGGCCTCGAACGTGGCGATGTCGCGCGGGAGCTGGCCCGGCTTTTCGTCTTCGTAATGCGCCTTGGTGATCTCGACGATCCGCCGGCCGGCTTCCTTGAACAGCCGCTCGCGGTCGGCGTGGGTCGCCAGCATCGAGCCGTTGCCCGGCAGCGCGAGGCCCAGCGCCTCGGCGAGGCAGTTCATCGAGTTGGCGGTGAACATGCCCGAGCAGGAGCCACAGGTCGGACAGGCCGCCTTTTCGATCGCCAGCACCTGTTCGTCGGTGTACTGGTCGTCGGCGGCGGCAACCATGGCGTCGACGAGGTCGAGGTCGTGACCGATGATCTCGGCGCCTTCCTTGCCCGCTTCCATCGGCCCGCCGGAGACGAAGATGACGGGGATGTTGAGCCGCATCGCCGCCATCATCATGCCGGGCGTGATCTTGTCGCAGTTGGAGATGCAGACCATGGCGTCGGCGGCGTGGCCGTTGACCATGTACTCGACAGAGTCGGCGATCACTTCGCGCGAGGGCAGCGAGTAGAGCATGCCGTCATGGCCCATGGCGATGCCGTCGTCGATGGCGATGGTGTTGAATTCCTTGGCCACCCCGCCGGCGGCTTCGATCTCGCGCGCGACGAGCCTGGCCCATGTCCTTGAGGTGGACGTGGCCGGGCACGAACTGGGTGAAGGAGTTGACCACGGCGATGATCGGCTTGCCGAAATCCTCGTCGGTCATGCCGGTGGCCCGCCAGAGCCCGCGGGCGCCGGCCATGTTGCGGCCATGGGTGGAGGTTCTGGAACGGTAATGCGGCATGTCGCTCTCCTCGGCTGGCGTGCCGGATCGCGGGCGGGATCCTGGGCGCGGGTTCGGGCGGGTATAATAGGGTGCGAACGCGGGCCAGCCGATCAGACTCCGGGGGTCGCGTCCGCGGCCCCGGTTCGGCGCGCGCCGCCCGGGCCCGGCGGGGGTCGGCGCCGCGCGGCGCCAGAGCGCGGGCGCGCGCCACGCACCCCCGGACCGTCCGGTGCGCGCGGGCGCGGCAACGCCAGCCCGTGTCACACGGGCCTCTTGTCACATGGGCCCCAGTCGCACGGCCTCTCTGTCAGCATGGCCTCTTGTCACATGGGCCCGAGGACGGCGACGGCCTCCCATGGCGCGAGCTCGATCCGTCCCCGCAAGTCGGCACGCGGCAGGACGGTGCTTGTCACGCAGGACCCGGTGACCGCCCCTTCGGCCGGCACTTCGAAGGCGACCGGGGCGCTGGTGAGGTTCGCGACCATGGTGAGCCGCTGTCCGTCCCGTTCGCGGGCACAGGCCCAGACATCCGGGTGCTCCGGGCCAGCGGGATGAACCGCCCGTGGGTCACGATCACCAGTCTGTTTCTCAAGGCAATCAGCGCCTTGTAATGCTCAAACACCCCCTCCGGATTGGCCCGATCGGCGGCGACGTTGATCTCCTCCGCATTCGGGTTCAGCGGCAACCAGGGCGTGCCCGTGGTGAAGCCGGCGCCCGGGCCCGACGCCCATTGCATCGGCGTGCGGGCGTTGTCGCGGCCGTTGGCGTTGGCGCCCGCGAGGAACTCGGCTTCGGTGAGCCCCCTGCCCGTCTGAATTCTGTAATTATTGCGGATCTCGACATCGTCGAAGTCTTCGACCCGGTCGAAGGACATGTTGGTCATGCCGATCTCTTCGCCCTGGTAGACATAGGGCGTGCCCTTCATCAGGTGGAGCACGGTGGCCAGCGCCTTGGCCGAGCGCACCCGCCATTCTGGGGAATCGTCGCCGTATTTCGAGACGCGCGCGGCAGGTCGTGGTTTGACCAGAACAGGCTGTTCCAGCCGTCGTCGACAGCGCCTGCTGCCAGGCGTTGAACACCCGCTTGAGCCCGACGAGGTCGCGCGGACGGGCGCGCCACTTGCCGAAGGCGGGGTCCCAGCCCTCGGTGACATGGGCGAACTGGAACACCATCGACAGCTCGCCCCGGTCGCGGCCGGTGTAAAGCAGCGCGTTGTCGAGGTTGGCCGACCAGGCCTCGCCCACCGTCACCACGTCGCGCCCCGCCAGCGTCTCGCCGTGCATCTCCCGGATATGGTCGTGCAGCTTCGGCCCGTCGGCGGTGATCTCGGCATCGACGTCCTTGCCGATGAGATCGATCACGTCCATCCGGAAGCCGGCGATGCCGCGGTCGAACCAGCGGTTCATCATCGCCCAGATCTCGGCCCGCATCTCGGGGTTCTCCCAGTTGAGATCGGGCTGTTTGCGGTCGAACAGGTGGAAGTAGTACTGGCCGCTCAGCGGGTCGAGGGTCCAGGCAGGTCCGCCAAAAAAACTTTGCTGGTCGTCGGGCGGGCCGCCGTCGCTGTCAGGATCGCGCCAGATGTACCAGTCGCGCTTCGGGTCCATCAGCGAAGACCGGGCGGCCTGGAACCAGGCGTGCTCGTCGGAGGTGTGGTTGACCACGAGATCCATCACGATCTCGATGCCGCGCGCCTTCGCCTCGACGATCAGCTTTTCCATGTCCGCCATCGTGCTTCGAACTCGGGCGCGATCGCGTCGTAGTCGGAAATGTCGTAGCCATTGTCGGCCATCGGGCTCCGATAGACCGGCGACAGCCAGATGAAGCCGATCCCGAGCTCGGCGAGATGGTCGAGCTTCGAAAGGATACCGGGGATGTCGCCGACCCCGTCGCCGTTCAGATCGCAAAATGACCGGGGATAGATCTGGTAGGCGACGGCGCGTTGCCACCACGGGGTTGAGGACATGGCCGATTCCTCCCTCTGCACGTTTCTGCACGACGTCGTGTTAGCGAAAACGGAAGCGGCATGGTAGGTTTGTCGGAACCTAAACCGCGACCATGAGCGCGGCGCGACCGGGAGAGAGGAAGGAACCACATGGGCGACAGGGTCACGCTGCTGGTCGGCACCACCAAGGGGCTGTTCCGCCTGACCAGCGAGGACCGCGAAAGCTGGCGGGTCGCCGGGCCCGACTGCGGCGGCTGGCCGATCAACCATGCGGTCGGCGCGGATGGCAACCTCTGGGCCGCGGGCGGCAACGACTGGTTCGGCGCCGGCGTCTGGCGCTCTGAGGACGCCGGCGAGAGCTGGGCGCTCACCAAGCTCTCCGACGGCGAGATGGACGCCTGGGCGCGCAGCGACCCCGGCTTCGCCGAAATGATCGGCGGTGCGCCGGGCGACCCGGCGCCGTTCTCGGGCGAAGTGGGCGCGGTCTGGTCGCTCAACCACGCCCATGGCGTGCTGCGGGTCGGCACCAAGCCCGCGCAACTGTTCGAAAGCCGCGACGGCGGCGAGAGCTTCACCCTGAACACCGGGCTCGCCGCGTTTCCCGACCGCGAGGCCTGGAACCCTGGCGCCGCCGGTCTCACGCTCCACACGATCGTCCCCGACCCCGGCGACGCGCAGAAGCTCTGGCTCGGCATTTCCGCCGCCGGGGTCTTCGCCAGCGAAGACGGTGGCGCCAGCTGGGAGCGGCGCAATCGGCGCTCCAATGCCGCGGCCACCGAGACGCACGCCCATGCCGACGGGACCGTGCACCGCGAGGGCGACGAGGTCGGCCATTGCGTGCACAACATGGTGCGCGCGCCCGGCGGGTCGGACCTGCTCTACCAGCAGAACCACCACGGCGTCTGGCGCTCGCGGGACGGCGGCCGCAGCTGGGACGAGATCGGCGCCGGGCTGCCCTCGACCTTCGGCTTCCCGATCGCGGTGCACCCGCGCGACAGCCAGATGATCTGGACCCTGCCGCTCAACGGCGACATGGCCGGGCGCTTTCCGCCTGACGCCTCGGCTACGGTCTGGAAATCCTCGGACGGCGGCGAGAGCTGGGAGAAGAAGCAGGAGGGGCTGCCGCAGCGGGACTGCTACTTCACGGTGCTGCGCCAGGCGATGAGCACCGACAGGGCGGAGCCGGCCGGGGTCTATTTCGGCACCAATTCCGGCTCGGTCTTTGCCAGCCGCGACGCGGGCGAAAGCTGGACCGAGATCGCCCGTCACCTGCCGACCGTGCTCTGTGTCGAGGTCGCGGCCGGGTAGCGGGGTAAGGCGTTTCGAAACGCACTCGGAAGGGTCTTCGAAGACCCTTCGCGCCCCGAGACGAACCGCCGCAAGCCTGGAGGCGCCCGCCATGCCTTGCATGCCCGGGCGAAAGGCCCGATACCGGGCGCCATGGCCAAGCAGATGGACTATCACACGATCCGCGAAGTGTTCCGCCGGTTCCACGAGAGCGAACCGGCGCCGAAAGGCGAGTTGGAACACGTCAACGCTTACACCCTGCTGGTCGCGGTGGCGCTGTCGGCGCAGGCGACCGACGCCGGCGTCAACAAGGCGACGCGCGGGCTGTTCGCCGTCGCCGATACGCCCGAAAAGATGCTCGCCCTCGGCGAGGAGGGGCTGACCGAGCAGATCAAGACCATCGGCCTCTTCCGCCAGAAGGCGAAGAACGCGATCAAGCTCTCGCGCATCCTCGTCGACGAGTACAGCGGCGAGGTGCCCAATTCGCGCGCCGCGCTGCAATCGCTGCCGGGCGTCGGGCGCAAGACCGCCAATGTCGTGCTCAACATGTGGTGGCGCTACCCCGCGCAGGCGGTCGACACCCATATCTTTCGCGTCGGCAACCGCACCGGGATCGCGCCCGGCAAGGACGTGGTCGCGGTCGAACGCGCGATCGAGGACAACGTGCCGGTCGATTACGCGCTCCACGCCCACCACTGGCTGATCCTGCACGGCCGCTACATCTGCGTCGCGCGCAAGCCCAAATGCGGCGCCTGCCTGATCCGCGACCTCTGCCCTTCCGAGGAGAAGACCCCATGAGCAAACGGTTCCAGCTCGTCGGCATCGGCAACGCCATGGTCGACGTGCTTGCCCATGCCGATGACGCCTTCCTCGCCGAGAACGGGGTCGAGAAGGGCATCATGCAGCTCATCGACCGCAACCGCGGGGTCGAGCTCTACGGCAAGGTCGGACCGGCCACAGAGATGTCGGGCGGCTCGGCGGCCAACACGATCGCCGGCTTTGCCCATCTCGGCGGCCGCGCGGCCTATGTCGGCAAGGTCAAGGACGACCAGCTCGGCGCGATCTTCGCCCACGACCTGCGCGCCCAGGGGGTGGTCTACGAGGTGCCGCTCGCCCGTCGCGACCATGCCGAGGAGACCGGGCGCTGCATCGTGCTGGTCACGCCCGACGGCGAGCGCAGCATGAACACCTATCTCGGCGTCACCGAGCACCTGGCACCGGCCGATATCGACGAGGAGATGATGGGCGACGCCGAGTGGATCTTTCTCGAAGGCTACCGGTTCGACGGGCCCGAAAGCCACGAGGCCTTTGCCCGCGCGATCGCGGCGGTGAAGCGCGGCGGCGGCAAGGTCGCCTTGACCCTGTCCGACCCGTTCTGCGTCGAACGCCACCGCGACGCCTTTGCGCAGATGCTCAGGGACGACGTCGATCTGCTGTTCGCGAACCGCTCCGAGATCCTGGCGATGTATGACCTCGGCGATCTCGACCAGGCGCTGGAGGCGGCGGCAGCCGAGGTCGAGACCGTCGTCTGCACCGAGAGCGAGCACGGCGCCCATGTGCTGCGCGGGCCGATGCGCTGGCATTGCCCGGCGGTGCCGACCAGGGTGGTCGATGCGACCGGCGCAGGCGATCTGTTCGCGGGCGGGTTCCTGTGGGGCCTGATCGAAGGTTTCGACCTCGAGACCTGCGGCATGATGGGCAACATCGCCGCGAGCGAAGTGATCGGCCATCTCGGCGCCCGGGCGGAGGCGGATCTGAAGGCACGGTTCCGGGATTTCGGCCTCAAGGTCTGAGCGCCGGGGCCGGTTTGGACTTGGGGGCCGCGCAAGGCGGTTCGGGTGGTTCTCCGGGCGCGGATGCCATTGATATCATGGGGAAACAGACTGCCTCCGGAACGGCAACGGTCGGTTGAGCGGCGTCTGAACACGCCTTTGTCGGCTATGGGGCGATCAGCGCGGTGGGCGGCCGCCGGCGGGAACGGCCCGGCCTGGCGAACCACGTCTTCCGCCCGAACCGGGACTGTCGCCGACGCGCCACCGGTCCCTCTCTGGCCCTTCCAAGGGTCCGACGCCGTTTCAACGCGGGGCGTGGGCGCGACGAAGGTTGCGGGCCCGCCCCGGCCGCCCGGCGCCGCGATCCCACTGGGCAACCGTGTCCCAGCGCCGTGCGACGGACCAGGGGTCGCGTGCGGGGTTTCCGACCCGGGCCCTTTCAAATCACTGAAAAACAAACGGAACACTCCGTTTCAATCTGCGCGACAATAGCTTGGCTGCCCGGAGTTAGGTTCGCCGCCACCGACCTGGCAAGCGGGCACCCGGCAGAAGCGCCGCGCGCCGCTCACTCCGGCCGGCGCCCCTTGTGCTCGGCATAATAGGCCGCGAGCGATTTGTCGCGCTCGGGGCGGAAGGGACCCGCCTCGGCGGTGATCGCGATCCGGTCGATGCGGAAGGTGCGAAAACCCGCCCGCAACTCGCACCAGGCGGCGAGGGTCCAGGTCCGGCCCCAGAAATGCAGCCCGAGCGGGCGGACCAGCCGCCGGGTTTCGGTGCCATCGAGCGCCTCGTAGACGATATCGAGCCGGGTCCGGTCGTTGCAGGCGGCCTCGAGCCGGTCGAGCATGTCGCGGTCGGCCGGGTCGAGACCGATGAAGTTGAAGGCATGGATGGGGACGTTGTCGGCACTGTCGCGCAGGGTTTCGGGGAGCACGCTGGAGATCTTCACCAGCGCCTCTTCCGCCGCGCGGGCGAGATCCTCGCCGCCCCAGGCCCGCACCATCCGGGCGCCGGCAACCAGCGCCGCCACTTCGGACCGGGTGAACATGAGCGGAGGCACTTCGTAGCCCGCGCGCATCACGTAGCCGACCCCGGCCTCGCCCTCGATCGGCACGCCGGAGCCGATCAGATCGGCGATGTCGCGGTAGATCGTGCGCTCGGACACTTCCAGCTTGTCGGCGAGGCTGCGGGCGGTGGTGAGCCGACCGCCCCTGAGATACTGGACGATCTGGAACAGGCGGTCGGCGCGGCGCATCAGGCGGTCTTGCGGCTGAAGACGCCGAAGCGGTTGCCGCAGGCGTCGGCGCGACAGGCCGTGCGGCCCACCGAGATCTCGGCCGAGACGACGGGGCGGACGGTGGCGGCGGCGCGGGCGTTCGGGTCTGGCGTCGTCATCGGGCGATCCTTTGGCAGGGAGGTACGGGTCGGGGCCGCCGCCGGACCCGGGGGCAGAATGTCAGGAGCCGCGCCGGCTGGCCACGGGTTTCGGGGACCCGGCCGCGGTGTCGCGGCCGGGCGGGATCAGGCGGCCTTCGGTTCGAACAGGCCGATCCGGTTGCCGTCGGGGTCGGTCACATAGGCGAAGCGGCCCGGCGGGATCTCGACCGGTGCGCCGTCGACCGTGCCGCCGGCCGCTGTCGCCCGCGCGGTGGCGGATGCGAGTTCGGGCACGTTGAAATGCACGATGGTCGCAGCCGCCGGGTCGCCTTCGAACAGCGAGCAGCCGACCCCGTCCATGGCATCGCCGATATTGGCCATCGGTTGCGGGCCGGAGCTGTCGACCGTGGTGGTGGTGCCGAGCACGGCATCGAAGAAGGCGGCAGCGCGGGCGACATCGCGGACGGGGATCTCGGTCCAGACGACGAGAGGTTGGGTCATGGGAGGGTCTCCTTTGTTCGACAGGAAGGGTCGACAGGTGTGTCGATGCGACCCTTGTCGCACAGCCCTCCTGACAGCATCCTGTCAGGAACCGGACGCGGTCCGCAGCCAGTCGAGCCCCTCGGCGGTGCGGCCGGCCGGGTTGTACTCGGCCGAGACCCAGCCCTTGTAGCCCTCGGCGTCGAGCCGGGCGAAGAAGGCGGGGTAGTCGATCTCGCCTTTCACCGGCTCGTGCCGTCCGGGCATGCCGCCGATCTGGATATGCTTCACCCGCGCCCGATGCCGCTCCCAGACGCCGATCCCGTCATGGGTGATCATCTGGGCGTGGTACATGTCGAATTGCAGCGACAGGTTGGGCGCGCCGACCTCGTCGAGGATCTCGGCCGCCTGGTCGAAATCGTAGAGGAAATAGCCCTCCAAATCGTGGCCGTTGATCGGCTCGATGGTCAGGCTCGCCGCGGGGGCCTGGGCCGCGGCCCAGCGCAGGTTGTCGACATAGGTCTTGCGCGCGACCAGACCCTGGGCGCGGCCGGCCATCAGGTGCAGGTGGGTGGCGCCGAGCGCCTCGGCGAACCGCAGGGCGCGTTTGAAGTCGTGGCGGAAGCGGTCGGACAGCCCCGGAACGGCGGCGAAGCCGCGTTCGCCGCCCGCCCAATTGGGCGGCGGGGCGTTGATGAGCACCATCCTGAGGTCGAAGGCCCTGAGCCGGCGGGTGATCTCGCTGGCCGCGTCGTCATAGGGAAACAGAACCTCGACGCCCTTGAACCCCGCCTCGGCCGCCGCCTCGAAGCGGTCGAGGAAGGGCAGTTCGCGGAAGAGGAAGGTGAGGTTGGCGGCGAACTTGGGCATCTGGTCTCCTTGTCCGGGAGGTAACCCGCTTGGCCGATGTGACGCAAGCGGCGGGTGGGGTCGGGGCCGGGATTTGCCCCGTGCCCCGCGGGGGACGGCGGGGGGCCGGAGAAACCGGGCTCTGAACCTGGCGGCCTGCCAGACCCGCCCCCTTGTTGGGGGACCAGCCCTCCAAACCCTGGAAGATCCCGGAACCGGATCGGGCACCGGCGAAGCGATGTCGTCGCCGGGAGGGTCCGGGGTGTTTTCGGACCAAGGAAGGGGCGGATGGAGGGTTCGGGGGAGTTGGGCGAGCGATGTGCGAGCTCGCACAGGGTGTCAGGGTATTGATTTTATTAATGTTATCGCTAACCTATGTTATTGTGCGAAGCGGAGCGCGCTGGGCCCGGCGCAGTTGGCTTATCCGGGCCGGAACCGGGTGCGGGGCCGGACCCGGACCCGCGGGGGCGGCGGCGGGCCGGGGGTGGGTTGGCCGCTGCGGGCATCGGGAAGCCGGCATCGTTCGGAGGGGACGGTGAGGGCGGGACTGCCGTGAGCTGCGCCGCGCCGCATCGGGACCGCCGGGATGTGCCTCGCGGGACAGCGCGCGCCGGGACGGGGATCGCCGCGCCTCGGGATCGGGCGGGTCGACAAGCGTTCCGCAGCTCCCCCGTTTCGCAGCGCCTCGGCGCGGTCGTCCGGATCCGGGGCCGGGCGGCAGCAGCGCGCGCCCTGCGGACGACAGCCGGGCGGCCGGTTTGCACCTCAGGGATGCGCCCCCGAAGCCGCGCGGCGGCGGGCGCGGCCGGCGGTCGATCCGGGGGAGATCGTCTTGCGGTCGGGGCGATTGCGCTGCAACGCGCTGGCGGCGCAAGCGCAAGGCAAGCGGGAGAGGTGCGCGTGGCGCGGTGGCGGGGACGCCCGCTGCCGGTGGCAATCTGGCGGGACGGTGGGGCCGGGTCTGCACGAACCGGTTGCTCGCGCACTGGCAGCACCGTGCGGAGCCCGGCGGGCGGCGCGGCTCAGCCCGGCAGGTCCGCAGACCGGATCACCGGAAAGAAGTGCCCGTCCGACCACAGGCCGAACCAGCCCTCGCCCGCGACCTCGCCGTGCACGCCGAGATCGACCAGCCGGAAGAAGCTCTTGCGGTCGATCAGCGCTTCGAGCCCGGCACGGATCTCGACATAGGGCGCGGGTTCGCCCGTCGCCGGGTCGCGGCTGACGCGGATCGGGTGGTCCGGGCCGGCCGTGGCGGTCTCGCCGAGGCTGGTCTCGAAGGTGATCCGCTGCGCTGCCCCCTGCCCTTCGGCGGCGAAATCGACCGCCACAAAGGGGGCGTCGTCGACGGTGATCGAGACCTTTTCGACCGGGGTGACGAGGAAGAAGCCGTCGCCCTCGCGCTTCAGGATCGAGCTGAAGAGTTTCACGAGTTCCGGTCGGCCGATCGGGGTGCCGAGGTAGAACCAGGTGCCGTCGCGGGCGATGCGGATGTCGAGCGCGCCGCAGAAGGGCGGATCCCACAGGTGCACCGGCGCCGGCCCCGTGTTGACCGCGCGGCGCGCCGCGGCGGCGAGGCTGTCGGCGGTCGGCGCCGCGCCGGGAACCGGCCCGGGCGCCGCCGGGGTCGCCGGGGAATCTGCCGGATTTCCGCTCGCTTTCCTTTTTGTCATTTGTGTCCCTGCCGCCCATGGCCTTTAATGTGCCGAGACTATCGCAAGGAGGCAGGGCATGGACAAGACGGGCGTGAACGGGCCGGCGGAGACCGGGCCGGAAGACCTCGTCGCCGAGATCGAGGCGCTGGGCGAGACCCTTGCCCGGGCGCGCGACGTGGTTGCGCGGCGGATCATCGGCCAGGACCAGGTGGTCGACCTCACGCTCTCGGCGCTGCTCGCCGGCGGCCATGCGCTGCTGATCGGCCTGCCCGGGCTCGGCAAGACCCGGCTGGTGGAGACGCTGGGCACGGTGATGGGGCTCGACGACGGCCGTATCCAGTTCACCCCCGATCTGATGCCCGCCGACATCCTCGGCTCGGAAGTGCTGGAAGAGGCCGCGGACGGCGCACGCTCGTTCCGGTTCATCCCCGGCCCGGTGTTCTGCCAGCTGCTGCTCGCCGACGAGATCAACCGCGCCTCGCCCCGGACCCAGTCGGCGCTGTTGCAGGCGATGCAGGAGCGCGAAGTGACGGTGGCGGGCGTGGCCCATGCGCTCGGCGCGCCGTTCCACGTGCTCGCCACCCAGAACCCGCTGGAGCAGGAGGGCACCTACCCGCTGCCGGAGGCGCAGCTCGACCGGTTCCTCTTGCAGATCGACGTCGATTACCCGACGCGCGCCGCCGAACGCGACATGCTGATGGCGACGACCGGAACCGAGGACGCGGTCGCCGAGCCGGTGTTCACCGCCGAAGCGCTGCTGGCGGCCCAGACCCTGCTGCGGCGGATGCCGGTCGGCGAGGGCGTCGTCGAGCTGATCCTCGATCTGGTGCGCAGCTGCCGCCCCGACGACGCGACGGCGCCCGATTACGTGCGGGACGCGGTGGCCTGGGGGCCGGGACCGCGGGCGGCGCAGGCCCTGATGCTGCTGGTGCGGGCGCGCGCCCTGCTCGACGGACGGCTCGCGCCCTCTGCGGAGGATGTCCGCGCGCTGGCCCGGCCGGTGCTGATCCACCGGATGGCGCTGGGCTATGCGGCGCGGGCGCGCGGCGAGAGCCTGTCCGGGATCATCGACCGCCTCGTCGCCGGCATGACCCCCGCCGAGGCCGCGGCCTGACGCCATGACCCCGCCGCGCCCATGACCCAACTCAGACCCCGCGCCGAGGCGCTTGCCGACCCGTTGCCGCCGCTCTTGGCGCGCGCGCGGCATCTCGCGGCCGGCGTGGTGCTGGGCGAGCACGGCCGGCGGCGGCCGGGGTTGGGCGATGCCTTCTGGCAATACCGCCGGGCGCAGCCGGGCGACCCGGCGCGAAGCATCGACTGGCGCCGCTCGGCGCGCTCCGACCGGCACTACGTGCAGGAGAAGGAGTGGCAGGCGGCGCAGGCGGTGATGTTCTGGGTCGACCGGGCGCGGGCGATGCAGTTCAGCTCGCGAGCCGGCCATGAGACCAAGGCCGAGCGGGCGGCGCTGATCGCGCTCGCGACCGCGGTGCTGCTGGTCGACGGCGGCGAAAGGGTGGGGTTGAGCGAAACGCCGGGCCCGCCGCTCCGCGGGCCCTTGCAGCTCGAACGGATCGCCGCCGCGCTCGACACCCCCGCCGAGCCCGATTACGGCGCGCCGGCGACTGCCACCCTGCCCCGGCATTCGCGGGCGGTGTTCCTGTCGGATTTCCTCGGGCCGCTCGACGGGCTGGAAGCGGCGCTTGCCACCGCCGCCGACCGCGGCGTGACCGGCGCGCTCCTGCAGGTGCTCGACCCGGCGGAAGAGGCCTTTCCCTTCGACGGGCGGACGGTGTTTCATTCGGTGGGCGGCGGGGTTCAGCACGAGACCCGCGAGGCGGGGGGCCTGCGGGAGCGCTACCGGGCGCGGCTCGCCGAGCGCAAGGACCGGCTCGAAGAGCTCGCCCGGCGCACCGGCTGGCAATACCACATCCACCATACCGATGCCGCGCCCTCGGCGGCGCTGTTGTGGCTCTACCGCGCGCTGGAAGGACGGTTCTGATGCTGGTGCTCGGCCCCCTCGGCTTCACCGCGCCCTGGCTGCTGGCAGCACTCGCCGCGCTGCCGGTGCTGTGGTGGCTGTTGCGCGCGGTGCCGCCGGCGCCGGTGCGCCGCGCCTTTCCGGGTGTGACGCTGCTCGTCGGGCTCGAAGACAGCGACACCCAGACCGACCGGACGCCCTGGTGGCTGCTGCTGCTCAGGATGCTGGCTCTGGCGGCGATCATCCTCGGCTTCGCCGGGCCGGTGCTCAATCCGCAGACCCGGGACGCGGGCAGCGGGCCGCTGGTGGTGGTGCTCGACGACGGCTGGGCGGCCGCGGCCGACTGGCGGCTCAGGCTCGAAGCCGGGGGCGCGGTGCTGGCGGAGGCCGGCCAGGCCGGGCGCACGGCGGTGGTGGTGCGGGCCTCGGCGCCGCCTCCCGGGGCTGAGCTCGGGTTGCGCGCGGCGGGCGATGCGGCGGCGGGTCTTGCCGGGATGCAGCCCGAAGCCTGGGGCAGCGATCATGCCGCAGCGCTGCGCTGGGCCGAGGGGCTCGACCCGGGTGACGGCTTCGACACGGTGTGGATCTCTGACGGGCTCGCCACGCCCGACCGGGCGGCGCTCGCGCGCGCGCTGGCGGCACATGGCGCGCTGCGGGTGCTGGAGCCGCCTGCCCCGCGGCTCGCCCTGCGCCCGGCGCGGATCGAGGACGGGCTGGTGCGGGTCGCGGCCGAACGGGTGCCGGCGGGCGGGGCGCAGGAGATCGTGATCTCGGGCTTCGGCCCCGATCCGGCGGGCGTCGAGCGCGAACTGGTCAGCGCGACGCTGGGGTTCGGCGCGGGCGAAAGCGCTGCCGAGCTGGAGCTGTCGCTGCCGCCGGAGCTGCGCAACCGGGTGCAGCGGTTCGAGATCGCCGGGCAGCGCTCGGCCGGCGCCGTGACGCTCGCCGACGATTCGCTCAGGCGGCGGAAGGTGGCGCTGATCGAGGCCGATGCGGGGCGCGAGGGGCTGGAGCTGTTGAGCCCGCTCCACTACCTGCGCGAGGCGCTGATCCCGACCGCGGAACTCCTCGAAGGGCCGCTCGCGGAAGTGGTGCCGGCGAGCCCGGACGTGGTGGTTCTGGCGGATGTCGCCTCGCTCGCGCCGGGCGACGAAGAGGCGCTGGCGAAATGGGTGGCGCAGGGCGGGCTGCTCTTGCGCTTCGCCGGTCCGAAGCTCGCCGCCGCCGATGTCGGCCGCGGCGCCGCCGAGGACCCGCTCCTGCCGGTGCGGCTGCGCGCGGGCGGGCGCACCGTGGGCGGGGCCATGAGCTGGGGCGAACCGCGCGCGCTGGCCCCCTTCGACGACGGCTCGCCCTTCTACGGGCTCGACGTGCCGGAGGATGTGACCGTCACCGCGCAGGTGCTGGCCGAGCCCGGCCCCGAGCTCAGCGAACGCACCATCGCGGCGCTGGCCGATGGGACGCCGCTTGTCACCCGCAAGGGGCTCGGCGACGGGCAGGTGGTGCTGTTCCACTCTTCCGCCAACGCCGAATGGTCGTCGCTGCCGCTGTCGGGGCTGTTCGTGCAGATGCTCGAACGGCTGGCGATCTCGACCCGGGCCGGCACCCCCGACCGGGGCGAGCTGGCCGGCACCACCTGGCTGCCCGACAGCCTGCTCGACGGGTTCGGCGCCCTCGAAGAAGCGGGCGACCGGCCCGGCGTGCCGGGCGAAGCGCTTCTGGGCACCCCCGGCCCGGCGCTGCCGCCCGGGCTCTACCGGGCCGAGAGCCGGCTGATCGCGGTCAATGCGGTGGGGGCCGAGACCGCGCTCGCCGCGGCCGACTGGCCCGCGGGAGTCACCCCGGAATGGCAGGGGGTGCAGACCGAGCGCGACCTGTCCGGCTGGCTGTTCCTCGCCGCCCTTGCCCTGCTCGGCGCCGACATCCTCGCAGCGCTCGCGCTGTCGGGCCGGATCGCGCGCGGCGCGACCGCTGTGCTGCTCGCTGTGGCCCTCCTGCCCGCCCTGCCCCCGGTGGCACGGGCGCAGGACGACGCCTCGGCGGTCGACGCCGCGACCATCGCCGCCGCCGGCAACGTGACGTTGGCCTATGTGGTGACCGGCGACGCCGCCATCGACGGGATTTCGCTCGCCGGTCTCACCGGGCTGTCGGACCAGGTCTGGATGCGGTCCTCGGTCGAGCCGTCGCCGCCCGTGGGGCTCGATCTGGAGCGCGACGAGTTGGCTGCCTATCCGCTGATCTACTGGCCGGTGACCGCGACCCAGGAGCTGCCGTCGGACGCCGCCTATGGCCGGCTCAACGCGTACCTGCGCGCGGGCGGCATGATCCTGTTCGACACCCGCGACGCCGATGTCGCGGGCTTCGGCTCCGGTGCCACCGCAGAGGGCGCACGGCTTGTCCAGATCGCCCGGCCGCTCGACATTCCGCCCCTGGAACCCGTCCCGGGCGACCACGTGCTGACCCGCACCTTCTACCTGCTCACGGATTTCCCCGGGCGCTTTACAGGCCGCGACGTCTGGGTCGAGGCCGCGCCTGCGGATGCCGAGCTTGCCGAGGGGATGCCGTTTCGCAACCTCAACGACGGGGTCACCCCGGTGGTGATCGGCGGCAACGACTGGGCCGCGGCCTGGGCCGTCGATGACAACGGCATGCCGCTTTTGCCGGTGGGCCGCGGCTATGCCGGCGAGCGGCAGCGCGAGCTTGCCTACCGCTTCGGGGTGAACCTGGTGATGCATGTGCTGACCGGCAATTACAAATCCGACCAGGTCCACGTGCCGGCGCTGCTCGAAAGGCTGGGGCAATGAACGCGGCCTCGGTGGTCTTCGCGCCCCTGGTGCCCTGGCCCGCGATCTGGGGTGCGGGGGCGCTCTTCTCTGCCCTGCTGATCGTCGCGCTCTGGCGGGGGCTGGCGGGCTGGCCTCTGCGCGCGCTCGCCGCTGGCGCGCTGCTGGTCGCGCTGGCGCAGCCGTCGCTGCAGACCGAGGAGCGCGCGCCCTTGTCGGACATCCTCGTCGTGCTGGTCGACGAAAGCGCCTCGCAGCGTCTCGATGACCGCGCCGACCAGAGCGCCGCGGCGCTTGCGGCGCTGGAGCGCGAGGCGCAGGCGCGCGGGCTGGAGATCCGGCGCGCGACCGTGGGCGACGGCGCGGACAACCGTGGCACGCTGGCGATGACCGCGCTCAGCGAAGCGCTGGCCGATCTGCCGCGCGACCGGGTGGCGGGGGTGGTGCTGGTCTCGGACGGGCGGGTGCACGACCTCGAAGCCGCGCCGGAGCTGGGGGCACCGCTGCACCTCCTGCGCACCGGGCGGGACGCGGACTGGGACCGCCGCCTGCACATCACCGCCGCCCCGGCCTTTGCCATCATCGGCGAGGAACAGCAGATCGAGCTCCGGATCGAAGACATGGGGGCCGCGCCGGGCGATGAGCGGGTGACGCTGGAGATCTCGATCGACGGCGACGAACCGACGCAACATGACGTGCCGATCGGGCGCCAGCTCGCGCTGCCGATCACGCTCACCCATGGCGGCCAGAACGTGGTGCAGTTCACGCTGGCCGAGGCCGAGGGCGAGTTGACCGACCGCAACAACGCCGCCGTGGTCAGCGTGAACGGGGTGCGCGACCGGCTGCGGGTGCTGCTGGTCTCGGGCGTGCCGCATCCCGGCACCCGGACCTGGCGCAACCTTTTGAAATCCGACAGCGCGGTGGACCTCGTCCACTTCACCATCCTGCGCCCGCCCGACAAGCAGGACGGGGTGCCGGTGACCGAGCTGTCGCTCATCGCCTTCCCGACCCAAGAGCTGTTCCTTGAGAAGATCGACGAGTTCGACCTCATCATCTTCGACCGCTACATGTTGCGCGGGATCCTGCCCGCGAGCTACCTCGCCTCGGTGCGCGACTATATCGAGCGCGGCGGGGCGGTGCTGATCTCGGCGGGGCCCGACTATGCCGGGGTGCAGTCGCTCGCGCGTTCGCCTTTGGGCGAGGTGCTGCCGGGGCGGGTGACCGCGCGGCTGATCGAGGAACCGTTCCTGCCGGTGGTGACCGAGCTCGGCGAGCGCCACCCGGTCACCCATGGGCTCGCGGACTATGCCCCCGAAGGCGGCTGGGGGCGGTGGCTCAGGCAGATCGAGGTCGACATGACCGGCGCCGAGGGGATGGTGGCGATGACCGGCGCGGAAGGTGCGCCGCTGCTGGTGCTCGACCGGGTCGGCGAGGGCCGGGTGGCGCTGCTGACCTCCGATCACCCCTGGCTGTGGTCGCGCGGCTTCGAGGGCGGCGGGCCGCAGCTCGAACTGCTGCGCCGGGTCGCGCATTGGTCGATGAAAGAGCCTGAGCTCGAAGAGGAGGCGATGACCGCGACCGCGGAAGGTGCCACGATGACGATCACCCGGCGCACGCTCGGGACCGGCGCGCGCGAGGTGGTGGTCACCGCCCCCGACGGCAGCGAGACCGCGCTGGCGCTGCGCGAGGTCGCGCCCGGGCAGTACGAGGCGGTCTACGAGGCGCCGGCGATGGGGCTCTACCGGCTCGCCGAGGGCGAGATCGAGACCGTGATCGCGCTCGGCCCCGCCTCCCCGCGAATTCGAGGACCATCGCCACCGGCGCGGTGCTGGCGCCGGTGCTCGCCGCGGTCTCGGGCGGCGACATCGCACTCGAAGACGGTACGCCGGCGTTGCGGCCGGTGCGGCCGGGCCGCACGGCGGCGGGGCGCGGCTGGATCGGCTACACGCCGCGCGAGGCCTATGTGGTCGAGGCGCTGACGATCACGCCGCTGGCGCCGGCTGGCTGATGCTGGTGATCGCCGCGGGGCTCGCGGTGCTGGCCTGGCTGGTCGAGGGCGGCGGCGGCGCGGCGGGCTGCGGGCGAACCTGCGCGGCTGACCGCGGGTCCTGCGACCCCGCGCGCCCGATGGCACGGGTCGGGACGCTCGCGGCACCGAAAGGGACGCTGCGGCCGAGCCGCCTACCAGAGCGCCATGTCGGGCGGGAAGCCGTGGAGCGGTCCGTAGCTCTGCATCCGTGCCTCGCCCGCGACGCTGTCGACCACCACCGCGGTGAGCGATCCGTAGCCGGCAATGGCGACACAGCTGTCGTAGTAGAACCCGGCACCGCGGTCGAGGGGCACTTCCCAGGCGTCGAGGGTGGCCGGGTCGAGCCAGGTCGGCTGGCCGAGCAGCACCGAGAGCGCGGTGTCGGCGGGGGCCTTGGCGAGCGCCTTCGAGAGCCGTTCGTCCGCACCGATCAGCGCCGCGCGCGCCGCGAGCAGGCGGTTGCGCAGCGCCTCGACCGTGCCGATCCGGTCGGCATTTGTAGCGACCCGGTCTTCCTCGCCGAGCATCCGCAACCCGTCGAGAATGTCGCCGGTCAAAGCCCGGCAGACATTGACCGCCCAGCCTTCGGGCGTCCCGTAGGGGTCGACCGCGAGGGTCACGCCGAGGCCGAGGATTTCGCGGGCGGTGTCGATGTATTCCATCGCCTCGGGCGGGGTGTTGAACAGGCTCTGCACCAGGCCGTCATCCTCGACGCCCATCCGCACGGCATAGTCGCGGACCACGGCATTGGTGGTGCGGGCGAGGTCGAGGGTATCGTTGGCCGCCGCCATCGCGCCATCGGGCACGGCGATGCCGTGGAACCCGAGCCGGGCGCCGGGTTGCAGCAGCCGTTCGGTCGCGAGGCTCACGGCATAGGCGGCGGCACCGCCGAGATAGGCCACGGCACAGGCGCTTTCACAGGACTGTCCGTTGAGGACGATCGTGGTCACCACGTGGTCGCGGAAGGCCTCGCCGAGGCGGACGCCTTCGGTCAGCACCCCGCCCGGGGAATTGAGCGCGATCCCCCATTGCACGCCGGCGATGTGGTCGGTCGGCGCCTGCCCCGCCATGAAGGCCGCGAAGGCCTCGGCATCGCCGGGCTGGATCGGGCCTTCGCCGAGGATCATGTGGCTGGGGCGCATGCCGGAGCCCGCGAGTTCGACCGGTTGGATCAGGCGGAAGGTCATCGCCTGCGCAGGCGCCGCCAGGGTGGCGAGGACGGCGAGACAGGGGAGCGCGCGCGCGGTGCGGCGTGGGAGGGAGGGAAGGTACATGGTCTGGTCCGCTTGCCCGAATGAGGGGCCGCCGGAGCCGGAAGCCGGTCGCCCGGCGGTGGGGATTGCCGGTCTCCCGGCAGTGGTGATTGCCGGTCTCCCGGCAGTGGTGATTGCCGGTCTCCCGGCGGTGGGTTTTGCCGGTCTCCCGGCGGTGGGTTTTGCCGGTGTCCCGGCGGGGATGGCACACCATGATCCCGCCCGGCCGGGGCTGTCAACGCTGCCGGGGCGCGGCTAATCGGCATCCGGCTGCAGCAGCACCTGGCGCGACCGGGAGGCGAATTCGCGCCGCCAGAGTACCACGAGAGTGACCAGCGTGGCGAGGAGCAGCGGCACGGCGCCGGCGAGCCAGGCGAGCGCCGCCATGGCGAAATAGACCGCGCGCAGGCCGCGGTTGAAGCTGCGGGCCGCGGTGATGTTGATCTCGGCGGCCTTGTCCGCGCGGGGCCGCGCCGCGGGATCGGCGGGATCGTTGGGCACCGAAGCCATGACGATGGCGCAATAGCCGAACAGCCGGTGCGACCAGACGAAGGCGAGGAAGGCGCTGACGAGCAGCAGCACCGGCAGGGCGAGCTTGATCGTCCAGACGAAATCGGGCGGCGTGGCGCCGCCGAGATGCGGCACCAGCCCGGTGAGCCGGGTCGGGTCACCCATCAGCGCGAGCCCGCCGCCGATGGCGATCATCGAAGCGGAAGCGAAGAAGCTGGTGCCTTCACGCAGGGTGGACAGCACCTGGCTGTCGAAGATCCGCGGCTCGCGGGTGATCATCTGCACCATCCAGTCGCGCCGGTACTGGGTGACGATCCGTCCGACCGAAGGCCGTTTCGGCGAGGAATGCTCGATCCGCCAGCCGATCCCGAGCCAGGCGGCAAGGAGGGTGACCGCGGCGATTGCGTCGACCGGGGTGAAGGCGGCGAGGAGGGCTGCGAGATCCATGCGGCGAGTTGGCCGGATTGCGCGGGCGATGGCAAGGGGGCGGTTGGGGGGGCTGCGCGGTCGCCGATCCGGGGGCGGGTGCGGCCGGGGAAACGGGCGCGCCCGGTTGGCAACGCCGCGCGCGCGGCGTTCGCCCGGACCGGCTGTCGCGCGTCGCTGGTGGCGCGGTGCCTGGGCTTTCGCCGGAACTGGTGCAGGGACTGTCGCCGGGCCTACCGCGTGATCGCGACCAGGTCCGTGCCCCAGCCGTCGACGTTGCAGCGCGCGCGGACGTAGACCGGGCCTCCGGCAGCGGGGCGTCGAGCCTCAGGCTGCGGGTGAAGGGCTGTTCGGTCTCGTGCGGATGGGCGAGGACACGCAGGCCGAGCGCGGTGCCGTCTTCGGTCACCACTTCCCAGCCGTCGGCATAATGGTCCCAGCCGGTGTCGGGATGGGCGAGGGTCCACGTGGATCGCCTGCCCCTCGGCGCGGGCGGCGGCGATCTCGGGGATATCCGCGCGCACCGGCAGGGACAGGGCGACGGCAAGGGGGGCGGCGAGGAGGACGAGGCGTTTGTGCATTCTCCGATGATGCCCGAGGCCTTTCCCGGGCGCGAGTCCCGGCGCCGGCCACGCGCGCAACCGTGATGCGGCGTCAGCCGAGCGTGACGTCGAGAAACATCATCAGGATGAGACCGAAGAGCAGCCCGGTGGTGGCGCGGTCCTGGTGGCCGTTGCGGTGGGTCTCGGGCACGATCTCGTGGCTGATGATGAGAGCATGGCGCCTGCGGAAAAGGTGAGGCCCCAGGGCAGGAGCTGCCCCGACAGGCTCACCGCCGCCGCGCCGAGGAAGCCGCCGAGCACCTCGACGAGGCCGGTGGCCGCGGTCACCAGGAAGGCCTTGAACCGGGAATAGCCAAGGCCCGATCATCGACACCGCCACGGCGAGCCTCGGGCACGTCCTGGATCGAGATCCCGGTCATCACCGAGAACCCCTTGGCCGCGTCGCCGCCGAAGGCGACGCCGATCGACAGCCCCTCGGGGAAATTGTGGATGGTGATCGCGATCACGAAGAGCCAGATCCGGGCGAGATGGCCGGCATCGGCGCCCTCGCGTCCGGTCTTGAAATGCTCGTGCGGGAGCAGCTTGTCGAGCGTCCAGACGAAGAGCGCGCCGAGCGCGATGCCGATCCCGGCGACACCCGCCGCCAGCACCACGGAGCCGTAGAGCTCGGTCGCCACGTCGATCCCGGGCAGGATCAGCGAGAAATAGGCGGCCGACAGCATCACCCCGGCGGCAAAGCCGAGCAGCGTGTCGGCCATGCGCTGGCTCATCGACCGGCCGAACATCGCCGGCAGGGCGCCGCCGGTGGTGGCGGCGGCGGCGACCAGCCCGCCCAGGGTTCCCATCAGGATCGGTGACATGTCCACTTTCCGTCTCTCTGCGCGACGAATACCCGAACCCGCCGCGCAGGCAAGCCCAAGACCCTTGCGCGGAGCGCGACGGATTGGCAAAACCGGCGAAACGGAGGACATCATGCCCGTCATCACCACCATCGACGACCTGCACCGCATCTACCGTCGCCGCGCGCCAAAGATGTTCTACGAGTATTGCGAGACCGGCAGGTGGACCGAGCAGACCTTCCGCGAGAACAGCTCGGATTTCGCCGAGATCCGGCTGCGCCAGCGGGTGGCGGTCGACATGACCAACCGGACCACGAAGACGACGATGATCGGCCAGGAGGTGGCGATGCCGGTGGCGCTGTCGCCGGTCGGGCTCACCGGCATGCAGCATGCCGACGGCGAGATCCTCGCCGCCCGCGCGGCGGAGAATTTCGGCGTGCCGTTCACGCTGACCACGATGTCGATCTGTTCGATCGAGGATGTCGACGCGCATGTGACGAAACCGTTCTGGTTCCAGCTCTACGTGATGCGCGACCAGGACTTCCTGCGCCGGATCATCGAGCGGGCGAAGGCGGCGAAGGTCTCGGCGCTGGTGGTGACGCTGGATCTGCAGATGCTGGGGCAGCGGCACCAGGACATCAAGAACGGCCTCTCCGCGCCGCCGAAGCCGACGCTCGCCAACATGGTCAACCTCGCCACCAAGTGGCGCTGGGGCTCGGCATGCTGGGCACGAAGCGGCGCCAGTTCGGCAATATCGTCGGCCATGTCGAAGGGGTGTCGGATCCCTCCGACCTGATGGCCTGGACGGCGGAACAGTTCGACCCGCGGCTCGACTGGAACCAGGTCGAGCAGATCCGCGACATGTGGGGCGGCAAGCTGATCCTGAAGGGGATCATGGAGCCCGAAGACGCGGTGATGGCGGCGAAGATCGGGGCCGACGCGATCGTGGTGTCGAACCACGGCGGGCGCCAGCTCGACGGGGCGATCTCGTCGATCCGGGCGCTGGAACCGATCGTCGAGGCGGTGGGCGACAAGGTCGAGGTCTGGCTCGACAGCGGCATCCGCTCAGGCCAGGACGTGCTCAAGGCGATCGCGATGGGCGCCAGGGCACGATGATCAGGCAGGCCTATATCTACGGGCTCGGCGCGATGGGCGAGGCGGGGGTGACCGGGCGCTCGAGGTGATCCACATGGAGCTCGACAAGTCGATGGCGTTCTGCGGCCACCGCGACATCAACAACGTCACGCGCGACATCCTGCGGGTGCCGCGCGGGTTTTCCGGCGATTGGGCCTGAAGGGGTCCGGCCTGAGGGGTCTGGCAGGCGGGCCGAAGGGGCCCGACGGGCTCGCCTGCGGGGGCTGGGCTGATTGGTCTGGCCCGGGGGGCCCGAGCAGGGATTTCGTTCCGGGGATTTCGCCGCGCTGCGCGCCGGCGGCCCGCCAGGGAGGGCGCTGCCCTCCCCGGACCCCTCCCGAGGTATTTTCGAACCAAAGAAGAGGGGATGGACGGGGTCGGCGTGCCGGTGCCGGGACGCGGGAGGTCGACCGGGACAGGCCGCGCGGACCGGCACTGGCGCGGCGCATCGGGGGGCTCGCTGCGGGGCGGGCGCCGGGCTGCGGGCGCATCGGCAGGCGGTGTGTGGCCGCCCTACCCTGCCCGGCGGTTCAGCGCCAGCACCGCGGGGACGATCGTCGCCACAATCAGCGCGACGGCGGCGAAAGAGAGCCGGAGCGAGGCAAGCTCGGCGAGCCCGCCCATCATCGCCGGGCCGATGAAGAAGCCGACGAGCCCCGCCATCCAGGCGCGCGAGATCGCCACCGGCCGGGCCGCGTCGGAGACCGCGCGGCCGACGATGGAATTGGTCGCCGGCACGATCACCGCCATGCCGAGGGCCACGACCGCGACGCCGGCGAGCACCACCGCCTTGGTCGGCGCGAGCGCGATGATGACCGCGCCGAGGCTGCCGAGCACCGCCGAGACGAGGATCAGCCGGGCCTCGCCGAAGCGGCTGGCGGCGAACTGGCCGCCGAGGCGGCCGAGGAACATCACCAGGCCCAGGGTCGCCGGGCCGAAGCTGCCTTCGCCCGCAGGGGCCCCGAGGGTGCGCTCGATATGGAGCGCCGACCAGGCCTCGGTGGCGTTCTCCCCGACGAAGCCCGCGAACAGGATCACGCCGGCGACCAGCACCACGCCCCAGGGCGGGGTCGCGCCCTTGGCGAGGTCGGCCGGGTCGTCGATCGGCGGCAGCGCCGCACGATCCCAGGCGAGGAGCACCACCGCCAGCGCCGCCACCGCGATCACCGGCAGCACCTCGGCCGGGCCGAACCCCGCCTGGCGGGCGAAGGCGACGGCGAAGGCGGTGAGGCCGAAGCTCAGCGAGAACACCGCGTGGTTGACGCTTTGCAGATGCAGCCCGCGGCGCGCCTCGAGCTGGGCGATGCGGACGTTGGCGGTCATGTCGGCGAGCGCCACGGTGGCGCCGGTGAAGAACAGCGCGATCCCGAGGGTGAGGGGCGAGACCGCGAGGATGGGCAGGAGGATCGCGCCGACGATGCCGAGGCCGGAGAGCGGCAGCGCCAGGGTGCCGGCGAACTGTCCGAACCGCGGCGCGAAGAACAGCGCGATCATCGAGCCCAGCGCGGGCGCGAGCAGCGCCGCTCCGAGCTCGGCGTCGGAGGCGGCGACGGCCGCCTTGATGTCGGGCATCAGGCCGGCGAGCCCGCCCCAGTTGAGGCCGACGGCGGCAAGGGTGAGCAT
>JAWKXC010000032.1:0-38509 GCA_041397205.1 Paracoccaceae bacterium
GGAAACCGGCCGCTGGTCGGAGCACGCGCTCGAACGCATTCTGGTGCCGCAAACCGGCCTGCCGCCGGTGCCCTACCCTGAGGACAACCCACCCACGGTCGAGAAGATCGAGCTCGGTCGAAAGCTCTTCTTCGACCGGCGGTTGTCGATCAACAAGACCATGTCCTGCGCCATGTGCCACGTGCCCGAGCAAGCTTTTGTCCACTGGGAGATCCTGACCGCCGTCGGCGTCGAGGGGCGCAGCGGCAAGCGCAATGCGCCCACGAACCTGAACGTCGCCTTCTACGAGACCCTGTTCCACGACGGCCGCGACCCGATGCTCGAAACCCAGTACCTCGTGCCGTTGACGGCCCATCACGAGATGGCCAACCCCTCGGCCGGGGGCGTGATCGCCCTGCTCAATGCCCTTCCGGACTACGAAGAGATGTTCCAGGCGGCCTTCGCGGCGCCGGCCTCGGTCGACCGGATGGGCATGGCGCTCGCCACCTACCAGCGCAGCCTGACCGCCGCCAACACGCCGTTCGACCGCTGGTACTACGCGGGCGACGACAGCGCGATGGACGCGGACGCGCAGCGCGGCTTCGCGCTGTTCACCGGCAAGGCCGAGTGTGCGAGCTGCCACCTCATTGACGAAGACCACGCCCTGTTCACCGACCAGCAGTTTCACGACACCGGCCATGGCTGGCTGCAGGAACGCCGCCGCCAGATGCCGGTCGAGAGGACATTGGTGCAGGTTGCCCCGGGGGTGTACCACCCGATGCCGCAAACCGCGATCGACGCCTTCATCCGGGTGCGCGAGGCCGATCTCGGCCGCTACGAAGTCACCGAAGACCCCGACGACCGCTGGAAGTTTCGCACGCCGAGTCTGCGCAACGTCGCCATGACCCGGCCCTATATGCACGACGGCGCGCTCGCCTCGCTCGAAGAGGTCGTCGCCTTCTACAATCAGGGCGGCGCCGGGCATCCGGAGCAGGATCCGCGCATCCGCCCGCTCGGGCTGGACGCGGGCGAAACCGCCGACCTTGTCGCCTTTCTCGAAGCGCTCACCTCGCCCGACCTCGCCTGTCTCGCCGCCGGCGCCCGCGTCAATCCGCCGGACAATCACTGACCCCTATTTCCGCAATCTCAAACCCCGCGGCGCCCGTGTGGCGCCCACCACCAACAGCAAGGAAACACCCAGATGCGCACCCGTGCCGCCGTTGCCCTCGAAGCCGGCAGACCCCTCGAAATCATGGAAGTGAACCTAGACGGCCCCAAGGCCGGCGAAGTCCTGATCGAGATCAAGGCCACAGGCCTCTGCCACACCGACGAATTCACCCGCTCCGGCGACGACCCGGAGGGGATCTTCCCCTGCATTCTCGGCCATGAGGGCGCCGGCGTCGTGCTGGAAGTCGGCGAAGGGGTCACGACCCTGAAGCCCGGCGATCACGTGATCCCGCTCTACACGCCCGAATGCCGCGAATGCCCCTCCTGCCTCTCGGGCAAGACCAACCTCTGCACCGCGATCCGCGGCGCCCAGGGCCAGGGGCTGATGCCCGACGGCACCACGAGGTTTTCGATGCTCGACGGCACCCCGATCTACCACTACATGGGCTGCTCGACCTTCGCCAACCACACCGTGATGCCCGAGATCGCGCTGGCCAAGGTGCGCGACGACGCGCCCTTCGACAAGATCTGTTACATCGGCTGCGGCGTGACCACCGGCATCGGTGCGGTCATCAACACCGCCGGCGTCGAGATCGGCTCGACCGCGGCGGTCTTCGGCCTCGGTGGCATCGGGCTGAACGTGATCCAGGGGCTCCGGATGGCCGGCGCCGACATGATCATCGGTGTCGATCTCAACGACGACAAGGCCGAGATGGCGAAGAAATTCGGCATGACCCATTTCATCAACCCGTCCAAGGTCGACAATACCGTGCAGGCGATCGTCGACCTCACCAAGCGCGGTGCGGACCAGATCGGCGGGGTGGATTACTCGTTCGACGCCACCGGTAACGTCAAGGTGATGCGCGATGCGCTCGAATGCAGCCACCGCGGCTGGGGCGTCTCGGTCATCATCGGCGTCGCCCCCTCCGGCGCCGAGATCTCGACCCGCCCGTTCCAGCTGGTCACCGGCCGGGTCTGGAAAGGCACCGCCTTCGGCGGCGCCAAAGGCCGCACCGACGTGCCGAAATTCGTCGATTGGTACATGGACGGCAAGATCGAGATCGACCCGATGATCACCCACAAGCTCACCCTCGACGAGATCAACGAAGGCTTCGAGCCTGATGCATGCCGGCAAGTCGATCCGCGCGGTGGTGGAGTATTGAGCGCGATGGAGACCGTTTCCACCTCGCGCAGCCACGGCGGCACGCAGGGCGTGTATCAGCACGAATCCCTCGCGACCGGGACGACGATGGAGTTTTCCGTCTTCGTTCCGGACCACCCCCGGGAGCCCGTCTCCCGGTGGTGTGGTATCTCTCGGGCCTCACCTGCACCCAGGCCAACGTGACCGAAAAGGGCGAGTTCCGCGCGGCCTGTGCCGAACACGGGCTGATTTTCGTCGCCCCCGACACCAGCCCGCGCGGCGCCGGCGTGCCCGACGACCCGGGCGGCGCCTATGATTTCGGCCTCGGCGCCGGCTTCTACCTCAACGCCACGGTCGAACCTTTCGACATCCATTACCGGATGCGCGACTACCTCGAGGCCGACCTGCCGAACCTGATCGCGGCGCAATTCCCGGCCGACATGGCGCGCCAGTCGATCCTCGGCCATTCCATGGGCGGTCACGGGGCATTGACCATGGCCTTGCGCAATCCGGACCGGTTCCGGGCCGTCTCGGCCTTCGCTCCCATCGTCGCGCCCTCCCAGGTGCCCTGGGGGCGCAAAGCCCTCACCGGCTACCTCGGCGCGGACGAAGCCGGCTGGGCGGAATACGACGCCTGCCGCCTGATCGCCGCCGGGGCGCGGCTGCCGGATCTGCTCGTCGACCAGGGCACGGCGGACGGGTTCCTCGAAGAGCAACTCCGCCCGGAGCCTGCTGGAAGCGGCTTGCGCAGAGGCGGGTATCCCGCTGACGTTGCGCCGCCAGGCCGGCTACGACCACTCGTACTTCTTCATTTCGACCTTCATGCCCGACCACCTCGCCTGGCATGCTCAACGTTTGCATGGGCAGGGATGAAAGCCCGGCACGCGACGGACAAGTCGCGTCGGCACCAGCGTCCGCTTCGGCCCAAAAGCGCGCGGTCGATAAATCACCTGTCGAGTGCCCGCTTCCCGCCCGGTAGGACACTTCCTTGGCATGGTCAGCGCCGACCCCTGCTCTGCCAGCGCCTCCACCCGGGCCAACGCGACTTCGAGCTCTTGGCCGGATAGCCCGTGCACCAGTTGCATGATCCCGGCCTCCCGCTTCATCCGGGTGGCGCTGACCATGTCCCGGGTTTCACCGTACGGGAGGAAGTCTGAGATCCCAGCGTTCAGCACCATAGCCAACGCCAAAAGCGTGGCGATGGACCGCAGGCTCTTATCGGTTTCGATGTCGGAGATCGCCCCATTTAGAAAGATCACAGACCCTGCGGTCAAATCGGGGGCAGCTGCCCGCAAGGACCTCGACTTCGGTGCAGGCGACACACCCGCGACAAAACGCAGAATGGGATGCGAAGCAGGCATTCAACGGCAGCGTGGCGCGCGACGGACTACGGACAAAGCTGCTGTTGAATCGGGCGGGAAAACCAGCGGCCTACGGCTGGCGCCCTGCCTTCGCAGAACCGCCATTTTCAGGGTGCGATATGCCGCCGCCGCGTGTGTCGAGGAACGCGACGCTGCATCCGTCGTGTCGTTCTGGGCTGGAAATGCGCAGCGCGGGACACAGACCCACTTCTGAAACGGGTCTCGCGATGGCCCGAGATCCTAGACTGTCTCCGTCACCTTGTTGAGGCCGACGGGTGCATCGGCGTTTTCTCCGAGGTTTCGGGCCAGTGCTTCTACGAACCTGTAGAATGCAATGATCTGGACCAATGCAAGGAGGTGCTCGTGGGCGACGGCAGGAACCTTGAGGTCGGTTCCGGAAGCCGCTCGTGTCGAACTTGAGAAAGCGGCTGCCCCTTTGTTGTGCATTGCGTTGGCAGCGGCCGCAACCGATCCTTGCGACTGGTCTTCCGGATCGAAAAGAAGAGCGGCAAACGTCCTGTCGGCCAAAACCACGGGACCATGCAGCACTTCTGCCGATGAAAAGGTTTCTGCGTGAATACGGCAGGTTTCTTTCAGCTTCAGCGCCGCTTCTGCCGCAACGGCAAGGCCGGGGCCCCGGCCTATGGTAAAGACGGATCCCGCCCGCGCGAGCGCAAGCTGCGCTTTCGACCAATCGCACTCAAGCGCCGCGCGGGCGATATCCGGAAAGCCGCGCAACGCGCTCTCGAGCTCCCGGTCGCCGATGAAACCCGCGACAAATCCCAAAATCGCAAACAGCGAGCCGACATACGACTTGGTCGCGGCGACCGCTTTCTCCGGGCCCGCCAGGATTGGCAGCACTGTATCGGCCCCGCGGCCGACCGGACTGTCGGTTTCATTCAGGATCGCCAAAGTATACGCGCCGCCATCGCCGGCGGCCTTCTGCAACACCGCGAGATCCGGGCTTGCGCCTGACTGCGAGACGGTCACGCAGACGAAGTCTGTCAGTTTCAACCGGGACCCGTAGACCGAGGCCACCGACGGACCGATCGACGCGACCGGCAGACCCGTCCGGATTTCCATGAGATACTTGAAAAAGTTGCCGCGTGATCCGACGTGCCGCGGGCGCAGGTGACGAAGCCGCGCGGGTTTGAGGCGGCGAGTTGCCTTCCGGCGCTCAGATACCGAGACAGGCCTTCGTTGACCTGGCGGATGAGAACGTCGGGGATCTCGCCGATCTCGCGGGCCATCACCGACTTGGTGGCATGGTCCATGTCAGGCGACTCCGGTGATCATCGAGACGATTTCGTTCTTGTCGGTTTTTGCAGTCTCGCGAATTCCGATCTGCTCTCCCCGGCGAAGGACACAGATTCTGTCGGACAGGCGGAAGACCTGATCCAGGCTGTGGCTGATGATCAGGATGGCGAGGTTCCGTTCTCTGAGACTTGCGATCAACTCTTCCACCCGCGCGGTTTCGGCCACACCGAGAGCGGCCGTGGGCTCGTCCAGGAGGATCAGCTTGCTGGCCCACGAGGTTGCGCGGGCAATCGCAATCCCCTGGCGCTGCCCGCCGCTCAGGTCTCTGATCGTAGAGCTTGCCGACGGGATGCGGACATCAAGTTCGTCGACGAGAGCTTGGGATTCCCGGCGCATCCGCGCCTTGTCCAGCAGACCGAACGGCGGTTTCGTCAGTTCACGCCCCAGGAACATGTTCATGAACACAGGTTGCTGATCGGCCAGGGCCAGATCCTGATACACAACCTCGATGCCCTTGCTGCGCGCCGAACTGGCATCGCTGAAGGTCGTGGGCTCCCCGTCGAGCAATATCTCGCCCGAGGTGGGGAAATACACGCCGGACACCATCTTGATCAGGGTCGATTTCCCGGCGCCGTTGTCCCCGACCAGGGCCACGATTTCACCGGCATGGAGATCGAGCGAAAAGTCCTGGATCGCGACGACGCCCCCAAACGCCTTGTGGATGTTTCGTAGCGAGAGAACGCATGTGTCGGATGTCATGACAGAGCCCTTTCCGGCCACGCGAGGGCCTCGCCGAAGATGTTTTCGATGGTGGTGACGCGCGGGGTCCCCGAAGACACACCCGAGACACCGACGATATTGGCGCGGGTGACAAACGCCTGTCCCCTGAACCCGAACACGACCGTGTCGCCGGTCTTCGGTTTTACCGGGCCGGTTGCGTCGATCATGCCGTAGTAGTCGATGGCCGCGTAGTCAGGGATCTCGACGTTGGCCAGCGCCCGGCGCGAACTCGTTGGCTCCCCGGACACGATGGCCTTTACATCGTATTTCGGGAAAACCGGGTCGATATAGAGGCCACCCCCGAAGCAGAAGGCGTTGCCGCCGTGGTGATGCGACACTTCGGTGAGGTAGAGCACGGCCGGCGCCTCGGGGAGATCCTCGACCGCGTGAAGCGGCGTGGTGCCGTGCAGCGCATTGCCGGGTTCGACCTGGGTCGCGCCGGCTTCGGCCAGAGCGGCCAGAACCACGGCCGAATTGGTGCCCGGTGCGTTGATCTCGATGTCCCTCCGCCCGGCCGCCGCCAGCGCCTCCGACGCCCGGGCCAGAGTGGTCAGATTTGGCGTCGGTATCACCTTGCGGCTTTCCTGATCGAACAACAGCGCCGGGAAGGTGGTGATCCCGGCAAACCTGCCCCCCTCCAGAGCATCGATCCGATCGGCCACCAAGCAGATGTCACGGGCTTGGAACCCGCCCTCGTGACCGCGATAGAACGTGTCGCCATCGGTCTGGATGCGCGCCAGCAGGTTTTGCACCCGTCCTGCCTTCTGCGCAGCGGCCGCGGCCTCACCGGCCTTGTCATCGTTGAAGACCGTCCAGAAATCGGGTTGCAGCTTTGACGCCGCAAAGTCTGCATCCCGCTGCGGCACCTGCACTAGGTGGCCGAGATGTCCGGTCTTCAATCCGGCCCGGTGGCAGGCGACGGCACAGTCCATATCCACCGCGACGGATCGGCTAATCCCCCCGCGCATGACCGCCTGGCAGAACCCGGAGTGCCGCCCGACCTGTTTGGTCATCGCAAAGGTCTTGAGCCCGAGCCCGTTGGCGGTGCTGGTGAAGGACCTCGCATTGTTTTCGACCGCGTCGAGATCCAGCACGTAGGAGTTGGCAGGAATTGCGCCCGATTGGTGCAGGGCCATGGCGGCCTCGATGAAGCCCGGGTTTCGGCGGATCAGTACATCCAGAAACATGGTCTGTGTCCTCGCTCAGCGTTTGCTGTCGCGGAGCGAAACCGCGACGGCCAGGAGAATGATCAGGCCCCGGACGATCATCTGGTCGGAGACCTTGAGGTTCATCAGGATCAGCCCGTTGTTCAGCATCCCCATCATCAGAGAGCCCACGAGCGCGCCGATCACCGAGCCTTTGCCGCCATTCAAGGCGGTTCCGCCGACGATGACCGCGGCGATGACCGTCATCAGGTCGCTCTCGCCGAGCGTGTATTTCGCCGCTTGCAGACGGCCCGAATAAAGCAGGCCAGCGAGCCCGGCCGTGGCGCCGCAGATCGTCAGAACGAAGAAGCGAACGCGCGGAACCTTGATCCCGGACACCTGCGCCGCGCGCGCGTTGTCGCCGGTGGCCAGCACATGGGCGCCGAATTTGGTGTGGCGATAGACCAGATGCCCAAGCGCGATCCCGATGATCGTCCAGTAGACAAGGGACGGGACCGAGAACAGCTTTCCCGACCCGAAGATGCCGGTGAAGGTGTCGTTGGTCACCGGGATCGAGCGCAGATCGGTCATGGACCGCGCAATGCCGGCAAACAGGCCCATTGTCGCCAGGGTCACGAGGAACGACGGCAGTTTGAGATAGGCAACCAGGGCCCCGTTCAAGGCGCCGATCAGGATGCCGGCACCGAGCCCCGCGACCACGCCGACCGCCATGCCGTAGCTTTGCATCGCGACCGCCGCGGACAGCGCGGACACCGCGACGATGGAGCCGAAGCTCAGGTCGATCTCGCCTGCGGAAAGAGCGAACACCAGCCCGATGGCCATGATCGTCGCCGGAGCCGTTTGCAGCACGATGTTCGAGAGGTTGCGCTGGGTCAGAAAGCCGTGGTCGTGGAGGGTCACGGCGAAGAACAGGAAAATTGCCAGAAACCCGACATAGACGACCAACTGCTGGAAATCGAAGCCGGCCAGGTTGATCGTGCTGGTTTTCGTTTTGGACATAGTGTCACCCATCGTCTGAGGCGTGGAAGCAAATGAGCTTGCTTCCACTGTTCTTGTCTCAGCGCAGCGATTCCGGCGGGTCGGTGTGGAAGGATTGCATCCACCCTTCCGCAACACTGTCCGCGCCGATCGAGAGGGCATCGACGACCAGGAACGGGTCGACGTCTCTGCCCAGAAGGCCGGCGGCGGCGGCACGCGCGGCATAGACGCCGATCGTGTAGGTCTCGTCCGCGACGATGCCGGCGATGTTGCCGCCGTTGACCATGTCGAGCGCCGCCGGCTCGTTCAGGTCGATGGTCACCACTTTGGTGTCCGCATTGCCCTGCTGGCGCAGGACCGAGATGACACCGAGTGCCGGTTCGGCCCACGGCGTGTAGATGCCGTCGATGTCGGGATTGCGGGCCAGCATTCCGCGCGCGATATCTTCGGCATTCGCAGGATCGGTCATCCCGGCTTCGGTTACGATCTCGATGTTCGGGTACTCGTTCTCGATCGTCCATTTGAACGCCTGATCGCGCTGGTTGGTGACCGGAAAGTCGGCGTCGTGAAACATGTAGCCGACCTGGCCCTCGCCCCCCATCGCATCAGCAAGCGCGACCGCCGCCTTTTGCCCGATCTGGAACAAATCCGCGGACACCACGGTCACGTAATCCTCGCCGTGGACGAACCCGTCCACCGCATTGTCGATGAACACGAGCTGGACGCCCGCGTCACGCGCAATGCCATAGACGCTGGCAGCGGTCGGCGGGTCGATCGGCAGCGAGATGATGATGGACGGGTTGCGCGCCATCACGGTCTCGACGTCCGATTTCTGCCGGCTGGTGTCGAAGCCGGCGTCGGTTTCGGCGACCACTTCGATGCCCAGGCGCGCGAACTCGTCCTTCACGCCGCGGGCGACCGCATTGGACCAGTCGTAGAGTTCGTGCCAGACAAGCGCCGCCGTGTACGAGCCTTGCGAGATCTGTTCGACCTCGCTGTCGCTCAAGGTCAGCGCAGCCACCGGCGTTGGCGTTTCTCCGTTCGGGCCGACGGTCTTCGGCGCATCTGCAGACGCGGCCGTGCCGACCAGGGTCGCGGCGACCAACGCCATAGAATAGGACAATGTTTTCATTTGGGTTCTCTCCCTGTTTTTGGTCGTGCCCCGCCTTGCGGCCCTAGGCCACGGAGGCGTCCCGTCGAAGTGGATGTCGACCCGGCACGGCCTCTTGCGGCTCGCCGGATCGACTGCAGCCGAGGCTATTTGGCGGTCACGCTCTCGGGCGCGTCGATGTGCAGGGACTGCATCCAGCCCGCCGCAACATTGTCGGCGGTCACGGTCACGGCAGGCGCCACCACGAAGGGCGGAACGTCCTGGTCGAGCAGATCGAGGATCGCTGCAGCGGCCATCGCGCGACCCAACTCATAGGCCTCGTCGGCGACGATGGCCGCGACGTTGCCACCGCTCACCATGTCAAGCACAATCGGTTCCGACAGATCCAGCGTCACGATCTTCGTGGTCGCGTTGCCGTTGGCGCGCAGCGCGGCCAGAACGCCTTCCGCCGGGCCGGCCCAGGTCACGTATATGCCGCCGAGGTCGGGATTGCGCAGCAGCATCGCATTGGCGATCTCTTCTGCACGTGCGGGATCGCTGATGCCCTGTTCGGCCACGATCGAGATGTTGGGGTAATCGTTCTCGATCGTCGTCTTGAACGCATTGTCGCGCTGGTTGGTGACGTAGTATTCCGCATCGTGGTAGATCCAGCCCACCGTGCCTTCGCCGCCCATGGCGGCAGCGAGCGCATCGGCGGCCTGTTTGCCCATCTGGAACAGATCGTCGGTGACAATCGCCGCATAGTCCGCGGGGTGCTCATAGCCCGCCGGCAGGTTCGACAGGAACACCAGCTTCACCTTGTCCGCCTTGGCGTCTTCGAACGCCGCGGCTGACGTCACCGGGTCCAGCGGGAGCGACAGGATGATGCTGGGCTGTTTCACCAGCGCCGTTTCGATGTCGCTGCGTTGTTTCGCGGCATCGAAGCCGGCGCTCGTGGTGGCCACCACGTCGATTCCGAAGCGCGCAAATTCGTCGGTTGCGCCAGCCGTCACGGCGTTCACGAAATCCGACTGGTCGTGCCACAAGAGAGCGGCTGTGTACCCGCCCGCTCGGACGGCGTCGGCGCTACCTTCCGGCACGACAATCGCCGACGAGGGCGTCGCGGTTTCACCCTGCGGGCCAACGGTCTGCGCGACCGCCGGAAGAGCTGCCAGTACAAGGGCGGCCCCGGATATGAAGTTTCTGACCATATGTCTCATTTGATTTCTCCCTCTGGTTTGTTGGTGGCAGTCGTGGTTCCGCAGTAGCGCGCCATGAAGAGAGCGAAGGCCCTCACGGCGGCCAGATATTCTTCGACGCTGACGCATTCTTCGAAGGTATGGGCAACGCTGATGTCGCCCGGCGCGCAGTAGACCGCCGGACAGCCGATTTCGTTGACGATGAAAGGGTTCTCGGACCAGTAGGGTGCGCCGCCGATCGCAGTCGGTTTGCCGCGCGCTTCGGTCACGCTTCTGGCCAGGGTTCGCGCCGCCGGGTGGTCGGGGTCGATCTCGACGGGAGACCCCCCGTACCGGTGATCGCGTCCCGCGGGATAGGCGATCTCGACCGAGGTACCGCTCTCCAGGCTCACCTCGTTCAGAGCCGTTTCGAACCGGGAAACCGCGTCATCCAGATCCTCGCCGGGGCGGAGCTTTCTGATCAGGGAAAGCTCGCACCTGCCGGGAACGGCGATATAGCCGCCCCCCGTGATCGCGGTCACGAGAATGTCGGATGCGCCCACGAACGGGTGCTTCGGACCGTTCGAAAGCTCCTCGCCATGTGTCCAGATCGCCGAAAGGATCGCGTGGGTGGCCTTCAGGGCGTCGATACCGTCCTGCGGGGTTCCAAAGTAAGCGGATTTCCCGGTGATGGTGATATCGGCGATGAAAAAGCCGATCTGGGACGTGTAGACATCCAGCCGGGTCGGCTCGACATAGACCGCGAAATCGGGTTTAGCGATTTCGCCGGCTGCAATCCGTTTCACGAGGTCCTTGGCACCGGCGCTCACTCCGGTTCCCGTCTCTCCGCTCTCCTCGTCGCCGATGAAGGCAAAACTCACGTCGCCGGCCAGGCGCACGCCCGCGTCGTCCAACAGCCGCAACGCAGCGAGCGCGCAGCAGATGCCGGCTTTCAGGTCGCACGCACCGCGCCCCCAGATTTCGCCGTCGATCACCGGGGCCGAGAACGGATCCTCGCGCTCCGTGCCTTTCCAGTTCTCTGCCCAGCCTCGCACGTGGACCGTGTCGGTATGTCCCACGAACATGAGGTTTGGCCCAGTTCCGCCCCCGACCCGCGCACCCCAGGTGTTCGGGCGGCCTGGAAGGAAGTCGCCTGAACCCGGGTTCAGGCCCAATGCTGTCATTTGCGACTTCAGGAAATGCGCGAAGTCGGCTTCATTTCCAGTGACGCTTTCCCGGCCAATCGCCTGGCGCAGCAACGCGATGTCGGCGTCTGTGTCCTGAGCAGCTTCGAGCTTCGCAAGCAGATCATCGCGGCTCATGTCACGTTCTCCTGGTAGTTCTCAAGTTCTGGCGGCGGAACAACGATCTCGGCTCCGGGAAGCCCGCCCGAAAACAGGGCGATATGCAGCCGGGACAGCGCTATCGACGTGCCGCCCGCAAGAGCGGCGTGATTGCCAAGAACGGAAGCTTCCACCGGGATCGGCCTCGGGAAACACTTCTGGATTTCGGGTTCGACGATCCTGATCAGTTCGTCGCGCGCGCCGATCGAGCCACCGATCACGACACAGGCGGGATCGACGACGGCCGCGATCGCCGCGATGGCCCGCGCGATGCATCGCGCCGCCCGCTCCAGCACCTCTTGCGCCCGCGAGTCTCCGGCCACGGCCGCCTCGAACACTTCGGGAACGGTTTTCCGCTCGCCGGTGAGTTCTCTGTAGTGACCCGTGATCGCGCTCGTCGCGGTCATGCGTTCCAACGCGCCGACCTTCAGGCTTTCTGGTTCGAACGGATCGGCGCCGAACGGGAGATAGCCTATCTCACCTGCGGCACCTGTCGCGCCCCGCACCAACTGCCCTCCAATGACAAGTCCTGCGCCAATTCCGGTTCCGATCGACAGGAACACCAGGTCGTCCTTGTCGCCTTGATGGGTCATCCAGTGCTCGCCCAACGCAGCCAGATTGACGTCGTTCTCCACGAGCACCTCGATTCCGAGGCGTTCTTGCAGGAGGACCGGGAAATCGACGCTATCGATCCCGACGATATTCGGGGCAAGATTGATGTGGCCGGTCGCGGGGTCGAGCACACCCGGCACGCCGACAACGGCGACCCTTACTTTGTCCGCACCCATCCCCGTTTCGGCCGCGGAGTCGGTAATGATGCGCCCGATCTGGGCAACCACTGCCTCGCCGCCGGTTTGAACCGTGGGCTCGACGACTTCGGACACGACCGCTCCCGCGAGGTTGCACAGCGCGACCCGGACCTTTGTCCCGCCAAGATCGACGCTGGCGACCAGCGCCGCCTCGGGGACGATTTCGTAAACGACGGCCCGACGCCCGACATTGCCTTCGGTCCGACCGACCGTCTGTACCCAGCCGTCGTTCTCGAGCGATGCCACAACCTCCGAGACCGTCTGTTTCGAGAGCCCGGTCATCTTCGCAACGCTGGCACGCGAGATCGGCCCATATGTCGTGATGGCCTGTACGACCGAACTCAATGTCATCCGTCGCGAAATGCTTGAAGGGTCGCTCACCGTATCATCCTATTAGTTCGTCTAGTTACCGAACTAATAACCTTGCGATGTGGAAGTCAATGAATTTCTGGCGCCCGGCTCGGGCCGCGGCCGATCCAATTGGCACTGGGGCCTCTCCTCGCGCCGAGAGATGCGCAAAAATCGCGAAAGGGCTCAGAGCCGCCATTCGCCGCTTTCGCCGTGAATAGCCGCGCCTGCGTGGGGACATTTCACCGCCATGACGCGCTCATGTCCCGTCCCGCGCACCATGCGGCCATCACCCTGCCCCCTTGACTCAAACCTCCCGCACCCGGTTCGCTGCCCGATCCGCTACCCAGCACCCCGCGCCAGGGAGACCCATCCGCACGATCGACAGGGAGGGGAGTGTATCCATGAGGGGTGCAAGAAGCCCTGACTTGCCCCCGGCGAAATCCCCCACTGCGATGTAGAATCTGTCCAACCGCGAAGGAGCGGACGAATGAGGAAAAGCCGTTTCACCGAGGCTCAGGTCATCGGGATGTGCGCGAGATGTTGCTACAGCACATCCTCACCGAAGAAATCTTCGCTCGCGTCTTCGACGAAGCCGACTTCCACCGCGACAACAACATCGCCAAGCTGCTGTACGAGCTGGAAAGCACCTTTTTCACCCGAGACATGAAAAAGTCGACCCTGAAGGCGCTGCAACCCTACTACGCCGCGATCCACGCCAACGCGGCCCAGATCAGCAGCCACAGCGAGAAGCAGACCTTCCTCAAGGTCATCTACGAGAACTTCTACAAGGTCTACAACCCGGACGCCGCCGACCGGCTCGGGGTGGTCTACACGCCCAACGAGATCGTCCGCTTCATGATCGAAGGGTCCGACTGGCTCTGCAGGAAGCACTTCGGTCGGCACCTTATTGACGACCACGTCGAGATACGCGACCCGGCGACCGGCACCGGCACCTTCATCTGCGAACTCATTGAGTTCTTCCGGGTCAGCCCAGGAAGCTGCAAAGGAAGTACACTGAGGAGCTTCACGCCAACGAGGTAGCCATCCTGCCCTACTACGTGGCCAACCTGAATATCGAGGCGACGTACCAGGCTGTCACCGGGCAGTATGCCGAGTTCCCGAGCCTCTGCTTCGTCGACTCGCTCGACAACATCGACGGGCCAGGTACCAAGAAGGGCCACCAGTTCGACATGTTCGCCGCGATCTCTGACGAGAACGTCGAGCGGGTGAAGCGGCAGAACTTGCGCAAGGTATCGGTGGTGATCGGCAACCCGCCCTACAACGCCAATCAGCAGAACGAGAACGACAACAACAAGAACCGCGACTATGACCGGGCCAAAACAAGCCGTTTCGGTCCCCTACGGAAAGCCGCCGTTCGACAAAGGTCTGAAAAGTCCGCATCGCAGACTTTCACGTCATCCGCAGGGAGTTGCCGGTAGTCGTGTTGCCTGGGCAACGCCTTATCCGCCGCCTTGGATGGGTTCCTCCGACCGCTCCGTACGCACTCCGGAAACGCCACGATCATGCGATCTCCAAAAAATGCTCCAGCTTTCGTCCCCCAGAACAGGTGACAAGATGATGACTCGGGACTGCATGCAAAAGGGGGACAAGAACGCCCCGAGGCAACGCACTCCCGCCCAAACCGTTCAGAGCATTTCACAAAATCTCGGAAGGATTTGGTGGAGCCTAGGGGGGTCGAACCCCTGACCTCTTGCATGCCATGCAAGCGCTCTCCCAACTGAGCTAAGGCCCCATCCGGGTGCGGCCTCGGGCCGCGTGGGCGGTATGTAGGCGAGGCCCCGGGGTGTTGCAAGCGAAAAATCCGGGCGCCCGCACGCGATTTTTCCCCGGCGGACGGCACGGGACGTGGACACACCCGAAACCCGCCGGTAGCTTGCGCCGAACCCGCGTTTCGCGTCCCGTCCCCCCGAACCCGAGGAACCTTCATGGTCGATGCCCCCCTTACCTGCGACGTGTTGATCGTCGGCGGTGGACCGGCCGGCCTGTCGGTCGCCTCCCGTCTGCCCGACGACGTCGCCACCATCATCGTCCACCAGGACCAGGAGATCGGTCTGCCGATCCGCACCTCCGGCGGCTCCTGGACCGACGACACCGCCCGTCTCGGCATCCCGCCCGAGATGTACAACGTCCTCGAGATCAACGAGGCCTATGCCGATGCCGCGCACACGCTCATCCCGCTCCAGGGCAACCTGCCGGCCATCCTCGACACCCCGCGGCTGTACAAGTGGCTGGCGAGCCAGTCCGACCACAAGGACCGCGAGCTCCTGCTCGGCACCAAGTTCACCGCCGCCCGCCGGCTCGGCGACGGGCGGTTCGAGAGCACCATCCGCACCCGCGACGGGGTCAACCGCAAGGTGCTGTCCACCTATCTCGTCGACGCCTCCGGCTGGCATGTCGCGGTGCTGCGCGCCCTCGGCCTCACCGACGCCCGTCCGGTGCGCCTCGGCGTCGGCACCGAGTACGAATACCCGCTGGGCGACAACGCCCCCAACCGCGGCATCATCTTCCTCGGCGAAAAGGTGCCCTCGGGCTATGGATGGGCCTTCGCCACAGCGCTCGGCACGCTCAGGATCGGCGTCGGCGTGATCCAGCCCGACACCGATGCCTCTCCCCGCAAGCTGCTCGACGCGGTGGTTGCCGACGCAGCCCTGCTGGCGCGCTACAAGCTCAAACTCGACGGCGAGCCGGTGGTGCATTCGGGCATCCTGCCGTCGGTCGCCTTCGAGCAGCAGATGGTCTGGGGGCGGGTGATCCGGGTGGGCGACTCGGCCAATTTCGCCACCCCCACCGCCGGCGAGGGCATCCGCATCTGCATCGAGCTCGGCCGGGTGCTGGGCGAGAGGCTCGGCCAGGCGGTGAAGACCGGCAGCGACAAGCCGTTGCGCGCCTACGAGCGCCGGGCCAAACGCCAGCTCAAGACCAATTACAAATGGGGCTACCTCATCAACACCCGGATTGCCAAGTACGGCCCCAACGAGTGGAATGCCTCGGTCCGCCGCATGGCCAAGCTCGACACCGCCTCGGTCACCGGCCTCCTGCGCAACGATTTCAGCCGCAAGAAGATCATGGCCATGGCCTCTGCCGGCGGCAAGGCCTGGGTGCGGGCGCGGCTCGGTCGGTTGAAGCGGGGCTGACACGGGCGCCCGCCCGGACCGGACGGCACGGCCCGCCGCCCCGACGCGACGCACCCCCGCAGACGAAAAGAGCCGGCCCGCCCCTCGGCGACCCGGCCCGGTCCCGTCTATCCCGTCAGGCGCAGACGTCAGTCGTCGTCCGGCCCCGCCACGTCGGCGATGTCGTCGAGCGAGACATCATCGTCGTCGTCGTCGTCGTCGAGCACATCGTCGTCGATATCGACATCGGGGCCGTCATCGTCCTCGAGATCGTCGGAAACCAGCAGATCGTCTTCGAGCGCTTCGGCTTTCTGCGATTCCTTGTCGGCCTTGTCCGCCACCATCGTGCGCGTCGCCTTGCCGGTGTCGAGTTCGACCACCTTGCCCGTGTACGGGCTCACAACCGGAACGCGTCCGAGGTCGTAGAACCGCTTGCCGGTGTCCGGGCAGACGCGCTTGGTGCCCCATTCTTCCTTGGGCATGGAAAACCCCTTTCCGTCGTCAGGTTCATCTGCGAGATTTGGGGGCACTTGCCACACAAGAGAAGGGCTGTCAAAGGCTTTCGGATAAGGCCGGCCAACCCGGCAAAAGGGCCGCAGGCACCCACCGCGACGGCACCCGGAGGCGGCGGGACACAACCGCGCGGGACCCGGGTCCGCAGCCGCGGACGCAGAGCAGAGACAACGAAACAGGGCACAGAGCAGAGACGGACATGGGCGACCACCTCATCCTACCCGGCGATCCGCCGATCGCGCTCGACATCCGGCCCTCGGCGCGGGCCCGGCGGCTGTCGCTGCGGGTCTCGCGGCTCGACGGCCGGGTCACCCTGACCCTGCCCAAGGGGGCCTCGCGCCGCCACGCGCTGAGCTTCGTCGAGGACAAGGCCGACTGGATCCGCCGCCACCTCGCCGACCGGCCCGACGCCGAGGTGCCGATGCCCGGCACCCGGCTGCCGTTCCGCGGCACCGACCACCCGGTGGTGACCGGCCCGGGCCGCAGCGTCCGCCTTGCCGACGGCCGCATCGAGGTGCCGCACCGCGACCCCGAGCGCACCCCCGCCCGCCTCATGGCCTTCTCAAGCACGAGGCCCGCGCCGCCCTCGCCCTGTCCGTCGACCGCCACGCCGCCACCCTCGCCGTCACCCCGTCCAAGCTCAGCCTGCGCGATACGCGTTCGCGCTGGGGCTCCTGCACCACCAAGGGCGATCTGATGTTCTCCTGGCGGCTCGTCATGGCGCCCCCCCAAGTGCTCGACTACGTCGCCGCTCACGAGGTGGCGCACTTGATCGAGATGAACCACTCCCGGGCGTTCTGGACCACCGTCGCGCGGACCTGCCCCGGCTACGAGGCCCCGCGCCGCTGGCTCAAGCAGAATGCCGAGGCCCTGCACCGGTTCCGCTTTCGCGACGATCCCGAGTGAAATCCGCAAAGGGTGATTGACGGGAGGCGATAATGTGATCACATTCCCAGATCATGTTGACATCGTCCAACCCGACAGCACCAAACCCACCCGAAGCCGGTCTCGCCGCCCATGAGCGCGTCTACCGCACGTTGCGGCTCAGGATCATGTATGGCGAGCTCGATCCCGGCATGTCGCTGACCCTGCGCGGCATCGCCGCCGCCTTCGACGTGTCGATGACCCCGGTGCGTGAAGCCGTGCGCCGCCTCGCCGCCGAAGGCGCGCTCACCATGTCGTCCTCGGGCCGGATCACCACGCCCGACCTTTCGCCCGAACGGATCGAGGAACTGGCCTCGCTGCGCGCGCTGCTCGAACCCGAGCTTGCCGCCCGCGCCCTGCCCCGCGCCCACATGGCGCTGATCGACCGGCTGCGCGCGATCAACGGGCGGATCGCCGAACATGTCGCCAAGCACGAGGTCGCGGGCTACATCCGCGCCAACCTCGAGTTTCACCGCACCATCTACCTGCGCGCCCAGGCCCCGGCGATGCTGGCGCTGGCCGAAACCGTCTGGCTGCAGCTCGGACCGACGATGCGCGCGCTCTACTCGGCCCGCAACCGGACCGACCTGCAGCGCCACCACCGGATGATCCTCGCGGCGCTGGCCGCCGGCGACGAACCGGGGCTGCGCCTCGCGGTCCGCACCGACGTGACCCAGGGGCTCAAGATGCTGGTCGGCTGAGCGCCGGCGCCGGTCACGCCCCGCTCGCCGTCTCGTGATCGCCCGCCGCGACAGTTTTCGCGCGGCAAACCGTTTGCCTTTCATCCGAAACGAAAGGCAGACCATGACCGACACCACCCGCCGTTCCCTGCTCCTGGCCCTCGCGGCCTCGCCCGTCGCCGCCGCCGGCCTCGGCACCTTCCCCCGCGCCGCCCGCGCCCAGGCCGCCTCGATCGGCCTCGTAACCCCCAATGTCTGCCTGGTCGCCCCCGAGACCACCGAGGGCCCGTACTACTTCGACCCGGCGCTGGTGCGCACCGACATCACCGAAGGCAAGCCGGGCGTCCCGCTCGAGCTCACCCTGCAGGTGGTCGACGCGAGCTGCACGCCGCTCGAAAACGCCCGGGTCGACATCTGGCATTGTGACGCCGCCGGCAACTACTCCGGCTATGCCACCCAGGGCTCCGACGGCACCCTCGACACCACGAACGAGACCTTCCTGCGCGGCACCCAGATGACCGACGCGAACGGGCTCGCCCGCTTCGCCACGATCTACCCGGGCTGGTACCGGGGCCGGACGACGCACATCCACTACAAGGTGTTTCTCGACGAGACCACGGTGCTCACCAGCCAGATCTTCTTCCCCGACGCGCTGTCGGAATATCTGTTCCTCAACGTCGAAGCCTACAAGCGCGCGGCCACCCGCGACACGGTCAACGCCAATGACGGCATCGCCCAGGCCGCCGGCGACGGCGCCTATGCGGCGATCCGCGAGCAATCCGACCGCTACGTGGCCGAACTGGTGGTGGGCGTCGACCCGACCGCCACCTCGCAGGAGGGCATGAACGGCGGCCCCGGCGGCCAACCGCCCGGATCGCCGCCCTCCGGCGCGCCCGACCCCGACAGCGGCATCGGCAACAACACCGGCGGGGCCTTGCGCCTCGTCCCCGGGGTAGAGGGGTAATCCTGCCGCCCCCTGCACCCCCGCGCCGCCTCCGGACGGGCGCGGGAAAAAGGCCGGGGTTTGCGCCCCGGCCTGTCTCGTTCGAACGTCGTTTCGCGGACCGGCCGCCCAATCAGAACTTGATCTTCGGCGCCTCGGCGGTCGCAGAGGTTGCCCCTGCCGCGCCGCCCGCGAAGGCGGCCGAGTTCCACAAGCCGATCCGCACGACCGAGCCCGCGTAGTCGACGCTCAGCACCTGGCCGCAATCGGCGCTGATCGCGTCGAGCCCGCCGTCGAGCCGCGGACCGCCGCCGGAACGCCACAGCGCGTCGAGCGCATGCGCCACCCCGGTGTCGACGCTGAGCCGCGGATCGCCGCAGGCCGCCGCCGCGCCGGCATTTCGCGCCGCCGCATTGCCGATCCAGCGCGTCTCGCCCGCGACCATGCCGTCACGGCCGTAATTGGCGATGATATCGGGCAGCACGCTCGCCTCGAACGCGGCCGCATCGACCGCATCGGGCATCCGGATCATCCGGAAGATCGCCACCGCGCCCAGCTCCGGCCGGGTCTCGTCGAACAGCGCCAGCACCTGTTCCGCCGGCGCTTCCGGCCAGCTCGGCTGCACGGTGAGGAAGCCGTGGGTGACCCCGCGGCCCGCGCCGAACGTCGCCGCCTCGGCCTGGTCGAACATGAGCTCGCCGCCGAGCCCCGCCATCAGCGTGCCCTTCACCTGCGCCTCGCTCATCCCCGGTTCGACCCCGAGGATGTCGAAGGTCAGCGCCCCTGCCGGCACCGCGGCGTTCATCACCGTACCGGCCGAAGGCGCGGACGGGATCGGCATCGGCGCGGGCGCCGGCGCGATCGGCACGGCGATCTGCTGGGCCGGCGCCGGCGCCGCCGCTGCCGGCTGCGCGGGCACGACCGCCGCCGGGGCGATGCCGCGCCTTGCGTTGACGATCTGCTTGCCCGCCGGTTCCGGCGGCGCCCAGCCCATCAGCCGGGCGAGCAGCCGGCGCGTGGCCACCGGCTCGCCGGGCAGGCCATTGGCCGCCTTGTAGGCCGCGATCGCGTTGCGGGTCATGCCGCCGAAGGCACCGTCGACCGAGCCCGCGGCGTAACCCTGCTGGTTCAGCGCCGCCTGCAACTGGCGCACGCCCTCGCGGTCGAGATCGCTGGCGAGATCGGCGGCGAAGAGCTGCGGATTGTCCGCCGGGTAGCTGAAATACGTGGGCGACAGGGCGACGAGGTCGTTGATCTGCGCGCCCGTGAGCACGCCGGTCTGGTTCGCCCCGATCGCCGCCTGGTAGGCGCGGATCGAGTTGCGGGTGCCGCCGCCGATCGCCCCGTCGATGGCACCGTTGTAGTAGCCGAGGTTCTGCAGGCCGCCCTGCACCAGCATCGCGTTCTGCCCGCTGAGCGCGATCGCGTCGACCGGCCCGCCGCCCCCGCCGCCGCCGGTGGTGGTCCGCCGGCCGGTGGTGGTACAATTGCGGGTCGTGCCGCAATAGATCGCCGCCCCGATGATCCCGACGGCAATGGCATCGCCGACATCTGCCCTGGCCGCCCGCGGCGGGGTGAGCGTCAGCGCCACCGCGACGGCCGCGAGAAGGGCGAGCAGGTGCTTGAGGGGGTTTTCGGAAAAACGAGAGGTCATGTCAGGTGCCTTGTCCATTAAGTATGTCCCGGATGCGCAGGCGCACGTCGGGCAAGGAATTGCCCGCAGGATCGCAACGTTTCGGGCGCAGAGTCAAACGCGGACCGGGCAAAAATATGAAAAGGACGGGGTAAATCCCCGGCCTTTTGCGTTTCATACCGGTCATGGGCGCGGCTGCCGCCAAGGGCGGCCCGCCCGCCGCAGGCGGCGCGGCACTGCCGCGCGCGCCCGCCCGAAGCCCGCGAAGGCTCAGGCGTGGATCGCCCCGTCGCCGCAGGCCAGCGCCGCTTCGCGCACCGCTTCCGAGAAGGTCGGATGCGCATGGCAGGTGCGCGCGAGGTCCTCGGCCGCGGCGCCGAATTCCATCGCCACGCAGGCCTCGTGGATCAGATCGCCCGCCCCCGGCCCGATGATATGCACGCCCAGGATCCGGTCGGTCTCCTTGTCGGCGAGGATCTTGACGAAGCCCTCGCCCTGAAACACCGCCTTGGCCCGCGCGTTGCCCATGAAGCTGAACTTGCCGACCTTGTAGGCCCGGCCGGCGTCTTTCAGTTCGGCCTCGGTCTTGCCGACAGAGGCGACCTCGGGGGAGGTGTAGATCACGCCCGGGATCACGTCGTAGTTCACATGCCCCGCCTGGCCCGCGATCAGCTCGGCCACCATCATGCCCTCGTCCTCGGCCTTGTGCGCGAGCATCGGGCCCTCGGTCACGTCGCCAATGGCCCAGATCCCCGGCACGCTGGTCTTGGCGTGGCGGGTCGCGATCTGGCCGCGCTTGGTCATCTCGAGCCCGATCGCTTCGAGCCCGAGCCCGTCGGTGAAGGGTTTGCGGCCGGTCGCCACCAGCACCACCTCGGCGTCGAGGCTGGCCTCGCTCTCGTCCTTGCGCAGCTTGTAATGCACCGTGGCCTTGGTCTTCTTCGCTTCGACCGATTGCACCGCGGCCCCGAGCACGAAGTCGAGCCCCTGCTTCTTGAGGATCCGCTGCAGGGTCTTCTGCACCTCGCCATCCATGCCGGGGGTGATGTGGTCGAGGAATTCCACCACCGTCACCTGGGTGCCGAGCCGGGCATAGACCGAACCCATCTCCAGCCCGATCACGCCGGCGCCGATCACCACCATGGTCTTCGGCACCTTCGGAAGCGCGAGCGCACCGGTCGAGCTCACCACGATCTTTTCGTCGATCTCCACGCCGGGCAGCGTCGAAGGCTCCGAGCCCGAGGCGATGACGATGTTCTTGGTGTAGTAGTAGTCGGTGCCGACCTTGACCTCGCCGGCCGCCGGGATCGAGGCCCAGCCCTTGATCCAGTCGACCTTGTTCTTCTTGAACAGGAACTCGATGCCCTTGGTGTTCTGGCCGATCACGTCGTCCTTGTAGGCGAGCATCTGTTTCCAGTCGACGCTCGGCGTCTTGCCCTTGAGCCCCATGGTGGCGAAGTTGTGCTCGGCCTCGTGCAGCTGGTGCGAGGCGTGGCAGCGCGCTTCGACGGGATGCAGCCGACGTTTGGCAGGTGCCCCGAGCGTCTCGCGCCCCTCGACGCAGGCGGTCTTGAGCCCGAGTTGCGCGGCACGGATCGCCGCCACATAGCCGCCGGGGCCGCCACCGATCACGATCACGTCGTATTTGTCCTGTGCCATTGGATCCTCCTTTGGCCGAATGTCCTGTGCACGAAATGTGCACGCCTTGTGCACAATGCGCACGTGTTGTTGTTTGTCCGCTGCCCCGGCCGTCCCGGTCGCACCGGGACGGCCCGTGGTCAAGCCCGGGTCACTCCGACCCGCTGCCGCCCTGCGGCCGGGTCAGCACGAAGGCCAGCACCAGCGTCACCGCCACATAGGCGAGCGCCGCCCAGAGGAACCACGTGCCGACCCCGGCCGACACGAAGATCGCCGCGGCGACCAGCACGATGACCGAGCGGATCGCCCAGATCTTCGAGCTTCGCCTGGCGGGACGGCATCAGCGCGGTGAGCCCGCCCGGCGTCGGGCGCGCCGCCGCCGCAGACGTCTCGATGGCGTCCTGGACCTCGTCGGGCACCTGGTCTCCCGGTTTTCCGTTCGGCATGGCTCAGAGGTCCATCAACAGGCGCCGCGGGTCTTCGAGCGCTTCCTTGACCCGCACGAGGAAGGTCACCGCGCCCTTGCCGTCGACGATCCGGTGGTCGTAGCTCAGCGCCAGGTACATCATCGGGCGGATGACGATCTGGCCGTTCACCACCATCGGACGCTCCTGGATCTTGTGCATGCCGAGAATGCCGGACTGCGGCGGGTTCAGGATCGGCGACGACATCAGCGAGCCATAGACGCCGCCGTTGGAGATGGTGAAGGTGCCACCCTGCATCTCTTCCATCGACAGCTTGCCGTCGCGGGCGCGGCGGCCCTTCTCGGCGATCGCCTTCTCGATCTCGGCGAAGCTCATCGCGTCGGCGTCGCGGATCACCGGCACGACCAGGCCCTGCGGCGTGCCCGCGGCAACACCCATGTGCACGAAGTTCTTGTAGACGATGTCGGTGCCGTCGATCTCGGCGTTGACTCGGAACCTCTTTCAGCGCGTGGATGCAGGCCTTGGTGAAGAACGACATGAAGCCGAGGCGCACGCCGTGCTTCTTCTCGAAGGCGTCCTTGTAGGTATTGCGCAGCTCCATCACGCCCGACATGTCCACCTCGTTGTAGGTGGTCAGGATCGCCGCGGTGTTTTGCGCATCCTTGAGCCGGCGGGCGATGGTCTGGCGGAGACGGGTCATCGTGACCCGCTCCTCGCGGGCCACGTCGGCGGCCGGCACCGGCCGCGCGGGGCGCTTGCGGGGGCCGGGGAGGTGGCGGCCGCGGCAGACGCGGCGGCGGCGGCGCGCGCGACGTCGTCCTTCATGATCCGGCCATCCCGGCCGGTGCCCTGCACCCGCGACGGGTCGAGCCCGGCTTCGGCCATCGCCTTCTTGGCCGAGGGCGCGTGTTCGATGTCCTTTGCGCCTGCGGCGGGCGGGGTCGCCTGCGCCTGCGGCTGCAGGCGCGGCGGCAGCACCACCGGCGCCCCGGGTCATCACCGCGAGCTTGCCGCCCGCTTCGACCGTCGCGCCCTCCTCGGCCAGCACCTCGGCGAGCACGCCGGCCACCGGCGCCGGCACTTCGACGCTGACCTTGTCGGTCTCGAGCTCGCAGAGCATCTCGTCGGCCTCGACCGCATCGCCCGGCTTCTTGAACCAGGTCGACACCGTCGCCTCGGTCACGCTCTCGCCCAGCGCCGGCACCATCACGTCGACCGCGGCGCCACCGGCCCCGGCCGCAGGCGCCTCGGCGGGCTTGGCCGCCGGGGCCGTCGCCGGCGCAGCCGCCGCGGCGGCGCCGCCTTCGGTGAGCGTCGCCAGCAGCGCGTCGACCCCCACGGTCTCGCCTTCCGCGGCAATGATCTCGCCCAGCGTGCCGGCCGCCGGCGACGGCACTTCCACCGTCACCTTGTCGGTCTCCAGCTCGCACAGCATCTCGTCGGCCTCGACCCTGTCGCCGGGCGCCTTGAACCAGGTCGCCACGGTCGCTTCGGTCACGCTTTCGCCCAGTGTGGGCACTCGAACGTCAATGCTCATTCGTCAGTTTCCTTTGATCGTCAGCGCGTCGTCGATCAGCGCTTCCTGTTGTGCTTTGTGCTGGCTCATGAGGCCGGTTGCGGGAGAGGCCGAGGCCGGGCGACCGGCGTAGCTCGGCCGCGTGCCGGTCTTGCGGATCCGGCCCAGCACCCATTCGATATTAGGTTCGATATAGGTCCAGGCCCCCTGGTTCTTGGGCTCTTCCTGGCACCACACCACGTCCGCCTGCGGGAAGCGTTCGAGCTCGCGCACCAGGCTCAGCGCCGGGAACGGGTAATATTGCTCGACCCGCATGATGTAGACGTCTTCGATCCCGCGCGCGTCGCGGGCTTCGAGCAGGTCGTAATAGACCTTGCCCGAACACATCACCACGCGTTTGATCTTGTCGTCCGCGACCAGCGTCGCCTCCGACTTGCCCGAACGGCGCTGCGGGTCGGCATCGTCCCACAGCACCCGGTGGAACGACGAGCCCTCGACGAAATCCTCGGTCTGCGAGACCGCCAGCTTGTGGCGCAGGAGCGACTTCGGCGTCATCAGGATGAGCGGTTTGCGGAACGAACGGTGCAGCTGCCGGCGCAGGATGTGGAAGTAGTTCGCCGGCGTCGTGCAGTTGGCCACGATCCAGTTGTCGCCGCCGCACATCTGCAGGTAGCGCTCCAGCCGTGCCGAGCTGTGTTCCGGCCCCTGGCCTTCGTAGCCATGCGGCAGGAGCACCGTGAGCCCGGACATCCGGAGCCACTTCGATCTGCCCGACGAGATGAACTGGTCGAACATGATCTGCGCACCGTTGGCGAAATCGCCGAACTGCCCTTCCCAAAGGGTGAGCGCATTGGGCTCGGCCAGCGAATAGCCGTACTCGAAGCCGAGCACGGCGTATTCCGACAGCATCGAGTCGATCACCTCGTAACGCGCCTGGCCTTCGCGGATGTTGTTGAGCGGGTAGTAGCGCTCTTCCGTCTCCTGGTTGATGAAGGCCGAATGGCGGTGGCTGAACGTGCCGCGGGTGCTGTCCTGGCCGGCGAGCCGCACCGGGTAGCCCTCGAGCGCCAGCGAGCCGAAGGCCAGCGCCTCCGCCGTCGCCCAGTCGAAGCCCTGGCCGCTCTCGAACATGCCCGCCTTGGTCTGCAGCATCCGCTCGACCGTCTTGTGGATCGCAAATCCCGCCGGCACCCGCGTCAGCGCCGCGCCGATCTCGTCGAAGGTCGCCTTCGAGATCGCCGTCTGGCCGCGCTGGTATTCCTCGCCCTGGCGGTTGAGGTGCGACCAGCGGCCGTCGAGCCAGTCGGCCTTGTTGGGCTTGTATTCCTTCGAGATCTCGAACTCCTGGTTGAGGGTCGCCTGGAAGGCGGTCTTCATGTCCTCGATCTCGCCCTCGGGGATCAGCCCGTCCTTGACCAGCCGCTCGGTGTAGAGCTGCAGCGTGGTCTTGTGGGTCTTGATGTTCTTGTACATCAGCGGGTTGGTGAACATGGGCTCGTCGCCCTCGTTGTGCCCGAACCGCCGGTAGCAGAACATGTCGATGACCACGTCCTTGTGGAACTTCTGGCGGAACTCGGTCGCCACCTTGGCGGCGTGCACGCAGGCTTCCGGGTCGTCGCCGTTGACGTGGAAGATCGGCGCCTCGACCATCAGCGCGATGTCGGTCGGATAGGGCGACGAGCGCGAGAACGAGGGCGCCGTGGTGAAGCCGATCTGGTTGTTCACGACGATGTGGATCGTGCCGCCGGTGCGGTGGCCGACGAGGCCCGAGAGCCCGAAGCACTCCGCCACCACGCCCTGGCCGGCGAAGGCCGCGTCGCCGTGCAGCAGGATCGGCAGAACCTGGGTGCGCGCGGTGTCGCCGAGCTGCGCCTGCTTGGCGCGCACCTTGCCCAGCACCACCGGGTTCACCGCCTCCAGGTGCGAGGGGTTGGCGGTGAGCGACAGGTGCACCTTGTTGCCATCGAACTCGCGGTCCGACGAGGCGCCGAGGTGGTACTTCACGTCACCCGACCCGTCGACGTCGTCGGGCTTCGAGCTGCCGCCCTGGAACTCGTTCAGGATCGCGCGGTAGGGCTTCGACATCACGTTGGCGAGCACCGAGAGGCGGCCGCGGTGCGGCATGCCGATGACGATTTCCTTGACGCCGAGGTTGCCGCCCCGCTTGATGATCTGCTCCATCGCCGGCACCAGCGCCTCGGCGCCGTCGAGGCCGAAGCGCTTGGTGCCCATGAACTTGACGTGGCAGAATTTCTCGGAGCCCTCGGCTTCGACCAGCTTGTTGAGGATCGCGCGCCGGCCCTCGCGGGTGAAGGCGATCTCCTTGCCGTAGCCCTCGATCCGCTCCTTGAGCCAGCCGGCCTGTTCGGGATCGGAGATGTGCATGTACTGCAGCGCGAAGGTGCCGCAATAGGTGCGCTTCACCATGTCGACGATCTGGCGCATCGAGGCCATTTCGAGCCCGAGCACCTGGTCGAGGAAGATCGGCCGGTCCATGTCCTTCTCGGTGAACCCGTAATTGGCCGGGTCGAGCTCTGGATGCGCGGTTTCCTCGCGCATCTTCAGCAGGTCGAGGTCGGCGGCAAGGTGGCCGCGGATCCGGTAGGCCCGGATGATCATCAGAGCGCGCACCAGATCGAGCACCGCGCGGCGGACCTGCTCCTCGGTGATCGACACGCCCTTCTCGACCGCCTTTTCCTTGACCACCTTGGCCACCTTCTCGGGCTTCGGCTCGTCTTCCGGCCACTGGCCGTCGAGGCTGTGCACCCAGTCGCCGCCGGGCGTGGGCGGCCAGTCGGTGCGCGCCCAGGAGGGGCCCGCCGCCTCGGCGGTCACATCCGCACCGGCATCGCCCAGCTCGGCGAAGAAGACCCGCCAGGCCTCGTCGACGGCCTGCGGGTCCTTCGCGTAGATTGCATAGAGCTGTTCAAGATAGGCCGCGTTGTGGCCCTGCATGAAGAGCTCGCCTTGAACTGGTCGTTGGGGGACTGTTCGGTCATCGATTTCAGGCTCCGTTGAAAACTGGACGGCGGACCCGTCCGACAGCATGGCTGCGCGTGGCCCCGGTCGCCCGGCCTTCGCCGGGAAACGACACACCGGCCCGCCGCGGCAGCGCCATGAATGGGTATGTGCGAAAAGCGCTCATCCGGCGCTCCGCGCAGTCTTGCGTGCGGCGCGTCCGGCCCTGCGGCCTTGCGTTTCGCCGCCTTGCGCTTGCCGGGCTTGCCCTCGGCAGTGCTGCGCTTGCCGGCCTGGCGTTCGGCGGTGGCGCGCTTGCCGGCCTTGCCTTCGGCGGCCGCGCGCGCGCCGGCCCTGCCCTTGCCGCCCCTGCGCTTCGGCGCACGGGCGTCGGCCCCGTCGCCCGCCTGTTCCGGCTCAGGCACGTCACGCCCCGAGGCGCGGCCCGCGTCGGCGGGGTCGAGCGAATAGCCGCCCGCTTCGAAGATCCAGCCCCAGCCGCGACGCAGGATGTCGGCGGTCGCCGCGTCGAAATACTCCGGCACGTCGCGCGGGTCCTGCTTGCGGCTCTTGGCTTTTACCTGCGGCACGTCGAGCGACACGTCGGCAACCCCGAGTTTCGCGCAGAGCGCCGCGAGATCCTTCTGCAGATGTTCGAGCCGCAGGTAATGGTCGATCACCGGCCGGCCCATCAGATGGGTGACCCGCCAGTCGATGTCTTCGGCGCTGCGGAAATAGCCCGCGGCCTCCTGCTCGCGCAGGAATGCCCGGAAATCCTCGACGCTGCCCTGCTCCGGGCGCGGGGTCTTCTGGGTCGCGAACCAGTACCACGACACCGCCTTGTCGAACGGGTTCCGCACGCTGGCGATCTTGTGGTAGCGCAACCATTTCAAGGGCCCGAGCTTCCACGCGACCTTCTTGGCCGACATGTGGCTGTGCCAGCCCGTCTTCTCGGTCTGCGTGAACTTGCCCCGCGCACCGACGATCCCGACGTCCGAAAGGATCGCCGGGCCGTAATGCTTCACCTTGGTGCCGGGTGGCGTGCACAGGCCCTGGAGGGCCATTTCCGTGGAAGTACCGCCCGTCTTGAAGGTCTTGAGGTAGATGAACCCGTGCTGATGCGAAACGAGTGCCATACGCTTCCTGATCCCACTGCCGGCGGGCGGGGTCAACACCCCGCCCGCCGCCTGTCACATCACGCTTTCTCGATGGCAGCCATCACCGCTTCGCCGAGCGTGGCGGGGCTGTCGGCCACGACGATACCGGCCGATTTCATCGCTTCGATCTTCGATTCCGCGTCGCCCTTGCCGCCGGCGACGATCGCGCCCGCATGGCCCATGCGGCGGCCCGGAGGGGCGGTGCGCCCGGCAATGAAGCCCGCGACCGGCTTCCACCGGCCCTTCTTCTTCTGTTCGGCGAGGAACTCGGCCGCTTCCTCTTCGGCGGTGCCGCCGATCTCGCCGATCATGATCATCGAGGTGGTCTCGGGATCGTCGAGGAACATGTCGAGCACGTCGATATGCTCGGTGCCCTTGATCGGGTCGCCGCCGATGCCGACCGCGGTCGACTGGCCGAGCCCGAGATCCGAGGTCTGCTTGACCGCCTCGTAGGTCAGCGTGCCCGAGCGCGAAACCACGCCGCAGGACCCGCGCTGGTGGATGTGGCCGGGCATGATGCCGATCTTGCAGGCGTTGGGCGTGATGACACCCGGGCAGTTCGGGCCGATCAGCCGGCTCTTCGAGCCTTCCAGCGCCCGCTTCACCTTCATCATGTCGAGCACCGGGTGCTCGCTGGACACGATGCAATCCGCTCCGGCATGCCGCGCGCGCTCGGCGTCGAACTCCCTGACCACCTCGTCGCGGAAGGCGCGCCATTCCTCCCGCGTGATCGGTCCACCGGGATTTGCGGCCTGGTGGCGCTGCGAACCCAGATCTGGCTCCATCGCCCGGACCAGCCGTGTATGGTTCTGCGCACCAGCCGCCACCGGATACCAGTATCCGTTCTCGGCAAGGACCTGTCGGCTCAGCATGAACGCCGCCTGAGCCGAGGTCGTCCCTGTCTTGGCCTCGCCGATATGGACGTGGATCATCGCCATGAGGGGCTCCCGACTACCCCTTCACCGCCTTGACGATCTTCTCGGCGGCATCGCTGAGATTGTCGGCCGCGATCACGTCGAGGCCCGAATTGTTGATGAGCGCCTTGCCCTCTTCGACGTTGGTGCCCTCGAGGCGCACGACGAGCGGCACCTTCAGGCCCACTTCCTTGACCGCCGCGATCACGCCGTTGGCGATGATGTCGCAGCGCATGATGCCGCCGAAGATGTTGACGAGGATGCCCTTCACGTTCGGATCCGAGGTGATGATCTTGAACGCTTCCGTCACCTTCTCCTTGGTCGCCCCGCCGCCGACGTCGAGGAAGTTGGCCGGTTCCGCGCCGTAGAGCTTGATGATGTCCATCGTCGCCATGGCGAGGCCGGCGCCGTTCACCATGCAGCCGATCTCACCGTCGAGGGCGATGTAGTTGAGGTCGTATTTCGACGCCTCCAGCTCCTTCGGATCCTCTTCCGTGGTGTCGCGCAGCTCGGCGATGTCCGGGTGGCGGTAGATCGCGTTGCCGTCGAAGCCGAGCTTGGCGTCGAGCACCTTGAGATCGCCGGTGTCGGTCACGATCAGCGGGTTGATCTCCAGCATCTCCATGTCCTTGTCCATGAAGGCGGTGAAGAGCTTGCCCATCAGCGACACGCATTGCTTGACCTGCGCGCCCTCGAGGCCCAGCGCAAAGGCGATCCGGCGGCCGTGGAAGCCCTGGTAGCCGGTGGCCGGGTCGACCGAGAAGCTCAGGATCTTCTCGGGCGTCTTGGCGGCGACCTCTTCGATGTCCATGCCGCCCTCGGTCGAGCAGACGAAAGACACGCGGCTGGTCTGGCGGTCGATCAGCAGCGCCAGGTAGAGCTCGCGCTGGATGCCCGAGCCGTCCTCGATGTAGATCCGGTTGACCTGCTTGCCGGCGGGGCCGGTCTGGTGGGTGACCAGCGTGCGGCCGAGCATCTTCTTGGCCTCTTCCGCGGCCTCTTCGACCGACTTGGCGAGACGCACGCCGCCCTTGTCGCCGGCTTCCGGCTCCTTGAACTTGCCCTTGCCGCGGCCGCCCGCATGGATCTGCGCCTTGACGACCCAGAGCGGGCCGTCCAGCTCGCCGGCCTTGGTCTTGGCTTCATCGGCCTTCAGCACGACGCGGCCGTCGGAAACCGGGGCGCCGTAGGTGCGAAGGAGCGCCTTCGCCTGGTATTCATGGATGTTCATGGGTCTACCCGTCTGCTTGCGATTGCAGTGCTCATGACACATGCCACTGGGTACAGGAACGAAAATCTGCGATGGTAGCGCAATAAGATGCCGAAACCCGGTTTTTGTGATCACACCCCCGATTTCCGTGATCACATCGGCCCAACTGCGGCGGGCTGTCGCAGGCCGCGGACCGACTCGTCGGGGCCAATTTGGGTTGCGCCACGCGGCCGCCGATGCCACCAACAGGGGCGAAAACGCAATCGACGAGCGCGGTGGCGAGGACCGAGTGAGGCGCATTTGGCCGGGACAGAGCCGAACATACCGGCAGCCAGCTGGGGCGTGGTGGCGACCGCTGCCGAGCCCGCCCCGCTGCTCGTTGCTTTCGCGGCCCACCACCTCGACCGCGGCGCGCGCCGGGTGCATCTCTATCTCGACCGCCCGAACCCCGCCTTTCGCGCGATGGTCGGCGCCGACGACCGGATCGTCATCACCGATGCGACCCGCGGCTTCTTCCGCGGCGAACTCGGCCGCGGCCGGCCGAAAACCATCACCCGCCGCCAGATTGCGCTCGCCAACCATGCTCTTGCCGTCACCGATGCCGACTGGCTGATCCATCTCGACGCCGACGAGTTCCTGGGCCAGGGCGATCCCGCGGCCGAACTGGCCGCACTTCCCGCGCATGTCCTCGGGCTGCACATCCCCAACGGCGAACGCGTCTTCGTCGACGGGGCGCCGACCACGTCGATCCTCGACGGGCCGATCGCCCTCCCGATCCGCAACCGGCGCGCCCTCGAACGGCTGCGCGGCGCAGAAGTGGCCCGGTTCAGCGCCACCGGGCTCCTCGCCCACGCACTCGGCAAATCCGCGCTGCGGGCCCGCCAGGGACCGATTGCCGGCATCCACTGGCCCCGGACCGAAAAAGCGCAGCGTGCGGCCGCGCAATCGCTCCGGATCAGTCACTTCGACGGCGTCACCCGGCTGCACTGGGCGCTCAAGATCCGTCGCCACATCGCCAACGGGGTGCTCGATGTCCCCGTCTACGGCACCGGCGCCCTGCGCCACACGCTGCTCGCCCATGTCCGCGACCACACAGGCTCGCTCGACGAGGTGCTCGCCCTGCACGACCGCCTCCGCCTCCTGCCCCGCCCGATCGCCCGCCGCCTGCGCCGCCGGGGGTGGCTCAGCGGCTCCGGGGTCGATGCGGGAGGCGCCATCGCGCGGCAGTTCCCCGGGCTCGAGACCGACCTGTCGCCGGACGCCTTCGACGCGCAGCTCGCCGATCTGGCAAAGCCGGACACGGTCCGCCGGTCGCAGCCACGAAAAAGGGCCCACCCGGCGGATGAGCTCTGAAGGTCCGGCCAGGGGAATGGGCCGGCCCGAAACGGTGGAGATGCTGTCTCAGGCAGGTCGGGCCGCCATCGACGGCCGCGGCCTCCGCAACCCCCGCGACTGACGCCAGGCAAGGACCAGCGCCGCAAGGCCGATCGCCCATTCCACCCCCGTGATCGCGACCAGCGTCGCGTTCATCTGCCCGTCGAGGACGAAGCTGACGAGCCGTCCCGCCCCGTAGCCCAGGAAGGCGAGCGCCGTCAGGGCGAGTGCCGACCCGAGATGCACCGCGCGCAGCGCGGCAAAGGCGAGAAACCCGGCGCAGGCCAAGAGCAGGGTGCCGCCCGAGCGGATATCCGAGCTGAGAACGATGTCCGAAGCGAGCGCCCCGCCCGCCTCGTGGTAGAGCGCTTGCGGCGCGAAGGCGAGCATGCCGCCGACGGCGACCAGAACGGCAGAAGCGGCGCCGATGAAGATACGGGTTGCGTTGACCATGTTGGTTCTCCTATTTGACACAATGTAAGATTTGCGCCGCCTCGGTAGTCCAAAATCTTACAACGTGTCAAACAAAGAATCTTACATGATGTCAAAAAAACGTCCCGAAACCCGCGCCCGCCTCCTGGATACCGTCCTCAACCTTCTGCTTTCAGAGGAAAAATCCGGCCTGAGGATGATCGACGTCGCCAAGGCGGCCGGGGTCACCCGGCAGACCGTCTACGACCATTTCAGCAACCGGTCCGAGATGCTCACCGCGGCGATCCTGCATTTTGGCGACCAGATGGACGTCGATTCTCTGCTGGCCGACAGCCGGGCGGCCGAAACCGGGGAAGCGCGCCTCGCCGCCTTCACCCGCGCGATGACGGTGGTCTTTCCCTTGATCAACCCGCTGCACAAGGCGCTGACCCGCCTGGGCGAGGCGGATGCCGACGCCAAGGCGGCCTGGGACAACCGGCTGGCTGCGATGAAGGAGGGCTGCGCCGCGGCCATCGCCGCGCTCGCCCGCGACGGTCGGCTCCGGCCGGAATGGAGCGAAGCGACAGCCAGCGACTACTATTTCACCCTGCTCGGGATCGACGCCTGGGCGCATTGCGTTCTGGACTGCGGCTGGCGCGAAGACGCCTATCTCGCGCACCTCCAGCGGGTCACCCACGAGACCTTCGTGACCCCGGCCTGAACACGGGCGTTAAGACCGGCCCGAACGTGAAACGGCCCGCCGAAGCGGGCCGTTGTCCTGAACCTTTGAGGATCGGTCGGAGCCGATCAGCCGAGCGCCGGGTCGATCCCTTTGCAGGCCGCGACCAGGCCCTTCACCGCCTCGACCGACTTGTCGAACATCTCCTGCTCGTCCTTCATGAGCTTGATGTCGACCACCCGCTCGATGCCGCCGGCACCGATCACCGTCGGCACGCCGACATACATGCCGTCGAGCCCGAGCGCGCCGTCGACCCAAGCCGCGCAGGGCAGCAGGCGCTTCTGGTCCTTGAGATAGGCTTCCGCCATCTCGATCGCCGAGGCTGCCGGCGCGTAGAAGGCCGAGCCGGTCTTGAGCAGGCCGACGATCTCGGCGCCGCCGTCCCGGGTGCGCTGCACGATCGCGTCGAGCTTGTCCTGGGTGGTCCAGCCCATCTCCACGAGGTCGGGCAGCGGGATGCCGGCGACGGTCGAGTAGCGGGTCAGCGGCACCATCGTGTCGCCGTGGCCGCCGAGCACGAAGGCGGTGACGTCCTTCATCGAGATGTCGAATTCGACCGACAGGAAGTGGCGGAAGCGCGCGGAGTCGAGCACGCCGGCCATGCCGACGACCTTCTCGGCCGGCAGACCGGAATATTGCTGCAGCGCCCAGACCATCGCGTCGAGCGGGTTGGTGATGCAGATCACGAAAGCGTCGGGGGCGTTGTCGCGAATGCCTTCGCCGACCGACTTCATCACCTTGAGGTTGATGCCGAGCAGGTCGTCACGGCTCATGCCGGGCTTGCGCGGCACACCGGCGGTCACGATGCAGACGTCGGCGCCGGCGATGTCGGCGTAGTCCGTCGTGCCCTTCAGCGCGGCGTCGAACCCTTCCACCGGGCCCGATTCCGCAATGTCGAGCGACTTGCCCTGGGGGGTGCCGTCGGCGATGTCGAACAGGACGACGTCGCCGAGTTCCTTGAGCGCGGCGAGGTGCGCCAGCGTCCCGCCGATCTGGCCTGCGCCGATGAGGGCAATCTTGGGTCGAGCCATGAGTCTTTGATCTCCGATCAGGTTATCCGGTGGCCGACTGCGTAACCCTGTCGCACCCGTGACGCAAGCCTGCTGCACCGCGGCGCCAGCGTTTCCGTCTGGTTGACCGACGATGTTTGCGCTAATCCCGATCTGCGCCCGTCGCGGCACGGCTTCGCGAGCGGCGCCGGCCCCTCCCCGCACCGCAACCGGGCGGCCGGGGTGATTCCCGCGGGCGGCGCCAATGGAGCGGAGAGGCGACATGGAAGGCACGACGTTCTGGATCCTCGCGGCACTTGCGGCGACCTTCGTGGGCATCTCGAAGGGCGGGTTGCCGATGGCCGGCTCCGTCGCCGTGCCGCTCCTCGCGCTCACCATCAGCCCGGTGATGGCCGCGGGCCTGCTGCTGCCGGTCTACGTCGTCTCCGACATGTTCGGCCTCTGGGCCTACCGCAAGGAATTCAACGTCCGGGTGCTCAAGATCATCGCCGCCGGCGCCACCTTCGGCATCGGCATCGGCTGGGCCACGGCCGCCTGGGTCGACGAGCGCTGGGTCACGCTGATCGTCGGGCTGATCGGCCTCGCCTTCGTCGCGAACCGGCTGATCCACCACCGCAAGGTCACCGAGCCGCAGCCGGCCCGGGTCGGACCCGGCCTGTTCTGGGGCACGATCACCGGCTTCACCAGCTTCGTCAGCCATTCCGGCGCGCCCCCTACCAGGTCTACACCATCCCGCTCAAGATGAGCCGGACGGTGTTCGCCGGCACCACCACCATCGCTTTCGCCTATATCAACGCGGTGAAGCTGATCCCCTATTTCTTCCTCGGCCAGATCAACACCGAAAGCCTCAAGGTCGCCGCCGTGCTCGCGGTCCCGGCAACCTTCGCGGTGTTTCTCGGCGTCTGGCTGGTCAAGGTGATGAGCGAAAAGGTCTATTACACCCTGATCCTCTCGACGCTCTTCCTCTTGTCGCTGAAACTGGTCTGGGACGGGATCATGGGCTGAGCCCACTCAGGCGCACCCCACAATCGCGATTGCATCGCCCGCGACCGGTCCCCAATGGTCGCAGGCCGTGAACGGCCCGGCATCGCCGCCACCGCCGCCGCCCCGCCGCGGCCGCCGACCCGCCCGGGCGTCGCCGCACGCCGGCAGACGGCCCGGCGCCCCGGCACCGCGGCACCCCGGCCGGCACTCCCGCCCGCGCAAACTCTACCCGCCGCCGCCCGCCCGGCCACACGAGCCCGCACCCCTTTTTCTTGGCAGAAATACTCCGGGGTGCGGGGCAGCGCCCCGCGCGGGTCGCCGCCGCAGGCGGCGAAACCCCTTGCGGATCTCAGGCCGGACCTCTGACCGGACCTCAGGCCGAAAGCCTCAGGCCGGGTCGCCGAGCACCGCCGGTGTCAGCGCCTCGTCGAGCGCTTCGTAGTTCTGCCCCGCCGCCACCAGGCAGGTCGTCCCGTCGGTCCGGGTCACGGTGATGGTCCAACTCCCGGTTTCTTCCGAGGCGAACAGCTCCATCACCTGGCTCGACGAGGCGAGACCGATGGCCTGGCCGGTTTCGCCGTACTCGGCCGCCAGCCGTTCGACGACACTGTCCCGGTCAGCGCAGGTGGCGGTCTGCGCCTGTGCGGCCCCGGCGAGCGCTGTCGCGCCGATCCAGAGACCGAGGCTCACGATCTGCGGTTTCATCGCATGTCCTTTCGGTCGGGCCGGGCGGAGGCAGGTTTCGCCCTCCCGGCCCGAAAACTCTGCGCCGCGAAGCCTTCCCCGGGATTAACCCTGCGGCCGATGCCGCGGATTGTCGGTATTTCTGCTGCAGCGCGGCATTTTTCCCTTGCGCATTCATGCGTGCCGTTGTTCGTTTGCGCAACAAAATTGCCCGCCCGCCAGAATCGCGGGCCACGAACACAGGCTTCACGCACAGGCCAGAACCGAGGACCAACCCATGACCCAGTCGATGCGCCCCTACCGCTCCGTGCTCTACATCCCCGGATCAAACGCCCGTGCCCTCGACAAGGCGCGCAGCCTCGCCGCCGACGCGATCATCTTCGACCTCGAGGACGCCGTCGCCCCCGACGCCAAGGACGAGGCCCGCGCCACGCTCCGCGCCGAGCTCGACAAGGGTGGTTACGGCAACCGGGCGAAGCTCGTGCGCATCAACGGCTTCGACACCGAGTGGGGCATGGCCGACATCCAGGCCTTCCGGAGTGCCGATTGCGACGGCATCCTCCTGCCCAAGGTCAACTCCGCCCTCGACGTCGAGACCCTCGCCGACATGATGTCGGACGTGGCGATCTGGGCGATGATGGAGACCACCTCCGGCGTGATGAACGCCCGCGAGATCGCCGCCCACCCCCGCCTCGCCGGCATCGTCATGGGCACCAACGACCTGGTGAAGGAGCTGGGCGCCCGCCCCGGCCCCGACCGCGCCGAGATCATGACCGCGCTGCAACTGAGCCTGATCGCCGCCCGCGCCGACGGCATCCCGATCGTCGATGGCGTCTACAACGCCTTCAAGGACGACGAGGGGCTGTGGAACGAATGCGAGCAGGGCCGCCGCCTCGGCTTCGATGGCAAGACCCTGATCCACCCGGCCCAGCTCGCCATCGCCAACAAGGTCTTCTCGCCCTCCGACAGCGACCTCGACCTCGCCCGCCGCCAGATCGCAGCCTTCGAAGAGGCCGAGGCGTCGGGCAAGGGCGTCGCGGTCGTCGATGGCAAGATCGTCGAGAACCTGCACATCGTGACCGCCAAGGCGCTGCTGGCCAAGGCCGAGGCCATCGCCGCCCTCGAAGGCTGAGGCCCGCGGCGCCCGCCCGGCGCGACGCTCCGTCCGAGATGGAAGCTTCGCGCGGTTCGGGCTATGCTGCGCCTGCAATCCAAGCGTGGGAGCTGGCACATGACACTTCTCGTCCTCGGTATTCTCCTGTGGGTCTTTTCTCACACCTTCAAACGCATCGCCCCCGGCGCACGCACCGCCCTCGGCGACGAGCGCGGCAAAGGCGTGGTCGCGCTCCTGTCCCTCGCCGGCATCGTTCTGATGGTGATCGGCTACCGGTCGGCGCCGATCATCCCGGTCTACACCCCGATCCCCGGCATCGGCCACCTGGTCAACCTCACCATGCTGGTGTCGATCTACTTCCTCGGCGCCGGCGGCATGAACACCTGGATCGCCACCAAGGTCCGTCACAACATGCTGACCGGCCTCCTGATCTGGGCACTGTCGCACCTGCTCGTGAACGGCGACCTCGCCTCGCTGGTCCTGTTCGGCGCGATGGCCCTCTATGCCGTCCTGTCGATGACCCTCATCAGCCGCGCCACCCCCTGGGTGAAACCCGTGCCCAAGGGCGCGAAGCAGGAAGTCATCCTGATCGTCGCCACCTTGTTGCTCTATGCCGTCATCACCGGCATCCACCTGTGGCTCGGCTACAACCCGTTCCTCGGCACCTACGCATGACCCCGACTGGAGACCCCCGCGCATGGCCAAGACCAACCCCGGACGCTTCTTCGAAGACTACCGCATCGGCGAGGTCATCGCCCATGCGGTGCCGCGCACCGTCTCGGGGGGCGAGCGGGCGCTCTACCATGCGCTCTACCCGGCCCGCCATGCGCTCTATTCCTCCGACGAGTTCGCCCGCGCCTCGGGCCTCCCCGCAGCACCTCTCGACGATCTCGCCGCCTTCCACCTGGTCTTCGGCAAGACCGTCCCCGACGTCTCGCTCAACGCCATCGCCAACCTCGGCTATGCCGAAGGGCGCTGGCTGCGACCGGTCTATCCGGGCGACACCCTGCGGTCGGAGAGCCAGGTGATCGGCCTCAAGCAGAATTCCAACGGCAAGTCCGGCGTGGTCTGGGTCAAGACCACGGGCACCAACCAGGACGACGAACCGGTGCTCGAATACATCCGCTGGGTGATGGTGCGCAAACGCGATCCCGAAGTCGCCGCACCCGACACCCTGGTCCCCGAGCTGAAACCCTCGGTGGCGGCCGCCGACCTCGTGATCCCCGAAGGCCTCGACTTCGCGCAATACGATTTCACCCTCGCCGGCGAGCGTCACCGGATGCGGGATTACGAGATCGGCGAGAAGATCGACCATGTCGACGGCGTCACCATCGAGGAAGCCGAGCACATGCTGGCGACCCGGCTCTGGCAGAACACCGCCAAGGTGCATTTCGACGCCACCAACCGCGACGACGGCAAGCGGCTGATCTACGGCGGCCACGTCATCTCGATGGCCCGCGCCTTGAGCTTCAACGGCCTCGCCAACGCGCAGATGATCGTGGGGCTGAACGCCGGCGCCCACGCCAACCCCTGCTTTGCCGGCGACACGATCCGCGCCTGGTCGGAAGTGCTCGATACCGCCGACACCTCGCATCCGGGCGTCGGCGCCATCCGCCTCCGCCTCGTCGCCACCCGCCACGGCGCGCCGGCCTTCGCCCTCAGGGGCGAAGACGGCAAGTATCACTCCGACGTTCTGCTCGATCTTGACTACTGGGCGCTGATGCCGGTGTGATCCGGAACATGTCGGCCCCGCCGGAACACCCGCACCCGGTCTGCACAGGAAACGTCCATGAAGAAGTGTCTCCCGATCGGCGCCTTCGTCGCCGCACTGGCCCCTGCCGGTCTTCTGGCCGACGCGGCCACCGAGGCCTTCGTCGAGGCCAACATCCTCGCCACGCTCTACCACGAGCTCGGCCACGCGCTGATCGACCTCGAGGGCATCCCGATC
>JAWKXC010000033.1:0-35829 GCA_041397205.1 Paracoccaceae bacterium
CGATACCCGGCGGGAGATCACCGAGCAGTTCGGGCTGAGGATCGACGGGAGCGCCGGCCTCACCGGCACCACCGCCACGGCGACGATCGAAGACAACGATACCAACCAGCCGGTGGTCTCGGTCTTCGGCGACGCCAACCTGGAATACGGCTATATCACCTACACCGTCCGGCTGTCGGAAGCGCCGGTCGATGCGGTGACCATCGGCTACCAGCTGCTCCCCGGCACCGCGCTCCTGGGCACCAGCACAGGCCGGGACGTGTCGGGCTACAGCTCCTACGATCTTTCCGGCGAGATCACCTTCGCCCCGGGCGACACCACCGAGACGCTCACCTTCTTCATCCGGTCCGACTCGACCGACGAGATGGACGAAAGCGTCCAGCTCGAGCTGTTCGACCCGAACGGTGCCACCTTCGGCGGCGGAAACCAGACCCTCACCGCGACCGCCTGGGCGCTCGACGACGACGGCGTCGGGCTCAACCGCGCGATCGCGGTCACCGACGTCACGATCGTGGAAGATGCCGGCAAGGCCGTGTTCAAGGTCAGCCTGTCCGAGGCTTTCGACACCGCGCAGAGCTTCGACTGGTCGACCTTCGACGGCACCGCAAAGGCCGGCGAGGATTACAAGGCCAAAGACGGCACCCTGACTTTCGCCGCCGGCCAGACCGAAGCCTTCATCACCGTGAACCTGAAGGACGACAACCGGGCGGAGATCACGGAACAGTTTGGGGTGAAGATCGACGGCGCCGCCAACGTCGACGGCACTGTCGGCACCGCCAAGATCGAAGACGACGACGGCCCCCTGCCCGTGGTGTCGGTCGAAGGCGATGCCAACCTGGAATACGGCTACATCACCTACACCATCCGTTTGTCCGAGGCGCCGAGCGATGCGGTCACGGTGGACTATCAGCTGCTGGACGGGACCGCGCTGATCGGAACCTCCACGGGCAATGACGTGTCCGGCTACGGCAGCTACGGCGTCGAGGGGACGATCAGCTTCGCCCCCGGCGAGACCACGCAGACGGTCACCTTCTTCGTCCGCTCCGATTCCACCGACGAGATCGACGAGAACGTGCTGCTTCAGCTCCACGACCCGGTCGGCGCGACGTTCGGCGGCGGCAACCAGACCCTCACCGCGATCGGCTGGGCGCTCGACGACGATGGCGTGGGGCTGAACCGCTCGATTGCCGTGTCGGACGTGAAGATCGAGGAATACGACGGCAAGGAAGACAGCCGGGCGGTGTTCACGGTCGAAATCTCCGAACCCTCCGACACCGCGATCACGCTCGACTACAGCACCTTCAACGGCACCGCCAGGGCCGGGAAGGACTACATCAAGGCCACCGGCAGCATCACCTTCGCCCCGGGCCAGACCAAGGCGTTCGTCGAGGTCACGGTGCTGTCGGACATCGTCAAGGAGGGCACCGAGACCTTCGGGCTGTCGATCACGCCGCCGTTCCCGGCCGAGATCGCCTCGGGCTCACCAGCAGCACTGAACCGCCAGGATCGTCGACGACGTTGATCCCCGCACCAAGGGCAACGACGTTGCGCGGCACCGCCGGCGACGACTGCATCGACGGTCTCGCCGGCAACGCATGCGCTGTCTGGCTGCGCAGCGACGCGCTCACGGCGGCGACGGCAAGGACGAATTGTATGCAAGTGACAAGGGGCACGACCTGCTGTTCGGCGAGGGGGCGGCAACGACAAGCTCTGGCCTGGACGACGGCAATGACAAGCTCAACGGCGTGGAAAGCGGAACGGACACGATCATCGTGACCGGACCACCAAGACCGTCATCGACCTGCCGTCACGGCGGCCCAAGATACCGGACATGGCAACGACAGGATCGCGAACATCGGAAAATGTGACCGGCGGCAACGGGGTCGACGTCCTGTCCGGCAACGCGGCGGACAACGCGCTGGTCGGAAAGGCGCCGGGACAAGCTTTTCGGGCACAACGGCGACGACGCCCCGATGGCGGGAAGGGCAACGACCTGCTCGACGGCGGCAAGGGCGACGACCTGCTGGAAGGGTCTCGACGGGAATGAAGCTCATCGCCGGCGCCGGCAGGGATACGATGATCGGCGGCGACGGGTCCGACACTCTCGTGTTCACCTCCGGCAAGGACGATCCGGGATTTCGATGCGACCGACAACCTCGAAGACGTCGATCTGAGTGGCGTCGCGTCGATCACCTCCTACAACGACCTGGTGAGCAAAACGCGATGACGCAGGTCAGCGACGTGGTCATCGACGCGCGCTCGACGGGCAACACGCTCACCCTCAAGGACGTGAACATCATCACCTCCACCAGGCGGACTTCTGTTCTACACGCAGGCGCGCGGCGTTGCCACGGCGGCCGCCCAAGCGGTTTCGAAACCGCTTGGCAACGGCTTTCGAAAGTTGCCGGTCCCCGCCGGGCGCAGCCTCGGTGAGACCTCCGGCGTTACAGCCTCCGCGGGACCGTCGCCCGCGGCGAGCAGCGTGTCGAGCCTGGTCGAAACTCGTTCCGGCATCGCGGCGCCCATCCCGTCGGTCGCCTCGTCGAGCGCCTCTTTTCGACGGATAGAGATCGAGATAGGTCAGGTGGGTCCGGCCCTCCTTCTCCTCGAAGGTCACCGTCGTGACCGCACTTCCGCGCCTTCCTCGTTGGTCCAGACCAGCTTTGCGTCGGGGATCACCTGAGGTACCGGCCGAAGAACCTCCATGTTGTCCATGCCGTCCATCGCGAACCTGAGCCGGTAGCCGCCGCCGCCGGTACGCACATCCATGTCGCAGCCGACGATCCGGCCCCGACCGATTTCGGCGCCCACCAGCGCATGAACAGCGCGGGCGTCGTCCAGGCGAAGACGATCCGCGCCGGTGCATCGAACACCCGTGTCACCCGCAACTCACGGTCGGATATCCGCTCCACCCTGGTCGTCCGGTCCGAAAACGGCCCGGTGTCGTCATGTCCCGTGGTCATCGCTCGTCTCCCTGTGTTTGAGCTCTTCGACTACGCCGTCGAGGTCGTTGAACCGGGCTTCCCAGAGCTGGCGGTAGCTGTCGATCCACGCCGCCTCGCGCTCCAGCCGGCCACGGCCGAGCCGGCAGGTGCGCACCCGCCCGACCTTTTCCGTCGCGACCAGCCCCGCCCGCTCCAGCACACCGATGTGCTTCTTCATGCCGGTCAGGGTCATGTGGAACCGCTCGGCAAGCTCGGTGATCGAGGCATCGGCCCGGGCCAGGTGTTCGAGGATGCCACGCCGGGTCGCGTCCGAGAGCGCGGCGAAGGTCGAATCGAAGCCGGTCTGATAATACTGAACCATGTGGTTCAGTATAACGGGTGACCTGCCCCTCGCAAAGCGGCGATCTGCTACCCGCGTTCGTCCTTCGGGCTGTCCATCACCACGTGGGTGGTGAGCTGGCGCACCCCCTCGATGGTGCCGATCCGGTCGGTGTGAAACGCCTTGTAGGCCGCGAGATCGGCGGTCTCGACCCGCAGCAGGTACTCGATCGTGCCGGTGATGTTGTGGCATTCGCGCACCTCGTCGAGCCGCGCCACGGCGCGTTCGAACCGGGCCTGGCCTTCCTTGGAATGGTCCGAGAGCCCGACCGTCAGGTAAGCGACGAAGCCCCGGCCCATCGCCGCCGGATCGAGCACCGCGCGGTAGCCGGTGATGACGCCCTGGCGTTCCATCTCCTGCACCCGGCGCAGGCAGGCCGAGGGCGACAGCCCGACGCGCTCGGCGAGCTGGGTGTTGGCGATCCGCCCGTCGCGGGTAAGTTCGCGCAATATTTTCAGGTCGATGGCGTCCGTTTTCATCAATCGTTGCTCACTTCACAGGGTTTAGCACAATATTCGCCATCCCATTGCGCAAGAAACCTGCAATCGTTGCGCCATGTCAACCGATCTGTTCCTCGCCCTCCTCGGCTTCGTCGTGATCATGTGCTTCACCCCGGGCCCCAACAACCTGATGCTGATGGCCTCGGGCACCAATTACGGCTATCGCCCGACGCTCCCGCATCTCGCGGGCGTGGTGTTCGGGTTCTCGCTGATGGTGGTGCTGGTGGGTCTCGGGCTGATGGCGGTCTTCACCCGGCTGCCGGAGTTGCGCACCGCGCTCAAGGTGGTCTCGGTCGCCTACCTCCTCTACCTCGCCTGGAAGATCGCCCGCGCCGCGCCGCCGGATTCCGCCGCCACACCGCAGGGCCGCCCACTCACCTTCCTGCAGGCCTCGGCCTTTCAGTGGGTCAACCCCAAGGGCTGGACGATGGCGCTCACCGGCATCACCGCCTATGCGCCCGGCCAGAGCCTCTGGGCGGTGCTGGTGGTGTCGGGCGCGTTTCTGGTCGTCAACAGCGTCTCGGGCAGCCTCTGGGTGCTGATCGGCCAGCAGATCCGGCAGTTCCTGACGGACCCCCGCCGTCTCGTCCTGTTCAACTGGACGATGGCCGCGCTGCTGGTGGCGACGCTGATCCCGGTGTTGATCGTGTGACCGCGCGGCGGTGATCGCCTTTGCGTGATACGCCGGGGCGCGCTATCCCTGCCCTATGACCGGCGCCATGACCCCTGAACAGATCCTGCTTCGCCCTCTTCGCCGCCGTCTTCGGCCTGCTGCTCTGGGGAAGTACCGCTACGACCTCGTCGCCTTCGGTGCGCTGATGCTTGCGGTGGTACTCGGCGTGGTCGATACCAAACACGCGTTCGACGGGTTCGGACATTCGGCGACGCTGATCGTGGCGCTGGTGCTGGTGGTCTCGGCCGGCCTCGTGCGCTCGGGCGCGGTGTTTCTCATCACCCGCACGCTGGTCGACGCCGGCCGCTCCATGGGCGCGCATATCGCGATCATGGGGGTGATCGGCGGGACGCTGTCGGCCTTCATGAACAACGTCGCCGCGCTGGCGCTTTTGATGCCCGTCGACATCCAGACGGCGCGGAAGGCCAAGCGGGCCGCCGGGCTCACGCTGATGCCGCTCAGCTTCGCCACGATCCTCGGCGGCATGGCCACCCTGATCGGCACGCCGCCCAACATCATCATCTCGACGATCCGCGAAGACGCGCTCGGCGAACCCTTCCGGATGTTCGACTTCGCCCCGGTCGGCGGGCTCACGGCCATCGTCGGCCTCGCCTTCGTCGCGCTCGGCGGCTGGCGGCTGATCCCGCGGCCCGACACCGCCACCGACAAGGCCGACCCGATGGACGGCTACGCCGATTTCGTCTCGGAACTGGTGGTGCCTACGGAATCGAAGCTCATCGGCACGCGGGTGCAGGACCTCTACGAAGAGGCGGAAAAGAACGACGTGGCCATCCTCGGCCTGATCCGCGACGGCAAGCGTCGCTACGGCACCGCGCGGACCGCCCAACTCGCGGCGCAGGACGCGCTGGTGATCGAGGCGACGCCGGAAGCGCTCGACGAGTTCCGCGCCGCGCTCAAGCTCGACGTCGCCGACGAAACCCGCGCCGACCGGCTGCGGGCGGAGGGCGAGGGGCTGTCCAAGATCGAAGTGGTGGTCACCGAACAGAGCCGGATCGCCGGCAAGACCGCCCAGGCGATCGGCCTCAACTGGCGCCGGCGCGCCGTCCTGCTCGGCATCTCCCGGGGCGGCCAGCCGTTCAAGAGCGCGATCCGCAAGACCCCCGCCCACCCCGGCGACATCCTGCTGCTGCTGGTGCCCCAGGGCAGCGAGGCGGAGGTGACCGAGTGGCTGGGCTGCCTGCCGCTCGCGAGCCGCGGCCTCACCGTCACCCAGAACCACAAGGTCTGGCTCGCCATCGGGCTGTTCGCCGCCGCCGTGGCCGCCGCCAGCCTCGGGCTGGTCTATCTGCCGGTGGCGCTCGGCATCGTCGTGGTCGGCTACGTGCTCACCGGCATCCTGTCGCTGTCGGAACTCTACGACCACATCGAATGGCCGGTGGTGGTGTTGCTCGGCTCGATGATCCCGCTCGGCGCCGCGCTCGAGACCTCGGGCGGCACCGAGCCTGATCGCCTCGGGGCTCGTGGACGTCACCCGGGGCCTGCCCGCCTGGGCGGTGCTCACGATCATCATGGTGGTGACCATGACCCTGTCCGACGTGCTCAACAACACCGCCACCGCGATCGTCGCGGCGCCGATCGGGATCGAGATGGCGGGCCAGCTCGGCGCCAGTCCCGACCCCTTCCTGATGGCCGTGGCGGTGGCCTCTTCCTGCGCCTTCCTCACCCCCATCGGGCACAAGAACAACACCCTCATCCTCGGGCCCGGCGGGTACCGGTTCGGGGATTACTGGCGCATGGGCCTGCCGCTGGAGTTGCTGGTGGTCGCGGTGTCGATCCCGCTCATCCTGATCTTCTGGCCGCTCTGAACCCGCCCGCGGCCCGGGGCGCCGCCGGTGCCCGGCGAATCGCAGTTTCGCCACAGTCCCCGCGAATCAGCGCCTCCGGTGCCCAAACCTTGCCAGTTTCGCGGGTTAACCATCCTGAAGACGCCCGTGTTGGGGGCTGGTTTCATGGTTGGACGGTCAATGGTTCTACCCAAGGCACATCTGCGCCGGTTTCTTCGCAACGAAGACGGCTCGCTGATCGTTTTCGGGCTCTTCATCTTCATGACCCTGCTGGGCATCGCGGGGCTCGCGATCGACGTGATGCGCGTCGAGCAGCAGCGCGCCAAGGCCCAGGCGACCCTCGATGCGGCGCTCATCGCGGCGTCCAGCATCGAGCAGACGGTCGACGCCGAAACCGTGGTGCGCGACTATTTCGAGAAGGCCGGGCTCGACCCGGACCTGGTAACGGTCAATTCGACCGACGAATTCGTCAACGACACCACCCTCGTCGGCCGGTCGGTCCAGGCCAGCTTCAGCCTCGACACCAAGCCGATCTTCCTCAGGATGCTCGGGATCGACACCCTGCCCGTCCAGGCGGCCGGCGCGGCCGAGGAAGGCACCTCGGTGCTCGAGATCTCGCTGGTCCTCGACATCTCCGCCTCGATGAACGACGACGGCAAGCTCACCAAGCTCAAGGCCGCCGCGAAGGATTTCGTCGCCACCATCCTCGAAAACAACAATCCCGAAAACGTCGCGATCTCGATCGTTCCCTACAATCACCAGGTCTACATGACCGACGATCTGCGCGACCACATGCAGGCGATGGGCAAGCTCGACGTCTGGAACAAGACCTACCCCGGGCCCTACCGACCGGGCGAATTGAAGAGCGTCGAGTACCTCGACGACGCGTCGCGCTGCGCCCATTTCTGGGGCGACGACTGGAACACCCGGGCGCTCACGGACCGGGCCGAGCTCACGATGTCGGCGATCTTCGTCGATCCGCTGTTCACCCACAGCCTGAACGGCGAAACCAATGCGCCCTACGAGACACCCAAGGATTTCTCGTTCTGGTGCAACGACGTCAACGCGCAGATGCTGCTTTACGAGAACGACGCCGCCAGGCTCGACGCCTATATCGACGCGCTCTGGGCCAACGAGGGCACCTCGATCGACATCGGCATGAAATGGGGGATCGGCCTGCTCGACCCGGCGATGCAACCGATCGTCCAGCACATGATCGCGGCCGACGACCTGCCGGAGCGGCTGAGCGGGCTGCCGGCCAGCTACGACGACAACGACACCAAGAAATACGTGGTGCTGATGTCGGACGGCGTCAACGACACCTCGCTCGACGTCAAATGGTGGGTCAAGGTCGAACGGTCGCGGATCTGGTATTCGGCCACCGCCGCCGCGGCGGGCACCGAATTCGACGGATTCTTCGTCGAGATGCCGGACAATGACGACGCCCAGCACTGGTACGTGCCCGGTTCGCCGACCAGCACGGACGACGACCAGTTCGTCGACGTCGATGCGCTCCCCGAAGACGCGGTGCAGTGGACCTACAAACAAGATCTACCGCCGATTCACGATGAACGACGCGGCGATGTTCTTCTTCAAGAACTCCGGCGATATCCAGGCCTACATCGACCACCTCAGCTACCATGAGCGCAACTGGCGGGGCTGGAAAGACACGCTTCTGGAAAACGCCTGCAACGCGGCGAAGTGGAACCGGTCGATGACGATCTTCACCGTCGCCTTCGAGGCGCCCGCGCACGGCGTCGAAGTGCTGCAGGATTGCGCGACTTCGGAGGCGCACCATTTCGACGTCGACGGGGAGTCGATCGCCGACGCCTTCAACACTATCGCCCTGAACATCTCCGTTCTGCGGCTGACGCATTGAGGCGCGCGCGATGACCCGAAACATCCCCTTCGCACCTCGCTCCGCCAGCCCTCTCACCCGGTTCACCCGGACCGAGGCCGGAAGCGCGACCGTCGAATTCGTGATCGTGTTCCCGATCATCATCCTGATGCTGCTGATGGGGTTCGAGGCGAGCTACTACATGCTGCGCACCGTCATGCTCGACCGCGCCACGGATCCGCCGCACGCCACGTGCGCCTCGCGGACGGCGCGGTCGAGGACCTCGCCTCGCTCAAACACGAAATCTGTTCGGCGACGCTGGTCATCCCCGATTGCACCGAGCTGTTGCAGGTCGAGCCTGCGGCCGGTCCCGGTCGTGTCCGGCGGCACCGGCGTGCTCGACGACCGTCCGCGCTGCGTCGATGTGTTCGACACCGAGAGTGCCGGGAACGACGTCTTCCTCACCGGCGCCGGCAACCAGCTCATGGCGCTGCGGGTCTGCGCGATCTCGGACCCGCTGTTTCCGACCTCGGTGCTCGCGAGCCTGGCTGGCCGTGGATGCGGCCGGGAACTACGCCGTCATCACCCGGTCGAGCTGGGTCAACGAGCCCGAAGACAGCACCGGCGGCGCGCCCGAGGGCGATGTCGATTCGATCTACGAAGACGAACCGCCGCCGCCGCCGGATGACGACGGCGATGACGGCGGCGATGGCGATGACGACACCGACACCGCCGATGACTCGGGCGACGACACCGGCGATCCGCCGCCGCCCCCGCCGCCGCCGCCGCCCCCGCCGCCGCCGCCACCACCGCCGACGATGCCGGACGACCCGGTTCTGGGAGCGGCAGGCCTGATGCAGTCCAGATCTGCACGTTCCTGCGCGCCAGCGAGGGCGCGCTGTCGGTCGAGGCGGTGTTGATCGCCCCGGTCCTGCTCTGGCTGATCGCAGCCACCACGGTGTTCTGGGATGCCTACAAGACCAAGACGGTGGCCGACCGCTCGGCCTATACACTCGCCGACATGATCTCGCGCGAGGCCGAGATCGACGCGGATTATCTCGATGCGCTCTACGAGATCTGGCATGAGTTCCTGTCCTACACGCCTGACGACAAATCCTTCCGCGTCTCGGTCGTCGGGGCGTTCGAAAACGGCGCCGCCGCGCCGCGGTCAAGCTCGTGTGGTCCCAAGGCGTCGGCGGCATGGAGAAACGCGACGGAATCGGGCCCTCAAGCAGCGCCTGCCCGAGATGGTCGCCGGCGAGCAATTGATCGTCGTGGAAGCGCTGCAGACCTGGACGCCACCGTTCTCGATCGGGATCGGCACGCTCAACTTCGGCGAGATCGCCGTCGTGCGGCCGCGCTTCGCCCCGACGCTGGCCTGGGTCGACGGCTGACGCCCCCGCGCCCCGGCACCCGGTCCCGCGTCGTCGAGGTCACCCCTCGCCGAACGGATCGGGCCGGTCGTGCGCGGCCAGCCAGTCGCGGCAGGTCCGGATCAGGACCTCTTTCCAGTTCTCCTGCGTAAGCCCGTCGACATGGCCCTGTTCGCCCGTCGCCTCGACCTCGCGGATCGCGTGTTTGAGCTTGTAGAAGATGTGCAGGTCCGGTGTCTCGTGGTCGAACCACAGCCGCGAAACCAGCTTGAGCGAGGTGAAATCCTCGCCCTCAGCGGCGATGATGTCCTCGAGATGCCCCCAGGCGAGCCAGCGGGTGGCTTCGTCCTGCGACCCGGGCACCACCAGCCCCTGCTCGCGGGCGATCTGTGCCACCAGGTCCGAGACCTCGACCAGTGGTAGGGCGGGGTGAGCGCCGTCAGCGCCCAGATCCCGTCGGAATAGCGTTCGCCGTCCACCATCGCCCAGCCCCAGGCCACGGCCGGCGTGGCCATCTCGATGGTGAGCGCGTGCAGCGCGAGAATATCGGTGGTCTGGCGGCGTAGATCCGGCATCGGGCTCTCCTGTTACCCCGCGCATCTGGCCCCGCGCGACGCCGGGGTCAATCCCGGATCGCCGCGACCTTCTGTCAGGGGGATGGCCTCGCGCAGACCGGCGCCGCGCGCTCAGGCGAGGTGGCTCGCCCGCCCGGACAGCCCGCGCAGGGCGGCCGCGATCACCGCGAGGCTGGCAACCAGCCACAGCCCGCCCCAGATCACCGTGGCGCCGCCGATCTCTTCGGCCATGAGCCGCGCGTCGGAGCGTTCGCCGGCCCGCAGGATCGTGTCGCTGAGGATGTCCCAGGGCACGTAGATCATGCTCGCGAGCCCGATCACCCGCAGCACCAGGTCGGCCGCGAGCTGCGGCAGGAACCTTGCCCCCGCCAGCATCAGCCCACCGCCCGCGAGGCAGAACAGGAGCGCGAAACCGTCGCGGATGTAGAGCGCCGCGACGATCAGCAACACCGCGCCCAGCGCCCCCAGCACCACCCGGTCGGCGGTCGAGCGCAGCGCCGCGGCGAAGAGAGCGAGCCCGATCAACAAGGAGCCAAGATAGCCCGCCGTCAGCACCGCGAAGCGGCTGCCGCCCCGGGTCACGGCAAGCCCGCCCTGGTCGGGGGTGACGGTGAGGCTCTCGATGGCACCCCCGGTCAGGACCGCGGCAAGCCCGTGCGACAGCTCGTGAAACAGCACCACGAGCAGCTTGAGCGGCAGCGCCACCGGCGTCTGCCAGAGCGCGAAGAGCGCGACCGCCAGCGCCAGCATCTGCCAATGTGCCCTGAGCCCGGCCACTTCAGAGCGGCCAGAACAGCGGGATCAGGGTCGAGGACAAGAGCGCCATCGACAGGTTGAGCGGGATCCCGACCCTGAGAAAATCGGTGAACCGGTAGCCGCCGGGGCCGTAGACCATGGTGTTGGTCTGGTAGCCGATCGGGGTCGAGAAACTGGCCGAGGCGGCGAACATCACCGCCACCACTAACGGCCGCGCCTCGAGCCCCATCGCACCCGCGAGCCCGATGGCGATCGGCGCCATGACCACGGCGACGGCGTTGTTCGAGACCAGCTCGGTCAGCAGCATGGTGAGCAGATAGACTGCGAGCACGATCAGGAACGACGGAAGCTGGGCGAGATAGGGGGCCACCGCATTGGCGATGAGCTCGACCGCGCCGGAGCTTTCCAGCGCCGCGCCGACCGCGAGCATCGCGAAGATCAGCGCGAGCAGCGGCCCCTCGACGAACTCGAACGCCTCGTCGGCGTCGATCGCCCCGGTCACCAGCACCACCGCCACGGCCACCACCGCGAGCGCCAGGATCGGCGCGACCCCGAGCCCCGCGAGCGCGACGATCCCCACCAGCGCACCCAGCGCCACCGGCGCATGGCCGCGCCGGAACGCCCGCGCCGCGGGCTTGGCGACGTCGACCAGGTTCATCTCGGTGGCGAGCCGGCCGATGTCTTCCGGCGCACCTTCGATCAGCAGCGTATCGCCGACCCGGATGTTGACCGCGTCGAGCTGACCGCTGATGTTCTGGTTGCGCCGGTGCACGGCCAGCGGATAGACCCCGAACCTGCGCCTGAGCCGCATCGAGCCGAGCGTGCGCCCGACCATCTTGCAGCCGGGCGAGATCAGCACTTCCACCGTCGCCGTCTCGACCGCGCTCACCTGGTCGACCCGCTTGAGCTCCTTGTTGCGCTGCAGCGACAGAAGCTCGGTCATCTCGGTGCGCAACACCACCCGGTCGCCCACCTCGAGCGCCACCCCGTCGAGGTTGCGCCGGAGCGAGAGATCGCCGCGGATCACGTCAATGAGCCGCACGCCCTCGCGGCGGAAAAGCTGCACCCCCAGCACCTCGCGGCCGACCAGGTTCGACTCGGGCGGGATCACCGCCTCGGTGAAGAACTTCTTGCGGCTGCGGTTGCCGAGCAGCGCCGCCATCGAGGTGCGGTCGGGCAGGAGCTTGCGCCCGAACAGCCCGAGATAGCCCATGCCGAAAACGGCGACGACGACGCCGAGCGGCGAGATCTCGAAGATCGAGAACGGCTCAAGCCCATATTGCCGCGCCACGCCATCGACCAGGAGGTTGGTCGAGGTGCCGATGAGCGTGATCGTGCCGCCCAGGATCGCTGCGTAGGACAGCGGGATCAGCACCTTCGACGGCGCCAGCCCGATCCGCTTCGCGAGCTGGGTGAAGACCGGGATCATCACCACCACCACCGGCGTGTTGGAGACGAAGGCCGAAGCGACGACGACACCCGCGAGCAGCACCACCAGCGCCATCATCGGCCGGCCCTCGGCCTGGCGCTCGGCGGCATGGGTAAACCAGTCGAGCGCGCCAGTGCGCACCAGGGCGCCCATCACGATGAACATCGCCGCGATCGTCCAGGGCGCGGGATTCGCAAGCACCGCGAGCCCCTGCTCGTAGGGCAGGACGCCGGTCACCAGCAGAAGCGCGACGCCGGCGATCGCCACCACCTCGGTCGGCCAGAGCTCGCGCAGGAAGGCCGCGAACATCAGGCCGACGACCGCAAGCGCGATCACCGCCTGGGTATGCTGGGAGAAGTCGAACAGATCCATGGCCATACCCCGGCTGCGTCGCGGCATTGTCGCCCGCCCGAGCCCGCACCACAAGGCCCATCGCCGGACGCGTTGCCCTAAGCTCTTCCGGTGTGTGGAAAAACGTTCGCGTCGGGCGGGGTGTTCAGGAACCTTGGCCCGGGGGCGTGGAAGCCTGCAGCACGCCGCCCTCGCGCACCGGCTGCACCCGCAGGGCACGGCCGGTGGCGTCGTCGGTCTCGACATAGAGCCCCGAGAGCGTCGCCTCGCCCAGAGCCGGGCTGAACCGCGTCTTGGCCATGCCGGTCACGAAGCGGCGCAGCGGCTCGGCCTTGTCCATGCCGATCACCGAGTGGTAGTCGCCGCACATGCCGGCATCGGTCATGTAGGCGGTGCCCTTCGGCAGGATCATCGCGTCGCCCGTGGGCACGTGGGTATGGGTACCAACGACCACGCTGGCACGGCCGTCGAGGAACTGGCACATCGCCATCTTTTCGCTCGTCGCCTCGCAATGGACGTCGACCAGCACCGCCTGGGCCTGGCCGCCGAGCGGGTAGGGTTTGAGCGCCGTCTCGATGGTGCCGAACGGGTCCTCGAAGGCGCGCTTCATGAACACCTGGCCGAGCACCTGCGCCACCAGCACCTTGCGGCCGCGGCGGTCGGAGAACAGCCGCGCACCGGCGCCGGGCGCCCCTTTGGCATAGTTGAGCGGCCGGATCATCCGCCGCTCCTGTTCGACGAAGCCGAGCATGTCCTTCTGGTCGAAAGCATGATCGCCGAGCGTGACCACGTCGGCCCCGGCCTCGAAAAACTCTTTCGCATGCGCCCCGGAGAGGCCCATGCCTCCGGTCGCGTTCTCGCCGTTGACCACGACGAAGTCGATCTTCCAGTCTTCGCGCAGGCGGGGAAGGCGTTCGGTCAACGCCTTGCGGCCGGCGCGTCCGACCACATCACCGAGGAATAGGATCTTCATCCCGCCTGCCTAGGCGCAAGCGCGCGCCGGTGCAACCGGAACACGCGGGGGCTGGCTGATACCGGCCCCGACTTGCCCGGATGAGGCTCGCGTGCTTGTCTCGCGGGGCGATCCGGGTTGTCCCATGGCGCGGAGTTCCGCCCATTCCGTACTGCTCTGAAAATCAACGGAAACAGAGTGTTTCCGCTCCCGCCGCCGCAAGATTGGAGGGAATCGCAAGGGACAGTCCCAGGCGTTGCGGCCGGGCGGGCAGGAAGACGTCGCCGCAGGACCGACCTCCCGCCTCCGAAGGCGTCTTCGATGCGACCGGATAGCGTGCAGATGCGACCGCGGCACCTCCGCCCGCCCGTCCGGCGGGGCACAGCCCATCCGACCCGTGGGGCACCCCCCGGCGATAACCGGAAAGAACTCGAAGAAGACGCTTCCCGGTGCGCCAAGTCCCTGCGATCCAAGGGAAACACCCCGTTTCGCACCCTGCCACAATCCAGGGACCCGCTCAGAACCTCAGCACGTCGGCATCGGTCACGATGGCGTCGAGCGGCTGGTCGGTCGGTTCCAGCGGCAGGGTCTCGGCCTCCTGCGCCGCATAGGCGAAGCCGACGGCAAAGAGCGGCCCGGCGGCACGCAGAAGCTCCAGCGTCCGGTCGTAGAAGCCGCCGCCGTAGCCGAGCCGCCCGCCCGACCGGTCGAAGGCGACGAGGGGCACGATCACCACTTCGGGCACCAGCACCTCGCCCGCGACCGGCACCGCGGCGCCGTAGGGGCCGGGCTCCATCGCGCAGCCCGGGCGCCAGGTGCGGAACCCGAGCGGCGCGCCACGCGCCTCGATCACCGGCACGCCCACCGGACCGTGGGCCGCCATCTCCGCCATCACCGGCAGCGGGTTGATCTCGGTGCGGATCGGCACGAAGCCCGCCAGCGGCCGGCCGCGAAACTCCTTGAGCAGCGCCGTGAGCCGCTCCTGCGCGGGACCGTCGAGCCCGCGCCCATGCGCCTGTGCGCGCCGGTCCGCCGCCGCCGCCCGCGCGGCCTTCTTGATCTCTGCCAAAGTCACAGCAACAGCACCCCCGCAAGCGAAAGGAAGGCGAAGAACCCGACCACGTCGGTCACCGTGGTGACGAAGGCGCCCGACGCGAGCGCCGGGTCGACGCCGACCTTGTCGAGCAGCACAGGGATCCCGACGCCCGCGAGCCCCGCGATCACCAGGTTGACGACCATCGCGCTGGCGATGACCAGACCCAGCACCGGTGTGCCGAACCAGACCGCGCCGACGATGCCCATGACCACGGCGAAGACCACGCCGTTGACCAGCCCCACCATCACCTCGCGGCGGATCACCCGCCAGACGTTGGCGGTGGTGAGGTCCTTGGTCGCGAGCGCGCGGACCGCGACGGTAAGCGTCTGGGTCCCGGCATTGCCGCCCATCGAGGCGACGATCGGCATCAGCACCGCCAGCGCCACCAGCTGCGCGATCGTGTCCTCGAACTGGGCGATCACCAGCGAGGCGAGGATCGCCGTCACCAGGTTGACGCCGAGCCACGGCACCCGCTGCCGCGTGGTCTCGAACACCCCGTCCGAGATCGCGCTTTCCTCGCCGACGCCGGCGAGGCGCAGGATGTCTTCCTCGTGTTCCTCGTCGAGGATCGCCATCGCGTCGTCGATGGTGATGACGCCCACCAGGCGGTCGTCGGCGTCCACCACCGGCGCCGAGATCAGGTGATACTGGTTGAAGGCATAGGCGACGTCGCCCTCGTCCTGCAGCACCGGGATGGTGCGGAAACTCGGCTCGCCGAGATCGGCGAGACGGGCGCTGCGGCTCGCCGACATGATCCGCCCCAGCGTGACGTAGCCGGTCGGGCGCATCCGCGGATCGACCAGGATCACGTGGTAGAACTGGTCCGGCATCTCGTCGGTCGAGCGCATGAAGTCGATCGCCTCGCCCACCGTCCAGTGCTCGGGCGCCACCACCATCTCGCGCTGCATCAGGCGGCCGGCGGAAAACTCCGGGTAGGTCAGCGAGCGTTCGACGGCGATCCGGTCGGGGGCCTCGAGCGCATCGAGGATTGCCGCCTGCTGCGGCGCGTCGAGGTCCTCGATCAGGTCGACGACGTCGTCGGTCTCGAGCTCGCGCACCGCCTCGGTCAGCACCTCGGGGTGCAGCGCCTCGATCACCTCTTCGCGGATGCCCTCGTCGAGCTCGGACAGGATCTCGCCGTCGAACTCGCGCCCGTAGAGCTGCACGAGCTCAACCCGGGTCTCGTCGTCGACCTGTTCGAGAAGGTCGGCGATGTCGGCGGCGTGCAGCGGTTCGAGCAGCCGGGTCAGGTGCGCGGCGTCGTTCGCGGCCACCGCGATCCGGACTTGCCGCAGGATGTCGCGGTCGATCTCGTAATCGCCCTCTTCGGCCGCGATGTCGTGGTTATGCTCTTCTGCCATGCCCGCCTGTCCTGCTTGCGCGGACCATAGGCGAAGGTGGCCGCGTGGAACAAGAGGCGCCGGCGCTCCGGCCAGGGCAATCTGCCCTCGACCTCCCCGGGCCCCGAGTGCATGCTGCGGCGAAGACCGGCGGGGCAGCCCCGCACAACGACGGGACCGCCCCATGCACCTCCTCCTCGGTCAGACGCTGACCTTCACCGACGATCCGTTCCACGCGCCCGTCGAGGCCTGCATCCGCCACGAGACCCGCGGCGCGGTGGCGATCGACGCGGGGCGGATCGTCGCGGTCGGCCCGGCCGACGATCTGCGTGCCGCCCACCCGGGCGCGCCGGTCACCGACCACGGCGACGCGCTCCTCTCACCCGGTTTCGTCGACGCGCATGTGCACTACCCCCAGACCGCGATCATCGCGAGCTGGGGCAAGCGGCTGATCGACTGGCTCGGGCATTACACCTTCCCGGAAGAGGCGCGGTTCGGCGATCCGGCCCATGCCGCCGAGATCGCGGCCCGGTATTTCGACCTCACGCTCGCGGCCGGCACCACCACCGCGGTGAGTTACGCGACGATCCACCCGGAGAGCGTCGAGGCCTATTTCACCGAGGCGCAGGCGCGCGGGCTCCGGGCGCTGACGGGCAAGACCTGCATGGATGTGAACGCGCCCGACGACCTCTCGGACACGCCGCAATCGGCCTATGACGACAGCAAGCGCCTGTTGGAGAAATGGCACGGGGTCGACCGGCTGTCCTATGTGGTCACGCCGCGGTTTGCGCCCACCTCGTCGCGCCACCAGCTCGAAGCGCTCGGCGCGCTCTGGGCCGAGCACCCCGATTGCCTGATGCAGACCCATCTCGCCGAACAGCACGAAGAGATCGCCTGGGTCGGCGAGCTGTTTCCCGAGGCGCAGGACTACACCGATGTCTACGACCGCTTCGGCCTGCTGGGCCCCGGCGCGCTGATGGGGCATTCGATCCACCTGTCCCCACGCGAGCGCGACCGGCTGAAGGAGGCAGGGGCCAGCCTGATCCATTGCCCGACCTCCAATACCTTCATCGGCTCGGGGCTGTTCGACATGGACGGGCTGATGAAGGCCGGCCACCGGATCGGGCTCGCGACCGATACCGGCGGTGGCTCGTCATTCTCGATGCTGCGCACCATGGCCGCGGCCTACGAGGTGGCGCAGCTGCGCGGCACACCGCTGCACCCGGCGCAGCTGTGGTGGTTGGCCACCGCGGGCTCCGCCCAGGCGCTCCGGCTCGGCGAGACCATCGGCACGCTGGCGCCCGGCTTCGAGGCCGACCTCATCGCCGTCGACCTCGCCTCGACGCCCGCCATCGCCCAGCGCTCGGCGCGCGCCGAGACCCTGTGGGAAGCCGTCTTCCCGACCATCATGATGGGCGACGACCGGGCGATTGCGGCGACCTATGTGGGCGGTGTGAAAGTCTGAGCCCGGCGCGCCCGACCTCGGGCAACCCAGGGTTGACCTGGCCGGGGACTTCGGGCCTTGTGGCCGGAAAAAGAACACCTGACCGAGGAGCGCAGATGCACAAGGAAACCCGAGCCTACATGCGCGAGGCCTTCGAGCGCCACGCCGCGGGGCGCCCGCCCGGCACGGTGCTCGACATCGGCGCCTCGGGCAAGCACCCGTGGTTTCGCAACATCTGGGAGGGCGGCGGCTGGACCTATCATGGGCTCGATATCCAGCCCGGCCCGCATATCCAGGTGGTACTGGACGACCCCTGGTCCTTCCCGCTGGAGAGCGACAGCTACGACGCGGTCATCTCCGGCAACATGCTGGAGCACAACGAGTTTTTCTGGCTTTCCTTTCTCGAGATGGCGCGGGTGCTGAAGATGGGCGGGCTGATGGTCCACATCGTGCCCTCGCGCGGGCTCGAACATCGCGATCCGCAGGATTGCTGGCGCTGGTACCGCGACGGCATGGCGGCGATGGCGAAATGGGCCGGGCTCGACCTGGTCGAGGCGACGACCGACTGGGCGCCCGAGCATTTCGCCTTCATCGACCGGTTTCCGCGGCACAAGAAGCGGGTGCCGATCCTGAAGGAGACCATGCGCCGGGAGAACACCGACTGGGGCGACACGGTCGGCGTCTTCGTCAAGTCGCGCCCAACCGGCGAGGCGCTCGGGATGGATTACATCCGCCGCTTCGCCGCCCTGCACCCGGACGGTTGAGCCACTCCGGGCGGCCGGGGCTCACCCCATGAGGCGCCGGGCAAGCCGGGTCTGGGCCTCGATCACCCGGCCGAGGTCCAGCGTCGCCACCTGCCCGCCCTGCACCACCTGGCGGCCCTCGACGAACAGGTCGCGCACCCGTGTCGGGCCGGCGAGCAGCAGCGCCGCCTTGTCCCAGCTTCCCGCACTGTCGAGCCCCGAGACGTCCCAGATCGCCAGGTCGGCGCGTTTGCCCGGCGCGATCTGGCCGATGTCGTCGCGGCCCAGCACCTGCGCCCCGCCGCGCGTCGCGATCCACAGCGCCTCGCGGGCACTCATCCTGTCGGCACCCTGGGCAACCCGCTGGAGCAGCATCGCCTGCCGGGCCTCGGCGACCAGGTTGCCGGCATCGTTCGAGGCCGAGCCGTCGACGCCGAGCCCCACATGCACGCCCGCATCGCGCATCGCGCGCACCGGCGCGATCCCCGAGCCGAGGCGGCAGTTGGAACAGGGGCAATGGGCGACGCCGGTGCCGGTGCGCGCGAAGAGGTCGATCTCGCCGGCGTCAAGCTTGACGCAATGGGCGTGCCAGACATCAGGCCCGGTCCAGCCCAGCTCCTCGGCATATTGCCCCGGCCGCATGCCGAACTGCGCCTCTGAATAGGCGATGTCCTCGTCGTTCTCGGCGAGGTGGGTGTGCAGCATCACCCCCTTGTCGCGGGCGAGGAGCGCCGCGTCGCGCATCAGCTCCCGGCTCACCGAGAAGGGCGAGCAGGGCGCCACGCCCACCCGCACCATCGCGCCTTCCGCGGGGTCGTGGAAGGCGTCGATCACCCGGATCGTGTCGTCGAGGATCGCGGCTTCCGCCTCCACCAGGCTGTCGGGCGGCAGCCCGCCCGCGCTCTCGCCGATGCTCATCGACCCGCGGGTCGGGTGGAACCGCAGGCCTACCTCGTGCGCCGCCTCGATCGTGTCGTCGAGCCGGACGCCGTTCGGGTAGAGGTAGAGGTGATCGGACGAGGTCGTGCAGCCCGACAGCGCCAGTTCGGCGAGCCCGACCATGGCCGAGACCCGCATCTCCTCGGGACCGAACCGCGCCCAGATCGGGTAGAGCGTCTTGAGCCAGCCGAACAGCAGCGCGTCCTGCCCTCCCGGCACCGCGCGGGTCAGGGTCTGGTAGAGGTGGTGATGGGTGTTGACGAGACCCGGGGTGACGAGACAGCCGGCGGCGTGGACCACTTCGCCGGTCGTTTCCAGCCCGGGGCCGACCGCGGCGATGACCCCGTCGCGCATCAGCACGTCGGCACCCGCGAGCTCCGTCCCCGCGTCGTCCATCGTCAGCACGACCTGCGCGCCCCGGATCAGTGTCTCGCCCATCGCCCCTGTCCCCTGCGCATGCGGACCTTTACCAATGCGGCGGCCGCTGGTCGGCGAGCGGCACCGCATTGCCGGCGTCGGCCTCGCGTTCCGCCTCGCGTTGCATCAGCATCGCCACCCGCCGTGTGAGCCGGTCGATCTCGCCGTCCTGGCGCGCCAGCACCTCCGACAGTTCCTCGACCGTCCGGCTCAGATGCGCAACCGTTTCTTCCAGCGCCGTCACGCGGTCGTTCATAAGGTTCTCCCCTTTGCCTACGCCTGTTGCTCCCTTGGCCGCCGTCGGCTAGACCGCGCGCAAGACAAGAACGGATGTAGCGCGATGGCGAAAGAGAAGAAACAGCCCCGTCCCAAGGCCGAAACGCCCAAGGGGTTCCGCGACTATTTCGGCGCGGAGGTGGACGAGCGCAAAGAGATGCTCGACCGGATCGCATCCGTCTACCATTCCTACGGCTTCGACGCGCTCGACTCGTCCGGCATCGAGACCCTCGACGCGCTCGGCAAGCACCTGCCCGATGTCGACCGGCCGCATGCCGGGGTCTTCGCCTGGAAGGAAGACGACGAGGCGGATGGGGCCAAGGGCGACTGGCTCGCGCTGCGCTACGACCTCACCGCGCCACTCGCGCGGGTCTACGCCCAGTTCCGCAACGATCTGCCGACGCCCTACCGGCGCTACGCCATGGGCCCGGTCTGGCGCAACGAAAAGCCGGGGCCGGGGCGCTACCGGCAGTTCTACCAATGCGACGCCGACACCGTGGGCGCGGCGACGATGGCGGCGGATGCCGAGATCTGCGCCATGCTGGCGGATGTATTGGAGGCGCTTGGTCTTTCTGGCGACTACATCATCCGAGTGAATAACCGCAAAGTCCTGAACGGCGTACTGGAAGTGGCGGGTATTGAAGACGCCGAAACACGGGAAGCCGTGCTGCGCACGATCGACAAGTTCGACAAGGTCGGCGAGGCCGGGGTGCGAGAATTGCTTGGAAAAGGGCGCCTGGACGCGTCCGGTGCGTACATCGACGGAGTCGGGCTGTCCGATTCACAGATCGAGAAAATCACCGGCTATTTGACGTTCGGAATTCACGGTGAAAACAGCGACAAGATCACTCCCGACGCGTCGCAACGCGGAAACTGGGAAGTCTGTAACGTTCTGGAGGCATTCGTCGAAGACTCTGCCGAGGGTCAAGAGGGTGTGAACGAGCTGAAAGAGATTGCCAGGCTCCTCGGGGCCCAGGGGTACAATTTCGACCGAATCCGGATCGATCCATCCGTCGTCCGCGGCCTCGGCTATTACACCGGCCCGGTCTTCGAGGCGGAACTGACCTTTGAGATCAAAGATGAAAAGGGGCGCGTCCGACAGTTCGGTTCCGTCGCTGGCGGTGGACGGTACGACGACCTCGTTGCACGATTCACCGGCCAGAAGGTTCCCGCAGTTGGCGTGTCGATTGGCGTTGACCGCTTGCTCGCCGCTCTACGCGAAAAGGAACAAAAAAAGAGTAATGCGCCGGGCCCTGTTATCGTGACTGTGATGGATCGCGACCATATGCACGAGTACCAGAAAATGGTTCGTGACCTTCGCCAAGCGAACATCCGCGCCGAAGTCTACCTCGGCAACCCGAAGAACTTCGGCAACCAACTCAAATACGCCGACAAGCGAAACTCACCTGTCGCAGTAATCCAGGGTGCCGACGAACGCGAGCGTGAAGTGGTCCAGCTCAAGGACCTGATCCTCGGCGCCAAGATCGCCGAGAACGCGACCCTCGAAGAGTGGAAGGAACGGCCCTCGCAAATCGAGGTGGCGCGCGCCGATCTCGTGGCCGAGGTGCGCAAGATCCTCGCGGGCTACGATGACTGAGACGGGCCCCGAAAACAGCCCGGACAGGATCCCGGACAAGGCGGCGGTCCGCGCCGAGGCGCAGCGGCTGATGGCGGGCTTCGCGGCGAAGGGCGCGGTCGAGGTCGACCCGCCGATCCTGCAGCCGGCCGACACGCTCCTCGATCTCTACGGCGAGGACATCCGCGCGCGCGCCTATATCACCCACGACCCGGTGCTGGGCGAGGCGATGCTGCGGCCCGACTTCACCGTGCCCGTCGTCCAGATGCACATGGCCAGCGGGGCCAACGGGACGGACCCCGCGCGCTACACCTATGCCGGCGAGGTCTTCCGCGCCCAGGAGGAGGCCGCGCACCGGGCGCCCGAGCATATCCAGGTGGGTTACGAGTTGTTCGACGGCACCGACCCGGCGCGCGCCGATGCCGAGGTCTTCGCGCTGATCGCCGACGGGCTCTCGGGCCGCGGATTGCGCGCCGCCACCGGCGACATCGGCCTGATCATCGCCGCCGTCAACGGGCTCACGACCACGCCGCGGCGCCGCGCCGCGCTGATGCGCCACATCTGGCGTCCGCGCCGGTTCCGCACCCTGCTCGACCGCTTCGCGGGCCGGGCGCCCGCACCCGAGGGCCGCGAGGCGCTGATCGCCGCCGCCGATCCCTTCGACACCGATGCGCCGCTGATCGGGCTCAGGACCCGCGCCGAGATCGAGGAGCGGATCGCGGACCTGCGCGAGGACGCCGCCGCGCCGCCGATCCCCGAGCAGGAGGTGCGGATCATCGCCGACCTCCTGTCGCTGCGCGAATCCCTCGACCATATCGGCGACCACCTGCACGACCTCGCCGTCGACATGCCGGCCCTTGCCCCCGCGATCTCGCGGTTCGACGCAAGGGTGGTGGCGCTCTCCGCCTACGGGATCGACGTGGGCGCGCTCGATTTCGAAGGCTCCTACGGCCGCACGACGCTGGAATATTACGACGGCTTCGTCTTCGGCTTCTACGCCGAGGGACGACCCGACCTGCCGCCCGTCGCCAGCGGCGGCCGGTACGACGCGCTCACCCGCCGGCTCGGCCCGGGACCGGACGGCGCCCGCGAGATCCCGGCCGTGGGCGGGGTGATCCGGCCCGAACTGGCGCTCGCCATCGCGGGAGGCCGGACATGAGCGCGAAACTGGGCGTGCCCTCCAAGGGCCGGCTGATGGAAAAGACCTTCGACTGGTTCGCCGCCCGCGGCGTCAGCCTCGTGCGCACCGGGTCCGAGCGCGAATACGCCGGCGCCGTGGAGGGGATCGACGGGCTCGAACTGGTGCTGCTGTCGGCCGGCGAGATCCCGCGCGAACTGGCGGCCGGGCGGATCCATCTCGGCGTCACCGGCTCCGACCTGGTGCGCGAAAAGCTCGGGCTCTGGGAGGAGAAGGTGCGCGAGATCGAGCCCCTGGGCTTCGGCCATGCCGACCTCGTGCTCGCGGTGCCGCGCGCCTGGGTCGACGTAACCACGCTCGACGATCTCGACGCGGTGGCGGCGCGGTTCCGGGCCCAGCACGGGTTCCGGCTCCGGATCGCCACCAAGTACCACCGGCTGGTGCGCGACTACCTGCGCGAGTACGGGGTCGCGGATTACCAGCTCGTCGACAGCCAGGGCGCGACCGAGGGCACGGTGAAGAACGAGACCGCCGAGGCGATCGCGGACATCACCTCGACCGGCGACACGCTGCGCGCCAACCACCTCAAGATCCTCGCCGGCGGCCCGGTGCACCGGAGCCAGGCGACGCTGTTCAAGTCGCGCAAGGCGCCCTGGACCAACGAGGAGCGGGCGACCTTCCTCGAGCTCTGCGGGACGCTGGGGATCGAGTGCGGGTGAGCCTGGCCGCGCCCTGCGCCTCTGAGAGGCGAAGGACCCACTGCTGGCAGCGGGCGAGATGCCGCGCGACCAGGCGGTCGACCGGTCAGGATCTGCCGTTAACCCGAATCCAGAAATCCGGATTTCTGGATTCGGGTTAACGGGATCTTCCGGCCGAAATTCAATATTTTACAGGCTTCCGCGCAAGGCAACACCCGGCCGGGACAGACGCCGAGCCCGGTGCGACCCATTCCCACGGACAGTGCCCCCGACCGCCCGGATCAGACGTCCAGCCAGATCGTCACCGGGCCGTCGTTGACGAGGCTCACCTTCATGTCGGCGCCGAAGCGTCCCTGCGCGGTCTCGATCCCCTGCCCCCGCATCCGGTCCGCGAAATACGCGTAGAGCCGTTCGCCATCGGCCGGTGGCGCGGCGGTCGAAAAGCCCGGGCGATTGCCGCGCGAGGTATCGGCGGCGAGGGTGAACTGGCTGACCACCAGCGCGGCCCCGCCGGTGTCCTTCAGCGCCAGGTTCATCTTGCCGGCCTCGTCCTTGAAAATCCTCAGCTTGGCGATCTTGGCCGCGAGCGCCTCGGCCTCCGCCTCGGTATCGCCCTGCATCGCGCAGACGAGGATCAGGAGCCCCGGCCCGATCTCGCCGAGCACCTCGCCGTCGACGCGGACGGCGGCCTCGCTCACCCGTTGAACCAGTGCCCTCAAAGCTCGTGCGCCCAGGGCGGGTTGGCCCCCGCCCGGCTCACGGTCACCGCCGCCGCCGCCACACCGAGGTCCAGCGCCGGGACCAGCGCCGCCTCGGTGATCTCCGCGAGCGCCGCGAGCGTCAGGTTCCCGTCCCGGTGCAGCCCGGCGAGCAGGCCTGCGCTGAAGGTGTCGCCCGCGCCCACCGTGTCGACAACCTCGACCTTTCTGGCGGCGACGAAAACACTGCCCCCCGCCCAATGCGCGGTCACACCCTTCGACCCCTCGGTCAGGCAGACGAGCTTCGCGCCGGCCGCCAAGAGGTCGGCAGGTGTCATCCCGAGCCAGTCGAGGTCTTCGTCAGAGGATTTCACGATGGTCGCGGCGGCCATCATCCGCCCGATCCGCGCGCGGTAGCCCGCCTCGTCGGTGATGAAGGAGGGCCGGATATTGGGGTCGATCATCGTCACCCGCCGGCCCGCCTCGCGCAGCATCAGGCTTTCGTAGGTGGCGCCGCAAGGGTCGGGCGGCAGCGAGATGCCGCCGAAGAACAGCGCCTCGACATCGGCGGGGATCTCGGGCAGGTCTTCGACCCCGATCATCCGCCCGGCGGTGTTCTCGTCGTAGAAGGCATATTGCGCATGCCCGTTCGTGAGCGTGACGAAGGCGAGCGTGGTGGGCCGGTCGGAGCGGATCGCGAGCGAGGCGTCGACCTTCGAGGCGGCGAGGGTCTCGTCGAGGATTCTGCCGAAGAGATCGGTGGAGATCCCGGAGAGGAACCCGGCGGGCGCCCCGAGGCGGCCGAGCGCAATCGCCGTGTTGAAGACTGAACCGCCGGCATAGGGCGCAAAGGCAGGTTCACCCGCCGTGGTCTCGCGCGGTAGCATGTCGATGAGGGCTTCGCCGCAGCACAGGATCATGATGGCCTCCCGGGATGTCCTGCGCCTGCTTAGCGCGCGCTGCCCGGCGGAGCAATCGGTCAGGCGCGTCGCCGCCCGCGGAGCTGCCCACGTTCCTTCGCAGCGCCGGGTACTGTCTTCCGCAAACAAAGTGACGTAGGGTAAGGCAGAACCGCGACGAACAGCATGTCCAGGCACCAGCACCGGGGGAGATGCGATGCCAGATTTCGAAGACGGTCACACCGGCGGCTGTCATTGCGGGGCGATCCGCTATCGGACCGTGCGCCACCATGGCAATGCCTGGATCTGCAACTGCCATTTTTGCCAGCACATGACCGGCGGGCCGTTTCTGGTGGAACATTGTTTCACTCGGGACGAGATCGAGGTGACGCGGGGGGCGCCCGCGACCTACACCCATATTTCGTCGGGCAGCGGTAAGGAGGTCTACCTGCAGCTCTGCGACCAATGCGGGAGCCACCTGTTTCTCACCCTGGAGCGCTGGCCGGACACCCAGAACATCTTCACCACCACGCTCGACGATCCCGGCGCGGTCGGTTACGGCCCCGACACCCTGCGCTACCTGTTCCTCGACGCCGCGCAGTCCGCCACGGTCATCCCGGCGGGGTTCGAGGCCTTCGACGGGCACGCCGAACCCGCCGACGGATCGGGTCCGAGACGGCACGTGTTCGACACAGCATTCATGGCCACGCCCAGCGACCCCGGCACCGGCCCGCATACCGGCGGCTGCCTGTGCGGCGATCTGCGTTACGTGGTCGACGGGCCGCTCGACGACGTCGTCATCTGCCATTGCCGCTCCTGCCAGATGGCGCTGGGATCGGGCGAGAACCACGAGATCCTGGTCGACCCGGACCGGTTCCGGGTGACCCGGGGCAAGGCGCGGCGGTACCGTCATGCCGGCGGCAGTGGTCAGGCGCTCGACCGGCGCTTCTGCGGTCGCTGCGGCACGGCGCTCTGGCTCACCGGCGCGCGGTTTTCCGAGATCGGGCTGTTTCGCGGCACGCTCGACCGGCCGAACCGAGTGGCGGTCAATGCCGCGACCGCGATCCAGATCTGCCTCGACGAGGCGCTGCCCTCTGCCATGGTCCGGGCCGGGATCGCGGCCTATCCGCAGCACCGGCGCGCGCCCGACGGGACGATCCAGGCGCCGCGGTTCTACGACCGTCCCTGGCGGATCGGCGACGGCCCGCCCGCCTGAGTGTCACCCGACCCCCCCGGCGCCGCGGCGGCCGCTACTGCTGCTGCGCCGCGAAATAGCCGATCACGCCCGCCACGATCAGCCCGAGGGTCACCGCGAAGGCGATCTTCCAGGCCGAGTACGGCCGCTCGCCCTGCACCTTGCCGGTGCGACCGTTGACCACGAAGCGGTAGGTCTTGCCGCGATACTTGTAGGCCGCCATCCAGACCGGCAGCAGGATATGCTTGAAGGTCACGTCGCGGACCGTCGTCTGGATGTCGTGCACCCGCTGGCGGTCGCCGCCGATGTCGAACTTCACATCGCGCAGGATCACCGCATCCATGTGCGCGCGCGCCTGGACGAAGCCGTCTTCGAGCTCGACCGTGTAGCCTTCGGCGCGGTAGCCGGCGAGGTACTCGGGCCGGTAGGGTTCGAGCGCGGCGAGGTCCCAGGGCTCCAGCGCCGCGGTGTACTTGCGCGGCAGGCTGGTCGAGGCGAGCACCAGCACGTCGTCGAAAAACCGCGCGACGCGGCCCGATTTCGGGCTCCAGCGCACCTTCTGCTCGCGCACCTGCGTGCGCTTGCCGTTCCGGTTCACCGTGCGGGTGACGTAATAGACCGTGCCGCGTTCGCCGCGATAGCTCGACTTGGTGTCGGCGTCGAAGGTCCAGTAGGGCACGTAGATCCCGGTCATCCGCCGTCCCTTGCGGGCGTAGTCCTGCAACCCGCCCGGCGCGAACCAGAGCCGGCCGAGCCAGTCGTTCATCGCTCTATGCGCGTCGCGCTCCTCGAGCCCGAAGGGCAACAGCCCCTTGGGCTTGATCTGCCGGTGCGCACCGGTGTCGGCGACAACCGGGGTCGCGCAGAACGGGCATTCGGTGGCATGGACGGCACTGTCGAACTCGACCTCGGCCCCGCAATTGGGGCATTTGGCGATCCGCAGATCCTCCATCTCGGTCTCGGGAAGCTGGGCGGCGATCGCGGCGCTGAAATCGAGCTCGCGGATTCCGCCGGCATGGGCGATCCGGCCGTGGCCCTCGATTTCCTGCTCATAGCCGCAATGGTCGCATTTGAGCATCCCGGCCTCGACATCGAAGCGGAGATCGGCGCCGCATTGCGGGCAGGGAAAGCGGTGTTCTTCCTCGGGCGCGCGGGGCTCTTCGAGGGTGATCGCGTCGACCATGTCGGGGCCCCTTGCGATGAAACTCACCCAAGTGTGGGGGCGGCCGGGCGGGGATTCAAGCCGCAAAAGGACCGCTCTTAACCAAGGAGTCGGAATGGGCGGGACCGAAAGATAAAATTTGAATAAGTTGCCATCAAAGCCGGTATCGGGGTCGTCGAAACGGACGGAGAGGCCCAACGTGACCGCCACCGGCAGACGAAACTCCGACCGAAACGCCGGCGAACCGGCGCAAGGCACGGCGGCGGCTTTTCGCCCGGAGCCGGCTCACCCGAGCGGGTGTTCGAAACTCACGAGCTGCGCGATTTCGCGGGCCGCGGCGGTGGTGAAGCGGATCACGTGGCAGAAGGCGCGCGTCTCGCTTCCGCGGGTGACCCGGCCCGAGACCGAGCCGGCACGGCCATGGGTGACCACCTGCTCGACCCGGATGAGATCCGCGGGCGCGGTGCCCGCGACGGCTCCGAGAATGGCGGCGCGCCCTGTGACCGCGCCGCCGGGCCTGTCCCAGCTCGCCGCCTCGGCGAGCATCTCCGCGGGCAGCGCGCCGACCCCCATGAGCGCAAGGGCTATTCCCTCCGCCCTTGCGTTCTTGGGGGAGCTGCCGCAATCGGCACTGCGCCGAACCTCGGTCGGCCCAGTCTGCCCGGTCTGCCCGTCAGCCAACCGTCTGCCGCCCGTCAGCCGACCGGCGGCGGGGGCGGCGGCAGGATGGTGAAGAGCGTGGCGAGATCGGTGACCTCGCCCGCCTTCTTCCAGCCGTCCTGGCCCGCGGTCCAGACCAGCGTGTCGCGGGTGACCTCGCCGCTGCCGGCCTTCTGGCCCATGGTGGCGCGGCTGAACGGGCCCCGGGTCTCGCCTTCTTCGGCGATGTGCCAGACCTTTTCGACCGGTGCGGGCGGCGGCGGCGGCACCGGCTGTGCGGCCGCAGGTTGCGCGGCGGCAGGGGCGGCCGGGGCGGCGCCCCAGGGCCCGACCTGCCCGGCCATGCCCATCCCCATCGCCGCGCCCATGCCGGCGCCCATCGACGAGGCCATGGCGGAGTTTTCCGCGCCCATCGCCTCGGCGGCGTTGAACTGCATGTAGCGGTTCAGATCGCCCACCAGCCCCATCGAGGTGCGCTTGTCGAGCGCCGCTTCCACGGCCGGCGGCAGCGAGATGTTCTCGATATAGAATTCCGGCGTCTCCAGCCCGTAGCCCGAGAGCACCAGCGACAGCTCGCCGGCGACCAGCTTGCCGAGCTCCAGCGTGTTCGCCGCCATGTCGAGCACCGGGATGCCGGACTGCGCGACGATCCGGCTGAACGATTGCACGATGATGTTGCGGATCTGGTAGCTGATCTCGTCGGCGGTGAACTCGCCGTCGGTGCCGACGATCTCGGAGAGGAACTTGGCCGCGTTCGCCACCCGCACCGTGTAGGTGCCGTAGGCGCGGATGCGCACCGGGCCGAACTCCGGGTCGCGGCACATGATCGGGTTCTTCGTGCCCCACTTGAGATCCGTGAACCGGGTGGTGTTGACGAAGTAGATCTCCGACTTGAACGGCGACTGGAAGCCGTGGTCCCAGTGCTGGAGCGTGGTCAGGATCGGCATGTTGTTGGTTTCGAGCATGTAAAGCCCGGGCGTGAACACATCCGCAAGTTGGCCCTCGTGCACGAACACCGCCGCCTGCCCCTCGCGCACGGTGAGCTTGGCGCCATACTTGATCTCGTGGCCCTCGCGCTCGAAGCGCCAGACCATCGTGTCGCGGGTGTCGTCGGTCCAGTGGATGACGTCGATGAATTCGCCGGTGAGAAAGTCGAGAATGCCCATGTCGAGCTCCCTATGCGTGGCAGGTTGATGGGAAGATAGCACCGGCACCGGAGCGGGCCAACACGCGATGCGACGGGGAAATTTCACGAAACCGCGTCACCGGCGGGAAAGGATTTTCGAAAATCCTTGCAAAGCGGCTTCGAAGCCGCTTCCTACCCGGGATCAGCGGCGGCCGCTCACGTCCCCTGCGCCATCAGCTCCGCCGCAATCACCTCGACGATCGGCCGCGCCTCGGCTTCGGCCATGCCGGGCCGGAGCCGCCGGTCATAGAGCATCTTCAACAGAAGCTCGTCATGCCGGGTCAGGAAGCCGAACTCCTCGTCGTCGTTGAAGATCGAGGGCCGCGCCAGCGCGTAGTCGTTCGACAGCCCGAGCCCCTGCGAGAGCTCCTCCTGGATGCACGAGGTGCGCAGGAGGTCGGGGTGCTCGGAGCGGATCACCGCGATGGCGTTGGAATAGGTGCCGTCGCCCTCGGGGTCGGTCGCAAAGGCCAGGCAGTAGGTCGAGCGCGGCAGGTTGACCACCGTGTTGAGCGCGGTGGACGAGATGTTGGGCACGATCGAGCGCAGCACCGGGCCGAGCGCCCGGCGCTCGTCCTCGTTGACGATGAAGACCCGGAAATTGCCTGTCCCCGCCTGCACCTGGCGCACCGGATGGCCGCTCGCGCGGGCAAGCTGGCTGACGTAGCGCGAGACTTCGGCCGCGTCACGCGCCCGTTTCTCGCCGGTGACAGAGGCACCGAACTGGACCGAGAGCGTCACCGGCACATCCCAGCGGTGCATCCGCGAGCGGCTTTCGCGCGCTACCAGGGTGCCGCCGGCGTCGACATATTCCTCGTAGAAAGCGATCTTGAGGAAGTTGCGCACGAGGTCGCGCGCGGTGAAGGGCGCGTCGGTCGTGCCGCTGTCGGTCCGCAGCAGGCCCTGGCTCAACAGCCCGGTCTGCACCCGCGCGTAATAGTCCGCGAGCCGGGCGGAGGCGCCGGTGTCGGGCGCGCTGATCAGCGGTTCCACGGGCCGCGGCACGGCGGCGGCCACGGGTGCGGGCTCCGGGCCCGGCGAGGTCGCAGCGCAGCCCGCCAGCAGGGCGCCCCCTGCCAGCAGGATCCCGAGAAGCCCACCCGTGTGTCGTCGCATTCCGTCCCGCTTTCCCAGCTTCAGACCGCGCTGCCGATGTTGTGCCCGGAGGCGGTGTCGCGCGCCTTGGCCGAGGCCAGGGTGGCCTTGAGCTCGGCTTCCATCGCCTGCAATTCTTTCTCGGCCTCGGCGCGCTTGGCCTTGCCCTCGTCGGCAATCTGCAGGCTCTCGTTGATCGTGGCGATGAGGTCGGCGTTGGCCGATTTGATCGCCTCGATGTCGAACACGCCGCGCTCCATCTCCTGGCGCACCATCTTGTTGGCCTCGCGCAGGTTCTCGGCATTGGCCTTGAGCAGCTCGTTGGTGAGGTCGGTCGCCTCCTTCACCGCCTTGGCCGCCTCGGCCGAGCGCTGGATGGTCACCGCCTGCGCGAGCTGGGTCTCCCACAGCGGCACGGTGTTGACCAGCGTCGAGTTGATCTTGGTGACCAGCGACTTGTCGTTCTCCTGCACCAGCCGGATCGAGGGCAGCGACTGCATCGTCACCTGGCGGGTGAGCTTGAGGTCGTGCACCCGGCGTTCGAGGTCGTCGCGCGCGGCGCGCAGGTCTCTGAGCTCCTGGGCCTTGATCACGCCCTGGTCCTCGGGGGCGTCGGCGACTTCCTTTTCCTTCGCCGGGATCGTCTCGGCGTCGAGCTCTTCAAGCTTCGCCTCGCCGGCGGCGATGTAGAGCGCGAGCTCGTCGTAGAAATCGAGCGTCTTGGCATAGAGGACGTCGAGCGACTTGATGTCCTTCAGGAGCTTGTGTTCGTGGCCCAGCAGGTTGTCGGTGATCTTGTCGATCTGGCCCTGCACATCCTCGTAGCGGGCGAGAAACTTCGCCGCCGGCGCGGCGCGGCCGAACAGCTTGTCCCAGAAGGTCCGCTTGCGGCGCACGTCGAGCTCGGAGACCGAAAAGCCGCGGATCGCGGTGACGATGTCGCGCAGGCTGTCGCCGGCGGGGCCGACATCCTTGTTGCGCACGCCCTGGAGCATCTCCTGGGAGATGACCTGGAGCTCGGCCTGGGCGGAGGAGCCAAACTCGATGATCGACTGGCTGTTGGCCATGTCGAGCTCGGCCATCCGCCTCTCGATCTCGGCCTTTTGCGGCGCGTCGGCTTCGGCGATCGCGACCAGCGCGGTGTTGGGCTCGGGCAGGATCACGGCGGTGACCTCTTCGACGGCCTGCAGCGCTTCCTGGGCTTTTTCGCGGGTGTTCACAACGGACATGGGGGGTATCCTTCCTAGATCCTGTCGACCGGAACGCCCTCGCGCGCGAGGCGTTCGCGCAGCACGTCGATTTCGACGGTGAGGTCGCTGCGGTCTTCGATGAGCAGCTTCTGGGTCTTGCCGGTGAAATTGGCCTCGAGATCGTCGAGCAGGGCGATGTAGTCGGCCCGGGCGCCGGCGTCACGCGAGCGGGCATAGATGTCGGCGAACTTCACCGTCGCGTCGCGGGCGCCCATCAGGTAGACGCTGAGATACTTGCGCGCCGCGGTGAGATCGCGCGGGTCGTTCTCGATGGTTCGGAACATCGCCCGGGCGGTGGCCTGAAAGCTCTCGACCCGCCGTTCGAGGTCGCGGTCCTTGGCCCTCAGGATCGCGTCCGACATCGCCGAGAGGTATTTCTCTGCCCCCTCGACGGCGCGCGCCACCCGGTCGGTCTGGAACTCGTCGACGCCTTCCATCCCCTTGTTCTTCAGGGGATCGAGCCCGAAGGCGAAGCTGTGCAGCGCGGCGCCGAGGATGCCGAAGATCGCGGCGCTCACCACCTCGCCCTCGGCCGCGGCGGGGATCGCGAGGCCGATGCCGGTGAGGATCGACGCGACGATCTTGCGCGGCATCGCCGGGCGCCGCGCGATCTTGCGCGCCTCATAGGCCTCCTGGGCGATGATCCCCTCGCGCGTGAGCCACGCGGCGAGGATCAGCAGACCGAAGGCGATGAGCCGGGCCGCGAGCCCGACGCTGTCCTGGAAGAAGGCGGTGACCGCGAGCGGCAGGGGTGCCAGGAACAGGAAGTTCACCCGGCCACCGGCCTTCGACCGCGTCTTGCCCTCGAACGGGCCTTTCGGCGGGGTCGGGGAAGCGGGTTTCTGCTCCGGGCTGAAGCGCCCGCCGAAACGCTCGGCCATCACACGCCTCCCGTGACCGAGACGTAGAGGATCAACGCGAGCAGGAGGAAAAAGGCCAGTTTTTGCAGTCCGGTGTCAGACACGACATATCCTCGGATGCGCCCTCCGCGGGCGGGCGAAGCATGGTCAAGATATAGGGATCGCCGGAAAACTGACCAGTGAATTTGGGGGAAATTTCTGCGCCAGCGGCCACTGCCGGTGCGTGGCGGACGGTCCCCGGGGCGGCGCGACTGGACATCGCGGGCCAGGCGGCGTCGAAACCGCTTGGCCGCCGCGCCAAGCTGCACCAGGGACTGCGGGCCCGCCGGGCCCGGCGCAACGCCCGCGCCGTTGCGGCCGGGCCGCAGTCGATGCATGGGAAGTGCATGATTTCAAAGGAAACAGACAGTCCCGCCTGCGCAGACAATGCTACCGCCGCGGCCCCCGCCCGGCTTGCCCCGGCTTTCCGCCGCGCCCCGCGGCGCCCGGCCGCGGAGGCTTCCCGGCGGCGGCCGGTGCCCCCGGCTTGCGGCTGGGTCCCGTGGCGCCGGCGCCGCCCGACGGCCGCGGCGCCCCCGGTTTGCCCGGTTTTCCGTTGCGTCCCGCCGCGCCCGGACCGCCGGGTTTTCGCTGCCGCACCGGCTTCTTCTTCGCGGTGCCGGTCGCATCGCCCTCGGCTTCGAGCCCGAGCTGGTCGCGCAGCACCCGGGCTTTGATCTCCTCGACCGCGCCGGGCTTGAGCTCGCCCAGCCGGAACGGCCCGTAGGCCACCCGGATCAGCCGGCTCACGCTGAGCCCGATCGCTTCCATCGCCCGGCGGATCTCGCGGTTGCGGCCTTCGCGCAGCCCCACCGTGAGCCAGGCGTTGGCGCCCTGCTGGCGGTCGAGCGTCACGCTCATCGGCTGGAACTTCTCGCCTTCCACCTCGAGCCCCGCCCGCAGCGGCGCGAAATCCTCGTCCTTGGGCGTACCGTGGACCCGGACACGGTACTTGCGCACCCAGCCGGTCGAGGGCAGCTCCAGCCGCCGCTTGATCCCGCCGTCATTGGTGAGCAGCAACAGGCCCTCCGAGTTGAGGTCGAGCCGGCCCACGCTCATCACCCGCGGCATCCCCTCGGGCAGGGCGTCGAACACCGTCTCGCGGCCCTTTTCGTCCTTCGCCGTGGTCACCAGCCCGGTGGGCTTGTGGTAGAGCCACAGCCGCGGCGGCTCGGGCGCGGCCACCGGCGCGCCGTCGACCTCGACCCGGTCGGCCGCGGTGACGTTCAGCGCCGGGCTGTCGATCGGCGCACCGTTGACCGAGACCCGGCCGGCCTCGATCATCCGCTCCGCCTCGCGGCGGCTGGCGACGCCGGCGCGCGAGAGAAACTTGGCGATCCGTTCGCCCTTGCCCGGTTGTGAAGTGCTGTCCTGTTCCATGCCCCCTGCTAGTCCCGGCCCTGGCGCTTGTCCAGCGGACCTTGCCGCGCGCGGCCGGGCGCGGCATGAGGGAGCCATGACGTTTACCAGCTTCATGGACCTGGCCCTCGACGAGGCCCGCGCCGCCGCCGCCCGCGGCGAGGTGCCGGTCGGCGCGGTGCTGGTGGGGCCCGACGGCGACGTGCTGGCGCAGGCGGGCAACCGCACCCGCGAGCTGTCCGACCCGACGGCGCACGCCGAAATGCTGGTCATCCGCGAGGCCGCCCGGCGCCTCGGTTCCGAGCGGCTCGCGGGCGCCGACCTTTACGTCACGCTGGAGCCCTGCCCGATGTGCGCCGCCGCCATCTCGTTTGCCCGCATCCGCCGGCTCTACTACGGCGCTCCGGATCCGAAATCGGGCGGCACGGCGCATGGCGCAAAGGTTTTCTCCCACCCGCAATGCCATCACGTGCCGGAGGTTTACGACGGGATCGGCGCGGGCGAGGCCGAGGCCCTGTTGAAGCACTTCTTTGCCGGCAGACGCGGCTGACAGGCCGATCCGCACACCCCTCCTTCTTCGGTTTCGAAATACCTTCGGGGGGTGAGCCCGAAGGGCGAGGGGGGCAGACAGCCCCCCTTCACGCCGTCGCGGCTCAGATCTCGATCGGCTCCAGCACCTCGGGCTCGATCACCCGCACCCCGGGCAGTGCCGCCGCCAGCGCCGCCGCAGATTGTTCCAGCGCCGGGAAGGTGCGGTAGTGCGTCGGGATCACCACCTTGAAATCGAAGTATTTCCTGGCCGCGAAAGCGGCGCGCTCCATGTCCATCGTGTAGAAGCCTCCGGCGCAGAGCAGGCCGATGTCGGGCTTGTGCAGCTCGCCCATCCAGCCCATGTCGGCCATGATGTCGGTGTCGCCGGAGACATAGATCACATGCCCCTCGCCGGCGATCATGTAGCCCGACTCGCACCCGGCATAGACCGGCCCGGCCTTGCCCGACATCGACGAGGAATGGGCGGCGTTGACCATCGTGACTTTCGCGCCACCGAGGTCGACGGTGCCGCCCTTGTTGAACCCCAGCGTCTCGATCCCGTGGTGACCCTCCCACCAGCTCATGAGATCGAAGATTCCGATGGCGGGAATCCCACGCTCCTTGCAGATCTCCGGCGCGTCGGTGGCGTGGTCGGCGTGACCGTGGGTGACGAGCACATGGGTGGCGCCGGCGATGGCCTCCGCCCGGCGCGCGCCCGGGAACATCGGGTTGCCGGTGAACCAGGGGTCGACCAGCAGCACCGCCTCTTCGATCTCGATCCGGAAGCCGGCATGTCCGAGCCAGGTGATTTTCATCGCATCCCTCCCTATCTGTCTGCCCGACCCTAGCACGGATTCGCGCGAGAGACATGGACTGGACCGCCCCCGTCGACGGCTATTGCGAACGGCTCGATCCCGGCTTCTGGGCCGAGCCAGTCAATGCCGTCACCAATGCGGCCTTCCTCCTGGCCGCCTTCGTCTTGGCATGGCGGCTCAGGGGCACCCACCTGCCGCTCGCCCGCGCCCTCACCGCGATCCTCGCGGCAATCGGGGTGGGCTCGTTCCTGTTCCACACCTTCGCCCAACCCTGGGCGGGGCTGGCCGACACGCTGCCGATCCTCTTGTTCATCCTTACCTACCTCTTTGCGGCGACCCGCGACTTCCTCGGGCGCTCGCCCCTGGTCTCGGCCCTCGTCACCCTCGGCTTCTTCCCCTTCGCCGCCGTCACCGTGCCGCTGTTCCGGCTCATCCCGGGCCTCGGCGACAGCGCCGCCTACGCCCCCGTCCCGCTCCTGATGGCGATCTACGCGGGGGCGCTCTGGCGGCGCGCCAACACGACCGCGCGCGGGCTCGTGCTGGCCGCCGCCCTGCTCGCCACCTCGATCACCCTGCGCGCCCTCGACGCCCCGCTCTGCGCCGCCTTCCCGCTCGGCACCCATTTTCTGTGGCACGTCCTCAACGCGGTGCTGCTCGCCTGGACGATCGAGGTCTACCGGCGACACATGGCCGGGGTGCGGAGACGCCGCCTGGAAGCGGGGTAACACGGTTGCGAAACCGCGTTGAACGGTGTTTCGAAACGCCGTTCTCCCGGCCCCGCCCGCTTGCACCGCTCCCCGCCCACGGCTAAACCCCGGGGCAACGCAGTTGGAGAGAC
>JAWKXC010000034.1:0-30780 GCA_041397205.1 Paracoccaceae bacterium
ACATATCCCCGCCGAACCGCCATGTCCCGCTCCAGACGTTCTCTGCCGCGTGAGCAGGTCGCAGTCTCCCGACACGGGATGACGCTGGAACGTCGCAACTTCCCAAGGTTCCCAATTCACGCGGGGGGCAGAGCGCGGTGACGACGGGCGGGCAATCCGGCTCCCGGTCAGAGCACCAGCGCAACCCGACCACGCGACCGTCCGCCCGTCCGGGGCGGCGGCGACATATTCCGGCCGCGCCTGCCAACAGGCCCGGCCCCAGAGAGATACGACACATGACCGACACCACCACTTTCGAGGCCCTCGGGCTTTCGCCCCGCCTCGTTGCCCGCCTCGAAGAGCAGGGCATCACCGATCCCACGCCGATCCAGATCCAGGCCATCCCGCACGCGCTCGCGGGCCGCGACGTGATGGGCATCGCCCAGACCGGCACCGGCAAGACCGCCGCCTTCGGCCTGCCGATGGCGCACAATCTTCTCAAGGCCGGCACCAAGCCCGAGCCGAAAAGCGTGCGGGGCCTCATCCTCACGCCCACCCGCGAGCTTGCCAAGCAGATCTCCGACAACCTCGCCGCCTACACCGGCGACACGCATCTGCGCGTCGGCCTCGTGGTCGGCGGCGCCTCGCTCAACGCCCAGGCCAAGCGGCTCGAGCGCGGCACCGACCTGCTGGTCGCCACGCCCGGCCGGCTCATCGACCTTCTCGAACGTGGCGCGGTGCGGCTCGACGCCGCGCGCTACCTCGTGCTCGACGAGGCCGACCAGATGCTCGACATGGGCTTCATCCACGCCCTGCGCCGGATCGCCCCGCTGTTGCCGAAGGACCGCCAGACCATGCTGTTCTCGGCGACCATGCCGAAGCTGATGGCCGACCTCGCCAGGGCTTACCTCACCGATCCGGTCCGGGTCGAGGTTTCGCCGCCGGGCAAGCCGGCCGACAAGGTCACGCAAGCCCTGCATTTCGTCGAACAGGCGGGCAAGACAAGGTTGCTGGTCGAGCATCTCGACGAGCACCGCAGCGAGCTCGCGCTGGTGTTCACCCGCACCAAGCACGGCGCCAACCGGCTCGCGACCGCGCTGGAAAAAGAGGGCTTCGCCGTCGGCGCGATCCACGGCAACAAGTCGCAGGGCCAGCGCGAACGCGCGATCACCGCCTTCCGCACCGGCGAGCTCAAGGTGCTGGTGGCGACCGACGTCGCCGCGCGCGGGCTCGACCTGGGCGTGCGCCACGTTTACAACTACGATCTGCCCAACGTGCCCGACAACTACGTCCACCGGATCGTGGCTGCACCGCGCGCCGGGCGCGACGGCCGGGTCAGGCCTATTGCGCGCCGGCGGAGATGGGCGAGCTGAAGGCGATCCAGAAGACCATGGGCCGCGACATCCCGGTGCATTCGGGCAGCCACTGGGGGCCCGGCGAGGCCGCCGAGCCCGTCCGCAAGGGCGGGGGCAGGGCCGGGGCAACTCGCCCGGGCTCCGGCGCCAGCCGCGTGCCAGCGGCGCCGCCAACACCAACGCCAAGACCAGCGCCGAGGCCGGCGGCAAGAAGCGCCAGCGCCGCCGCCGCGGCCCGCGCAAGGCCGCCTGGATCGGCCTCCGGCGCGTGTCGGGGCGGGCCGCCCCACCGGCCGGGCTTCCGGCCCGGCCATCCTCGGCCCCCGCACCTGCCCTCGCCCGGCTTCGCCCGCGCGGAGGTTCAGTTAGCGCTATCACATTGCATATCAATATCTGGACACCTCCGTCCGAGTTCGCCCGCCCTGGCGCGCCGGGCACCGGGACTCGCAGCGGCGGCCGGAGGCGTTCTTCGCCCGGCTCCGCTCCCGCCCTGGCAGGCTTCCTTGAGGGTGCTTCGTCAGCGCCTCGGACCTTGGCCGAGCGGTGCAGGTCCACATGGGTCACCAACCAGGTTCCACCCGCCACTCGGGACGCGGCGCCAGCACTTCGACGAGTCCGGCCGCCTCCGTCGGTTCGAGGAAACCAAGTCTGGTTCCGGCCCGCACCGCCGCATTCATCGCTCGCAGGTCGTCGCTGAGCGCATCACCAGGCGTTCGGGCGGCACCTCGGTGCGCAGCCAGTCGAAGCACGGTGGCCCCGCTCGCCTTCCTCAAGGCCGACGAAATCGTGGCCCGCGGAGCCTGCCGCGCTGGTCGCCGCGGCGGCTCATGTAGCTCGCGACGAGCCCCCGCCTCGAGCACTTCGAAGGGCTGACCACGTTGTCGGGCCTTCCGGCGCGTCCGGCCCGGATCGCGACGTGGGCCCGCTGCATTATTTCGGAACAACCTCCGCCCGGTGCGCAGGTGCAGGATCACGCCCGGGTGCGCCTCCTGAAACTCGCGAACGCCGGCGCCACGATCGGCGATATGTCGGGAAGCGTCGTCACCACGAGGTCGCCGGTCACCTCGGCGCCGCCGCCCTTCAACCGTGACGCCAGCTGGCTGAACTGGTCGTCGCCGCCTTCGCCACCTTGCGAGCTCCTTCGCCTGCTTCGGTCGGCGCATAGCCGCGGGCATGCTGGAACAGCTTCACGCCGGTCGGCCTCCAGCGCGTCGACATGGCGGATCACCGTCGCATGGTGCACCCCGAGCGCCGCCGCGGCCCCGCTGACTGTGCCGTGGCGCGCCACTGCAAGCGGTGCGCAATTCGTCCCAGTTCTGCATGTGGGTTCCTGTGCACGTGTGAACATTGCTCGTTGAGGCTCCCAGATTGTGTTCGCCGATGCAAGGCACGACCTTGAGGACAACGCAATCCAGGAGACGACCATGACCCAGACCATCCTCCGCCTCGACGCTTCCGCCCGCCACGCCGCCTCGCGCTCGCGCGCCTTCGCCGACGCCATCCTCGCGCAGCTGCCCGGGGCCCTTGTCGTGACCCGCGACCTCGCCCAGGGCGTGCCGCAGATCACCGAGGACTACACCTCGGGCACCTTCAAGGCGCCCAACGACCGCACCGACGCCGAGCGTGCGGCGCTGGCGCTGTCGGACGAGCTGCTCGCCGAGCTCCAGGCCGCGGACACGCTGGTGATCTCGATGGCGACCTACAACTTCAACATCCCCGCGAGCCTCAAGGCCTGGATCGACCAGGTGTTCCGCGCCGGCGTGGCGTTCCGCTACACGAACACCGGGCCCGAAGGCCTGCTCAAGGGCAAGTCGGCGCTGGTCATCCGGGCCTCCGCCGGCACGCCCAACGGCGCCGACAACGATTTCGTCACGCCCTACCTCACTTTCGCGCTCGGTTTCGTCGGCATCACCGACGTGACCTTCCTCGACGCGCCCGCCGAGGCAACAGCGGGGGAAATCGAGGCCGCCGTCGCAGCGCTGCGGCCCCCTCTCGCCGCGTGACGAACCTCGCTCGGGTGGGGCCGCGACACCCGCGGCCCTTTCCATGCCGCGCCCCGCGCGCTAGGCTCGCCGCGACCCCCGCGGGTTGGCGCCTTGCCACCCCTCGGGGAGCCCGCCAACCCCGGGACGCGCGCCATGAAGGTCACCACCAACACCCCTGATCTGCTCGTCGTCGAAGACCGCCCGGTCGTCCTCGCGCTCGCGCTGATCGTGTTCATCCTGATCTTCGTCGGAACCGGCATCGGCATCGCGATGGCCGGGGAATTGTGGGGCCTCCTGTTCGCCCTCGTCGGCGGCGGGCTCGGCTTTGCCGCGTTCTGGGCCTTCGTGCGCCGGGTGCAGGTGGTGTTCCACCGCCCCGAGTCCTACGTCGAATTCCGCCGCCGCAATCTCTTCGGCGGCTCGCAGCTGCGCCACGCCCTGGCGGAGATCGACCGGGCCGAGATCGAGGAGAGCCAGTCCTCCGACAACGGCACGACCTACCGCGTGGTGCTGGTGATCGAGCACGGGCAGTCCGCCGGACGCCATCCGGTGACGCTCGCCTATTCCTCAGGACGCGCCCACCACCGCGCGGCCGAAGCGATCAACGCCTGGCTCGGGACGGGGCGGTGAAGGTCACCCGGCCGAACCCCGATGTTCCGGTCCTCGAGCACGGGCTGTGGCGCGTAGTTCTCATCGTCTTCGCCGTGGTCGGCGGGGTCGTCGTCTGGGCCTTGACCTTCGGCGCCCTGGCCGGGCTCGGCGCTTCAATCGTCGCATTCGGATATGCCTGGCTCGCCTCGCGCCGCGTTGAGCGGGTGCGGGCGGTGTTCGACAAGCGCAACGGACGGGTCGACATCCGCCGCCGGACGGCTCGCCGGGGCGTTGGCCGCGCATCCTACGACCTTGCGGAAATCGGCAGCGTCGACGTCGAGGAAACCGGTGCAGGCAGGCACCGGCCGTTCCAGCTCGTGCTGGTCAACCCGACGGCCCGCACGCCGGACGTCACCCGCTCAACCTTTTCGAAACCGACGACCGTCGCGCGCCCGACCAGGCGCGGGACATCACCACTGGCTTTCTGCGACAGATGAAGACCGCCGATCGCACCCCACCCGCCTCGTCCTCGAACACGCCCGGTGGCACTCACCCTGGGCTTGGTCCTTGATCTCGCTCGCGACCCTTGCCTTCGCCATCGTGCTCTTCTCGCGCGGCAATGACGCCGGCGTGATCTTCCTGTGCTTCGCCCTGTCGCCGCCGGTCTTCGCCTGGTTCTTCCTCGAAACCCGGCGCATCGTGTCTGAGCGCGACGCGGCCACCGTGACGCTCGAGTTCCGCCCCTGCGGGCACGCGGGGCACGACCTACGCTGGCTCGGCGCGGGCGCAAGGGTCGAGGTGCAGCGCCCCGACCGACCCCGGAGGCGCGACGCGTGCCTGAGGACGGCGCGCCCGGGGCCGCGACGCGCGCGGTGCTTGTGGCGGCAGACGGCGCGCAGGTGCCGCTCGCCGAAGGCTACTCGAAGGGGCCGAAGCCTACGAGGTGACGCAGGTGAACGGCTGGCTTGATAGGATTGCGCCGGCGCTTGGCGGTCTCAGGACCTGTCGCGCCTTGCGCCAAGACCAGTTCCTGCCGCTCGCAGCGGTCCCCCGGGTCCCCCAGTCCCCGGTCCCCCGGTCCCCCGGTCCCCCCGGGTCCCCCGGTCCCCTAGTCCCCTAGTCCCCTAGTCCCCTAGTCCCCTAGTCCCCTAGTCCCCTAGTCCCCCTAGTCCCTGAAGTCCCCTAGTCCCCTAGTCCCCTAGTCCCCAGTCCCCTAGTCCCCTAGTCCCCTAGTCCCCCAGTCCCCTAGTCCCCCAGTCCCCCAGTCCCCTAGTCCCCTAGTCCCCTAGTCCCCTAGTCCCCTAGGAAAAGGGTTTCTCGGCGCTGACGGCAAAATCAAGCCATTTCAACGCCATATGACGAACGCTCGTTAACCCTCGGTCAACCTTTGGCGAAACGGCCGTGGGATTGTGGCACGGGCAACCGGTCGGTTCGCACCACGCCTTGAAGAAACGCCGGATCGGGTCGTGCCCGCCGATCGCGTCCCATTCGCGTTCAGCGCCATCCGTTCCGCCTCGACCAATGCGGCCGGATCGTCGATCCGAGGCCCGGCTGCGCCATGTGATCCATCAGACGGTGCGAATGCAGGATCGTCGGCAGTCGCCCGGTTCCCAGGCGTCGAGCAGCTGCCGGCGCAGGTTGAACTCCGGCGGCAACACCCAGAACTCAGATCCGACTCCAGAGCACCAGAACCGGCTGGTCGCGTGTCCGCCCGAGGCGGCGAACCGGCGCGCCCATTCGGCGAGGAAGGCGAGCATCCGGGATGTGCGCCGGTAGAGCACCACGCCGGAGCTGAGCTGCGGGAACGCGCAGGGGCGTGGGTCCGCCGGCGCCCGAGCGGCGTCGCGCGGCGCACGTCGTGGGCGAGGGCAAGGTCGATGTGGTCGAGCACCTCGAAGAGATCGCCGAGCGGGCCAGCACCAACGTGTCGGCATCGAGGAACAGGGTGTGGCGAACTGCAGCCCTCGGCGCAGTCGAGCTGGAGCGCGGTGCGGATCGGCGATCCGGTGCACCGCATCGAACACCCCCGCCGCCGCCGCCGGATCCTCGGTGAAGAGGTCGACCGGCAATCCGGCTCCACGGCCCTCAGCGAGCGCGCCGGCGGCTTCCGCCAACGCCCGGTGTCCGGGCCAGTGGCCACGTAGATCACACCCTTGTCCATGGGGCAGATGGCCCGAGCCCGGCCGCCGACACAAGCCCCCGTCTTCTTTTGTTCGAAAATACCTTCGGGGTCCTGGGGCAGACGCCCCCCGGTGCTCGCCAAGCTTGACTCCGCCCCCTCGGGCGTAAAGCCGCCGCAACCCCGGAAGCCCCGTCTTCCGGTCCCATGGCATTGGCCCGACCGTCAGCGCGTCGCGCCCACGGGGGCCGAGCCCGTTTGGCGCCATCCCGGTTGGGAATACGACGCGCGCCTCCCTACCTAGGGGCAAAGAAAACGGCAAAGGAGCCCGAGGTGTTCGAAAGCTCTCAGACCGCCTGTCCGGCGTCTTCGACCGGCTGACCAAACAGGGCGCGCTCTCCGGAGGACGACGTCAGGACGGCGCTGCGCGAAGTGCGGGTGGCCCTGCCGAGTCGATCGTCTCGCTCCCCGTCGCGCGACTTCGTGAAGGCGGTGCAGGAGAAGGCCACCGGCCAGGCGGTGATGAAATCGGTCACCCCCGGCCAGCAGGTGGTGAAGATCGTCCATGACGAGCTCGTCCACATCCTCACCGGCGAGGAAGATCCGGGCAAGCTCAAGATCGACAACTCGCCGGCGCCATCCTGATGGTCGGCCTCCGGTGGCGGCGGCAAGACCACCACGACCGCAAAACTCGCCAAACGCCTCAAGGACCGCGAGAACAAGCGGGTGCTGATGGCCTCGCTCGACGTACTCTGCCCCGCCGCCATGCAGCAGCTCGAAGTTCTGGGCCAGCAGATCGACACGCTGGCGATCGTGCCGGGTGAGAAGCCGGTCCAGATCGCCAAGCGGGCGCAGACCTGTGCCCGGCTCGGCGGCTACGACGTCTACATGCTCGACACCGCGGGCCGCCTGCATCGACGAAGTGCCGATGGACGAGGTCGAAGCGTCACACGCGGTGAACCCGCGCGAGACCCCGCTGGTCGTGGACGGGCTCACCGGCCGTGTCGGGTGGAGGTCTCCCGTAGAGTTCGACGCCAAGGTCGGCATCACCGGCGTGGTGCTGACGCGGATGGACGGCGACGGGCGCGGCGGTGCGGCTCCCTTCCATGCGCGGTCACCGGCAAGCCGATCCGCTTCGTCGGCGTCGGTGAGAAGATGGACGCGCTCGAAACCTTCGAGCCTGACCGGATCGCGGGCCGCATCCTCGGCACGGGCGACCGTGGCCCCGGTCGAGAAGGCGCAGGAGACGCTCGAGGCCGAGCAGGCCGAGCGAGGATGCGGCGCTTCCAGAAGGGTCAGTTCAACATGAACGACCTCCGGATGCAGCTCGAACAGATGCTGAAGATGGGCGGTACGGAGAGCGTGATGGGGATGCTGCCCGGCATGGGCAAGATGGCGGGGCAGATGAAGGAGGCCGGTCTCGACGACAAGCTCCTCAAGCGCCGATCGCCCTCATCCAGTCGATGACCAAGAAGGAGCGCGCCAACCCGTCTTCAGGCCAGCCGCAAGAAGCGGATCGCGGCCGGCGCGGGCCAGGAGGTTTCCGAGCTCAACAAGCTTGAAGATGCGCACCGGCAGATGGCCGACATGATGAAGAAGATGGGCAAGATGGGCAAAGGCAAGATGTTGAAGCAGGCGATGCAGGGCATGTTCGCGGCAAGGGAGCGGGCGGCGGCCTGCCCGGCGGGATGCCTGACATGAACGACCCGGAAGGCGATGGAAGAGGCCGCGAAGATACCGGGCGCGGTCCCGGCGGGCTGCCCGGCCTCGGCGGATGCAGCTGCCTCGGGCCTCCTCTCGGCTTCGGCAAGAAGAAGTAAGTGACGCTCCAGCCCACATATCCCCGGAATCGACCCCGACCGGCGCGGAGCGCGGCCTTCGCCGCCAGCCTCTGCGCGCCTGCCCGGCTCGACCGCGCGCCCCGCGGCTGCGCGCGCCGGTGATCGGGGATTTCGAGACCTACCGGGCGATCCCGATGAGCCCGCGCGCCGTGCACATGGTCGACGAACCGCTCGACCGGCGGCCTGGCTCGGATTTCGCGCAAGTCGTCGCCACCTGGGGTGCTGCGCGGGCCACGGTCTGTTCACGATCGAAGCCAAGGCGGACGGCGCGGTGCTGGGCTTCACCCTCATCGGCTTCGAGGAGGGCGACCGTGAGCCCGAACTCGGCTGGTTCCTGACCGAGGCGGCCGAGGCGGGGCTGGCGCCTTCGAGGCGGCAGGGGCGGTGCGCGACTGGGGGCTTGCAACCCTCGATCTCCCCGCGCCTGTGAGCGCCATCGACTCGCCCAACACCCGCTCGATCCGCCCGCCGAACGCCCGGCGGCTGGCACGACCCGGTGGCCTCGGCGGAGCTGTCGCGCGAACAGGGCGGCTCGGTCAGGTCTACCGCCACTGGCCCCCGCCGACGGCGACGGCGGCATGGAGTGCCTATGCATGAGCGCCGCGGCCGTCCCCGTCCTCACCACCGAACGGCCTTCACCTTCCTGCGCGCGCAAGCGGCCGAGGATTTCGATGCCTACGCGGCCTTCTACGGTTCCGAGCGCAGCCGCGGCATGGGCGGGCCGCTGGACCGACCCGCACCGCGCGCCTTCGCGACCGAGCTCGGCCACGTGCAGCTGCGCGGCTACGGCTTCTGGATGGCGGACGTGACCGCGACCGGCGAGACTGTCGGCCGTGGGCCTGTGAACCCTTGAGGGCTGAGCGAAGTGGAGATCGGCTGGGCGATGTTCGAGGGATCCGAGGGCAAGGGCTATGCCCACGAGGCGGCGCTGGCGATCCGCGCCCATGCCTACGACACGCTCGGCTGGGGGCCGCTCACCAGCGTGATCGTGCCCGGCAACACGCGCTCGGAAGCGCCGCCACCCGTCTCGGCGCTTCGGCCCGAGCGCGACTGGCTCTCGCCCAGCGGCCGGCAGGCGGTAATCTGGCGTCACCGTCGAAGAAGGCTGGCATGACCATGACCGACCCGCTCCCACGACCATCACCATCCCCACGCTCGAGACCGAGCGGATGTTCCCGAGGGCAATGCGCGAAGACGACATCGCCGAGGAGGTCGCCTTCAGACCGAGCGGTCGCAGAGCGTCGGCGGCCCCCTGCCGGCGAACCAGGTCTGGCGTGCGGTGGCGGGGATGATCGGGCACTGGGCGCTGCGCGGCTACGGCTTCTGGGCGCTCGAGGAGAAGGTCTCGGGGCGCTATCTCGGGCGGGCCGGGCTCTGGTGCCCTGATCCCTGGCCCGAACCGGAAATCGGCTGGACGCTGATGGCCCACGCGAAGGCCGGGCCACCCGGGAAGCCGCGCTGGCGGCGCGCGCCTTCGCCTACGAGAGCCTCGGCTGGACCACGGCGATTTCGCCGATCGTCGCCGGCAATACCCGGTCCGAGGCGCTCGCCCGGCGCCTCGGGGCGACCCGCGCGGGCGAATACCTGCACCCGACCATCGGGGCAATGAACATCTGGCGCCACCCGGGACCGGGGCAGGCAGAGACCGATACCGGCCATACCAAATGGAGAGCCCAATGACCGACGACGCCACCCGCGCCGCCGAACTCCTGAAGAAGCACCGCGCCTCGATCGACCGGCTCGACGCGATCCTGGTCTACACCCTCGGCGAGCGGTTCCAGCACACCCAGGCCGTGGGCAGCTCGGGCCGAGCACAACCTTCCCCGTCCGATCCGCCCGCGAAGCCGAGCAGATCGCGCGGCTCGAAGAATTGGCGAAGGAGGCCGATCTCGACCCGGACTTCGCCAGGAAGTTCCTCAACTTCATCATCGCTGAAGTCATTCAGCACCATCTCAAACACCAGGAACAGGGGGCCTGAGGCCCCTTCGACAAGCCAGGAACAGGAGAAAAAACCATGGCCATGAAAATCCGTCCGCCCGCGGCGGCTCGAAGAAACGCCCGCACTACTCGATCGTCGCCGCCGACAGCCGGATGCTGCGCGACGGCCGCTTCATCGAGAAGCTCGGCACCTACAACCCGCTGCTGCCGAAGGACAGCGAGGACCGGGTCAAGATGAACGTCGACGCGGTGAGCTGCCTGGCTCGACAAGGGTGCCAAGCCCACCGACCGCGTTCGGATGCTGGAAGTGCGGGTGCTCGAAGAAGAGCGCGCGAACCCGAAAAAGGCACCCTGGGCAAGGCCGCCCAGGAGCGGGTCGAAGGCCGCGAAGGCTGCCGCCGCGGCGGCCCTGGCCGAGGACACCGCCGCCGAGGCGACCGCCGAGTAATCGGCGTCCTCGACGATCCATCGGGCGCGTGGCCGGTGCGGTCGCGCCACGGACAGGAGGTGGCAATGTCAGACGCGCGCCCTGTGTCGGCGCCATCGCCGGGGCCTTCGGGGTCGGCGGCGAGGTGCGGCGCTGAAGAGTTTCACCGCCGAACCGAGGCGATCGCCGCCTACGGCCCGCTCTGACCGAGGACGGAGCGCGCTGCTCGCGGTCGAAATCAGCCGGCTGGTGAAGAACGGCTTTGCCGCCCGGCTCGGTGGGGCATTGCCAGCAAGGAGGAGGCTGATGAGCTGCGCGCACACGGCCGTTTGCCGAGCGTGACGCACCGCTCCCCGCTTCCCGACGACGAATTCTATCACGCCGACCTGATCGGCCTTGCGGTGCACGACACCGGCGGCCGGCTGATCGGCAGTGTCACAGCCGTGCACAACCACGGCGCGGGCGATCTGCTGGAGGTGAGCGGAGCGGGGTTGGCGACACCGGTGCTCCTTCCTCACCGTGGCCGGCGTGCCGACGGTCGACCTCGCCGCGGGCCGCATCGTCGCCGACCTGCCCGAGGGCATCCTGCCCGACTGACCGACACGCCGGAACCGGCCCGGTGGGTTCCGCCTGGCGCCACGCCGGATGGCATCGGACGGCCGAGGGCCAACGCGCCCGCCACGCAACCGGCGACACCCGGGCTGGCCGTCACCCCTTCGCCGCGGCACGCCAAGCCCGAGAAGATGTCTTTCAGGCCGGGATTTCCGACATGTCGACGGCGGTTTCCCGGGAAACCGGTCGCCTCGACCCCGGCCTGACAGCGCGCGACACCCACCAGCGCGATCGTCACGCCGCGGACCCAGCCGCCGCCCTGTCCCGCCGGCCGCCGGAAATTCGATCCACAGGCGCAGAATCCGCTTGGCAATCTGCCGTGGAATCACGTCGAGCCACGGCGAGGGGGGGAACGTCGCCGAGGGAGGTTCACGCCGATGATAGGCCCAAGAAGCCGCACGGGTCTCGCCCTGCTTGGCGTGGCGCTCTACGGCGGCCCGGTTCTCGCAGGGCTGGCCCTGCACGACTGGTCGGTGCTACCCGTTCTCGCGGCCCTGTTCCTGCTCTTACTTCGTGGCGATTTGCCGGCCCGACCTTCGGAGTATCGCGGGCCGGGCGAACCTCGCCACCGTGGCGGTCGTCCAGCCTGGTCACGATCGGTTGGGCTATCGGCCGCCTTGCTGACATCGTCGCCGTGGCGCTGCCGCTGGGGCGCCGCTGGCGATCACCGCCGTCGCGGCGGGGATCGGCGCCTGGGCGCGTTCGCGACGCCGCCGAGATGGACGTGATGCTGGACAGCGCGCTGGCCCGCTCGCCGAGATGGAGACCCGATCGGCACCGTCCAGGCCGCTCGACGTGGCCTGGCCCGGATCCCGGCTTCAACTGGTGGGCGCTCGACGCGCTTCGCGCTCCTCCGCGATCGAATGCCCGGATCGACCCGATCATGCACCGGCTCAACACCGAGGCCGGGGCCGCGGATCTGATCCGCTCTTACGATGCTGCCGGGCGCGAAGGGTCGTTCAACGAACCGGTGGTGGATTTCGCCCTCCTGCGGTTCTGTGCCCTGCCGCAGATCTTCGACCGGTCGTCGCCCGCGGCGAGGCCGGGCTCGCGCCGGTGCTGTTGCTGACCGCGCCGGACCCGCTGGTGCGGGCCGAGGCGCGCACTCGTCGCCAGCATGGTGGATGCCGCCGTGCCCGCCACCGAGCTGCCGGACCCGGCGCTTCTCAGAGAGCTCGCCGGCCGGTTTCCCGGCGAGGGCTACAACCGGCTTCTTGCGCGTTGCGCGCATGGCGGCTCGACCATGCTCGATGCGCTCCGAATTCGCGTCTTTCGCCTGCCCCGGATGCGGTAGGAACGCGCCAGACCACACCTGAGCCTCCCGGCCCAAATCCCACGGCCGTCTCGATCGCTGCCACGCTGAAGCCGCGCGCACTGATGAGCGACACGCCGCAGCTCGCCGGCGCCTGGGCCGCGCGGGTCATCACCCTGTTTCGGCGCCTTCCCGCTCGGCGGAGACCACCGGCAAGGCGCTGGTGAGGCTGCCTCTGGCGGCTCGACACCGTGGACCCTGCGGTCCTTCGGCGAGGGCAGACACCGCAATGTCGACGACACGCCTCGCTGGCGGCGGCGCCGGCATGGTTCTGCGCGCTGACGTCGCCGCCGCAATCGACGCGACGAGCGACGGCAGCCCAGCGACCGGGCGCGCTGGCCGATCGTCTATCTCTCGCCGCGGGGGCATCGGTTCGACCAGGCGATGGCCCACCGGTTCGCGGCCTGCGACGGCGTCACGATGATCTGCGGGGCGGTTCGAGGGGGTCGACGAGCGGGTGCTCGAAGACTACGCGATCGAGGAGGTCTCCCTCGGGCGATTTCGTCATGACCGGCGGCGGTGATCGCGGCGCAGCAGACGACGACGCCACGGTGCGGTTCTGCCCGGTGTGCTCGGCAATGCCGCCTCGACGGAGGAGGAAAGTTTCTCGCACGGGCTGCTCGAACACCCGCAATACACCCGCCCCGCCGTCTGGCGCGGTCGCGAGATCCCGCCGGTGTTGCTGTCGGGACACCACGGCGAGATCGCCCGCTGGCGCCGCGAACAGGCCGAAGCGGTCACGCGGGCGCGGCGGCCCGACCTCTGGGCGCGGCACCAGACTGGCAATCAGACCACGCGGCAACGGGCGGCCCGAAGTCGGGACCGCCTGCTGCCGAATGGCTGGCGCGCCGCCGTTCAGAACCGGATGCCGGCGCGCAGCTGCCGCCGCGACGCGTAGTCGAACCGCCCGGGGTCGTGTTCGCGTGACGGACAGGTGTATTCGCCGCCGAGGAAGAACTGGTCGGTGACGGCGTAGTCGAGGCCGGCGCCGGCGTTCCAGCCCGAGGCTGTGAGGCCAAGGAGCCCGGTGTCGGTGGTGGTGTAGCTCGAGGCATAGAGGAGCGCGTCGCCGAGATCTCCTGTAGCCGATACGGCCTTGGCATCGACCACATAGTCGAGATCGAAGGAGGGCGGCAGTCGGATCGTCCCGGTCTGGGCGGCGATCTCGACGCCGTAGACCAGGTTGCCGCTCTGCATGTTGTAGCCGGCGAAGCCGCCGTAGGTGGTCGCGTCGAAGGTGAAGCCGGGGGTGATCGTCCCGCTCTGGATGCCGCCGGTGCCGCCGGCGTAGAAACCGGCCCAATCGGCGACCGGCTGGGGCGCCGGCATGTAGACTTCTTCGATGTAGGGCTCCGGGGAGCCGGCGAGGGCTGCACTGCCGACCGTGCCGGCGATGACAGTGGCTAGAGCGTATATTTCATTTTTCCTCCTGGTGCCGATTGCCCTGACGCTCGCTTACCATATCTCGCCGCAATTTGGCCCGGTCTCGCCCACGATCGAGTTGCACAAAAACAACATTGGCAACAATCCGCGTGTACTGTTTCCGCATTGGAAACAATGACGAAAACCGTGTTTCGCGGCCAGGTTTGACCCAGCGCATTGCCCGCGTCCACAACCGGGCGCATAGTGTTTTCACTGCCGAAGGACCCGGAGGCAGAGCCGGTTTGGCGCCGCCTTCGGAGGAATCGAAGGGAGGAAAACCGATGCTTGGCGAAAAAGTCGCTGGTTACGCACGCGCCCTCTACGAAGCCCATGGGGACAAGGCCGAAGCCGAGGCGGCCCAGAAGATGGCCGCCGCCGAAGCCGCGGGCAACACAGAAGAGATGGAACAATGGCGCTCGGTCCGCGAAGCCGTCCGCGCGCTGCGCGGGGCCAATCAGGGCTGACGCCGGCGCCGAGGCGCGCCCGGCCCTGAGGAACGGCGCCTGACAAGTCCGGCAGCGCCCGACCGGCTCAGAGGCGCCGGCCCGTGACGCGATCCCGTATCACGTGCCGCAGGTCGGATAGGGCCCGCGGGCGCCGGGTTTCACGCAAAGTGACGTCACGCCTCCCGGGTGCGCATCTCGCCCCACGATCCCCGCAGGCGTACGAAAAACGGCCCGCCGTTCCCGGCGGGCCGTCTATCACGTAACTGTCGCGAGGGTCAGAACGTGATACCCACGCGGGCCTGGATGGTGCCGAACTGCTCGCTCCAGGCGGCCGGATCGGCCACGGTGTCTTCGATATCGCGGTAGACGTATTCCGCCCCGACGAAGACATTGTCGAAGACCAGGAAGTCGACGCCGGCGCCGACGTTGAAGCCGGCCCCTTCGTCGCCGCCGTCATAGCTCGCGAAGGTGTAGCCGCCCGACACGTAGACCAGCGCGCGGTCGACCGCGAAGCCGGCCTTGGCCTTGAGGTCGACATAGGTCGCATCGCGGGTCCCGCCGAGCGCCCATTCCTCTTCCCCCATCGAGCCCGCGACTTCGACGCCGAGCACGAGGTTGTTGTCGAACTGGTAGTTGTAGCCGGCGAAGCCGCCATAGAGCAGGCCATCGAAATCGTCGACGCCCACCTGCTCACCGGTCGCCCAGCCGGCCAACCCGCCGAAATAGAACCCGGTCCAGTCGTCGGCCTGCACCGGCACCGGCACCGGCGCGGGCACCACGGGATCGACCGGGGCCGGCATGACGGTGCCGGCAAGGACGGCCGTTCCGGATGTCGCGAGAAGAGCGGCAGCGACGGTCGCGAGAAGCGTTTTCATCGTCATTCCTCCGAGACTCACTTGCGGACGGCATTCTACCGCAAAACCGGGTCGCCCGCGACCCGCGTCCCTGCGACCGACGGCGCCGCGCGCTCCGCGGCGCGGATCGCCGACACCCTCGGCCGCCCCGCGGCGTTTCCCCGCATCGCTTCGGGCCAAACCGCTTGATCGCCGGAGCCGACGCGCCTATACCCCGTCCGTCCGGCGTCTCAGGCGAGTCGCGCGGGCCTCTTTTGCTTTGGGCACGTCCTTCCGTGCGCTCACCCTGGCAGGCAGAGACAAGAAACGACGGCCTACCTCCCGCGGGCGCCCCTGTCGATCAGGGTGACGGACCCGGTGAAGACGGGGAGCTCTGGGACGGCAGCAACCTTTGCGGACCAACCGCAAGCGACATTCAGGAGATGATCAGATGGACCTGATCGCACAACTCGAGGCCGAGCAGATCGCCGCTCTGGCCAAGACCATTCCGGATTTCAAGGCCGGCGACACCATTCGCGTCGGCTACCAGGTGACCGAAGGCTCGCGCACCCGGGTGCAGAACTACGAGGGCGTCTGCATCAGCCGCAAGAACGGCTCCGGCATCGCCGGCTCGTTCACCGTGCGCAAGATCTCGTTCGGCGAAGGCGTCGAGCGGGTGTTCCCGCTCTACTCGACCAACATCGAGTCGATCGAGGTGGTGCGCCGCGGCAAGGTGCGCCGCGCCAAGCTCTATTACCTGCGCGCGCGCCGCGGCAAGTCGGCGCGGATCGCCGAGCACACCGGCTACAAGTCGCTCGACGACAAATAAGGAGAGGTCGCATGAAACAGGATATCCATCCCGACTACCACCTCGTCGACGTCAAGATGACCGACGGGACCGTGGTGCAGATGAAGACCACCTGGGGCAAGGAAGGCGACACCCTGTCGCTGGAGATCGACCCCTCCTCGCACCCGGCCTGGACCGGCGGCTCGTCGCGCCTGATGGACACCGGCGGGCGCGTGTCGAAGTTCAAGAACAAATACGCAGGCCTCGGCTTCTGAGCCACCCGGCGGTTCGACGGACCCGAAACGCCGCCCCGACCCGGGCGGCGTTTTTTGTTCGCGTCACCCGCCGATCAGCCCGACCTCGCGCGCGATCGCGAGCACGTCGCGGTTGAACGCCGCCGGGTCTTCCGCCGGCACCATGTGTCCCGCCGTCTCATACCAGAACGCCCGTTTCCGCGGCGCGTCGAGACCGTCGAGCCAGGCCGCCGCGAGGGTCGGCGAGACGGCATGGTCGTGCCGGCCCAGCATCAGGTAGACCGGCACCTCGAGCGCGCCGTGCCGGGCGAAGGCGTCATAGGCCTGGTTCTCTTCCCACAGGTGGCCGATCGACCAGGGCATCGCCCGGAACATCGGGCCGAGGTCGGCCCAGCCGGTCTCCGGGGTCGACAGAACCTCGCGGATGTAGCGCAGCGGCGACGGGGGTTCGGCATAGAATCCGCCGAGCCTGTAGAGCCAGTCGCGTTCCGCGAGCATCTCGTCGGCCGTCGAGGGCGGCGGCCCGATCTCGCGCAGCGCCGCCGCCGCCTTCGCCGCGCCCGCGCTTCGGCCTCGGCGACGAGCCGGCATAGCCCTCGGCCTCGCTTGCGAGCTGGTTCGTCACACTGGCCGATGCCGATGTAGGCGGCGACCGTCTCGGGGCGTCGGGCGATGTGTTCGAGCGCCAGCACCGTGCCCCAGGAATGGGCGAGCAGCAGCACCGCTCCTGGCCGAACGCGCCGAGAAGCGTGTCGATCAGTTCGCCGAGGTCGGTCGACATCCGGTCGATGGTGAGCGTCGCCGGGTCGAGCGCAGGATCGAAGCTCTTGCCCGCGCCGCGCTGGTCCCAGTAAGCGACGGTGAAGTTGTCTTCCAGCGCCGCGTTGTGGTAGCGGTAGAGCGCGCGCTCCGACATGCCGGGGCCACCGTGAACGTTGACCAGCAGCGGAGCGGTCCGGTCGCGTCCGCGGATCAGCACGTATTGACGCACCCCGCCGAGCTCGATCCAGCGCTCCTCGGCGACGGCGCCGGCGACGGGCCGTCCGTCCGCTCCGGAGAAGGCGGGCGTGGCGCCCCGGGCGGTCGCGAGCGCGATGGCCGCCAGACCCGCGCCGAGAGCGGCCACCGCCCCGAGGACATACCGGCGCCTCCGCCGCGCGTTTCCCGTCATCCCGGTCTCCTTCCCGGCGGCACCATAGCGGCCGGACCCGGCGGCGGCCATGACATGGGTCAGCCGCCACGGCGCGGCCCGGCGGACCCGGTTCCGGCGAATTGTTCACGAAATTGCCACAGTCGCGCCTTTTCTCGCGCATTGTCCCCCGTTAAGGTCGCCGAAAGCGCAAGGATTGCGCGGGCTTGGCACAGGCTTTCGGGTAGGAACGGCACGTGGCGCATATCATCGTCGTCGGAAACGAGAAGGGGGGCGCGGGGAAGTCGACCGTGGCGATGCATGTCGCCACCGCGCTTGCGCGGCTGCGGCACCGGGTGGGGCTGATCGACCTCGATCTCAGGCAGAAGACCACCGCGCGCTACCTCGCCAACCGCAAGGCCTCGATGGACCGGCATGGCTACAGCCTGCCGAGCCCGGTCGAGGGCGTCCTGCCCGACCCCGACAGTCTCAAGCTTTCCCCGGGCGAGAACCCCAACGACCGGCGGCTCAGCCAGACCGTGGCCGCGCTCGAGGGCACGAGCGATTTCATCGTGATCGACTGCCCGGGCGCGCACACGCGGCTCAGCCAGGTCGCCCATACGCTCGCCGACACGCTGGTGACCCCGCTCAACGACAGTTTCGTCGATTTCGACCTGCTCGCCCACATCGACGGCGAAACCGGCGAGATCCTCGGGCCCTCGGTCTATTCCGAAATGGTCTGGAACGCGCGTCAGCTCAGGGCGCAGGCCGGGCTGAAGCCGATCGACTGGGTCGTTGTGCGCAACCGGCTCGGGGCGCAGCGGATGGTCAACAAGGAAAAGGTCGGCCATGCGCTCGAAGACCTCGCCCGCCGGGTGGGGTTCCGGATCGCGCCCGGGTTCAACGAGCGGGTGATCTTCCGCGAGCTGTTCCCCCGCGGCCTCACGCTCCTCGACCTGCGCGATGTGGGCGTGAAGGGGCAGATGAACATCTCCAACGTCGCGGACCGGCAGGAATTGCGCGACCTCATCAAGGCGCTCGCCCTGCCCGGTGTGACAGTGGATTTCTGACACGGCGCCCGCGGGCAGGACAGCGAAGAACCGCGACATCTCCGCGCGGCGGCGCTCAGCGAGGCGGCCTGCCGGTTTCGGAAACGGCGCGTTCCCCGGCTCGATCGCCCCTGCCTGATCTTTCCTCATTCTATTTCCGCTCGTCGGATCGACGCGGGAACCTCCGTCAACCGCGCCGATCCGCCCCGCAGGTCCGCCCCGGGGTCGGCGGCGGGCGCATAGCCCGCAGGGCCCTTTCCTCCCCGCGCGCCCCGTGCCAATCTGCCGGCACCGACGAAGGAGCCTGCATGACCATCACCGCCTGTGTCTTCGACGCCTACGGCACGCTGTTCGATGTGACCGCCGCCGCGCGCGTGGCGGCGACCGAACCCGGCAACGCCGTCCTCGCCGAATGCTGGGAGGCGCTCGCTCAGGACTGGCGCCGCAAACAGCTCGAATACTCGTGGCTGCGCGCCATCACCGGCGAGCACCGCGATTTCTGGCGCGTCACCGGCGACGGGCTCGACTGGGCGATGGCGGCCCAGGGGCTCGCCGGCGATGCCGCGCTGCGCGACCGCCTGCTCGCGCTCTACTGGGAACTCGCGGCTTTCCCGGAAGTGCCCGAGGTGCTGCGCAAGCTCCGCCACGCCGGCGTGCAGACCGCGATCCTGTCGAACGGATCGCCGCAGATGCTCGACGCCGCGGTCGCCTCCGCCGGGATCGGCGTTGCTCGACGACGTGCTCTCGGTCGAGGCCGTGGGCGTGTTCAAGCCGGCGCACGCGGTCTATGAACTGGCCACAAGGCGGTTCGACTGCGCTCCCGGCGCGATCCTGTTCGTCTCGTCCAACGGCTGGGACGCCGCCTGCGCGGCCCGGTTCGGGTTCATCACCGCCTGGATCAACCGGGCGGGCGAGCCGATGGACCGGCTGGGCCACCCGCCGCACGAGGAAATGCCGGATCTCACCCTGATCCCGGCAATGGCGGCCGCGCTATGACCGCCGGCTTCGTCACCGCGACCGACGGGGTGCGCCTCGCCTGGGAGGCGGCGGGAAGCGGCGTTCCGGTGATCGCGCTCGCCGGGCTCACCCGCACGATGCGCGATTTCGATTTCGGTGCTCCGCACCTCGGCGACGTGCGGCTCATACGGATGGATGCACGCGGGCGCGGGCTCTCCGAGCGCGCGCCTTGGGAGAGCTACAATGTCGCCCAGGAAGCGCGCGACGTGCTGGCGCTGATGGATCATCTCGCGCTCCCGCGCGCGGCAATCCTCGGCACCTCGCGCGGCGGGCTGGTGGCGATGGCGCTGGCGGCAACGGTGCCGGACCGGCTCACCGGCGTCTGCCTCAACGACATCGGCCCGGTAATCGACCGCGCCGGGCTCGACATGATCGGCGTCCACATCGGCCGCCCGCCCGGCGCGCGTAGTTTCGCCGAAGCCGCGGCGGTGCGCGCGGCGGCGCATCCGGGCTGGGCCAACGTGCCCGAAGGGCGCTGGCGGGCCGAGGTCGAACGGCTCTACATCGAGACCGACGCCGGCCTTGCGAACCGCTACGACCCCGAACTGCGCCGCGCCTTCACCGCCGGTGCCGCGGCGGCGAGCGATGCCTGGCCGGTCTTCGACGCGCTCAAGGGCCTGCCGCTCGCGCTGATCCGCGGCGCCGCCTCCGATCTGCTCACCGCCGAGACCGCCACCGCCATGCGCCATCGCCGGCCCGACATGCATTTCGCCGAGGTCCCCGGCCGCGGCCACGTGCCCTGGCTCGACGAACCCGAAGCGCTCGCCGCGATCCGGGCCTGGCTCAAGGACCTGCCATGAACATCGACATGATCCGCGCCGCCGCCGCCCGGCTCGAGGGCCACGCCCGCGAGACCCCGCTGCTCTCCTCGCCCTTCCTCGACGAGATCGCCGGGCGCCGGGTGCTGGTCAAGGCCGAATGTCTGCAGCACACCGGCTCGTTCAAGTACCGCGGCGCCCGCTCGGCCCTGTCGGCACTCGACCCCGAGCTGCGCGCCCGCGGCGTCATCGCCTTCTCCTCCGGCAACCATGCCCAGGGCGTCGCCCGGGCCGCGGCCGAGTTCGGCGTCCCCGCCGTCATCGTCATGCCCGCCGACGCCCCCGCGCTCAAGATCGCCAACACTCGCGACCTCGGCGCCGAGGTGGTGCTCTACGACCGCGCGACCGAAGACCGCGACGCGATCGGCGCCGCGCTGGCCGCCGAACGCGGGCTGACGCTGGTCAAGCCCTTCGACGAGCCGCAGGTGATCGCGGGCCAAGGCACCGCCGGGCTCGAGATCGCCCGCCAGGCCCGCGCCGCCGGGGTCGAAACGGCCGACGTGCTGGTCTGCTGCGGCGGCGGCGGGCTCACCTCCGGCATCGCCCTCGCGCTCGCCGCCGAGGCCCCGGGCCTCACCGTCCGCCCGGTCGAGCCCGAGGGCTTCGACGACGTCAGGCGCTCGCTCGAAAGTGGCCGGATCGAGCGCAACGACCGCCTCACCGGCTCGGTCTGCGATGCGATCATCACCCCCGCGCCCGGCGAGATCACCTTCCCGATCCTCGCCGCCCATTGCGGTCCCGGCCTCGCGGTCAGCGATGACGATTGCCTGCGGGCGATGGTCGCCGCCTTCACCCGGCTCAAGATCGTGGTCGAACCCGGCGGCGCCGCGGCGCTCGCGGCGGCGCTCTACCATCCGGACGCGGTGACCGGCGACAGCGTGATCGCGGTCGCCACCGGCGGCAATGTCGATGCCGCGCTGTTTGCGGACGCGCTCACCCGGTTCGGCTGACCCTGCCCCGGATTCCACCGCCGCGAAACGCCGCCCCGGCCCCGATCAACCCGGAATAGCAATAGCGGATTGACATTTTCGAACATTGCGCCATAGTCATGTGACATTGCGTCGCAGGACTGCATCCGATCGCAGGCCGGCGTCCTATCTTCTGAAACCATCCCATTTCGGTTTGGTCCCGGCCGGAGGTTGTCCTCCCCAGCCGGGGGCAAATCGTTGCCCGGTCCGCCCGCGCCCGCCGCCGCGACGGCGCGCCGGACCGCTCACCCCCGTTCTTGCGGGTCTTCCCGGCCGTCGGGGCGGTCTCGTCCCGGAAGCAGGACCACCGCCACAGACCCCCAGGAGATCGCGCCACAGGCGCCCGTCGAGCGACGGCACGGTCTCGCCCGACCGCCCGGCATCCGCCGCCAGCGCCGCCTCGATCCGCGCCGTCATCTGCGGATGCGACGAGAAATGCGCGTAGATGCCCTCGGCATCGCCGTGCTCGTCGCGCAACCGCTCAAAGAAGGTGCCGAGCGCCGAGGGCGGCACCGCGGCGTCCCGGAGCAGCCCGTGCGCATAGTCGTCGGCGCCGCTCTCCGCGGCCTGGCTGTATTTCGCGTTGATGAGCTGGTTGGCGAGCAGCAGCACCACCGTCCCGCCGGCGAAATCGCCGAACAACAGCCCGAGCACGCCGACCGAGCCGGCGAGCCGCAGCGCGTCGCGGGTCGGGTCGCGGTTGACGACGTGGCCGATCTCGTGCGCGAGCACCGCCGCCACCTCGTCGGGCCCCGAGGCCGCTTCCAGGAGCCCACGAAACAGCACCACCCGCCCGCCCGGCAGGGCAAAGGCGTTGACCAGGTCGTGGTCGAGCACCGTCACCTCCAGCGGATAGGGCAGATCCTCCTCGGCCCCGAGCCGGTCGATCATCGCCCCGAGGGCGGCGAGCCCCTCCGTCCCCTCGCAGGTCTCGACCGGCATGAAATCGGTCTCGCCCAGCGCCATGCGGATCTGTTCGTAGGTGGCGTCGCCCAGCGCCTTTTCGCCCTTCGGCGGCAGCAGGGTGGCGAGCTGGTTGGCCATGATCGGCACCAGCACGAAGATGATGAGCGCGACCGAGGCCACGGCCCCCAGCGCCCAGCCCGCGATCCGGCCCTTGTGCTCGACCGGCGGCTTGCGGGTGAGCTGCGGCGCGTTCCGGCGCAGCGCGCCGGCGACGGTCTCGTCGGCGATCGCGAGCCGGGCGAGCGGGTCGCCCACGCGGGTGAGCACGATGCCAGTGGCGTCGGCCTGGTCCGGCAAGGCGCGCAGCTCGTCCGCCGGCCAGGCCACCGCCGCGCCCTCCGCCGGCGCGAACGCCACCCGGTCGGGATGGACCGTCACCGCCACCCGCTGCACCCGTGCCCGCGCCCCGTCGACATAGTCGCCCCAGGCGGTGAGCGTGTTCCCGGGCGCCCCGGGCCCATCCCGCCATTCCGTCGCGCTCATATCCCGTCCCCCAGCGGCAGCGCGTCGGCAAAACCCTCCGCCTCGACGAACTCGTCGCGGGCGCGCTGGTTGACCGCGCTCAACCCCTCGGCGTCGACGATCTCGGTGGTCTCGGCAAAATGGCGCGCGATCGGCAGGGTGATGAACACCTGCTTCAGCACCCCCCAGAACAGGAACAGTGTGAAATAGCCGAAAATCCCCGCCACCAGACCCATCCAGGCCGGCAGCTGCGCGAGGTCGGTGAGGTCCATCCCCGCTTCCAGCACATCCTCGTCGACCACCCCGAACAGGATCGCCACCACGATGCCGAACCCGAACAGCAGCGCCGTGAGGATGCCGCCGAGCGCCAGCGTCCCGCCGAGATAGATGCCGATCAGCTTGCCCGGCCGCGGGGCACAGCGGAACCCGGCGCCGGCCACCCGCTTCTGCTCGGTGAGCCGCTTGAAGCGCTGCGCTTTCCAATGGGCCCAGCCGAGCCCGATCCACAGGCCCCCCATGGCCACGGCAACGAGCCAGATCTCGTCGGCGCTGAAGTATTCCGCCGCAGCCCCGCCGACGGCGATGGCGACGCCGAGATAGACGTGCTTCATCGCCCCGAACAGGCTCTTCCAGTCGCCGCCCTGGTGGAACTGCGCGTCGCCGTACCAGGTGCGGTCGGTGCGGTACTTCTCCAGCGACCAGACCTGCGCCGGGTAGGCGATCCCGAAGGTCAACAGCGTCACCGTCCACCACAGGATCGACCGCCAGACGAAACCTTTCACCCCCGGCTCCAGCCCGAAGCGGATGCCGCGCCAGCGGGTGCGCGCGAGGATGTAGCGCCGGGCCCGGTACTGGGCGAAGAAGATGATCGGCAGGAGCCCGATGAAGCTCACCACATAGGCCGGTGTCTGGCCCGAGAACAGCGAGAAGGAAAAGAACATCAACGCCAGGTTCACGATGCCGATGTAGAAGGCTAGGAAGACCACGGCGGTGAGAAAGCCCGTGAGCATCTCGGTGGGGGTGCCCACGAATTCCAGCGGCTGGCCGCCGGGACGGATCGCCGACCAGTAGTAGCGGCGCATCCGGGTCTTCATCCAGAACCGGTAGAACCCGAGCGTGAGCACGGTGAAGAGCCCGGTCCTGAGCGCCAGCCGGAACAGCGGACCGCCGCGGCCGGCATAGTCGATCTTGATCGGATGGAAGATCATGTGCGGGTCAAACGGGCTCGATACGGGCGCGTTCGGGCGCGCACAGGGTTTGTTCCGGCGCGCGTTCGCGCCCTGGTTGCCCCGCGATTATGCGGGGATCGCTTCCCGACACAAGCGCCACGACGTGAAAACACCGTTCCCCGCGTCCGGGCCCCGTCCCGCGATTTTGATGCCCGCCACTTTCTCCACCGCGGACTGCCGAACCCTGGGTTCGCACCGCGGGTTCGCCCGTTTTACTTGGTTAGCGCTATCACAATATATATCAATAACTTGACCATATGTGCGAGCTCGCCCACCCCTCGCCCACCTCGTCTTTGGTCCCGATATCCGCCGCGCCGTCTCGGGCTACAGCCCCCTTTCTTTGGTCCCAAAATACCTTCGGGGGGTCCGGGGGGCAGACGGCCCCCCGGCGCTTTCCACCAGCGCGACACCTGCCTCCGCTCACCCGGCCCCCTCGGCCTCTGCCTCCAGCGCCGGGTAGCGCAGCCCCAGCGTGATGCCGCGGGCGACGAAGGAGACGAGCAGCGCCGCCCAGAGCCCGTGGTTGCCCATCAGCGGCAGCAGCACGACCAGCGCCGCGAGGTAGATCAGCGACGACAGGATCATCATGTTGCGCATGTCCCGCGTCGCGGTCGCCCCGATGAAGATCCCGTCGAGCATCCAGGCCGCCCAGCCCAGCACCGGCGCCGCCACCATCCAGCCGAGATAGCCCCGCGCCGCCGCCCGCACGTCCGCGGCCGTCGTCATCATGTCGATGATCCAGCCACCCGCGACCAGGAACCCGAGCGCCAGGACAAAGACCGTCACCAGCCCCCAGAAGCTGGTCATCACCGCCGCCTGCCTGAGCCGCCCCCGGTCGCGCGCCCCCAGCGCCTGGCCGACCAGGCTCTCGGCCCCGAAGGCGAAGCCGTCCATCGCATAGGCGGTGATCATGAGGAACTGCAGCAGCACCTGGTTCGCCGCCAGCGCCACGTCGCCGAACCTTGCGCCCACGAACATGAAGCTCACGAAGATCGCCTGCAGCAGCGCCGAGCGGATCATGATGTCGGTGTTCACCTTCAGCATCCGCCCGAGCGTCGCTCGGTGAAAGACATGCGCCCAGTCGCGCCAGGCCGGGCTGGCGAAGGCCGAGCGGCAGAACCACAGGCCCAACCCCAGCCCGGTCCATTCCGCGAGCGCGGTGGCGACGGCCACCCCCTCGACCCCCCAGCCGAACCCGAGCACGAACAGGAGGTCGAGCCCGATATTGAGCGCATTCATCGTGAACTGGACGGCAAAGAGCTGGCGGGTGCGTTCGAGCGCGATCAGCCAGCCCATGACCCCGTAGAGCGCGATCGCGGCCGGCGCCGAGAGCACCCGGATCGACATGTAGCTGCGCGCCAGCGCCTCGACCTCCGCCGTCGCCGGCGAGACCTGGAAGGCCGCCCAGAACAGCGGCACCTGCAGCGCGATGAACCCGAGCCCGGCCGCGAAACCGACCATCAGCGCCCGGGTGAGCAGCACCGCCACCTCGCCCGTTCCCGGCGCCATGCGCCTGCGCGGTCATCCCCGCCGTGCCCATCCGGAGGAAGCCGAAGATCCAGTAGACCGCCGACAGCGTGATCGCCCCGATCCCGACCGCCCCGATCGGCGCGGCCTCGCCGAGCTGCCCGACCACGCCGGTGTCGACGGCGCCCAGGATCGGCACGGTGGCGTTCGCCAGCACCACCGGCACCGCGATATTCAGGATCCGGGCGTGGGTGATCGGGCGCGCGGCGCTGTCGGCGGGGGCGGTCATCTTGCCCCCCGGCCCGAGGCCGAGCGCGGGGCGCAACCCACGGCAATCCCGTCCGTTTTCGCACCCCCGCCACATCCGGAAATCCGGATTTCCGGATATCGCCTGCAACCGTCCCGGCCCGCGGCGTCGCGATGCAAGCTCAGCGCTCCCGTTCCGGCATCAGGAAATGCCCGGTGGCGGCGGCGAACAACCGGGCGCGGTTGTCCTGCCACGCCTCGACCTGCACGCTCGCGTAGCGCCGCCCCGAGCGCACCACACGGGCGCGGGCATAGGCGTCGCGCGGCAGGCCGGGGCGCAGGTAGTCGATGGTGATGTCGATGGTCTTCGGCAACCGCGGCATCGTCTCGGGCGTGAGTGCCGCCGGGTCGATCCGCCCGCTCTCGATCTCGTCCCAGAGCATCGACCAGGCCAGCTCGATCATCGCCGTCGCCTCGAGAAAGGCCGCCGTCACCCCGCCATGGATCGCCGGCAGGGTCGGGTTGCCGATGACCTTCTCGGCGAACGGGAGCGTCGCGGTCAGCTCGTCGCCCTTGCGTTCGAACCCGATCCCCAGCCAGCCGGCATAGGGCACCTGGTCGGCCAGTTTCGCCAGCGCGGTGTCGCGCCGTTCCTTGATCACCTTGACCGGTTCGGGCCGTTTCACGACAGCGCCTCCGAACTGGTGCGGGTCTGGTCGCCCGACCCCGCGGTGAAAGCGCCCGACGCGCTCGCCACCGGGCGGCTTCGGTCGTCGTCGAAGGCCTCGGCACGCACGAAGGCGACGGTGCGGGTCACGTGGTAGCAGGTGGCGCGCGCGACGATCCGCTGCCCGGGGGTCGCCGGGCGCATGTAATCGATCCTGAGATCGAGCGTCGCGGTCATCTCCGGCGTCGCGCGGTGGCTGATGACCGCGGCCCCCGCACAGGTGTCCAACAGCGCCGAAACGGCGCCGCCATGGATCACCCCGGTGCGTGCGTCGCCGACGAATCGCCTGTCATAGGGCATCGAGATTTCGGCGACCCCGTCGCCGATCTCCTCGAGTTCCATCCCCAGCGCAGTGGAATGTGGGATCATGGCGATGAATTGCCGGGCGATCGCCGTTTTCGGGTCGTCGTTCAGAGCCAAACCTCACCTCCTGTCCGCGAACCCCTCGTTATTCGCGCCCACGGCGGGTCGGGGCAAGGGGAATATGGACTCGGGTCGCGCCGGAGGCGGCGGCACGGCCCCGCCCGGCCGGAAGGTCACGGGCAACGGTCCAACGGTATTTGCACAACAGGTCGCATGCGGTACTTTGTCCATGTACAGATACAGGGATGCAGATGCCCGGCACCCGCCTCAGTTTCAAGGAAATGTGCGCGAAGTTCGACGTGACTCCGCGCACCCTGCGCTATTACGAGTATATCGAACTGCTCTCGCCCGAACGCGAGGGACGATCGCGCTTCTACGGGCCCCGCGAAGTTGCCCGGATGACCCTCATCATGCGCGGACGACGCTTCGGCTTCACGCTCGAAGAGGTGCGCCAGTGGCTGATGATCTACGACGACGAGGGAAGTGCGGCCCAGATGCGGGTGCTGTTCGAAACCTCCGACCAGCAGATCGCCAAGCTCAACGCCCAGATCGACGACCTCGTCGATGCCCGTGACGAGTTGATCCGCCTGCGCGACGAGTTGGCCGAAAGCCTCGACTTACCCCGCGCCCGCGCCCCCGGCACCGCCCCCAGACCGCGCCGTAGCCCGGCCCTGCCTCGGCAGGACACCGCCTTTGGGAGGGGGTCCGCCCGGTGACGTTGACGTCCACGTCAACACGTGCTTCAAACCGGGCCGAGGGAGGTGTTTTCGACAACGAGAAGGGGCCGGACCGGACATGACGGAAACTTTGAACACGATCCGAGAGATGTGCGACACCTTCGGGGTGACTGCCCGCACACTCCGGTTCTACGAGGCCAAGGAACTGCTCTCCCCGCAGCGCGAAGGACAGAAGCGGCTCTACACCCGCCGCGACCGCGCCCGCCTCAAGCTCATCCTGCGCGGCAAGCGTTTCGGGGTCCCGCTGGAGGAAATCCGCCAGTTGCTCGATCTCTACGACATCGGCGACCAGCAGAAGACCCAGTTCCAGGAGACCATGCAGCGCGCACGGGTCCACCTCGAAGGTCTGCGCAAGCAGCGCGACGAGATCGACGAAGCCATCCAGGACCTGTCCGAACAGATCGACTGGGGCGCGCGGATGCTCGAAACCCGGGAACGGGGCGCCGCGATCAAGCTCGCTGGCGGCGGCGCCGGCTGAGCCGGGGCCTGCACCAGCGGTCGACACCTCGGCCCGACGCCTTTCCGGCCCGGGCGGAGGCCGACGGCATCGCACGCCGCGCGACGGCCGCTTTCGACCGAGCCAAGCCTGGCTTGGGTTGCTATCATCGCGGTCGAACCCGGCGCCGTCGCGCGCGCACCCCGGCCCCGGGCCCGAAATCCGGCGTCCGTCCGTACCCGCCCCTAGCCCCGGAGACCATCCGATGCCCAAACGCTTCCGCCTCACCCGCCGCTTCCAGGTCGGCATGACCGAAGACGGCTACCGCCGGCTCAAGCGCTTCGCCAGCGAAGCCGGGCTCGACGAGGGCGAGGCCCTGAGCTTCCTGTTCGAACATTTCGACAGCGTGACCAACGAAGACACGCTGACCCACCGGTTGCGGCTGTTCAACGCGGAGCTGGAGGCGCGCAAACGGTGAACGCGTGGCGGCCGGCACGGTCGGCAAGTGAGTATTTGGACCAAGATGAAGACGCGAACCGGCGGCGGCGCGGGGCCCCGTCCGCAACGCGCCAACCGGACCGGAGGCATCCCCGGCCCGGCGGTTGCGCGAGCGCTTCACGCGGAAACCGCCTCCACCGGACCAGTGCAATCGGCAGCAGGGGGCGGTCCTTCACCTTGGGCGGTCATCGGCTCTCCAGCCTGTACCGCGGCCCCAGCCTATCCGCATCGACCTTAACGATTGGTTACCTCCTCTTCATCTTGGCAGAAATACTCCGCGGGGGTGTGGGGGTGCGAAACCCCCACCGCGACCTCGACGCCCCGCACCGACCCCCGCACAGGAGACCCGCATGACCCTGAGACTCCACTGCTTCGGCGAAAGCGGCAATTCCTACAAGGCCGCCCTGCCCCTCACCCTGGCCGGTCTCGACTGGGAACCGGTCTGGGTGGATTTCTTCAACGGTGCCGCCCGCAGCCCCGCGTACCGGGCGCTGCACCCGATGGGCGAGGCGCCGGTCCTGGTTGCCGACGATTTCACCCTCAGCCAGTCCGGTGCCATCCAGAACTGGATCACCGAGACGACCGGGCGGTTCGGTGGCCGCGACGCCGCCGAGGCCCGCGAGGTGCTGCGCTGGCAGTTCTGGGACAACCACAAGGGCTCGTCCCAATTCGGCACGCTCCGGTTCCTGATGAACTTCCTGCCCGAACAGAACCGCAGCGCCGACGTCATCGTCTTCTTCCAGGGGCGGGCGCGGGCCGCACTCGCCGTCCTCGACGACGCGCTTTCCGGCCGGGACTGGCTGGTGGGCGAAGGTCCGACGATGGCCGATTTCTCGGCCTGCGCCTATCTCTACTATCCCGAGCCTTTCGGCTTCACCCGCAGCGACTGGCCGGCGATCGACGCCTGGCTCACCCGGATCTCCGGGTTGCCCGGCTGGGCGCACCCCTATGAGATGATGCCGGGCTCCCCGCCGACCGGGCCTGACCCCGCCCGCCCGTTCCCGGGCGCCACCCGTGCCTTGCCTTTCCCTCGGTTTTCCGCCCAGGATTTGCGGATATCGGCGGGCGAGGGTGCGCACTCGGAACAGAGCCTGCCGCCAGACTGCACCCGCGGCGCGCCGCCGTTCATTCAGAAAAGGTTCTTACCATGCCCGTGATCGACATCTCGAAAGCCCCGCTGAAAACCGGGTCGATCTATCCCGCCCCCTACGCCGCCGAAATGGCCGGGCGCAGCTCGATCCGGCTGGGCCAGGCCGGCGGGCTCACCCAGTTCGGCGCCAATCTGGTGATCCTCGAGCCGGGCGCGAAATCGTCGCTGCGGCACTGGCACCGCAACGAGGACGAGTTCGTGATGGTGACCCAGGGCGTGTGCACGCTCATCGACGACAGCGGCCGCCACGAGATGGGCGTCGGCGACTGCGCCGCCTTTCCGGCCGGCGACGGCAACGGGCACCATTTCGTCAACGAGACCGCCGCGGAGGCCCGGTTCCTCGTGGTCGGCACCAAGGCGCCGCACGAGGTCGCGACCTATTCCGACATCGACCTCATGGTCGAGATGGCCGACGGCACCGCGACCTTCACCCGCAAGGACGGAAGCCCCTACTCGCCGGAGTAACTCAACCCTGCCGCGGCCGGGGGAGACCCCGCCGCCGGACCCGGGACAGGCACTGGCGCACCGGATCAGGTGATCTGCTCCAGCCGTTCCTTCGACATCTCGCCGGGCACGATGGTCATCGGCACCGGCAGGTTGGCGGATTGCCGCATCAGCTCGGTGATGATCGGCCCCGGCCCGCGCCGACCCGACGCCGCGCCGAGCACGAGCACGCCGATCTCGTCGGATTCGTTCACCCGCTTCAGGATCTGTTCGACCACGTTGCCCTCGCGGATCACCAGCCGCGGGTCGACCCCGTGCTTGTCGAGCATCCACTTGGCGAAGACCTCGTAATGGGCGTGGATGCGTTCCTTCGCCTCTTCGCGCATGATCGTGCCGACGCCGATCCAGTGGTTGAACTCGTCGGGCGGGATCACCGAGAGGATCTCGACCTCGCCGCCGGTGTGCTCCGCGCGCATCGCGGCGAACCGCATCGCGTTGAGACATTCCTTCGAATCGTCAAGCACGACGAGAAACTTGCGCATCGGGTCCTCTCCCCTGTCAGTCCGCCCTGTGGGCAGTCCGGATGATAACCGGTTCGGTCATGGCTCGCACATGTTTGTCGAAGTCACAACATTTTTTGAATGTGACGTCTCGCCTCGCGGGGCGCCGCGCACCGTTTTGGGGGGCCGTCAGCGCGCCGCCGCCGAATGCGCCCAGTCCCAATAGAGATCGCGCACCCGCCGGGTCACCGGGCCGTGCTCGTACCGGGTGCCGTCGAACGCGGTGACCGGCGTCACCTTGTGCATGTTCCCCGACAGGAAGACCTCGTCCGCCGTCTCGAAATCGGCAAACGACAGCACCGTCTCCTGCACCTCGAACCCGGCGGCACGCGCGTTGGCGATGTGGCGCGCGCGCGTAATGCCCGACAGGAAGGTGCCGTTGGCGATCGGGGTAAAGACCACCCCGTCCTTGACCATGAAGACATTGGCCGAGGCGCTCTCGGCCACGTTGCCCAGCGCATCGGCCACCAGCGCATTGCCGTAACCCTTGGATTTCGCCTCGGCGATCATCCGCGCGTTGTTGGGGTAGAGGCAGCCCGCCTTGGCGTTGACCACCGCATCCTCCAGCACCGGCCGGCGGAACCGCGTACGGGTGAGCGTGGTGGTGGCGTCC
>JAWKXC010000035.1:0-28972 GCA_041397205.1 Paracoccaceae bacterium
CAGTTCCACTTCATCGTGTGGAAATTGAACTCGAAACTCTGCATCGGCACCCAGGTGAAGTTCTTCAGGCACCGGTGCATCGCCTGTTGGCTGAGCTGGGTGAGCACGAAGACATCCGACTGGTCCTCGACCATCCGCCGCTGCAGCCCCTTGTAGATCTCGTTCTGCTCGGCCACGTCGGCGGTGGCGCGGGCGGCGTCTATCAACGCGTCGATCTCCGGGTTCTGGACCCATTCCATCGACGCCCAGGTGCCGGCCGCCCGGCTGTGGTACTGGGTGTAGAAGAAGGTGTCGGGCGACGGGTAGGTGGCGCCGTAGAACACCTGGTTGATCCCCGGCGTGGTCGCGACGTCGCCGGCCAGCTCGGTCATCCGGTTCCAGGGCTCGGGCTTGAGGATCACGTTGAACCCGATCGTGTCGAGGATCGACTTCATCAACAGGCCGATCTCCTCTTCGAAGGAAAGTCCGGCGACATACATGATCTCGACGTCGATCGGCCCCTGGCCTGCGTATTTCGAGGCCGCCACGTATTCCTGCGCCTTGGCGAGGTCGAACACCGGCGCCGCGATGTCGTCCGGATAGGCATCGGCGAAGATCGGCGGCATCGGCCCGGTCAGCGGCTCGCCGGGCAGCAGCACCTCGCGGATCGTGTCGTAATCGGTCGCATAGGCGATGGCCTTGCGGATGTTGACGTCATCGGTGGGCGGGCGCGAATTGTTGAGCTTGAAATAGAAGTTCGTCGCCGTCGGGTAGGACAGGATCGTGTAATCGGGCATCGCCCCGATGCTGTCGTACGTCTCCTGCGCCTGCGCGTCCGACGACATCGACAGCTCGCCCGAGGCCGCCAGCGCCTTGACCGTCGCCTCCTCGTTGGTGACGACGAAACGGACCTCGTCGATACTGTCGTCGCTCCAGCCGAGGTGGTAGCCCTCGTAGGCCTTGATCGTCATCGTCGCGCCGCGCTCCCAGCTGTCGAGCATGAAGGCGCCGGCGCCGATCGAGGTGTTGGCGACGTAATCCTGCGCCCAGGGATCGTCCGCGGGCGCGTTTTCCATCGCCAGGTCGGAATTGACCACGAACAGGATCGGCGTGGTGGTCAGGAACGGCGCATAGGTCTTTTCGAGCTGGAACTGCACCGTGCGGGCGTCGACCTCGGTCACCGCCCCTTCCGAGAGCACGCCCTCGAACAGATAGGCCGGCCCTTCGTTGATCGCGAGCAGCCGGTTGACCGACCAGACCACGTCCTTGGCCTCGACCGGGCTGCCATCCTGGAAGGTGGCGCCCTCCTTGAGCGTGAAGGTCCAGGTCAGCCCGTCTTCCGAAACCTCCCAGCTTTCGGCGAGCAGCGGCTGGATCGCCCCGTCGCCGTCGAGCGTGGTCAGCGCCTCGTAGAGGTTCACCCCCGCCATGTACTCGGTGTAGTCGTTGATCTTGGCCGGGTCGATGGTGCCGAAGATCTGTACCGTGTTCACGGTGATCACGTTCTCGGCCACAGCGCCGCCCGCGCCGAACATGAGCGCCGACGCCGCCACGGCACCGAGCGCCATTCTCCTGAAGTCGTTCATTTTGGAACCTCCTTGTTGTCAGGTTGTTTTTGTCAGCTTTTCAATGGGTTGATAGTCGACCTTATAGCCGAAATAGCCCGGCCCCACGAGCGACAGCCCGTGCTCCGTGCGCCATTTCGGATCGCAGGGCAGACCGAACACGATCACCCGGTAGCCATAGGCCATCTGTTCGGTGGTGATCGGCTGGCCGGTCTCCAGGTCGAGCAGGCAGATCAGGTCGGGCGTCATTGCCCGCGGGCTGCCATCCACTCGGTTTCCGCCATCAGGAACTCGTTCTGGAACTTGAGGGTCAGGGTCCGGCCCTGGTAGCTTTCCAGCCCCTCGATCTTGGCCTGGCCGCGGGCAAAGCCGCCCTCGGTGCGGCGGTCGACATCCGTCACCCGGCCCTCGAACAGCCGCACCCCGCCGAGTTCGGCCGCGAGCCGGTCGGCCGGGTTGCGGTTGGCCGCCTGTTCCGAGCGGATCAGCCGGCCGATATTGGTGATCAGCGAGAGCGAGCCGCGCAGGATCGCGCGCTTCGCCTGCGCCCCGGTCATCGGGTAGAGCGCGATCATCCCCGCGCCCCCCATCTCGACGGTGATGACGCGGGCAAACTTCTCGGTCGAAAGGTTGTCGACCGTGTTCAGCACCAGCGCGTTGCCCTTCTCGTCGGCCATCGCCATCGGACAGGCGTGGAGCCCGAACATCGTCATCGACACCATCTGCAGCTCGGGAAAGGCCCGGCCCATGCCGTCGCCGTCGATCACCGGCAGCCCGACGGTCGCCGCCACCGCGATCGGGATCGTCGAGTTGAGCCCGCCCGCCTCGATGCAGAAGATCGCGTCCGCCTTGCGGCCCATCACCGCTTCGAGCGAGCGCAGCGCCGCCTCGGCCTCGTCGCCGCGGGGCAGCTTTTCGAGCATCACCGTCGGCGCGCCCATCATCGCCACCGGCACGATCAGCGCATCATCGTCCAGCGCGTCGATGTCGAGCACTTGAACCGGGCCGTTCGCCGCAATCGCCTGCTCGGCCATCAGCCGGCCGATATAGGGGTCGCCGCCGCCGCCGGTGCCGAGAAACGCGCCGCCCAGCGCCACGTCGGCCATGTCTTCGCGGGTGATCGTGGTCACGGGTTCCATCATGAACCTCCCATCGGGGTAAAGGTGATCTCGGGGTAGCCGAAGGCCGCGGGGCCGACGACCTTGAGCGCCTGCGCGCTGCGCATCAGGGGATGTGCCGGCAGGCCCAGCACCGCGATCCGCTGGCCGTAGCGCAGCATCTCGGTGGTGATCGGCAGGCCGGTATCGGCGTCGAGCACCACGATCAGGTCGGGCACGCAGACCTCGACCGCACCGTTGCGGCGGAAGACGAGAAACTCGTTCTGCAGGTCGATCCGGCCGGTATCGCCGGCAAACCCGCCGAAACCTTCGAGCGCCATGTGCCCGACCGCGAAACCGCCTTTCAGGTGGCGTTCGAGGTCGACTATCTTGGCGGTCATGAGCAGCCGGCCGTTTTCCTGCCGGATCACGGTCTCGACCGGATCGGCATGGGTCCTGTGGGCCTCGAGCACGGCGCGGCCGAGGTTCAGCGCCTGGGTGATCGTGTTCGGCACCGCGGCCCGCTTGACGAAATCGCCCCGCATCGGGTTGGTCGCGAGCCCGGCGGCCGCGCCCATGGTCACCACCACCGAGCGGGCGATGCGTTCGAGCCAGACGTCGTCGGGCGTGTCGCGGATGACCACGATGTTGCCCTTCTCGTCCGCCATCGCGCCGGGCGCCTCGCGGTGGCCGTAGATCGACCAGGTGCACATCTGCATCTCGGGGAACGCGCGGCCCATGCCGTCGCCGTCGACCACCGGCAGGCCCGCCTGGGCCGCCGTCAGCATCGGCTCCATCGAATTGGCGCCGCCGATCTCGGCCGAGATGAGCGCGTCGACGGTGACGCCCAGCTCCTTCTCGATGGCCCGCAGCGCGCGCAGGCATTCCTCGCCCTGTTCGATCTTCTCGACCCCCACCACCGGCGCGCCGATGCCGCCGAGCGAGACCACGAGCGCGTCGTCGGGGAGCTCGCCCAAGGGGATCACCGGGATCCGGCGGCCCTTCTTCAGCTCCTCGCGGCAGCGCAGCTTGCCAATATAGGGATTGCCGCCGCCCCCCGTCCCGAGGATCGCGGCGCCAATCTCGATGGCGTCGAGGTCACCCAAGGTGACTTCCCTGAGCACCTCAGCCATTCATCTCCCCCACGACCTTGAGCCGGATGCGGGTGGCGTTGCCGGGCAGATAGGCGAGCGGCACGTCTTCCTGGTCGAGAAGCTCGATGCTGTCGGGCTTGGCGCCCGCGGCGATGGCCTTGTCGGTCGCCTCCTTGCGGGCCGCGGCCAGCGCTTCCTCGCGGGAGGTGTTTTCCAGCGAGAAGATCCGGTCGACCTCGCCGGAGATCTGGCCGATGGCCGCGCCCACGGCATTGGCGACCGAGAAATGCGGCGGGCGGACCACCGGCAGATCGCCGATTGTCTCTGGCACCAGGATCGAGCCGCCGCCGACCGCGAGCACCAGAATCGGCTCGGGCGAGACCCGCATCCGCTCGACTGCATTGGTCAGCATCTCGTCGATCCGCGCCTTGACGCGGTCAAGGTGGGCGGGATCGAGCCCCGCGACGGCCGCCTTGTCGCCGAACGCGGCGAGCCCCAGCGCCACCGCGACGTCGGAGGTGGTGAGCGTCTGACCACCGAAGACCAGCGCCTCGGAGGTGAGCTTATAGCCCACCGATTGCGGCCCGACCTTGAGGCTGTCCCCTTCGCCCGCAACGATGGTGCCGCCGCCGAGCCCGATGGCGAAGACATCGGGCATGCGGAAATTGGCGCACCCCGCCCACGTCGATCGTCGTGCTCGCGGGCCGCGGGAAGCCCTTGACCAACGCGCCCACGTCGGTGGTCGTGCCGCCCATGTCGACGACGATGGCGTCGGAGGTGCCGGACAGGAAGGCGGCGCCGCGCATCGAGTTGGTGGGGCCGGAGGCGAAGGTCAGCACCGGATAGCTCTGCACGAATGCGCGACCCATCAACGTGCCGTCGTTCTGGGTGATGTAATAGGGGCAGTCGAGCCCGACCTTGGCGAGCGCCCTGCCGAAGGCCTCGACGGTGCGCTCCGACAGCCCGCGCAGCGAGGCGTTCATGATCGCCGCGTTCTCGCGTTCGAGGATGCCGAGCCGGCCGATCTCGCTCGACAGCGTGAAATCGACCCCCGGCAGCTTCGCCGCCAGCCGCTCCATCGCCGCGCGCTCCATCTTGTCGCTCACCGGCGAGAACACCGAGGTGATCGCCACCGTCTGGATCCCGGCCGCGCCGATCTCGGCGGCGATCCCGTCGAGTTCGGCCATGTCGAGCTCCGAAATCGACCGCCCGTCGAACTCGTTGCCGCCCTTGGCCATCCAGAACCTGCCGCCTACCGCCTCGCGGATGTCGTCGGGCCAGTCGACCATCGGCGGCAGGCATTGCGGCCGGCAGGCACAGCCGCACCGCACCGGTGCGCGCGAGATGCCGGCGCTCGACCACGGCATTGGTGAAATGGGTGGTGCCGATCATCACCGCGGTCACCTTGGCCTTGTCGATGCCCGCCTCGGCGATGGCATTCGTCACCGCCTCGACCACGCCGCCCATCACGTCCTCGCTGGTCGGCGCCTTGACCCCGGACAGGATCTCGCCCCTTTCATCACCACCGCGTCGGTATTGGTGCCGCCGACATCCACGCCAATTCGAAACATGTGCTAGTCCTCCAGAACGGTCGAGGTCGCCAGGACCGCCGCCCGCTCCTCTTTGGTGACCTTGGGTTTGAGCGCTTCCTCTTCCGGCGAGACCACCGGACGCTGAGCAGCGCGCGGGTAGGGATGTTGCGGCCGCTCGAAGATCTCGGCCACCGTCCCGCTCTCCACCACCTTGCCGCGCAGCATCACCGCCGCCCGCGAGCAGAAGTTGCGCATCAGGCTGAGGTCGTGGCTGATGAAGATGTAGGTGAGGTCGAACTCGTCGCGCAGCCGAAGCAGCAGCTCGATGATGTTGGCCTGCACCAGCACGTCGAGCGCCGAGGTGGGCTCGTCGAGCACCAGGATCCTGGGGTTGACCGACAGCGCCCGGGCAATCGCCACCCGCTGCTTCTGCCCGCCCGACAGCTCGTGCGGATACATCGAGCGGTAGCTCTGCGGCAGATCGACGAGGTCGAGCAGCCTCCGAGATCCGGGCGGCGGTCGCGCCCGTCGGAGCCGGTGAACTTCAGCGGCACCGCGAGCTGGTCGCCGACGGTCCGGCGCGGGTTCAAGGACGAAGCCGGGTTCTGGTAGACGATCTGGATCAGCTTGCGGAACGCGGTCGTGCCCGCGAAACCGACGAGGTTGCGCCCCTCGATGTCGATCTCGCCCGCGGTCGGCCGGGTCAGCCCCATGATCATCTTGGCCAGCGTCGTCTTGCCCGACCCGCTCTCGCCGGCGATGCCGAAGATGTCGCCCTGCCGCACGCTGAGCGAAACCTCGTCGACCGCGCGGACCGTGCCGTTCACCCGGTTGAACACGCCGCTGCGGGTGACGAAGTCGCGACTCACGCCCTTCAGCGTGACGATCTCGCGCGGCCCGTGGTGGTCGATGGTCTTGACCTTGTCGCCGTAGAGCGGCGGCACCGCGGCCATCAGCTTGCGGGTATAGGCGTGCCCGGGCGCGTCGAACACCGCGTCGCGCGTGCCGGTCTCGACGATATGGCCCCGCTCCATCACGTAGACCCGGTCCGCCATCTCCCGCACCACGCCGAGGTTGTGGGTGATGAGCAGGAGCGACAGCCCTTCCTCGGCCACCAGCGTGTTGAGCAGCGCCAGGATCTCGTCCTGGGTGGTCACGTCGAGCGCCGTGCCGGGCTCGTCGGCGATCAGCAGCCGCGGCTTGTTGAGGAGCGCCATGCCGATCAGCACCCGCTGGCGCATGCCGCCCGAGAGCATCATCGGGTAGCTGTCGAGCACCCGTTGGCCGTCTTCGAGCCGGACCTTGGCGAGCGTCTCGATCATGTGCGCCTCGCGCGCCGCCTTCGACCGCGACCGCCCGAGCCGCAAATCGGCATAGCGGATGATGTCTTCCATCTGCCGGCGGATCGTCAGCACCGGGTTGAACGAGGTCATCGGGTCCTGCAGCACGATCGAGATGCCGGTGCCCTTGAGCCGGTTGCGCGCGATCGGGTCCAGGTCGAGCAGCGACTGGCCCGCGTAGTGGATGCTGCCCTGTTCGATCACCGCCGGCGGCGTCGGCAGGGTGCCGATGATCGTGCGCATGGTCACGGTCTTGCCCGACCCCGACTGGCCGATCAGCGACACCCGCTCGCCCTCGTCCACATGCAGGTTGACGTTGTGCAGCACCCGCCGGTGCTTGCCATAGGCGCGGAACCCGATGCACAGGTCGCGTATGTCGAGGAGCCGGCTCACAGGTCCACGTGCAGCATGTCGCGCAAGCCGTCCCCGAGCAGGTTGAAACCGAGAATGGCGTAGAGGATCGCGAGCCCCGGCATCACCGCCTGCCACCACATCTCGGGCAGATACTCCGAGCCGGTGGCCACCATGGTGCCGAGATCGGGCGTGGGCGGCTGCACGCCGAGGCCGAGGAAGGACAGCGCCGCGCCGAACAGGATCACGAAACCCGCGTCGAGCGAGATCTTGACCGCGACGGCCGAGAAGCAGTTGGGCAAGAGCTCGCGGAACAGGATATGCGCGTGGCTGGCGCCCGCGACCCGGGCCGCCTCGACGTAATCCTCGTTCATCTGCGCCTTGACGATCCGATAGATCAGCCGCGTGTGCCAGGTCCACCACAGGAGCGTGATCGCGATCATCGCGTTGACCAGGTTGGGCGAGAGCACCGCGGTGATGGCGAGCGCCATGGCGAGCGGCGGCAGCGCCAGCATGATGTCGGTGAACCGCATCACGATCGTCTCGATCCAGCCGCCGAAATAGCCCGCGACCAGCCCGAGCACGACGCCGAAGGGCACCGCGACCCCGAGCACGCCGACCACCAGCCCGAGCGAGACCCGGTAGCCGAACAGCACCCGGCTGAACACGTCGCGCCCGACATTGTCGGTGCCCATCGGGTGCGCCCAGGTGGGGGCGGCATGGCGGTTGCGGAAATCGACGAAGGAGCCGGCGCTTTCCGGTGACGGCGCGATCCAGGGCGCGAAGACCGCCGCGATCACCACGCTCAGCACGATCAGCGCCCCGATCACCGCGAGCGGGTTGCGCCGGAACCGGTAGAAGGCCATCTGCCGAGAGGTTAGCCCGTGATGCATCGCGTCCGGGTCGTCCATCGGCGTCTCGGTCACGCTCATGTCTCCCTCCCCGCCCGGATCCGGTGGCGCGGATCGAGAATGCCCAGCAGCAGATCGATAGTGAGGTTGGCGACGACGAAGAACACGCCCGAGACCAGCACCACGCCGATCACCGCGTTGAGGTCCTTCTGCAGGATCGTGCGCACGCCGTAGCTGGCGATGCCGGGCCAGGAAAACACGAACTCGACGATGAAGGCGTTGCCGATCAGCGAGGCGAATTCGAGACCCAGGATGGTGAGCGGCGCAACGCTCGCGACCCGCAGCATGTAGCGGAAGGTCACCACCCGTTCCGGGATGCCATAGGCCCGCGCCGCCTCGACGAAGTCGCGCGAGGCGACCTCGATCATTGCCGTGCGGGTGATCCGCATCACCTGGCCGATACTGGCCGCCGCGAGCGCGATCGACGGCAGGAACAGGTGCCGCAACGCATCCAGCACCACGTCGAAGCGGCCAGCGAGCAGCCCGTCGACCACCAGCAGGCCGGTGACGTCGGCGCTGAAGTCGATGCCGCCGTCAAGCCGCCCGGTGACCGGGAAGAAGCCGAGGTAATGCGCCGCGATCAGCTGCAGCAGGATCGCCAGCACGAAACCTGGGGTGACGACCCCGATCAGCGAGACGATGCGCAGCAGGTTGTCGATCCAGGTGTTGCGATAGACCGCGGCGAGCACGCCGAAGGGGATCGAGACGACGACCTGCAGCACGATGGTGAACAGCACGAGCTCCAGCGTCGCCGGCAGCGCGCCGAGGATGTCGTCCATCACCGGGCGCGAGGTCAAGAGCGACTTGCCGAGATCGCCCTGCACCAGCCCCTTGAGGTACATCCAGAGCTGCACCAGGAACGGGTTGTCGAGCCCCATCTCCTCGCGCAGCTCGCTCACCTGTTCCGCCGTCGCAAGCGGCCCGAGGGCGATCCGCGCCGGGTCGCCGGGCACGATGCGCGCGATCACGAAGATCAGGATCGCCAGTCCGAGCAGGACCAGGAACAGGGTGAGCGCGCGCCGGAAGAGGTATGCAAACATGCGGGTTTCGTCTCCGAGTCCGATCTTGGCAATGTTTCCAAAACCGGGCAGAGGCGAATTGGTCTAAAAATCGACAAAAAGGTCTAGATTTTTTCCATTTCGACATGTTCCGATATGAAATCAATAAGTTCCGACCTGCGCCGTTTTCCGGTCAGGCGGTAGATCGAGGTCAGGTGGTATTTGACCGTTGCCTCCGATGCGCCCAATTGCAGGGCGATCTGCTTGTTGGTTGCGCCCGATTGCAACGCCGAGGCGACCCGGTACTGGCGCCGGTTGAAGCCGATGGCGCTGAGCGGTTCGGGGACCACGTAGCTCTGCTCGACCTGGCGCAGGACCCGGGCGACGAGGCGGGCGTATTTCCGGTTGCGGCGGGCGAAGGGGCTGCTCGCGAGTTTCGCGCTCACGCCGAGGAAGACGTCGCGGTTCTCGAGGAAGGGGCCGATCTGTCCTTCGTCGAGGGCGAGCTTCAGCGCCGCCTCGATCGCCGCGCGCCTTGCGGGGCCGCGGCTGCGCTGGGCGGTCTGCAGATGCGCCACGATGGCGCCGCGGGGGGTCTGGCTGGGGACCGGCGGCGCGAGGCCCATGGCCGCTTCGAGCTCGTCGAGGACCAGCCGGCCGATGGCACTCTGCATCGGCAGGCCCTGCACCAGGTCGAGGGCGCGTTCGGCCTCGTTGGGGTGCCAGTCGAGCTGCCAGATCCGGGCGTTGAGCGCGTCGACGGTGCTGGCGACGCCGCCGTGGCGGCGAGCGTAGTCGGCCTGGAACACACCGAGCTCGCGGCGCGCCGCCTCGCGGCCTTCGAGGAAATAGGCGCTGAGCACGGCGATCCGGGCGAGCTGGAAGAACAGCTCCGACCAGCTGTCGCCGCCGAGCAGGCTCGCGCGCAGCCCCTCCGCCTCGCGCCGGACCCGGGCGAGATCGCCGCGCTCGTAGGCGATCGCCAGCCGGATGATGCCGATCACCGCCTGCTCGTTGCCATAGGACACCCCGGCCTGGACCAGGCAGCGCTCGGACGCCGACAGCCCGCGCTCGGCGCGGTGCAGCCGTCCCTCGATCACGTCGAGATCGGCGAGGTGGATATGGATGAAATGCTCGAGGTAGACGTGGCCGTCCTCGCGGTAGCAGGAGATCGCCTGCTGCCCCGCCACCCGGGCCTCGTTCAACTGCCCGAGCCGCACCCCCATCGCCATCATCGCGTTGTAATAGAGCCCGAGCAACAGCGGCTCGGTGACCGGCAGGCTGCGTTCGAGCCGGCGCCAGGCGGTCATGTTTCGGGCGCTGACGATCTCGCCCATGTGCAGCGCCAGGAGGAGTTCGAGGAAGTCGTAGAGGTCGGTCTTCTCGAAGGCGAGGTTGGCGGCGGTGAGATAGGATTTCGCCCGCGCCGCCTGCCCCTGCTTGACCAGGTAGAGGACCAGCCCGCCGAGCACGGCCTCGTCGTGGCGCCAGGTCTCGGCCGGCATCGCGTCGAGCAGCGCGCCGAGCGCGGCATAGCCGTGGCGGAACGGGTAGAGAAGGCCGCCGCCGTCGTGAAAGCGGGCGAGCGCCTGGTCGCTGTCGGGTCGGTCCATGCGGTCAGTAGAGCCGCCAGCGCGGCGGTTTTCAACCGGCGAATGGGGCCGGACCGAGGGGACGGATCCCCGGGTTTGCCGCGGTGGGCGAAGGGTGGGCGAGCTCGCACAGGGGGTCAAGGTATTGTTTTATATAATGATAGCGCTAACTGTTGTTTTGCGCGCGAGGTGCATGCGAAGTGCCGGGCACGCGGCACCCGTCGGCCGCGCCGTTTCAAGCAAAGCGCGGCGCGGGGGACCGGCCCGCAGGCGGTTCCGTTCCCGGCTCGGCGGCGTCAGGACACGCCCTTGCCACCTCCCGGCCCCTGCTGCCGCCTTCTCCGCAACTCTCTCGCGAAAGCCCGCAGATGTGGCACCTTTGCGTGACACAGCCGCCCCCACCGGTCCGGCACCGCTTGCAGTTGCGCCGGCGCAGGGGTATCCCGGTAGCCCTGCGCGCCGCACTGCCACTGCGGCGCAGGGCAGTTGAGCGCCGGCCGGCGCAGGGGGAACGACCGCGGATGTCCGGACACAGCCAGACGATTGCCTGTCCGAAATGCGATACCCTCTACCGGGTCGACGACGACATCGCCGCCCGCGACACCCGCTGTCTGCGCTGCGGCCACCGGCTGACCTATGGCCGGACCGGCGCGATCGTCCGGGTGGTCGGGCTGGCGATGACCTCGGCGATCCTGATGGCGCTGGCGATGTTCCTGCCCTTCCTCAACCTCAGCACCGGCGGGCGCACGGTCTCGGCCTCGCTGGTCGAGGTGGTGACGGGCTTTACCGAAGGCATCATGGTGCCGCTCGCCTTCGCGGTGCTCGGTTTCATCGTCGTGCTGCCCTTCACCCGGTTTCTGCTCCTGGTCTTCGCCCTCGGCCCGGTCGCGGCGTCCCGCCCCGCCTGGCCCGGCGCCGCGACGGCACTGCGCTGGGCGTTCTGGCTGAAACCCTGGGCGATGGCCGAAATCTTCATGGTCGGCGTCGCCGTCGCGCTGGTCAAACTCGCCGGGCTGGCCTCCATCGGCATGGGCGCCGCCTTCTGGGTGCTCGCCGGCGTGGTGCTGCTCACCGCCTACCAGGAAACCTTCATGTGCAGGCATTCGCTGTGGACCGAGCTGAACGCCGCCCATCCCTGACGACCGCCCGCGCCGCGGGCCGGGTCGCCTGCCGGAGCTGCGGGCTGGTCGCCCCCGCCGGCCAGCAGCGCTGCACCCGCTGCGGCGCGGCGCTCTCCAGCCGCGACCGCCAGTCGTTGCAGAAGGTCTGGGCCTGGTGGATCGCCGGGCTGATCGCCTACATCCCGGCCAATCTCTACCCGATGCTGCGTTCGACCCAGCTGTTTCGCACCACCGAAAGCACCATCGCCGGCGGCGTGGTCGACCTCATGCACCATGGCAGCTACGGCATCGCGCTGATCGTCTTCACCGCCTCGATCGTGATCCCCGTCGGGAAGTTCGCCGCCATTGCCTGGCTGGCGCTGGTGCTGGCGCGGCCCCACACCCAGGACACCCACCGGCTGCACATCGTTCACGAATTCGTCGAGTTCATCGGCCGCTGGTCGATGATCGACGTCTTCGTCGTCGCCATCCTCTCCGCCCTCGTCCGTTTCGAGGCGCTGGCGACGATCAACCCGGGGATCGCGGCCATCTCGTTCGCGACCTCGGTCGTCTTCACTATGCTGTCGGCCCAGAGCTTCGATTCGCGCTTGATCTGGGACCGGCTGAAGGAAGGTACCCCCCCGCATGACCAGTGACGCTGATCTCCCCACCCCGCAACCCGCCGAGAGCAGGGCCGGGCTCTCCTGGGTCTGGGCGATGCCGGTGCTCGCGGTGCTGGTCGCCCTCGGCATGGTCTGGCAGACCTATGCCAACCGCGGCCCGGTGATCGTGGTCAACTTCCCCTCGGCGAGCGGGATCGAGGAGGGGCAGACGCCGCTCAGGTTCCGCGAGCTCGACGTCGGCACCGTCGAGAAGGTGACCTTCGCCGAAGGCCTGTCGGCGATCGAGGTCCATATCCGGCTGGACAAGGAGATCGCCCCCTATGTCGACAGCGAGGCCGAGTTCTGGCTGGTCGAACCGCGGGTGACCGCGCGCGGGGTGACCGGCCTCGGCACCGTGCTGTCGGGCAATTACATCGAAGGCAGCTGGGACGGCACCCCGGGCGAAGCGGCGACGCATTTCGAGGCGCTGGACGAACAGCCGCTGTTCGCCCCCGGCCAGGCGGGCACACGGGTGGTGCTGCGCTCGCGCTCGGGCGGCCAGCTCTCGGCCGGCGCGCCGGTACTGTTCAACGGCATCGAGGTCGGCTGGATCGGCAAGCCGGTGCTGTCGGAAAACGGCCTCACCGTCACCCGCGACGCCTTCATCGAGGCGCCGTTCGACCGCCGGCTGAGCACCGCCTCGCGGTTCTGGGACAGCTCCGGGCTGTCGTTCGACATCGGCACCGCGGGGGTATCGTTCAACGTCGACAGCCTCGCCGCCCTGGTCGAGGGCGGGGTGACCTTCGGCACGCTGGTGACCGGCGGCCAGGCGATCCAGCCGGGCCATGTCTACGACGTATACGAATCGCTCCGGGCCGCGCAGACCGATGCGCTCGAAAGCGCCGGCGCCCGGCTGGGGGTCGCGGTGCTGCTCGACCCGAGCATCGCCGGGCTGTCGGCTGGCACCGTGGTGCGCTACGGGCGCACCAACGTGGGCGAGGTCACCGCCGTCACCGGCTTTCGTGACCCCGAGGCCCCAGGCGCCGGCGTGCAGCTGCTGGTCGATCTCGAGATCATCCCCGAGCGGATCGGCTTCCCCGCCGGGCAGACCGAAGGCGGACGCGCTTGCCACGCTCGCCGAGCGGGTCGGCGACGGGCTCAAGCTGCGGCTCGGCTCGGAAGGGATCCTTGGCCAGACCACGGTGCTCGAATTCGTCCAGACCGAACCAGAGGACGGCGACACGCTGGTCGTCGGCCGCACCCCTTCCCGCTCATTCCCACCGCGCCGGCCCGGGTCGCCGATGCCAGCGAAGGGATCGAGGGGATCGTCGACCGGGTCGCGAACCTGCCGATCGAGGACCTGATGACCGCCGCCATCGGCGCGCTCGAAAGCGTGCAGCAGCTCGCGGGCAGCCCCGATGCGCTGGAGCTGCCGGCCAATGCCAACGGGCTGATCCGGGATGCGCGGGACATCGTCGGCGCCGCCGAGCTGCGCACGGCGCTGGCCGATTTCCAGACCGCGACCGCCGATCTGCGCGACCTCAGCCGCGAGATCCGCGAGAGCCGGGGCTTGCGAGCCTGCTCACTGCGCTCGAATCCTCGGAAGCGATCGCCGGCGGGATCGCCACCTTTTCCGACCGGCTCCCGGGCGTGATCGACAACGTCGAGGCGATCACCGACGAGGTCCGCAAGGTGCCGCTCGCCGAGCTGGTGGCCTCGCTCGACACGGTCACGCAGCAGGCTCCACGGGCTGCTCGGCGAAGACAGCGTCGGCGATCTGCCGGCGGCACTGCGCGACACGCTCGGCGAGCTGCAGGCGGCGCTGGGAGAGCTGCGCGCGGGCGGCGCGGTGGAGAACCTCAACCAGGCGCTGGCGGCGGCGCAGGGGACGATGCAGGCGATCGAGGTGGCAACCGAGCGGGTGCCGGAGATGGTTTCGCGACTCGACTCCGTCGCCCGGACCCTGGAAACTGCGGTCGCCGGCTACGCTCCGGGCTCGCGAATCCAGGTGGATATCAGCACTGCGCTGCGCGACGTCTCCGAGGCGGCCGATGCGTTCCGCTCGCTGTCGCGCACCCTCGAGCGCGATCCGAGCCGTCTGATTACGGGGAGGTGACGACATGAGACCCTTGTTCGGCCTGCTGGCCGTGGCGCTGGTGCCCCTCCTGGCCGGCTGCGCCGGCGGCACCGGTCCGCAGATCGTGATCGACCCGAAAAGCTCGGAATTGCGGGTGCCGGCCCGGGCGGCGAGCGTGATGCTGCGCGACATCTCGCTGCCGAGCTACGCCCAGGCGTCGGAGATCTCGGTGCGCGGCGCCAACGGCACGCTGGTCGAGAAGAAGGGTGCCGTCTGGGCCGACGAGCCGGCGCGGGCGATGACCGGGGCGATGGTGCGCAACCTCTCGGTCATCACCGGCGCGCAGGTCGCGGCCGAGCCCTGGCCGCTCGAAGGCTTTCCCGAGGTCGAGCTCACGGTGCGGGTCGAGCACATGTTCGCCCGCGAAGACGGCTCGATCACGCTGGTGGGCTATTACGCGATCCGGCGCGAACACGGCCGCAGCCTGATCCGCCAGTTCGACATCACCCGTCCCGCCGCGACCGAGGCGCCGGACGAGCTGGCGCTGGTCTACGAGGCGGCCTGGTCCGATCTCGCCGAACGGATCGCGCGCGACCTGTAGTCGGGGCGCGCGGACCCAGGCGTTCGCTTGGATTCTGCATGGCAATCATAGCTTTGCACCAGAGTGGTGCGGTTCTGTTCTGCACCCGGGGATCGCCCCGTTCGGCACCGGGCGCCCGGCTCAGCCGCCCGCGGCGACATCCCAGAACAGCCGCACGGCGAGGAGCGCGAGAAGGACGAGGATGATCCGGTTGAAGGTCTCGGGCGAGACCAGCCGCCCGAAGAAGGCGCCGACCGGCATGAAGCCGAGCAGCACCAGCGTCGACGCGCCGCCGATCAGCAGCCGTTCCGGCGTCAGGAAGCCGTAGCCCGCCAGCATCGGCACCTGCACCAGCAGCATGGTCAAAAAGAAGATCGAGATCGTGAAGATGAAGCTGTGCCGCGGCAGCCGCATGGCGTTGAGGAAGGTGATCGACACCGGCGCCGAGATCCCCGACGCCCCCTGCAACACCCCTGCGACCAGCCCGACCGGTGCGGCGACCTTCTGCGCGGTCTCCATCTCCAGCCGCCAGTCCGGCCGGAACAGGCGGAACACGATGTAGGCGACCACCGCGACCGCCACCGCGAGCTTGAGCGCATCGGTCGGCACGCTTGCGAGGATCAGCGTGCCGAGCCCGGCCCCGAGCACGCCGGCACCGGCGAAGGGCACGAGGAAGGCCGCCGGCACCCGGGTCGCGCGGTGGGTCCAGATCTGCAGGCTGTTGGAGACGAGATTCGGCACCACGAAGACCGCGATCGCCATCGGCACATCGAAATAGAGCGCGATGATCGGGATCGCCACGATCGGCGCCCCGGCCCCCGTGGCCCCCTTGAGGATGCCGCCGACCGCGAAGCCGAGGGCGATGTAGAGATATTCCGCGTCCAGCATCACCGCTCTCTCGCCCCCGCTGGGTCACTGCGCCCGGGGCGGTCACCGCCCGCCCTGTCCGTCGTGATATGCGCCGAAACGGCGGCCAGGATCAACCTGGGCGGGGGGGCTTTGGGCGGGGATTGTGAGCGGGCCCCCCCCGTGGGCCGGAAGCGGCCCGCGGTTGCCACGACATGGACGCGAGGATTGCGGCCTCGACAGGGCCGGCATTTCCCAAGCAATCGGCCAGCAAGCGGGCTCCCCGGGGCCGCCTGGCACTGCGCGACGCCTTTCGTTCACACTGAGGGTGGGCACCTGCGGGCGGTTCACCGAAGTCAGGGCTGTCGGGAGCGCTGTTCCGGTGCGCCGCGACCGCCCCTGTTGCACAATGCCCGCGGCGGCTTGTGGGGGATCACCCGGCTTGCCCGTCGACCACCCGGTGGTTTGTGCGGTGCGAGAAACGTCGTAGTCCTGGAATCGCGCTCGCCCCCTCCGGGTGGGCTGCGATCGCCGCCGCCGGGCTGTAAACCCCGAACCCGGTTTCCTAAGAAACCAGGCAAACAGGCTGGCACAAAGTCATGATAATTCAATGCCTTGCCAGACGCCCGCCTGAACGGTCCGGCAATTTTTGGCCTCCACAGACCCGGACAGGCACCACGCAGGCGACCCGGCCGCGCCGGTCAGAAGATGAAATTGCTCGGGTCGACATCGCCGATGTCGAGCCCCTTGAGGAAGATCTCGACCGACCCGAATTCGACATACAGCCCGGAGTTGGTATCGGTGAATTTGAGGTCGAAGTAGTGCTGGGCGCCGCTGGTGATCTGGATCTTGTCGCGGGATTCGAAATCCATGATCCGGTTGTCGTCGGAATTCTTGTTGAACACGAACTTGTCGGCGCCGCCGCCGCCGTAGAGCGTGTCGGAGCCCGAGCCGGCTTTCAGAATATCCCGGCCTTTGCGGCCTTCGAGCAGGTCGTTGTGGGCATCGCCGTAGAGCCGGTCGTTGCCCGCCTCGCCGATCAGCCGGTCGTTGCCGTCCGATCCCCTGAGGTAGTCGTCATCCGCGCCGCCAACCAGCGTGTCGCGGCCCCGGCCGCCGTCCAGCGTGTCGAAGCCGGCACCGCCCTGCAGGGTGTCGTTCTGCCTGCCGCCGCGCAGGATGTCGTTGCCGTCGAAGCCGCGGATCAGGTCCTTGCCGTCGCGCCCGTACAACTTGTCGGCAAAACCGCCGCCGTGGATCACGTTGTCGTTCTCGTCGCCGGAGATGACGTTGCGCCCGTTCTCGCTGCCGTAGACATTCTCGATATTCACGAAGAGGGTCGATCCGTAGCTGCCGGCATCGGCGGTGCCGAGGTCGACATCGACCGTGAGGGTCTGGCCCGGCGTTGCGTAGCGATAGTCGAGCGTATCGGTGTCGTCGCCGCCGTTGACGTAGTTGCCGCTCCCCGCCCCCGGATCGATGACGTCGTCGCCGCCATAGCCGTAGAGCACGTCGGCGCCGTCGGCGGTCGGGTCGAAATCGCTGCGGTCGCCGCGCTGGTCGCCGAAGATGTAGTTGTCGAGCGCATTGCCGTAGATCGTGTCGGCGCCGCCATAGCCCTGGATCATCTCGTCCGTCGCGGTCGCGGTATAGGGCGAGGTGATGCCGTAGGTAATGTTCATCGTCTGGCCTTCGTAGGTCCCCGTGATCGTCACCATGGCTCAAGCCTCCCGTAGCAGCATCTGTCTGAAATTCCGGACCCCGCGGGCGGCGCGGGGACAATCCTCGTGGTGTCTCGGTCTGGAAGTGGCAACCGCAGAGCGGCTGCCGCGTCCCCATCCGGTGTCGTCCATCGAACCGCCGAGACAGGCGCAAGGCAAAATGTCGCAGATCGGGGGCCGAAAATCAAGTTGGGCGGACGCGGGCCGGTCCGCATGCGGGCGGGCTGGGTTTTCGATCCGATCCGTGTCAGGCTCGGCCGCGACCCTGTGCCCCAGACCCCGTGACCGGAGTGCCGCGATGGAGACCGCCCCGCCCCCGATGCCGCCCGAGACCCCGCTGAGCGACGTGATGCGCGCCGGCGCCGCTGCCCATGGCGACCGGCCCGCGCTCGTGCACGGCAGCATTGCGCTCGGCTACGCCAGGGTCCGCGATGACGTCGCCCGGATCGCGGGCCGGCTCACGGGCTTGGGATCGCGCCGGGCGATGTCGTGGCGTTGCGCATCCGCACGCCGGTGACGCACTGGATCGTGACGCTCGGGCTGATGCGCATCGGCGCGGCCACGCTCTCGCTCACCCGCAATGCCGGGGGCGAGCTTGCCGCCCTGCCCGGCATCACGGCGGTGATCTGCGGCCCCGACGAGGAGACCGCCATTCCCGAGACCCTGCGGCGGATCACCGTCACCCGCGACTGGCTCGACCGGCCGCTGCCGGAGCCGGGGGCGCTGCCGCCCGTCGAAGTGGCGGACCGGACGGGCGGGCGGGTGTGTTTCACCTCCGGCACCTCCGGCCGGCCCAAGGCGATCGGGCTCGACGCGGGTCTGCTGGGCGCCCGGCTCGCGCGCACCGCCGGGCGCGCCGGCATCGACGGCGGCTCGGTCCTGTGGTGCGGGCTCGGCCCCGACACCGCCTTCGGCTTCACCGCCACGCTCGCGACCTGGCGCGCGGGTGGGACGGTGGTGCTGTCGACGGGCGGTCCCGGCGCCTTCCGGCAGATGCATTCGCGCGGCGTGAACATCCTCGTGGCCTCGCCCGCCGCCCTCGGGCCGCTGGTGCGCGACGCCAAGGCGACGGCGCTGCCGCGGCTCGACGGCCCCGCGATCGTCGCCGGCGGGCGGCTCACGCCGGGGCTGCGCGACCAGATCCGGGCGCATGTCTGTGCCGGCGCGAAGATCGCCTATGGTTCGTCGGAAGCCGGCGGGGTGACGCAGGGCGCGGCGGATGCGCTCGACATCCATCCCGGCCGGGTCGGCCGGGCCTTTGCCGATATCGAGGTCGAGGTGGTCGGCGAGGACGGCGCGCCCCTGCCGCCGGGCCGCGAGGGCCAGGCTCAGGGTGCGGACCGAGCACGGTGGCGGGCTATCTCAACGACCCAGAGGCCAGTGCGGCGCATTTCCGCGACGGCTGGTTCTACCCCGGCGACATCGCGTTGTTGTCGGCGGGGGGCGAGCTGACGCTCGTCGGGCGGGTCGCACAGATCCTCAACCTCGGCGGGGTCAAGCTGCCCATCGAGGCGCTGGAAGAGCGGCTGCAGGCGCTCGACGGAGTGGAGGACGCCTGCGCCTTCCTGCGCGCGCAGGGGGCGGGGGAGCCGGAGCTGGTGGTGGTCGCGGTGGCGGCGGAGGCGGTTGCGGCGGGGCTCGGCGCGGCGATCCGGGCGGCCTTCCCCAAGCTGCCGCCGGTCACGCTCTGCACGGCGCCGGCCCTGCCGCGGGGCTCGATGGGCAAGGTGAACAAGCAGGCGCTGGCCGACGCGGTCGCCGCCGCCGGTGCGGATGCGTTGCGCCCGGAGGCGGCGGGCCTGGTGCTACGCGGGACGGTCTGATCGGCGCCGCCACCGCTGGGCGAAGAGCACGAGCGCGACCGTCGCCGCGACACCGAGCGTGAGCCAGACGGGGCCCGGCCAGACCGCCGCCGCGAGCGCCAGCCCGGCAAGGCCGGCGCGGGGCGCGGGGCTCAGGCCGGGGGCGGTTGCGGCGAGGACGAAGACGAGGGTCAGCGCCACGCCGAGGGCGATTGCCGCCGGCCCGCCCAGCAGCACCAGCCCCGGCTGCGCCACCAGCACGAAGGGCATCACGAACAGGATCCAGCCGAACCGGAGCGCCGCCAGCGCCGTCGGCGCGAACCTGGCCCCGGCGAGCGCGCTGGCCGCGAGCGAGGCGAGCGCCACCGGCGGCGTGAGCATCGACAGGATGCCGCAATAGAGCACGAAGAGATGGGCGGCGAGCGGCGGTACGCCGGCGGCGATCAGCCCCGGCGCCAGCATCGCGCCTGCGAGCACGTAGACGCCGACCGTGGCCATCCCCATCCCCAGCACGAAGGACGCGGCGCCGGCGAGCAGCAGGGCAAGCGGCAGGCTCTGCGCGCCGATGTCGCTGAGCGCCACCGCGGCCGCGACGGCAATGCCGGTGGCGTTGAGCACGCCCAGAACCAGTCCCATGGCCCCGGCGATCACCAGGAGCTGAAGGCCGGTCTCGACCAGCCGCGCGAACCCGGAGCGGAAGGCGGCGAAACTCTCCCTCCAGCCCTTGAGGCCCAGCCCGACGAGGGCGCAGGCGAGCGCGCCCGCCATGGCGGCGCGGTCGGGTTGCCAGGCGAAGCCCGCGAGCAGGACGACCAGCAGGACGGGCGGCAGGAGATACCAGGCGAGGCCGGCGGAGAGCGGGTCGCCGGGTGCGGGCGCGGGGGCGGCCGCCGCCGGGAAGCGCACCAGATCGGCCTGCCGGAACAGCGCGAGATAGACGAAGAGCGCGGGCAGCGCCGAGGCGAGCGCGACACTCGCATAGGGGACGCCGACGAAATCGGCGAGCAGGAAGGCGGCCGCCCCCATCACCGGCGGCATGATCTGGCCCGCGGTCGAGGCCGCCGCCTCGATCCCCGCCGCGGTCTCGTTTCGCACCCCGATCCGGCGCATCGCCGGGATCGAGAAGGCGCCGGTGGTCATCACGTTGGAGACGGCGGTGCCGCTGATCGCGCCGAACAGGCCCGAGGCGAGGATACAGGCCTTGATCGCCCCCGACCGGCTGCGCAGGGCCAGATGCAGCGCCGCCCGCGCGAGCGCCGCGCCGCCGCCGGAGGCCTCGAAGGCAGCGCCGAAGACGACGAAAGCCATCACCGGGTTGACCATGATGTCGAGGGCCCGGCCGAACAGGCCTTCGGAGCCGTAGGCAAGATAGGTCGCGTAGCTCGCAAGCGGCATCGCCGCGCCGCCGGCGCCGAGCAGCGGGCCGACGATGCCGGCGACGAGTGCGAGCCCCGCGACCAGCGCGATCTGCCGGCCACCGGACAGGAGCCCCGCGACGAGGGTGGCGGCGATGAGGAAGGTGGCGATACCGACCACGGCGAGGGTCCGCGGCAGGAACACCGCGCCGTCGGTGCCGAGGAACCACGCGGTCCAGCCGCCGCCCACCGCGGCGGCCAGCGCGGCCAGCGCCGCCGCGGTCCGGCGCGCGGGGACGCTTTCCCCGGCCGCGGCGCGGGCGAACACCGCCATCAGCGCAAGGGTCAGCTCGACGGCGAGGAACTGGCTGGTCGAGAGGCCGAGCCGCGCGGGCCCCGGCGGTGCCAGCCCCCGCAGCAGCGGCGCGAAGACCGCGAGCCCCCCCGCGACCAGCCAGACGCGCTGTGCGAGGGACTGCGGGTGGCTCACTGCGCGCCGTTCGCCTCGAAGAAGGCGGTGGCGGCGGGGTGGAACGGGATGCCGATATCGCCCTGCATCCGGCCCGGGTCAAAGGCACGGAAATCGGCGCTGACGCCGGTCAGCACCGCGCCGCCGTCGCGCAGGCTGGTGAGCAGGGCCGTCACGGCATCGTCGTCGGTGCCGGCATGGGCATAGAGCCAGTAATCGTATTCCATCACCACCACCGGTGCCTCGACCCCGGTCAGCCCCTCGGAGGGCGCGACCGTGACCAGCCGGCTGTCGGGAAAGACCGCCTGCAGCGCCGCTTCCGCCTCGGCGCCCGAGCCGAGCGAGACCGCGTGATAGCCCTCGACCTGCTGGGCGTAGCGCTCGACGGTGGCCGAGCCGATGATCATGCCGTTGACGTCGATGTCGCCGCGCACGAAGGCCTGGCCGAGCTCGGCCCAGTCGGCGACCTCGACCGGCACCACGTCAGCGGGCGTGAGCCCGCCGGTCGCGAGCATCGCCGCATAGAGCCGGTCGCCGAAGGCGGTCTGGTCGAAGCCGGTCGGGAAGCGCTTGCCGGCGAGCTGGGTGACGTCGGTCAGGCCGGAGGCGCCGCTTGCGCCGAAGGTGATCTGGAACGGCACGAGCCGGGCGACGAGGCGCAGGTTTTCGAGCGCGCGGCCCTCGTAGAAATCGCGCCCCTCATAGGCCTCGCGCAGCACGATCGCGTTGAACAGGCCGAAATCGTCCTCGCCGCGGTCGACGAAGACCGCGCCCTGCCCGGCCGAGGCATAGGGTTTGGGCCGCAGGCCCATCCCCGCTACCTCGCGCGCCGCCTTGGCCAGTGCCAGCCCGTAGAAATGGATCGCCGTGCCGCTGCCGGTGGTGGCGACGGAATAGCTCTGCGCCTGCGCGGGGGCTGTGACGAGGGCAAGCGAGAGGATCAGGGCAGCGAGGCGAAGGAGCGGCATGGAGAAAGGGCTTTCGGTACGAAGGTCTTTGCGGTGGCAGCGGGGGCGGCGATGTTCCGGGGGCGGTTCGAGCACAATGCACAGTTCCGCGGTTCTGTCCAACCCGGCGGCGGTGGGGCATTCGAGAGGGCCGTCACCGCCCGCGCCCCGGCACGTTCGCCCGGGCCGCGCGTGATCCCGGTCGCGGCCGCGCGCTTGGGGACTGCCCCGCGGTCGCCACCGGCTGGGTGGCACGGCTGCCGCCGCCGGCCTCGCACGGCCTTGGCAGGCCGCGCGGTGCGGCCCGCCCCCGGTCGTGGCCTGATGCCCGAAGTCCCGCCCCCGGTCAGACGACGGTGATCTTGTTCATGTCGTGGAAGGCGTTGCGGAGCGCGTTGGACCAGGCTTCCGACAGGGCGAGGTAGTTGGGATCGTGGTCCTCGATTCGCACCAGCCGCGAGAACCGCAATTCTTCGTTGTTCACCACCGCGAGGTCGAGGGGCATGCCCACCGAGAGGTTGGAGCGGATGGTCGAATCCATCGACAGCAGCGCCGCGGTCACGCAGACGTCTACCGGCGTATTGACCTCGATCACCCGGTCGAGGATCGGCTTGCCGTATTTGTGCTCGCCGATCTGGAAATAGGGCGTGTCCTCGCCGGCCTCGATGAAGTTGCCGGCCGAATAGATGTGGAACAGGCGCATGCCGCCGCCGGCGCGCTGGCCGCCGACGATGATCGACGACATCGTGCTCTCGCCCATCTGGGCGATGTTGGTGCCGTAGCGCTGCTGGATCTCGCGCATCGCGTCGCCGACGATCTCGGCCACGCGGAACATCGAATCCGCCGAGAGCAGCGTGTCGACCCCGTCCTCGGGCTTGTCGATACGCTCCTGGAGCAGGCTGATGACCGCCTGGGTGATCGCGAGGTTGCCCGAGGTCATCATCGTGATGACCCGGTCGCCCGGCACCTCCCAGGTGAACATCTTGCGGTATTTCGAGATGTTGTCGACGCCGGCATTGGTCCGGGTATCGGACAGGAACACCATCCCGAGGTTGGTCTTGAGGGCGACGCAATAGGTCATGGTCTGCTCGTGTCTCCGCGCGCGATGCGACCGGATTCGGTCCGGGTTCCGGGTGTTTCTAGCACCGCCCCGGGGCGGTGCCGAGACGCTATTGTGTCTCTTCCGCCATTGCCGGCAGGAGCTCGGTGCCGAAGCCGAAAGCGGAGGAGGTTTCCTGCGCCATGAGGTTGGTCTCGACGATGAAGTCGGTCAGCCAGTCGTGCAGGCCCCGGGCGAAGATCGCGTCGACATTGGTGGCCCGGAGCCGGTCATGGGCGGCGCGGGCGCGGGCGGCGAGCGCCTGCTGGACCGGCAGCGCAGAGGCGAGCCCGTCGAGGGCGGCGGAGATCTCGCCCATCGCGGTCGCGAGCGAGCGCGGGCTCTTCGGGTTGAGCACCAGGAGCTCGACTACCCCCCTGGGATCGACGATCCGGCTGTAGAGGTGGCGGAAGGCGACCGCGGAATTGGCCGAGCGCAGGATCTGGACCCATTGCATGTAGTCGACGCCGCCGCCGACATCGGTCGCGTCGGGCAGCAGCACGTGGTATTTCACGTCGAGGAGCCGCGCGGTGGCATCGGCGCGTTCGAACCACTTGCCGAGCTGGACGAAGCTGAACCCGTCGTCGCGCAGCATGGTGTTGTCGATCTTGCCGAAGGCGAGCCCGCCGCGGGTGCGCACCCAGTCGAGGAAATCGACGAGACCCAGCCGGTCGCGGTCGCGGCCGAGCTGGTCGCGCAGCTCCATCCTTGTGCCGTTGATGGCTTCCCAGACCTCGCCGGTGATCGCGTTGCGCACCGCCTTGGCGTTCATCCGCGCCGCCTCGATGCAGGAGGCGATCGAGGACGGGTTGGCCTCGTCGCGGATGAGGTGGTCGCAGACGCTCTCGGCGTCGGCCTCGGTGAGCGCCCGGGGGAAGGTGCCCGAGGCACCGGAGGCGATGATGATCGAGCTCCACTCGGAGTGATGCGCGGCCTCGGTCCCCGGCAGGCTGTCGAGCCGGCGGCCGGTGTCGAGGAGCCGGGCGGTGTTTTCCATCCGCTCGACGTAGCGGCCCATCCAGAACAGGCCCTCTGCAGTCCGGCTCAGCATCAGATCGCCCCCTCTTCCAGCACCCAGGTGTCCTTGACCCCGCCGCCCTGGCTGGAATTGACCACCAGCGAGCCCTCGCGCAGCGCCACCCGGCTGAGACCGCTCGGCACCATTCGCGTGGTCGCGCCCGAGACCACGAAGGGGCGCAGATCGACATGCCGGGGCGCCAGGCCCTCGTCGGTGAGCACCGGCGCGGAGGACAGAGACAGCGTCGGCTGGGCGATGTAATTGCCGGGATCGGCCCTGAGCTTCTCGGCGAAGGCCTCGATCTCGGCGCGGGTCGAGGTCGGCCCGATCAGCATGCCGTAGCCGCCCGAGCCCTGCACCTCCTTCACCACCAGATCGGCGATGTTGGCGAGCACATAGGCGAGATCGTCGGGCTGGTTGCAGCGGTAGGTCTCGACGTTGGACAGGATCGGCGTCTCGCCGAGGTAGAACCGGATCATCTCCGGCACGTAGGTATAGACCGCCTTGTCGTCGGCCACCCCGGTGCCCGGCATGTTGATGACGGTCACGTTGCCGGCCTGCATCGCGTCCATCAGCCCGGCGACGCCGATCATGCTGTCGGGGCGGAACACGGCCGGGTCGAGGAAGGCGTCGTCGATCCGCCGGTAGATCACGTGGAGCTGCTCGAACCCGTGGGTCGTGCGCATGTAGACCTTGCGGTTCTCGACCACGAGGTCGGGCCCTCGACCAGTTCGATCCCCATCATGTCGGCGAGGAAGGAATGCTCGAAATAGGCCGAGTTGAACTGCCCCGGCGTCAGGATCGCCATCGTCGGCCGGCCGGTGCAATTGGGCGGTGCCACCGATTGCATCGCCTCGGCGAGGATGTCGGTATAGCCGTCCACCGGCCGTATCCGGCCGTCCCGGAACAACTCGGGGAACATCCGGCTCATCACCTCGCGGTTCTGCAGCACGTAGGAGACGCCCGACGGCGTGCGGCAATTGTCTTCGAGCACCATGAATTCGTCGGGCCCGGTGCGCACGAGGTCGACGCCGATGATATGCGCCCAGACGTCGAGCGGCGGCCGGTAGCCGCGCATCTGCTCGAGATAGGCCGGGTTGCCGGTCACCATCGCGTCGGGGACGATGCCGGCCTGCACGATCTCCTGGTTGCCGTAGACATCGGCGATGAAGGCGTTGAGCGCGCGGGCCCTCTGGATCGAGCCGCTTTCGACCATCTGCCATTCCGAGGCGTTGAAGATCCGCGGGATCATGTCGAAGGGGATCAGCCGGTCCGGTCGCCGCCCTCGCCATAGACCGCGAAGGTGATACCGATCCGTCGGAACAGCGCTTCCGCCTCGGCCCGGCGCGCCTGCAGCGCCTCGATCCCGTTGCGCTCCAGCCACTCGACCACGACGCGGTATTCCGGGCGGTCGACTGCCCCATTTTTCATCTCGTTGAAGATGTTCGCCTCCATTTCGCTGCCCGTCCTCCGGTCCCGCCCCGGATATCCGGCCCTAAACCCATATTGGGGTTGACCTTATTCGGTCCCGGCTCGCAAACAAGAAGGAACGCCCCCAGGGGCGGAACCGAAACCGCATTTCCCGGATTCTCCCGGCAAGTGCAAAAAAAAGCGGCACCCCATGGCAGTCAGCGTCGCCCTGAACCATCGCACCACCTACCATTACGACCGGCTCATCAACCTCGCGCCGCACGTGATCCGGTTGCGCCCTGCGCCGCACAGCCGCACGCCGATCAAGAGCTACTCGCTGCGGATCGAGCCCGAGGAGCACTTCCTCAACTGGCAGCAGGACGCCTATGCCAACTGGTCGGCCCGGCTGGTGTTCCCCAAGCCGACCCGGCTGTTCTCGGTCACCGTCGACCTCGTCGCCGACATGGTGGCGATCAACCCGTTCGACTTCTTTCTCGAGGAAGCCTGCGAGTGCCGTTCCGCTACGCCCCCGACCAGCTCAAGGACCTGCGTCCCTATCTGCGCAAGCTGAGCCGCGGCAAGGCGTTTACGGATTTTGCCGCCGCGACACCGGTGCAGACCGGGCGCACGATCGACTGGCTGGTGGCACTGAATGGCTTCGTCGCCAGCCAGATCGACTACACCATCCGGCTCGAACCGGGGGTGCAGAGCCCGACGGTCACCATCCAGAAGGCGCTCGGGTCGTGCCGCGACAGCGCCTGGCTCCTGGTCGCGCTCCTGCGCGAGTTCGGCTATGCCGCGCGCTTCGTGTCGGGCTACCTGATCCAGCTCACCGCCGACCAGAAACCGATCGAGGGCCCGGCGGGCCCGGCGGACGATTTCACCGACCTGCACGCCTGGTGCGAGGTCTACCTGCCCGGCGCCGGCTGGGTCGGCATGGACCCGACGTCGGGCCTGTTCGCGGGCGAGGGCCATATCCCGCTTGCCGCCACGCCCGAACCCTCGACCGCCGCCGCGATCACCGGCGCGCATGACAAGGCGGAAGTGACCTTCAGCTTCGACATGTCGGTCAAGCGCATCGACGAGCCGCCGCGCGTGACCCGCCCGCTCTCGCCGCAGCAATGGGCCGAGATCGACCGCGCCGGACAGGCGATCGAAGCCCGGCTCCAGGCCCAGGACATGCGGCTCACCATGGGCGGCGAACCCACCTTCGTGTCCGCCATCGACCGCGACGGCAAGGAATGGACGACCGAGGCGGTGGGGCCGACCAAACGGCTCTATGCCGACCGGCTCATCCGCCGACTGCGCGACCGCTTCGCGCCCCATGGCGTGCTGCACCACGGCCAGGGCAAGTGGTACCCGGGCGAACCCCTGCCCCGCTGGGCCTATTCGCTGATCTGGCGCGGCGACGGTCTGCCGCTGTGGTCCGACGCCGATCTGATCGCGCCCGAGAACACCGGCCACGCCACCCACGAGACGGCGGCGGAGTTTTCCGAACGCCTGCTCGACGCGCTGGAGCTGGGCGACGAGGCCCATGCCCATCCGGTCTACGAAGATCCCCTGCATTTCATGGGCAAGGAAGCGCTGCTGCCCGACAACGTCACCGTCGAGGACAACCAGCTCGAAGACCCGCAGGAGCGCGCCCGGCTCGTGCGGATGCTCAACAACGGGCTCGCCAACCCGGTGAGCTACGTGATCCCGATCCAGCTCGCCCAGGCGCAGGCGAGCAAGCGGCGGCGGTTCCGCTGGGCGACCGACCTCTGGGGCACAAGGCGCGACAAGCTCTTCCTGATCCCCGGCGACAGCCCCGCAGGCTACCGGCTGCCGCTCAACTCGCTCACCAAAGCGGAAGAATTCAAACAATATTTCCGCGACACGATGCTGCGCCGGAAAAAGGCGCTGCCGCCGCGCAAAGCCCTGCGGCGCGGCGAGGCGGACGAGACCGATTACGAGACCGAAGAGTTCCTCGACACGCCCTTCTTCGGCCCCGGCACCGTGGCCACCGGCGGGATCTACGGCACCGTTCCCGCCCCCGCGCCCGCGCGCCGCATCCGCCAGAGCCGCCGCGACCCGGCCCCGGGCCCCGCGCAGGATTACGACGAAAGCCAGTGGCTGCGCGATATCGACAGTTCCGACGACTGGCTGGTGGGCGAGTACAGCTATTGGGTCGAGGGCATGCCGATCCGCACCGCCATGGCGGTCGAACCGCGCGACGGCATCCTGCATGTCTTCATGCCCCCCACCGGCTCGTCCGACGAATATCTCGACCTGGTCGAGGCGGTCGAGGAAACCGCGGCGGCGATGAACCTGCCGGTCCGCATCGAAGGCTATGAGCCGCCGCGCGACGGCAATTTCAATGTCATCCGGGTGACCCCGGACCCGGGCGTGATCGAAGTCAACATCCACCCCGCCACCTCCTGGCAAGGGCTCAAGGAGATCAACGAAGCGCTCTACGAAGAGGCGCGGCAATCCGGGCTCGACAGCTTCACCTTCATGGTCGACGGGCGGCTCACCGGCTCGGGCGGCGGCAACCACATCGTCGTCGGCGGCCAGACGCCCGCCGACAGCCCGTTCCTGCGCCGTCCCGATCTGGTCGGCTCGCTCGTGCGCTACTGGCAGCGCCACCCGTCGCTCTCCTATCTCTTCTCCGGCACCTTCATCGGCCCCACCAGCCAGGCGCCGCGCTTCGACGAGGGGCTCGCGGACAAGGTCTACGAGATGGAGATCGCCCTCGGCGAGCTCGCCCGGGTGCAGGAAAGCGGCCAGGCCTTCCCCTGGCTCGCCGACCGGATCCTGCGCCACCTGCTCACCGACCTCACCGGCAACACCCACCGCGCCGAGATCTGCATCGACAAGATGTACTCGCCCGACGGCCCCACCGGCCGGCTCGGCCTCGTCGAGTTCCGCGGCTTCGAAATGCCGCCGCACTGGCAGATGAGCATGGCCCAGGCGCTGGTGATGCGGGGCTTGCTCGCCTGGTTCTGGGACGAGCCCTATACCGAGCCGCTCATCCATTGGGGCAAGGAGCTGCACGACCGGTTCCTGCTCCCGCATTACGCCCGCGCCGATTTCAACGAGGTCCTCGACGACCTCACCCGGGCGCATGGCTTCGCCTTCCGCCCCGACTGGTACGACGCGCAATACGAGATGCGCTTCGGCGAGGTCGGGCACACCACCGTCAACGGGCTGAAGCTCACGCTGCGCAACGGCATCGAACCCTGGCTGGTGCTCGGCGAGGAGGCCACCGGCGGCGGCACTTCGCGCTATGTCGACAGCTCGCTCGAACGGGTCGAGCTCAAGGTCGAGGGCGATCTGGGCGAGCGCTATGTCATCACCTGCAACCAGGTCGAACTGCCGCTGCAAAAGGTGGGCGACACCACCTATGTGGCCGGCGTGCGCTTCCGCTCCTGGCAGCCCTGGTCCTCGCTGCACCCGACCATTCCCGCCCATGCGCCGCTCGTCTTCGACGTCTACGATCGCCAGAACG
>JAWKXC010000036.1:0-25920 GCA_041397205.1 Paracoccaceae bacterium
GGGTCAATCTTGCATGCCTATCCACACTGTCAAACGGCATCCAATGTTGACCCCCTTTCAGCATCCAACATTGACCCCGTTGGATCGGAGCTGGCCCGGCGCTGCGTAGTCTCCAGTTAACGCAGCGGCGGCGGGCCAGCGGGGGTGATGCCGGGCGTCAGGCTCGGTTCTTGAAGCGCCAGCTTTCGTTGCCGGTCTCGACGATCTCGCAGTGATGTGTCAGGCGGTCGAGCAGCGCGGTTGTCATCTTGGCGTCGCCAAAGACGCTGGGCCATTCGCCGAACGCCAGGTTGGTCGTGACGATGATGGAAGTTCGCTCGTAGAGCTTGCTGATCAGGTGGAACAGGAGCTGGCCGCCGGTCTGGGCGAAGGGGAGGTAACCGAGCTCGTCGAGGATCAGGAAGTCGAGGCGGGAGATCAGCTCTGCGGTCCGGCCCTGCCGTTCGGCACGGGCCTCTGCGTCCAGCTTGTTCACCAGGTCGACGACGTTGAAGAACCGCCCCCGGCGCCCGGCCCGGATGCAGGCGCGGGCGACGCTGACGGCCAGGTGGGTCTTGCCGGTTCCGGTGCCGCCGATCAGCACGAGGTTGCGCTGGTGATCGAGGAAGTCACCGGTGGCCAGGTCGCGGACCAGGGTCTCGTTGACCTCGGCCGCGTCGAAGTCGAACTCCTCGAGTTCCTTGGCCAGCGGGAGCTTGGCGATGGTCATCTGGTATTTGATCGAGCGCGCCTGCTTCTCACTGATCTCGGCGGTCAGCAGGTCGCCGATGATCTGCTGTGGCTCGTGCTGGCGCTTGCGGGCGGTGGTGATGATCTCGTCGTAGGACGCCCTCATGCCGTAGAGCTTCAGCTTCCCCATCGCGTCCAACACGTCGGAACGTTCCATCTGTCTGTCTCCTCAGGCTGTCATAGCGGTCGCAATCGGCGGCCGGTTCGCACGCGAGCTTCAGCGCGTCCGGGGTCGTGATCGTCAGGGGCGGTGGCGGCTCGCGATGGCGGGCCAGGATGTTCAGCACCACACCGGCGGAATGGACGTTGTGCGACAGCGCCTCGGCGCAGGCGGCCTCGACGGCCTCGATCCCGTCCGTCAGCACGGAGGCCAGGATCTCGACCGTCTGCCGGTCGCCGCCGGGCTGACGCTCCAGCTTGCGCTGCACGCGTCGGATCGCGATCGGCAGATCCCATTCCTTGAATGGCGCGCCGTTGCGCAGAGCACCGGGTTTGCGGGCCAATACGGGGATGTAATGCAGCGGATCGTAGATGGTCTTGCCGCGCCCGAAGGCACGTGCGTGCTGACCGACGATCCGGCCGTCCTGCCAGCATTCGAGCCGATCGGCATAGGCCCGGATCTCGACCGGCCGCCCCACGGCGCGGGCATCGACCGAGTAGCGGTTGTTGTCGAACCGGACGAGGCAGGTCTTGGACACCGACGCCGGCACGGCGTGGAACCCGTCGAAGGGGCCGACATAGGGCACGAGGCTCGGGCGCTCGTCCTCGAACACCTCCCAGATCGTCTTCTCCCGCAGCTCCGGATGCGCGTTTGCCCGTGCGTAGGCCAGGCAGCGGTCTTCGAGCCAGGCGTTCAGCTCGGTATAGGATTTGAACCTCGGGCGCGGCACGAAGAACCGGCGCCGGATCACGCCCACCTGGTTCTCGACCTGGCCCTTCTCCCAGCCCGAAGCGGGCGTGCAGGCGACGGGTTCGACGAGGTAATGGCCGCACATCTGCTCGAACCGCCGGTTGTAGGCCCGATCCTTGCCGACGAAGATCGCGTCCACCGCCGTCTTCATGTTGTCATAGATCCCGCGGGCGCAGGCGCCGCCAAAGAAGGCGAACGCCTTGTCGTGGGCATCGAAGACCATCTCCTGGGTCTCGCGCGGGTAGGCGCGCACGAACAGCATCCGGCTGTGGCTCAGGCGGACATGGGCGACCTTCACCGTCACGGTCGCGCCATCGAGGATCACGATCTCATGGCTCCAGTCGAACTGGTAGGCCTCGCCCGGGTCGAAGCTCAGCGGCACATAGGCCGCCGCAGACGCCTCCCGGGTCGCCTTCGACCAACTGGCCGCATAGCGCCGCACCGCATCATAGCCGCCACCGTAGCCGCGGTTGCGCAGCTCCTCGTAGATCCGCACCAGCGTCAGACGTTCGCGCTTCGGCCGCCGGGCATTCTCGGCCAGCATCTCGTCCAGCTCCGAGCGCCAGGGATCGATCTTCGGCCGGGGCTGCGTTGCGCGATCATAGGTGAACTCGGTCGCGCCCGAGCGGATGACCTTGCGCACCGTGTTACGCGATACCCGCAGCTCCCGGCAGATCTGCTTGATCGACTTGCCGTCGACGAAATGCGCACGCCTGATCTTCGCGATCGTCTCCACAACCAACATCCCCGAACTGCTCCCCCATGCTTTTGGGGAAGCTTCTGAACAGAATTGTCAGGGGGGTCACTTTTGGACGCCGATCACCCCTCGATGGGGGTCAATCTTGCATGCCTATCCACAGCTTTCGCGCATTCGCACGAGCGCTCCTTCGCCGAGAGCGCCCAATCGCCCTTGCAGGTGGGCCGGATCTGCTGCGTTCACGAGAATTCGGCGGCGCAGGTTGAATAGCGTCGGTTCCGCGAGTTGCGCATCGGCAATCTCCTTCGCGCCGGCAACCGGAAACTCGAAGGGCTCAGCTACACGGTTGCCCGAAGGGGCACTCAAGGCGATGTCGAGCAGCTTCCGCCCACTCAGCGTGTGCACGTTCACGACAAGGCCTGGCCTCGCTGAAGCAGGTAGCGTTCCCGCACCGCGATGCGGCAAGACACAGACCACCAGGTCTCCAGGCGAAATGTTCGCCTCGCCGACGCTTCGAGGACATATCGTGGCGGGGCCTCCTCTGCAGGCCTCACCGCCCTTTGGATCACTGACCATGGTGGGCCGCCCGGCGGAACTGGCCGACGTCACGTCATCCGCCAGGATTAGCATGTGTTCGAACGCTGCCGTGGCCTCTTCGCTCGCAGGCAGCGTCAAGGAAAAGGATTGCGCCAACACCAGAACGCGCGAGGCGATCTCGCGCGCATCGCATTCCGGACAGCCGTCCCATTCCTGCCCCTTCGGCGCAGGTTGGCCCGCGACAGTGGCTTCGAACACGGCCTCCCCGGTCGCCGGATCGACAAGGCGCAGTGCGGCGACTTTGCGGTCGTCGGCGAGGGCGATATCGACATCGACCGAGGGGAGCGTTGGCGTGTTACAGCGCACGACAACGGGGAACTCGTGGCGCCGGTGCTTCCCGATCTCGATGCCATAGTTGACGGCGTCGAGGATTGCCTTGAGCTCCAGCAGTCCGTGATCGGAGTAGTGCCGGTCGATGGTCGTGCCCTCGAGGTGACCGAGGATCTTCTGGCGCGTGCCGGTTTCGATCCCGGCCTGCATCAGCTTCGACGAAAGCGTCCGGCGCATCGCATAGATGTCTTCGCGGTCGCAATCGAGGTTCAGGCGCTTCAACAATGTGCGGAGCCGGTCACCGAAAGTCTGCGACCGACGGCCGTTCGACGCGTCCGGCAGGATTTCGGGGAACAGCCAATGCTCCTTCTTCGCGATCTTGGCCACGACCCATTGCCGGAACCCGAGATCGAGCAAGAGCTGCGGGATCGGCAGGATCCGCCGCGACTGCTCGTTCTTGAGGATGGCGTCATGCTCCTCGCCGATGTGGATCGCAAGGATGCCGTCGCGACGCACGACGTCGGTCACCGCGAGCTGGAGCGTTTCTTCCGGGCGAACCCCCATCAGGATCATGATTAGCGGCACCCAGTAGATCGCATCTCGCAGGATCAGGTGCTTGGTGGCCGTGGCCTTTCGCCACCGCTGCGCGACCGAGGACGTCCCGAGATAGACCGGCGAGTTCAGGAGGCCTGCGATGTGCTCGAGCGACCAGGACCGCCGCCGTTTCGGCCGGGACACGCGAATGGGCAACCCACTGGCGGTCTTGCTGTCCTTGTGCCACTTCCGCATCCGGCTCTTCAGCTGCTTGTGTGACGGAACCACGCGGTCTTCCTCGTCGACGTCGCGGCCCACCCGGGACGCGCCGAGTGCGGCCTTCACGATCCGTTGCAGCATGTCGCGCTGCACGATGAGGTAGCCGTCGGTCAGGCGCGGCGTCAGCTCTGCGACCAGGCGGCGACGCTTGTCGGGCAGCGATTGCGTGTCATCATCCAGGACCGTTTGAACCAGAGCCGCGTCTTTCCGATCCGCGTTCCGGATCTCTTCGAGAGGGTCGAGGTCTATCCCCCCCTTCTCGAAACGGTTCCGTCCGTGCGCCTTGCCCCAGCCCTTGGGCAGCATCCAGATGTCATGCAGAAGATCGAAGGTCTGCTCCAGCGTGAAGGACGCAACCGGAACATCCCCAAGTTTGGCCAGGGCAATCTTGCCGACCACGCGGATCTTCTTCTCGACCTCGCCGGGCGCCTCCTCGCAGGCCTTCCCGATCGCCGCGCTGAGGAGCATCGGCGGCTTCAGGGCCTCGCGCGTGGGCTTGATCCCATGGGCCAGGAGCAGGTCGCGACCGGCGAGCAGCGGATCTTCGAAGTCCTCCTCGACCCACGACTGGACCTGCAGGAGCTGACGGAAAAGCGCGAGAACCTGGCGCGCGACGACTGGGTTCTGGACCTCTTCCTCGGTCAACCCGTTCTGGGTCGCCACCTCGCCCGCGAACTCGGTCGCGACGGACCAGTCCCGCGCCTTCTGCGCTGTCCTGATCCGAGCGGCATCCGCCGATAGCCGATCTTGGTAGGAGCCCGGATCCGGGGGAAGGTCACTCTCCTGGCGCGCCAACATTGCCGTGACACCCCGGCGCACCACTTCCTGGAGCATCGCCTGCGTCTTCGCTTCCGAGACCGGGGCATCGGTCAGTTCATCCAGCACGTGTCTCTCTCCTGCTTCGATTGCGGAGAGCAGGTCGGCCGACCGTTTCACGGCTTCGGCGAGGAGGTGGGTTCGTAGCGAGACAGAGAGAAACTCAGGCGCGCCGATTTTTCTCAATGGCGTCGGCCAACGTCGGCGAAAGTAGAAGGTCGCGTTTCTGCGGACGAGATAGAGACCCCATCTTCGTCCCGAGTCACGCACGCCCCGCGCGCGCGGATGTGAACCACAATGTGAACCACCACGGGGTGGAGGCGGGAGGATAGCTGATTTCTCATCGGCCATCCCATTGGAAAGTATGGGAAATTTTCGGTTCATGGCTGGGGTGGTAGGATTCGAACCTACGGTACACGGTACCAAAAACCGCTGCCTTACCACTTGGCTACACCCCAACGGTGCGCGCTTTCCTAGCCAAAGGCCCGGGAGGCTGCAAGCCCAAATCTCGCGGTTCGTCCCGGGTCCGGCTATTCTCGACGTTCGCCAAGGGTCAGAAGGTCGTCGGCCTCGGTCGCCGCGCGTTCTTCGTTGACCATCTTCTCGAGTTCGAGCTCCGGGGTCGCTGCCACGTCCTGTACCGCAGGCGTGACCGGCGCGGTCTCGGCCTGCGTCCCGGAGGGCGCAGCTGCGGGCTCCGGCGCGGCCGCGTGATCGGTCGGCGGCGCAATCGGGCCGAGCAGGCGGTAGGTGGGCTCCGGCATCTCGATCCCGGCGCGCTCGAAGGCGATGAGCAGCTGGCGGATCGCTTCCGACCGGGCGGCCTGGAGGTCGGTCCCGCGCTGGTCGATCCAGCCGACCACGGTCATGCCGATATCGGAATCCCTGAGCTCGGTGGTCCAGGAATTGACCGCCGGTGTCTTCAGCACGAAGGGGAGCGCGGCGACGGTTTCGTCGGCCAGCGCCTTCGCGGCGGCTAGGTCGGTGCCGTAGGCGACGCCGATGTCGAAGCGGAACCGCCGTTCGGGATTGGTGCTGAAATTCAGGATATGCGCCTTGAACACCGTCGCATTGGGGATGCGGACGTGGTTGCCGTCCCAGTTGAGCAGGATCGTCGCGCGCGAGGTGAGCCGGATCACCTTGCCCTCGACCCCCTCGATCTCGACCGCGTCGTTCGGTCGAAACGGCTGGCGGATCGACAGAAGGATGGAGGCGATGAAGTTTTCCACCGTGTCGCGGACCGCGAAACCGATCGCCAGACCGACGATCCCGGCGGCGCCGAGGATGGTCGAGAGCAGCGCCGTCGCGCCGAGGATATCGAGCGCCACCACCACGCCGGCGATCACCGTGAGGATGCGCATGACGTTGCGATAGAGGTCGGCGATGAACGCGTTGGGCGCGAGCCGCTCCCAGGGCTGATGGCGGCGGGCAATGGCGAACCCGATCCAGTTGACCACCGCGAAGGCCACGGCGGCCACGCCGATCAGCGGCAGGAAGGCCACGGTCTGCTGTGCGCGGCGGACCAGCCGCTCCCAGACCGGGGTGAGCCGCTCGGAAACGGAGGTCGACAAGGCCACCTCGTTCTCGATCGCGACCACCCCTTCGACCCGGCCGACCAGCCGTCCGAGCTCGTCGACCAGACCGGCGTCGAGCGTCGTGCCACGCAGCGTGACGATGCCGGATTTGACCGTGACCGTGACATCCTCGAACCCGTCGAGTTCGTGCAGGATGTCGCGGATCCGCGAGGCGATCGCAGCGTCGGCTTCGCCGCGCGTGGCCGCCGACGTGCCTTCCGCGGTGGTGATCGTGCCCTCCTGCGCCGCAAGGGGGGCGGCGAATGCGCCCGGCAGGGCAAGGGCGAGAAGCAGCAGGAGGGTTCGCAGCATTGTCATGGGAGGATCCGGTCGGGCGGCAGGGCGTGGGCGGTCAGAGTCCGGCGATTTTCCTGTCGGGTCAAGACGCAAGCCCGGCATGGGCCGCGCGGATCGGGGCCATGTCGAGCCCCGCGCCGGTGATCGCGTCGAGCACCAGGTCGAAATGGCCGCCGCGGGTGAGTGCCGTCGTCGCCGGGTGGCCGCCTCCGGCGAGGTCGACCAGTTCGAAGCGGGAAAAGCGGCCGGCCGCGGTCTCGGCATGGTAGAGGTCGCCCGCGACCCGGCTGTCGTAGATCACCGCCGCGGCGGCACGGGCCGGCGGGCCGTCGACGACGCGGTCATTGAGCTTCAGCGCGCGGCCGAGGTTGCCGATATGGGCGGGAAAGCGGGTCTCGTACGGATACTGGTGTTCGGAAAAGGTGATGTGCGGCGACACCATCAGCACCCGGTCGAAGTCCACCACCCGGCTCACCAGCATCACGCCGTAGCCGCCCATCGAGAAACCGATGCTCGCTGCACTCCGGAAACCGATGGCATAGGCCGAGATCGCGTCGAGTGCCTCTTCGGTCTCGCGGTTGAGAAACCAGTCGTTCTGCCGGCAATGCAGGTGCAGGTGGGTGAAGCCGCGGTCGGCGTAGCGCGAGCGGCGATTGACCTGGCCGAACCCCGGCTTGTGGCGCGACCAGTAGTCGAAGGTGACCATCAGCCTGTCGGTGCGGGGGCCTCGGACCGACACATGCAGCTTCTGGCCCCGGAACAGGTATTCGGGCTCATAGGCGCCCGTCGGCCTGTCACGGACCGTATCGCCGCCCCGGCTCATGCCGGCCCCCGGCCGGGCCACGCCGCGGGCCCGCCGACGCCCGGACGGGCGGAAGCCGGACCCGGCCGCCCGGCACCGCGCCGCTGCCGGCTCATCCCGACACCTGTTCGCGCAGGATCGACGCGGTGAGCGAGATCATCAGGTAGATGCCGGCGAAGACGAGGAAGGCCAGGATCGAGTTTTCGAAACTGCGCGGATAGGTCGGCTGGTCCGGCGCGACGGGGTGGACCCCCATTTCGAGGTAACGGGTCTGTTTGTTGGCTTCGATCCGGGCGGTTTCGAGCTGTTGCAGCGCCTGTTGCATCAGCAGGGTGCGGGTCTCGAGGTCGGATTGCGCGACCGCGAGCTGGCCCGAAATCTGGGCAAGGCTCTCGCCGGAACTGCCGCTGGTGGTGGTCAGCTTGGAGCGCAGCCTCGGCGATCAGCGCTTCGAGCCGGGCGATGTCGCCGCGCACGCCCTCGACCCGCGCCTGGTTCGGCCGGGCGTTGTCGAGCAATTGCTGGAGCATGAGGCGCTTTTCGTTGAGCTGGGTTTCGAAGGCGGTGACCTGGCTCATCACCGAGCCGGTCTCCGAGGTCGGGTCGAGCACCTGCAAATCGGTCTGCAGCCGCAGCACCTCGGCCTGGGCCGCGGCCCGCTTGGTCTCGGCCTCGGCATAGCTCTCGACGGCGCCGGCCATCTGGTCTTCGCGCAGCCGCTGGGTGAGGTTGTCGACCCGGGCTTCGGCGTAACGGATCAGCGCCTCGGAGAAGGCGGCGCTGGCTTCCGGACTGGCGGCGACGACTTCGAGCTTGATGATCCCTTCGGTGGGGTCGAAGCCGATCTTCACGTTGCGTTGGTAGAGCTTGTAGGCGGCCTCGTTGCTGGCATCGGGGTCGAGCCGTTGCAAGGGGTCGATCGCCGGGTCCTGGAAATGCGCCTTGAAGCCGAGATCGGCGTCGAGCCGCAGCATCGCGTCGCGTGAACTGAGGTAGCTCTGGACGGTGACCGAATCCTGCGACGTGGCAAGCGCAGAGCCTGCAAACAGCGAGCCGAGGCCCGAGGTGCCGGCGGGCTGGGCTTTCTGGATCACGAACTCGGACTTGGTCGCGTACATCGGCGTGGCGACGGCGTAGAAGTAGTAGCCGGCGATCAGCGTCGGCAAGAGGACGAAGACGGCGAGCCGGGCGAGCAGCAGCACCAGCTTGCGGCGGCGGCGTTTGACGATATCGCGCTGGATCTCCATCACCGAGCGGGCCCGGTCGGCGGCATCGAGCGCGACCGGCGCGGGCCGCGGCGGCTGCGGCTGACCGGCAGTGGCGGGCATGGTCTGCGGCAGCCGGGCCAGGGCGTGGGCAACGCCGGCGGCGGCCCCTGGGCGCGCCGTCCCGCCGTCCGTCCCCTGCCCCGCCGCCGGGGTCGGCTGACCGTCGGCCGAGACCAACTCGATCATGTTGGCGCGATGAAACGGGTCGATCCCGGCGGCGCGCAGGAGCCGCACTGCATCGTAATCAGAGGTCGCCGGCAGCCCGTGTTTCTGCGCGAGACGCCGCGCCATGCGCAGCTGGCGACCGGTGAGCCCTTCCTTGCGGATCTCACCGATATCGGTCTGGGCTTCCGGAGCCGCGGGGGCGTCCCCGTTGGCGGCGTCCGCCTCGGCGCCCTCCGACGCGTCCGTTTTCGGCGCGCTCCGGCCGGCGGTGGCGAAGCCCTCGGCGGGAAACCCGTCTTCGCTGCCGCCCAGCACCGCCTCTTCCAGCGGGTTCAGCCGCCGCGGGCCTGGCTTCGGCGCCGGCGCCGGCTCCGGCGCGGACAGCTCGGCTGCCCCGGCCTCGTCCAGGCTGCGGTCCAGTGCGGCCGCGGAACCCGTCGCGAGCCCGCCGGTGCGGCGGATGCGGAATTTCTTAGCCCTGGGTTTCGTAGTCATAGAGCTGCTTCGCTTCTTCCAAGGTATCGAACAGATGCAACCGGCCATCCTTGAGCACGGCGGCGCTGCGGGCAAACTTCTCGAGCGTGCGGGCCTGGTGGCTGACGATCACCACGGTGGCGCTTTCAAGCCGCTCGCGCAGCACGTCGCCGGCCTTGCGGTTGAACTCGGCATCGGTGGTCTGCGGCATCCCCTCGTCGATCAGGTAGATGTCGAACTCCAGCGACAGGAGCAGCGAGAAGGTGAACCGCGCCCGCATCCCCTGGCTGTAGGTGCCGACAGGGAAGTCGTAATATTCCTCGAGCCCACAGAGCCAGCGCGTATAGGCCTCGATGTAGTCCGGGTCGAGCCCGTAGAGCCGGGCGACGTAGCGGGCGTTTTCCTTCGCCGAGAGCTTGGAGATCACCCCGCCCATGAAACCGAGCGGGAAGGAGACCCGCGCGGTCTTGCGGATCTCGCCCTCGTCGGGTTTTTCCAGCCCCGCCATCATGTTGATGATCGTGGTCTTGCCGGAGCCGTTGGGCGCGAGGATGCCGAGCGAATTGCCGATGTCGACCCGGAACGACGCGCGGTCGAGGATGACCTTGCGTTGCTTGCCGGTCCAGAACGACTTGGAGACGTCCTTGAATTCGATCATGCGGTTTCCAGCCTCGGAACACTGCTCTTGGGCGCTTCGGGTCGGTTCTAGCCGATCTTCGTTAACGCCTTGGGTATATCGGCCCAATTGGGCGCCATTATGTCGGATCGGATGGGTCCGGCACAATGGTCACGGCACATGCCGCGCGTACCCGCCCGGAAAACCCGGGTTTTTGTGCTCTCCTGGAAACAGAACCGGCCCCCCCCGGGGGTCAGCCCTTCTGTTTCTCGACCCGAAACACCTTGCCGGCGATGATCGCGAGGGCCGCCGCCCCGAAGGAGAACAGCGCCCCCATCTTGGCGGCATCCTGGACCGGCCCCGGCTCGAAGGCCACGGCGGCGATGAACAGCGCCACGGTAAAGCCGATCGCGGCCACGAAGCCGACCACGACGAGGTCGACGATCCGCATCCCCGCGGGCAGGCCGAGACCGAGCGGCTTCGCCGCGATCCAGCCGAACAGGAAGATGCCGATCGGCTTGCCCAGGATCAGGCCGGCGAGGACCAGCAGCGTCGGCTCGCCGATGGCCGAGAACTCGACGCCGGCATTGGCCAGCCCGAACAGCAGGAGCACGATCTCGACCGGGTAGCGCAGCGCGTGTTCCATCACGTTGAGCAGGTCGGTGAGATAGCGCTCGGCACCGGAAAAGATGCCGAAGGCGCGGTCGGCATGCGGGATCGCGGGCACCACCGGCAAGAGGCCCAGCGCCGGGTGGATGCCCGATTGGGCAAAGCCGAACCAGCTGACGATCCCGGCCAGGACGAACGGCCAGGGCCCGAGCGTCTTGCGCGCCCAGGTGGAATTCGGCCGGGCCTGGTTGCCCTTGTCACGCCACCGGGGGATGGCATTGAAAAACAGGAAGGCAATGAATGCGGCCCCGAAGGACAACAGCAGCCAGACCGGCGCAAGCTCGGCGGTCGGGTAGAAGATCGCGAGGATGATGAGCCCGCCGGCATCGTCGGCGATGGCGAGCAGCAGCAGGAACCGCACCGCCGGGTGTCCGGCGCCGAAGACGATCCGCCCGACGAGATAGGAAAAGGCGATGTCGGTGGCGGTCGGGACCGCCCAGCCATGCGCCACCGCGTCAAAAGTGTCGGAGCCGATCAGCAGCGCGAGCCCGAGGTAGACCACGACCGGGCCGGCCATGCCGCCCGCGGTCGCGATCAGCGGCGAAGCGGCCTTGCGGCCCCTGAGCGAGCCGTTTTTCAGGATCACGGCTTCCCAGACTTCCTTCGCGGCCATGGCGAAGAACAGGGCCATCAGCATGTCGTTCACGAGGTAGTGGAAGGTCACGACCTTTTCCACGTCCGCCACCTCGTACTGCAGCGCGCCTTCGCCGTAGGATTGCGTCCAGGTGGCGATCTCGGTGCCGATCCAGGAATTGAACCAGAGCGGCATTTCGACGAAGTGGTGGTAGGAATGCGGGTCGATATTGGCCCAAGTCAGGGCGGCCGCGGCGCCGACGAGGAGAAGGATCGAATAGTCGCTGATGAAATTCCAGACTTTGTACATCCCGCATCCCGCTGTCGACCATTCTGTTCCGGCGAAATTAGAGCGTTCGCCGGACAGGCACAATGGCCTGCGGACAGGTTGCGGCGGAAATGGTCGCGTCGCGCTGGCCCCGGGACAGGCCGACGCGACGCTGGGATGAGGTGCGCCGTACTCGTGCCCCCCGCACTCGGAAACATTGGCGCAGCCTGATACTGGCCGTCAATCAGGGCGCCATTAGGGTGAGCGCCGGGCGCAAAGGCGGTAACAATCCGTCCTTTCGTTTCGATTTTCGCAATGTTCAAACGCGGGGGGCAGACGCGGTTCACCCTGCCACCGCCCCCCAGAGCAGACCGGCGATGATCGCCCCGGTTATGGCCAGTGAGACATAGGCGGCAAAGACCCGCGGCTTGACCAGCGCCCAGACGGCGATCGCCGCCGGGATGCAACTCACGCCGCCGGCGACCACGAAGGCCATCGCTGCGCCGTTGCTCATGCCCTGATCGAGCAGCCCCGCAACCAGCGGAACCGCGGCGAAACCGTTGAGGTAGGCAGGCGCGCCGACGAGGGCCCCGAGCACGACGGGCACAACACCGATGCCGCCGAGCGCCAGGGCGATCAGGTCGGCCGGGATGTAACGGATCATCAGCGCTTCGATGAGATAGGCGAGCAGCAGCCACTTGCCGAGGAAAACGATGTTTTCGAGCGCCGTCTCGCGGAAGGTCGCGCGGCGGGCGGGGTCGGGCCAGAACTTCCAGACCACGGCGCCGGAGAACGGCTTGTCGGTGCCGCAGGTTCCGGAGGTAGAGCTGCAGCCGCAGCTCTTGACCGGCGTTTTCTTGAGCGGGTCGGCAAACAGGGCGGTTCCGGCGAGCGCCTTGACGGTGAAGCCCCCGAACAGCCCGAGCCCGACCGCGGAGACCGTCTTCGCGATGGCGAAGGGAAGGCCAAGCTCGCCCGAGGTGATCAGGAACATGGCCGGGTCCATCAGCGGCGAGGCCAGCCAGAAGGCCATCACCGCCGAGAGCGGCGCGCCCACCGCCAGCATCGCCGCGATGAAGGGGATGACTTCGCAGGAACAGAAGGGCGACAGCCCGCCCGCCGCGGCGGCGAGCAGAATCATCCGCACTTCGCGGCCCTCGAAGGCGCGCGCCAACAGGTTCTCCGCCCCCGTCGCCTTCATCCAGGCCACCGCGAGAACCGCGAACAGGATGAAAATGCCGGTGTGCGCGATCGCGCGGCCGGCGAAATCCAGGGTCGGCCAGAACGTGTCGGGCGCGAAGATCGCGAGGGCCGCGGGAATGGCGACGATCGTCACCCAGGCCCAGTCGGGCTTGAAACGGGAGGGGTGGGTATGGGTGGTGTCAGCCATGATCATGTGCCTTTCCGGCGGGGGCGTCGGCGCAACATTCCGACAAAAGGTAGTCGGACAGCGCGTGCATCGTGCTCATGTCGGCGGCGCCCACGATGATCGAGCGACCGCGCTTCTCCTGGGTCACGAGGCCGGCACCGACGAGGATCCTGAGGTGATGGGTCAGGGTCGATCCGGTCACACCCGAGCGCTGACCAAGCTCGCCCATGCTAAGGCCTTCGGGCCCGGCCCGGACCAGGATGCGCAGGACGGTGAGCCGTTGTTCGGACCCAAGGGCCGCGAAGGCCGATGCGGCGACTTCGACCGGGAGGCAGGTGCGGGTCGGGCGTTCTTGTTTCATATTTCTAGTATTATGGAAATGTTTTGAGTCGTACAAGGAGATTTCGATATCTGTCGAAATTTCCGCAAGCCGTGATCTGGCGGGTAGTTCAGGCGCAGGACCGGCGCAGAAATGGTTGCCAGACCGTTAATGACGGAAGCGGCGGGGTGACGGGGTCTTGTTTTTTGCCTAGATTTCAATGTGTTCTCTCGAATCCAGGAATCCGGATATCCGGATTCCAGATTCACCACACAGGCACGATCTCGCCCTGACCGACACCGCGGCCATGTCGCTTCCGCCGCCGAAACCGGCTCCGTCCTTGCCCGATCCACCCCGGCCGCCTATCTCCGCCTGATGTCCGCTCTCGTCGACCAGATCAGTGCCTGCCGGCTCTGCGCCGATCGCTTCCGGGCGACGGCGACAGCCCATCGCCCGCGGCCGGTGGCGTGGTTTTCGCCCGCCGCGCATGTCCGGATCGTTGGTCAGGCGCCCGGGATGCGGGTTCACGAGACCGGGTTGCCGTTCAACAATGCCTCCGGCGACCGGTTGCGCGACTGGATGGGGATCGACCGCGAGACCTTCTACGATCGGAGCCGGATCGCGGTCACGCCGATGGCCTTCTGCTTCCCCGGCTACGACGCGCGGGGCTCGGACCTGCCGCCGCCGAAGCTCTGTGCCGCGACCTGGGGCGCGGCCGTGACCGCGGCGCTGCCGGGGGTCCGGCTCACCCTGCTCGTGGGCGCCCATGCCCAGCGCTACCACCTGGGCGCGAAGGGGCGGCTCACCGACACCGTGCGGGCCTGGCGCGACCATGTGCCCGCCACCTTTCCCTTGCCTCACCCGTCCTGGCGCAATACGGGCTGGCTGAGACAGAACCCTTGGTTCGAAGACGAACTGCTGCCGGTGCTCCGCGCCCGGATCAAAGAAGAATTGGGAGGATGAACCGATGGCCATGACACCGCTCGACCAGGCGCATGCCGGGATGATGGACGACCCCGAGGACGACGCGCTGCGGCTGAAGTTCTACCGTCGGCTCGCGGACACGACCCTGTTCCTGCTCCTCACCCGGGAGCCCGAAACCGAGGGGGCGCCGCTCGATCCCGAGATCCTGGAGATCGACAACAAGGAGACCGCGAATATCGACCGCTACGCGCTGGTGTTCGACACCGAGGAGCGGCTGGCGGCCTTTGCGGCGAGCTACAAGAACGACGCCCTGCCCTATGCCGCGCTGCCCGGACGGGTGATCGCCCAGGCGCTTGCAGGCCAGGGGGTGGGGCTCGCGGTCAACCTCGATACCGCGGTCTCGTCGATCCTCCTGCCCAAGGACGCGATGGACTGGCTTGCCGACACGCTGGCGGCCGAACCCGAGGCCGGGGAAGGCACGCTGATCGCCATCGCCCCGCCGGTCGGGTTGCCGGACGGGCTGATCGAGGGACTCGAGGAAAAGCTGGTCTCGGCCGCCGGGCTCGCGAGCCACGCGGTCTTCGTCAAGGGCACCTATTCCGACAACCGCGAAGGCTGGCTGCTCGCCTTCGTCGATGCCCAGCCGGGGGCCGAACAGGCGTTGGCCCGGGCCACCCACGAGGCGCTGATCTTCTCGGGCACCGACCTTGCCGCGGTCGACGTCGCCTTCTTCGCCTCAAACGACCCGATCTGCGAACATCTCGATCACATGGGGCTGCGCTACGAGTTTCCCGACCCCGACGCGGGCGAACACGACGAGGACGGGTTCGAGGAGACCTTTGCCGGGCCCGGGACCGATCCCGACAGCCCGCCGATCCTGAGATAGCGCCGCCTGCAAGCTCGGCCGTCCCGGCGTTCCCAACAGGTATTTCACCCCTTGGCGCGGGCATGTGCGAGGGGTGGGCGAGCTCGCACAGGGGGTCAGGCCACTGATTTCGTTACCTTTAGCGCTAACGGTGTTTTCGGGGGGCGAAGCGGGGCGCGCGACATCATTGGCAGAAGCGTCGGGGCTCGTGGTCGTGCCGGGGGCAAGGCGCTATCGGCGGGATCGCCCGCGCCGCATCTTCTACGATTCAAGAACAGTTTCGCGGCGTTAGTGCGGATCGGCGCCGCATCGGAAACGACCCGGCGGCAAGGATCGGGGGCGGACGTCGGCTGCGATGGCCCGATTGTGCTACAGACTTCCCCAGGCACGTCCAGCCGTGGTGACACGGGGCGGGTGAGTGCGGGACCGGGCCCGCGCCTGTGGCCGGGAGGCAAGGTGGAACGGAGGCTGGACCCGGCGGACGGGCGGTCCGCCGCGGGCCCTGGAATCGTTGGGCCATTTCGGGCTCGAAGGGCTGTCGCGGGCCGGTGCGGCGGGTTGACAAAGGGTTAACATCCCCTCCCGGGTGTCGTTCACACCCCTGTAAGGCACTGAAATAAAACGACCAAAACGATCTCCAGGAATCCGGATATCCGGATTTCTGGATTTGGCGGCGCCGTTCCGATCCGCCAAACGGAAGGCCCCCTTCCCGCTGTCAAACCCGGCCCCATTGCGGCCCACGGTGGCGCGCCCGCTCCGGTCCCGGATCTGGCGTGCACCTTGCGACAACCGCGGCGCTCGAACCGGGACGTTCGAGCGTGGTTTTCGGGTTACGAGAGGATACGGGCGGAACGGAGCGCGGCTGGTCCGTCATGGTCCGCACGGGATGTGGCCCGGGACACGCGACGCAAGCCCGCGGCGGGCGTCATCAGCAGATCAGGCTGCAACGGGAACGCCGTGGGTCACGGGGGAAACGGCGCTAAAGGGACGGCCACCGCCGGGGTAAGGGCCGTGTCGTGGTACGCGTCGGACAACGCAGAAAACGGATGCCAAAAAAGCCCGGACATCGCAGCGCCCGCCATGCCCTGGCCCGGCAAAACGCAGCTGGCCACGGCCGCCGCCACTCCTGTCGGGCCCCCGGACAGGCCCTAGCCGGCCTTGCCGGCCTCTTCCAGCGCGGCGATGCGCGCCTTCAATGCCTCGTTTTCCTCGCGCGCCTTCTGGGCCATGGCGCGCACCGCGTCGAACTCTTCGCGGGTGACGAAATCACGGTCTGCGAGCCAGCGGTCCACCCAGCTTTTCATCGCCGTTTCCGCCTCGGTCCTCGCCCCCTGGGCCACGCCCATGGCGTTGGTGAACAGCTGCTGGAAATCCTCGAACACCTTGTTGCCGGTCGTCATGCGAACCCTCCATCACGTTTCGCCCTATATGGACCCCGCAGGGCCGATCCACAAGGTTGACGCCCATGGTTGACAGCCCGGGCGCGCGGGCTCAACTAGGCGCCATGTGGCTGGCCATCGACTTCCCCAATCTGAGCCCCGAGATCTTTTCGATCGATATCGGTTCGTTCCACTTCGCGCTCCGCTGGTACGCGATCGGCTATATCGTCGGCATCCTGATCGGCTGGTGGATCATCGGCCGCGCGCTCGCCCGTCCGCACCTGTTTGCCGGCGGCGCGCCGATGACAAAGGAGCAACTCGAGGAGCTGGTCACCTGGATGGTGATCGGCATCGTGCTCGGCGGACGGCTCGGCTTCGTGCTGTTCTACCAGCCCGGCCATTACCTGCAGAACCCGGGAGACATCCTCAAGGTCTGGCAAGGCGGCATGGCCTTTCACGGCGGCTTCCTCGGCGTGGTGATCGGCGTCTGGCTGTTCTCGCGCCGCCACGGCTTGCCCACCGCCACGATCGCCGATCTGCTGGCCATCGCAACGCCGCCGGCGCTCGGCCTGGTGCGGCTCGCGAATTTCGTCAACGCCGAGCTCTGGGGCCGGCCAACGGATGCACCCTGGGGCGTGATCTTTCCGGGCGAGGCGGCGCAGGCCTGCGCCACCGCCACCGCCCCTTGCGCCCGCCACCCCTCGCAGCTCTACGAGGCAGGGCTGGAAGGCGTGCTGCTCGGCACGCTCCTGCTGCTCTTCGCCTTCCGCGGCGGCTGGCTCAAACGCCCCGGCCTGCTCGCGGGCACATTCTTTCTCGGCTACGGGATCTCACGCTTCATCGTCGAGTTTTTCCGCCAGGCGGACGCACAGTTCATCACGCCCGACAACCCCTGGGGCCACGTGGTCCCCGGCCTGACCATGGGCCAGCTTCTGTCGCTGCCGATGGTGCTGGTGGGCGCGGCCACCATGGCCTGGGCGCTCCGGCGCAGCCGCGGATGAGCCTGCGCGACCAGCTCGTGGCGCGGATCGCCGCCACAGGTCCGATGAGCGTGGCCGACTACATGGCGGAGTGCCTTACCCACCCGGTTCATGGCTATTACACCACCCGCGACCCTCTGGGAGCGGCGGGCGACTTCACCACCGCGCCGGAGATAAGCCAGATGTTCGGCGAGCTCATCGGGCTCGCCCTGGCGCAGGCCTGGGTGGAGCAGGGCCTCGGGGAGGTCACGCTGGCCGAGCTCGGGCCGGGGCGCGGGACGCTGATGGCCGACATCCTGCGGGCGACCCGCGGCGTGGCAGGGTTTCACGACGCGGTCCGATTGCACCTGGTCGAGACCTCGCCCGCGCTGCGCGAGAAGCAGCGCACGGCGCTCGCGGGCGTCCCGGTCACCCATCACGCGAGTGTCGCCATCCTGCCCGACGCGCCGCTGCTGCTGGTCGCCAACGAGTTCTTCGACGCTCTGCCGGTGCGGCAGTTCGTGCGGCAAGGCGGGTTCTGGCGCGAGCGGGTGGTGGGGCTCGCAGACGGGGCCCTCGCCTTCGGGCTCTCAGGGCCGGTCATGGTGCCGGAGCTTGTGGGGCGTGACGACGTGCGCGACGGCGGGCTGGTCGAGCTCTGCCCCGCGGTGCCGGCGATCATGGAAGAGATCGCGGGCCGGATCGCGACCCATGGCGGCGCGGCGCTGGTCATCGATTACGGCGGCTGGCGGTCGCTGGGCGACACGCTGCAGGCGCTGAAGGACCATGCCTTCGACGATCCGCTGGCGCATCCCGGGGAGGCGGATCTGACCGCGCATGTGGATTTCGAGGCGCTGGTGCGGGCGGCCACAGGGCTCGTGGCCTCGCGGCTCACCCCGCAGGGGGTGTTTCTCGAACGCCTCGGGATCACGCCGCGGGCGCGGGCGATTGCCGAAAGGCTCGGCGGCGCCGGGCTCGACGCCCATGTCGCCGCCCATCGCCGCTTGACGCACCCGGACGAAATGGGAAACCTGTTCAAGGTGCTCGGGCTGGTCGGCCCGGGGACACCGATGCTGCCGGGACTGGAGACATGACGCTCGAAATCATCACGAGCCCGAGCCTGGAGGGCGTGGCGCACGGGTTCTTCACCCGCCGCGGCGGGGCGTCGTCGGGCATCTATGCCGGGCTCAACTGCGGCGGCGGGTCGGATGACCAGCGCGACGCGGTGGCGTTGAACCGGGCGCGGGTGGCGGCGGCGATGCGGGTTGCGCCCGATGACCTCGCGAGCGTGAACCAGACCCATTCGGCCGATGTCGTCGCGGTCACGGCGCCCTTCGACGAGCCCCGGCCCGAGGCGGACGGGATGGTCTCGGCGACGCCGGGCGTGGCGCTCACGGTACTCACCGCCGACTGCGAACCGGTGCTGTTCGCCGACAGCGAAGCTCAGGTGATCGGCGCGGCGCATGCGGGCTGGAAGGGGGCGCTCGGGGGCGTGCTCGAGGCGACGGTCGAGGCGATGGTCGGGCTCGGCGCGGACCGCGCGCGGATCCGGGCGGTGATCGGGCCGACGATCGGGCGGACCGCCTACGAGGTGGGGCCCGAGTTTCGCGACAGGTTCCTCGACGAGGGCGGGGACAACGCGCGTTATTTCACGCCCGGCGAGGGCGACCGCTGGCTGTTCGACCTGCCGGGCTACGGGCTGAAACGGCTGCAGGCGGCGGGCGTGGGCAGCGCGGAATGGACCGGGCATTGCACCTATTCCGACCCGGTGCGGTTCTACTCCTTCCGCCGTTCGGTGCACCGCAAGGAAGCCGATTATGGAAGGCTGATCTCGGTCATCCGGCTCTGATCCCGGGCGCGCGCGGCCGGGGATTTGGGCCGGGGGTTTGGGCTTGGGACCTGGACCGATACCGGGATGACGCGCCGGGGCGGCGGCGTTGGCACGGCCCCGGGCGGCGACAATCCCGCGTGCAGGACGGGATCGTTGCCGGGAATCGCCTGCGAAAACCCGCGGGCCCGCCCAAAACCTGCCCCATTCGCCCGTCACAACCCATCCGACAGCGTCCACTTCGGACGCTCCCGGTACGGAAGGGCAAACCCATGCAGAAGCGCCGCTGGCTGGTCGCCATGATCGAGACCGCCGAGATCGAGACCGTGATCCTGCCGTGGAGCCGGGCCCGCGACCGCAAGCGGCGCAAGGCCGCGGCCCGCGCCAGGGCGATTGCCGCCTGAGGCGACCGGCGCGCAGGCCCGCAACCGGACGCGCGTCGCGGCGCAGGCCGCCTCAGCTTTCGGCGTTGACCCGCGCTTCAAGCACGTCGAACGGCACCCCCGGCTCGTCCTTGGCGTCGCGGATGACCAGCGAGGTCTTGACCGAGGCGACGTTGTCGGCCGCGGTGAGTTCCTCGGTCAGGAAGCTCTGGAAGGTCGACAGATCGGGCGAGACGCATTTCAGGATGAAGTCGACCTCGCCGTTCAACATGTGGCATTCGCGCACCAGCGGCCAGGCGCGGCAACGCCGCTCGAAGGCCGAAAGATCGGCTTCCGCCTGGCTCACCAGCCCGACCATCGCGAAGACCTGGACCTCGAAGCCCAGCTTGCGGGCGTCGACGGTGGCGTGGTAGCCGCGGATATAGCCCATCTCCTCGAGCGTCCGCACCCGGCGCAGGCAGGGCGGTGCCGAGATGCCGACCCGCTTGGCCAGCTCGACATTGGTCATCCGGCCGTCGGCCTGAAGCTCGGCGAGAATCATCCGGTCGATCGGATCGAGTTTTGCGTGCGGCATCGTCTGCCCCTCGTGACGTCTTGGATTGCGCGGAGACTATGTCTGCGCGCAAAAATGCGCAATAATCTTTCCCACGTACGAAATATCATTTCTCAACTCAAAATGCGCCTTTGCACAGTGGACAGCACGTCGCAGGGGGTTTCGGCGATTTGAGCGGCAGATTATATCGGCCTCAACCCGTGAAATCCGAAAGGTCCCCTGATGTCCGATACCCGCCACACCAAGCTTCTCATCATCGGCTCCGGCCCGGCCGGCTACACCGCCGGCGTCTACGCCGCCCGCGCCATGCTGAAACCGATCCTCGTCCAGGGCATCGAGCCCGGCGGCCAGCTCACCACCACGACCGAAGTCGAGAACTACCCGGGCTTCACCGAGGTTCAGGGCCCCGAGCTGATGGTCAAGATGCAGGACCACGCGGCGGCGATGGGCACCGAGATCATCTCCGACATCATCACCGAGCTCGACCTGCAAAAACGCCCCTTCACCGCCAAGGGTGACAGCGGCACGGTCTATACCGCCGACGCGGTCATCCTCGCCACCGGCGCCCGCGCCAAGTGGCTGGGCCTGCCGACGGAAGACAAGTTCAAGGGCTTCGGCGTCTCGGCCTGCGCCACCTGCGACGGCTTCTTCTACCGCGGCAAGCCGATCGTGGTGATCGGCGGCGGCAACACCGCGGTCGAGGAAGCGCTGTTTCTGACCAATTTCGGGTCCAAGGTCACGCTTATCCACCGCCGCGACTCGCTGCGCGCCGAAAAGATCCTGATCGACCGGCTGCTCAAGAACCCCAAGGTCGAGGTGCTGTGGGACAATGTGCTCGAAGAGGTGGTCGGCACCGACATGCCGATGGGCGTCACCGGTGTGAAAGCCAAGAACGTCAAGACCGGCGAGATCACCGAGATCCCGGCCGACGGCGTTTTCATCGCCATCGGGCATGCGCCGGCCTCGGAACTGGTGAAGGACCAGCTCGAACTGCACAACGGCGGCTACGTGAAGGTCGAGCCGGGCTCGACCCGGACTTCGATCGAAGGCGTCTTTGCCGCCGGCGACCTCACCGACCACGTCTACCGCCAGGCGGTGACCTCGGCGGGGATGGGCTGCATGGCCGCGCTCGACGCCGAGCACTGGCTGTCGGCGCAGGAATAAGGGTTTCGCCCCGGGTTGACGCCCGGGGCAACCGTGCCGCCTCGCGCAGGACGCCGGGCCGCGCGAAGGCGCTTCGAAGCGCCTTGGACAAGCGCCTTGGAAGGCGCTTCGTCACGCGATTTCGAAACCGCGTTGCCAAGGCCGTTCGAACGGCCTTGCGCCGGGGCGGGGGCCGACGCCCTGTCCCGGGGCGCTTGCCCCCTCGCGCTCCCCCGCGGTATTTCCAGACCACAGAAGAGGAGCGCGGACCCTGACGGGTGACACAGCGGTTCGGTTTCACCGCGCGGTCTTTGCCACGGACCTCGCGCGCGGGCTCGATCCGGCGGCGGGCCCCGAGGGACGGTTTCATCACGACGGGCAGGCGGCGCTCTATCTGTCCGAGACCGTCGAGGGCGTGGTCGTGGCGCTCGCGACCTACCGCCGGCCGCAGGATCCGCCCCGCGTGATCCTGCCGCTGGACGTCTCGGCCGGGACCCTGCTCGATCTGCGCGACGCGGGCGTGGCCGAAAGCCTGGGGGCCGCGCCCGGGGCCGCGTCCGAGCGCTGGCAGGAGACCCGCCGCCTGGGCCGGCACCCGGCGAGCTGGGCACTTTCGGATGCCGCGCGCGCGACCGGCGCGGTCGGCATGCTCTATGCCTCGCGCAAGCGCCCCGACCTCACCCATCTTGTGCTGTTTCGCTGGAACGTGCCCGGCGCCGCGCGGGTCGCACAGGCGGGCCCGCCGCTCCCGTTCCCGGGCTGATCCCCTGCCCCCGCCGGCGGTTCCCCGCCATGCCCGCCCCGCGGGCAGATTGGGGCTTGGCTTTTGCCGCGCGATCTGAGATACGTTCATCCGTGAACAAACTTCAACCTGCGATGACCGCCCCCGAGACCCCTGCCAGCCTGCAAGAGGAAGACCTGCTCTTTCGCCTCCTGCGCCAACTCGACGCCGCGCCGGATGCCGCGCAGCGCGCCACGGCGGCGGCGATCGGCATCTCGCTCGGCCGGCTCAACGCGATGCTGCGGGCCGCGACCGAGGCCGGGCTGGTCAAGGTGGCGGCGCGCGACAGCAGCGACCGGCGCAGCCGCTTCGCCTATGTTCTCACTCCCAAGGGCGCGGCCCGCAAGGCCCGGCTGATCGACAGCTTCCTCGCCCGCAAATACGCCGAATACGATGCCCTGCATGCCGAACTGACCGGCCTGCCCGGCAAACCCTTTCCCATCAAGCACAGGACCACTTTCATGTTGCCCAACCTCGAACCGATCCCGGAGCTCTATGTCAGCGCCGAAAGCGCCCAGAAGATGAAGATGCAGGCCGCCGACCTGGTGAGCTGGGACCTGACCCCGCGCCAGATCTGCGACCTCGAACTGCTGATGAACGGCGGGTTCAGCCCGCTCAAGGGCTTTCTGTCCGAAGCGGACTACGACGGCGTGGTCGAGAACATGCGGCTTGCCGATGGCGGGCTCTGGCCGATCCCGATCACCCTCGACGTGTCGGAAGAGTTTGCCGCCAAGCTCGAAGAAGGCCAGGATATCGCGCTGCGCGATCAGGAAGGCGTGATCCTCGCCACCATGACCGTGACCGACAACTGGGTGCCGAACAAGGCGCGCGAGGCCGAGAAGGTGTTCGGCGCCGATGACGACGCGCACCCGGCGGTCAACTACCTGCACAACACCGCCGGCAAGGTCTATCTCGGCGGGCCGGTGACCGGCATCCAGACGCCCACGCATTACGATTTCCGCGCCCGGCGCGACACGCCCAACGAGCTGCGCGCCTATTTCCGCAAGGTCGGCTGGCGCAAGATCGTCGCCTTCCAGACCCGCAACCCGCTGCACCGCGCCCACCAGGAGTTGACGTTCCGGGCCGCCAAGGAAGCGCAGGCGAACCTGCTGATCCACCCGGTGGTGGGGATGACCAAGCCCGGCGACGTCGATCATTTCACCCGGGTACGCTGCTACGAGGCGGTGCTCGACCAGTACCCGGCCGCGACCACCACGATGAGCCTCTTGAACCTGGCGATGCGCATGGCCGGCCCGCGCGAGGCGGTCTGGCACGGGCTCATCCGCAAGAACCACGGGGTGACGCATTTCATCGTCGGGCGCGACCATGCGGGCCCGGGCAAGAACTCGAAGGGTGAGGATTTCTACGGGCCCTACGATGCGCAGGAGCTGTTCAAGGAGCACGAGACGGAAATCGGCGTCGAGATGGTCGATTTCAAGCACATGGTCTATGTGCAGGAAAAGGCCCAGTATTTCCCGGTTTCGGAAGTGCCCGAAGGGGCCACCGTGCTCGACATCTCGGGCACCGAGCTGCGCCGCCGGCTGTCCGAGGGGCTGGAGATCCCCGAGTGGTTCTCCTTCCCCGAGGTGGTGCGCGAGCTGCGCCGGACCAGGCCGCCGCGCGCCCAGCAGGGCTTCACCGTGTTCTTCACCGGCTTCTCCGGCTCGGGCAAGTCGACCATCGCCAACGCGCTGATGGTCAAGCTGATGGAGATGGGCGGCCGCCCGGTGACGCTGCTCGACGGCGACATCGTGCGCAAGAACCTGTCGTCCGAGCTCGGCTTCTCGAAGGAGCATCGCGACCTCAACATCCGCCGCATCGGCTACGTGGCAAGCGAGATCACCAAGAACGGCGGCATCGCGATCTGTGCGCCGATCGCGCCCTATGCCACCACGCGGCGGGCGGTGCGCGAGGAGATCGAGCAGTTCGGCGCCTTCGTCGAGGTGCATGTCTCGACCTCGATCGAGGAATGCGAACGGCGCGACCGCAAGGGGCTGTACAAGCTCGCGCGCGAGGGCAAGATCAAGGAATTCACCGGGATCTCCGACCCCTATGACGTGCCGACGAACCCCGAGCTCGCGGTCGACACCGAGAATGTCGACGTCGACAACTGCGCCCACCAGGTGCTGCTCAAGCTCGAATCGATGGGGCTGATCGCCGGGCAGTGACCCTAGGACAGATCGCGACGAAGGAAGGCCGGGGGTTTGCCCGGCCTTTTTTCTTTGCCCGTCGCAGTGTGTACTGCGGGGCAACCGTCACACCCGGAAAGGCCCGAATGACCGTGTTCCCCGACCCGTTGCCGCGCCGCGCGCGACGCGCCGGCCGCATCGAAAGCGTCCGCCGATGCTGATGATCTCGTTGACCGCGATCCCGCCGCGCTTCGGGCAGCTGCCGCGCGTGCTCGATGCGCTCTGCGCGCAGGGGGCGGACCGGGTGGTCGTGGTGATCCCGGAGACCTACCGGCGCTTCGACGCGGCCCCCCTGCCCGCGCTGCCGGGCGGCGTCGAGGTGCTGCGCACGGCGGCGGACATCGGCCCGGCAGGGAAGCTCCTCGCCCCGGCCGCGGCCTTTCCCGGCGCCGACATCCTCACGTGCGATGACGACTGGCTCTATGGCCCGGGCTGGGCCGACAGCTTTCGGGCGGCGCGGGCGCCCGGGCGGGTGGTGGCCGCGAGCACCTGGTCGACCGAGCGGATCGGACGGCGGGGCGGCAAGATTGCGCAGGGGTTTGCCGGCGTGCTGGTGGCGGCGGAGCTTGCCGCGCAGATCCCGGCGCCGCCGCCCGACGCCTGGGCGGTGGACGACATCTGGCTGTCGGGCTGGTTTGCCGGGCTCGGGCTGGAGAACGTGGACGCGCCCGGCGCCCGGGCGCTCTGCACGCCGCTCGACAGCCCCGGCGCGCTTCAGGACGGCGCGGATCGCGACGCGGCGAACCGCGCCACAGCCGCGCTCATGCACGAGATGTTCGGGATCTGGCCACCGGCGTGAAAGCCGTTTCGAAACGGCTTCCGGCGCGGTTTCGAAACCGCGTGCCCAAGGCCCTTCGAAGGGCCTTGGCCGCGCTCCACACGGCGGTCAGTGCACCGCGACCGGGGCGAAATCGTTCTGCCGGGCGAGCACGAAGGCCATGTTCCGGTCGCGCACTAGCGCGAGCCGGGTGCCTTCGGCGCTGTGGACGGCGTAGAGCTTCTCCACCCCGCCGGCTTCCTTGCGCACCTGTTCGGGCAGGTCCTTCACCGCGACTTCCCGCACGTAGACGATCCGGTCCGCGCTGTCGGGAAGGCCTTCGTATTTCACATCCATGACGCTCTCCTTTGTCTCGGTTCGAGGTCGACGGCGGCGCTCACCCCCGCACGGTCCCCTTGCGGATCTCGATCGTCTGCACCCGTTTCTCCGGGATCGCCCGTTCGAGGTCGATATGCAGAAGCCCGTTGCCGGTCGTGGCACCGATCACCTCGACGCCATCGGCGAGCACGAAGCTCTTCATGAACTGCCGCGCGGCGATGCCGCGATGCAGGTACACACGGCCCTCGTCCTTGGCCGAAATCCGGCCGCGGACCACGAGCTTGCGGTCTTCCACGGTGATCGACAGGTCGTCGTCGGCAAAGCCGGCCACCGCCAGGGTGATCCGGTAGCCGCGATCGCTGACCTGTTCGATGTTGAAGGGAGGATAGCCCTCGGTGCCCGATTTCTCGGCCTGCTCCAGCATCCGCTCGAGCTGGTCGAAGCCCAGCAGGAAGGGGTGGGACCCCAGCGTCATCTTGGTCATCTACACGTCCTTTTCCAAAGCGACCTGTCCGGCGGGTCCCGGCATTCGGCAACCCGCGTTCGGGGAAAATATGGGGGGTGCGCCGGGCGCCTGCAAGTGGGGCAAACCGC
>JAWKXC010000037.1:0-25436 GCA_041397205.1 Paracoccaceae bacterium
CCTTGGCGACAGGGAGGTCCGGCACCCGGAGGAAACGGGATCTCCATGCATCGCGACCGTGTCCCGACAGGACCCTGCCGCCATGGGTCGGACGCGGCGGGGCCGTCCCGACGCCGCCCTCAATAGGTCCGTTCGTAGGCCCGGCAGCGGGCCGCGGTATCGAGACCGTCGAGGTGGTTGATCTCGGCCTGTTTGTGGGCGCGGTAGACCGCCGCGAACCCCTCGGGGAACCAGCCGCGGGCCACGGGGTTGCCCTCGAACCGGTCGAGCGCCGCGGTGAGCGTGGTCGGCAGGCGGATGAAACCGCGCGCTTCGAGATCGGCAGGCGACAGCAGCGACAGGTCCTCCGACGTCGGCGCGGGGGCGATGAGCCCCTCCTCGATGCCCTGAACTCCGGCGTGGACGATGGCGGCCAGCGCCAGATGCGGCGAGGCGGCCGCGTCGGCGGCTCGGTATTCGATGTTGAACTGGCGGGCGATCGAGGCGGGATCCTTCGCCGTCACCGGGCAGACGCGCAGGCCGGCCTCGCGGTCGCGGAAGCCGAGGTTGTTGTAGGCAGCCGACCAGCGGTGCGGGGTGAGACGCTCGTAGGAGATCACCGAGGGCGCGGTGAGGGCCACGATGGCGTCGAGGTATTTCAGCACCCCTGCCGCGAAGGACGAGGTCAGCGCCGACATGCCGCCGGGCCCGTCGGGGTCGTAGCCGACGGGGTTGTCCGTGTCGTCGATGAAACTCATGTGCACGTGCACACCGTTGCCAACGCCGGCGGTGTCGCGGATCGGGGTGAAGGTGGCGGTCTCGCCAACCCTGCGGGCGGCCGCGCGGGTGAGCTCGCGCAGGATCACCGCGGCGTCGGCGGCGCGCAGACCGACCTCGGGCGCGATCACCACTTCATACTGGTTGGCCCCATATTCCTTCATGATGCTGTCGGGGGCAAGACCGGCCTCGGTCAGCGCGCCCATCAGGGTTTCGAGCAGCGGGCGCTGCGCCTCGAAACCCTCGCGCCCGAAGGCGTCATGGACATGCGCGGGGTCTCCGAGGAGCTGGAACTCGTGCTCGAAGGCGGCAACGAGGCGGACGCCCGCGACCCGGTGCAACCGGTCGAGCGCCGAGCGCAGCAGCGCGCGGGTGCAGAACTCCCAAGGCTCTCCTTCCAGCGTGACGATGTCGCCCAGCATGAAATGCTCCGCCGGACCCTCGCCGAAGCGCACCCGGACCTCGGCAGACGGATCGGGGACCAGAAGGAGATCGCCGAGGGCGCCGAAGGGGCCCTCGCCGATACCGTCGAAACAGGTGATCATCACGTTGGTCGGGGTCCAACCGACGCCCCGTTTCAGGCGCCTTTCGAGCGCGCCTGCCGGGAAGGCCTTGCCGCGGACCTTGCCCGCGAGGTCCGAGGTGGCGGCGAAAATCAGCGGGGTCGGCGTCATGGCGTCACTCTCTTTCTGTCTTGCAGGGGCTCGGTGAGGCGCAGCGCATCCCAGGCCTCGATCCGCGCGCGGGTCTGGTCCCACCCGGCTTCGGCGATGCGGGTCGCCACCGCCTCGGCGACGGCGAGGGCGGGGGCGTAGGTGTCCCACAGGGTGCCGGAAGCAATGCCCACCGGCATCACCTCCGATGCATGGCGGGCGATCGGCGAGAGCCACTGGTCGGTCATCACCACCACCCGGGCGCCGCGCTCGCGGCTTGCGGTGCGGGCGAGTGCTTCGAGGCTGGTCTGGTAGCGGCGAAAGTCGATGAGGAAGAGCACATCGCCGGGCTTCATCCGGAGCAGGTATTCCGGCCAGGTCTCGGGGTCGGCGGGCAGGTGGTAGGCGCCCTTGCGCGCCTGGCGCAGGTGGAACGACAGATAGCGCGCGATGCTGTCCGAGACCCGGCCACCGAGCACGTAGACATCGTGACGGGTGTCGCCGAGAAGCCCGCAGATGCGCTCGAACTGGTCCTCGGTGATCGCCTCGCCCGACACCGCCATCTGCGCCGTGGCGCGGGCGAGGAAATCGCCGAGGTAGCCGCCGTCGACCGCGCGACCGACGCCGTGCACCTCGACCGGCGAGCGGTTGCCCTCCTTCAGCTCGGCGATCAGCCGGCGCTGGAAATCCTGGTAGCCGGCAAGCCCGATCTTGGCGACGAAGCGCGAGATCGAGGGGGCTGAGACCTCGGCGCGGGTGGCGAGATCCTGGATCGTCGCGAGCCCGGCATAGGGGTAGTCGGCGAGAATCGCCGCCGCGAGCTTGCGCTCGCTGGCGGTGAGCTTGGCGGCGCTCGTCTCGATGCGTTCCCTGACCGACACCGGTTTCATCCCTCATGCCCAAGCCATGGGCAGGCCTGTCTCCACGGGCAGGGTGAATGAAAGAATCGTTTCAGTCAATGGATGGACGATTGACTTTGAAAATGTCCGTTCGTCTACTGATCGGACCTCCTTTGGGTGATTCCGATGGGTTTGACGGCGACCAAGGCACATCTCGTTCCGGCGATCGCGGCGCTGGTCGCGGGTGTCCTCGTGCTGGCGCTCGGCGGGGCTGCGGTGGGCTCGTCGATCGAGCGCACCGTCACCGTCTTCTTCGTTTCGCTGACCGCGATCGCCGCCATGGGGCTCTATTCGGGCAACTCCGGCGTGCTCAGCTTCGGCCATCTCGCCTTCATGGGCGTCGGCGCCTATGCCTCGGCGCTGCTGGACGCTCCCCGCCAACATCAAAGGGCGCGACCTGCCGGGCCTGCCGGGTTGGCTGGCCGGGGTCGAGCTCGGGCTCTGGCCCGCGACCGTGGCTGCGGTGCTTGACGATGGCGCTCGCCGCGCTGGTGGCCCGCGATCTGGCGCCTCGAAGGCTCGCCGCCACCATCGCGACGCTGGCGCTGCTCATCATCGCCCATGGTGTGCTGATCGGCTGGCGCGACGTGACCTGGGGGGCGCAGACCTTTCTTCGGCGTGCCGCGCGAGACCGGCATCTGGGTCGCGGCCATCGGCTGCGGCATCGTCGTGGTGGCCCGTCTCTACCGCGACAGCACCACGGGGCTGAAGCTGCGCGCGGGCCGTGAAGACCCGATCGCTGCCGCCGCCATCGGCATCAACGTGCCGCGCGAACGCTTCGTGGCGCTGGTGGTGATGCCGGGCTGATGGCGCTGTCCGGCGCTCTGCTCGCGCATTTCCTCGGCGCCTTCTCGCCGAAGAAGTTCTACTTTACCGACACGTTCTTCCTGCTCGCGATGCTGATCGTCGGCGGCATGTCGACGGTCACAGGCGCGGTGCTGGGCGGCGGCGGTGACGCTCCTCACCGAGGTGCTGCGCCGGCTCGAGAACGGCTCGACCTCGGCCTCGTCCAGCTGCCGCAGATCTTCGGCACCACCCAGATCGGGATCGGACTCGTCATCCTGTTCGCGCTCATGCGCCGGCCGGAGGGGCTCGCGGGGCTGAAGGAATGGGAGGAATGGCTCATTCCGGCGCGCCACCCGGAGGTGACGCCCGCCGCTGATGCCGGCAGAAAGCGGCACCAAGCCAGGCCAGGGCTCACCATGCGGTTCGGCGGAGTGGTTGCGACGGACGGGGTGGACATCGAGGTGCGGCCGGGCGAGATCCTCGGCCTGATCGGCCCGAACGGCTCGGGCAAGACGACGCTGCTCAACCAGCTCTCCGGTGTGCTCAGGCCCTCCCAGGGCCGGATCATCTGCGACCTCGTGCGTCACGTGCAGCACTGCTATGCCGACGCCGGGATCGCGCGCACCTTCCAGAACATCCGGTCGTTCCTGACGCTCACCGTCTACCAGAACGTGCAGGCCGCGGCGCTGTCGACCCGGGGCGGCCGGGACGCGCGGGCGCGCACCCGGGCGGCGCTGGCCCATCTCGGGCTCGAGGCACGGGCGGACGCGCAGGCGGGCACGCTGTCCTACGGCGACCAGCGCCAGGTGAGATCGCGCGCCCTCGGCGTCTGCCAGCCGTCGCTCGTCTTTCGACGAGCCGGCGGCGGGGATGAACCGCGAGGAGACCGACGACCTCATGCACCGGTTGCGTGCGCTCAACGACGAGCTCGGCATCGGCATCCTCCTCGTCGACCACGACCTCGCGCTCATCAACGCGCTGTGCGACCGGATCGTCGTGCTCAACGAAGGCCGGGTGATCGCGGAAGGCACGCCCGAAGCGGTGCGCCGCGACCCCGCCGTGATCGGCGCCTACATCGGCACTTCCCACGACGCCCACACCTCACCAACAGGAGACCAGACATGAAGCACATTCTCATCGCCACCACCGCGCTCACCCTCGGGGTGCGCCCGCCCAGCCGACACGCTGAAGCTCGGCCTCGCCACGGCCTCACCGGCGGGCTCGCGCCCTATGACGCGCCGGTGGTGGAAGGCATCCGCATCGGGGTGGACGAGATCAACGCCGCCGGCGGGATCGGCGGCAGCGTGATGATCGAGATGGTCGAGCGCGACGTGCGCTCCGACGCCGCCCAGACCGCGATCGCGGTGCAGGAACTGGTGGACGAAGGCGTCGAGGCCATCGTCCTGCCCTGCGACGCCGACCCGTCGCTCGCCGCCGCCGGGATCGTGGCCGAGGCCGGGATCCCCGCGATTTCCACCTGCGCCTCGTCGCCGACCCTGCCGCTGATCGGCGGCGACTTCGTCTTCGCCAACTTCCCGGCGACAACGTGCAGGCGACGGTGTCAGCCGCCTGGGCCTTCGAGCAGGGGATGAAGACCGCGTTCATCCTCTACTCGCCCGACAGCCAGTATACCACCATGCCGCTCTACTTCGCCGACGTGGTGACCGCGCTGGGCGGCGAGGTCGTGGGCGAGGCGACCTACACCATGGGCCGCTCCGATTTCTCCGCCATCGCCACGCAGATCGCGGCCCTCGATCCGCAGCCCGACATGGTGATGACCTCGGCCTACGAGCCCGATTTTCCCGTCGTTCATCAAGGCGTTGCGCGCGGCCGGCGGTGACCGCCCAGGTGATCGGCTCGGACGCGATCGACAGCCCCACGACCTTCGGGCTCGGCGAAGTGGCCGAGGGCGGGTGTTCACCACGGCCGGCCATGCGACGGAGGGCAACCCGCTCGCGACCTTCAACGCGCTCTACGAGGCGACCAGGTGCGCCTTCCGAGACCGTGTTCAACGCGGTCGCCACGACCTCGTGAAGGTGCTTGAGGCGGCCGTGACGGCGGCGGGCTCGACCGAACCGCAGGCGCTGCGCGACGCCATCGCCAACCTCGAGAACGTGCAGGGCGCGACCAGCCTCATCACCTACAAGGGCACCGACGGGATGCCGGTGCGCGAGGTGACGCTGATCCGGGTGACCGGCGGCGCGCGCGAGCTGGTCGGCCAGCCGGCGCCCGACGCCGCGCTCATTCCCGCGCCCCGGATGCAGTAGGGACGGCCGCGCGCATGGAGCCTCTGCTCAGACTTACCGAGCCTGCGCTTACGGCGCGGTGGAGGCCGTGCGCGGGATCGACATGGAGATCGGGAAGGGCGAGATCGTCGCCCTTCTCGGCGCCAACGGGGCCGGCAAGTCGTCGACGATGAATGCAGTGGCCGGGCTGGTGCCGGTGGCCTCGGCACGGTGCTGTTCGACGGGCGCGACATCACCGACCTGCCGCCCGAGGCGATCCCGGTCTCGGGGCTGACACTTGCGCCGGAAGGGCGGCGGGTGTTCCTGGCACGCTCACTGTGGAGGACAACCTCAGGGATGGGGGTTTCATGCCGTGCGCGACCCGGAAACGGTCGCGCAGGCGCAGGAACGGGTGTTTTCCCTGTTCCCGATCCTCGACCGCCGTCGGCAATGGGCGGCACGCTCTCTGGCGGCAGCAGCAGATGCTGGCGATCGGCCGGGCGCTGATGTGTTCGCCCCGGCTCCTCCTGCTCGACGAACCCTCGCTGGGCCTCGCCCCTCGGGTGGTGGAACAGGTGTTCGACCTCATCACTATGCTGCGCGGTCAGGGGGTGACCATCTTTCTCGTCGAGCAGAACGTCGCGGGGGCCCTCGAGATCGCCGACCGCGCCTACATGATGCGGTCCGGGCAGATCGTCGGTCCGGCACGGCGGCCGAGATGCGCGACCGGTCCGCCGCACAGAAGACCTCGGGGCGCATTGATGGATCTGTTCCTGCAACAGACGGTCAACGCGGTGGCCCCTCGGCGGCACCTACGCGCTGCTCGCGCTGGGCCTCGCGGTGGTGTTCTCGATCATGGGCTCATCAACTTCGCGCACGGCGAGCTCGCTGACCATCTCGGGCTACGTGCTGATGTATTGCGGGCTCGCTGGAGCGCCTTCAAGGCGCTCGCCGTGCCGCTCGCGATCCTTGCGGCGATGGGAGCGGCGATGGCGATGGAGCGCATCGCCTTCCGCCCCGTGCGCAACGCCCGGGCGCGACCATGCTGGTGACCAGTTTCGCGGTCGCCATGATCCTCCAGGTGCTGTTCCAGAACCTCATCTCGGCGCGGTCCCAGCCGGTCGCGATCCCCGATGTCCTGGCGCAGAGCGTCGTCCTCGGCGGGCTGGTGATCGGGGTCAACAAGATCGTGGCGATCCTTGCGACCGTGGTGATGCTGGTGGCCCTGGAAGTGTTCATGACCCGCCAGAAGCACGGGATCGCGATGCGCGCGGCGGCGGAGGATTTCGCGGTGGCGCGCCTCATGGGGATCCGCGCCAACACCGTCATTTCGGCCGCCTTCGCGCTCTCGGGCCTGCTCGCGGGCGTCGCCGCCGTGCTCTGGGTCTCGCAGCGCGCCTCGGTCGACCCCTTTGATGGGGTTCACGCCGGTGCTGGGAAATGCCTTCATCGCCGCCATTCTTGGCGGGCTCGGATCGTTGCGCGGCGCGGTTGCGGGCGGCTTCCTGCTCGGGTTCATCGAGGTCTTCCTCGCTGCCTTCCTGCCGGCCGAGTGGCAGGAGTTCCGCGACCCCATCGGCCTCAGCCTCGTGGTGCTGGTGCTGGTCGCGCGGCCCAACGGCTTGATCCCGGCCGCGACGCTGAAGGCGAAGAAGGTATGACGCTGCTCGGCCCCGGCGATCCCGCCCCTGTCGAATGGGTCAACGAGGCCAGCGCCGCCCCGGTGCTGCTGCTGTGCGAACACGCGGGCCAGGCGGTGCCGGCGCGCCTGGGCGGGCTCGGCCTGCCGCCCGGCGCGATCGACGGCCACATCGGCTGGGACATCGGCGCCGAGGCGCTGGCGCGGGGCCGCGGGCCGGCTGGCCGCGCTGCTGGTGATCCAGCGCTACTCGCGGCTGGTGATCGACTGCAACCGCCCGCCCGACACGCCGCAATCGGTGCCGACGCAGAGCGACGGGGTGGCGGTGCCCGCGAACGTGCGGGCCACGCCGGAGGAACTTGCCGCGCGGCGGCGCGAGATCTTCGACCCGCTCGACGCGGCCGTCGCGGAGGGTTTCGCGCGGCATCCCCGCCGCGCTGCCTTCTCGATCCATTCGTTCACTCCCAGTCTGAACGGTCGCGACCGGCCCCTCGCACGCTGGGCTTCCTCGCGCGTAGCGCCGACGCGGCTGCGCCGCAGGCGCTCATCGCCCATGTCTCCGGCGGGCGGGAGGGGCTGGTGCTCGGGTTCAACGCGCCTTACGAGATCGAGGACGAGACCGACTGGTTCATCCCGCGCCACGCGGAACCCCGCGGCCTGTCCCACAGCCTTATCGAGGTGCGCAACGACCAGCTGCGCGACGGTGCCGGCGTCGCGCGCTGGGTCAATCATCGCCGCCGCCATCGCCGTCCTCCTGGAGCCAGCCCCATGACCCTCACCCGCAACGTGCCGCTCGACCCGACCCAGTCCGCGCTCCTGTTCGTCGATGTGCAGAACTTCGCCGCCCACCGCGAGGGGGCGACGTTCGCCGTGGATCTGTCGAAGGAAGACTTTCGACGCCAAATATGGCTGGTTCTTCGCCGAGCTCGAGGCCCGCGTCATTCCCAACATGCAGGCCATCCACGGCGGCGCGCGGGGCGGGGGTGGAGGTGCTCTACACCACGATCGAGAGCCCTCACCCTCGACGGGCGCGACCGTTCACTCGACTACAAGATCACCGGCTTTCACGTGCCCAAGGGCTCCCCGACGGCAAGGTGATCGACCAGATTGCCCGGCGGGCGACGAGATCAAAGGAAAAGCTCGTCCTCGGTGTTCATCTCGACCCATATCGACTATGTCCTGCGCAACCTCGGTGTGCGCCAGCTGGTGATTTCCGGCCTGGTCACCGACCAGTGCGTCGAGAGCGCGATCCGCGATGCCTGCGACCTCGGCTACCTCGTCACCCAAGTGACCGACGCCTGCCTCACCTACACTCAGGCGCGCCACGACAACTCGCTACGCACGATCAAGGGCTATTGCCGGCAGGTGACCACGGCGGAGCTGGTGGCGGAACTTGCCGGGGCCTGACGGCCCCGCCATCCGGCAGCAGTGGGTCTCGCCCGCTGTTTCGCGTCCGGTCAGTCGCGCCTGTCCGTCGCCCCAGGCGCCGCGGCGGGCGCCCGGCACGGGATTGGGTGGCTTGTGCCCATCGCGCAACAGCTTCGCGCCCGGCTTGCGGACTTCTCTGCCCGGACGCCGCGCGAGGCCGGGGTGGCGGTTGTGACGGCGGACGGGCTTGGGTAACGTCGCGGGGCAATGTTCGCGGCGCCCCGTTCGCGCAGCATATCGGAGACACTCGCCTTGCGCCTGGCCCCCCTGCTTCGCCGATTGGCCGGCCTGTTGCTCGTCGCCGCCGCCAGCCTGGCGCCGGACGCCGGCACGGCCGATCCGGCGAAAACGCGGGTTCTGTTCCTCGGCACCGAGGCCGGCGTGCGCGCGCCGTCGCTGGCGGACGCGGTGGTCGTGCTCGGCCGTCTGCCGGCGGAGGACGCCCTCGAGACCGCGCTGGCCGGCGCCCGGCTGAAGGCGCGCGCGGTCTCGACCTTGCCCGACACCGCGCCGCGCCCGCCCCGCGCCTTCGAGGAATTCTTCGTCGTGGTGCGCTTCGGCCTTGGCGCCGCGGCCGGGGGGCCGGCGATCTCGCTCGGCGGCGAGACGGTGAGCCTCGAGCATTTCGGCGCGCGTCTCGGCACGACCCTCGCGGCGTTCGACGCGCGGTCGCGGCGCGCGGCCTTCGTCGAGATCGCCGACCCGGACGATGTCTTTCCCGCGGCGCTCGACACGATCCGCGGCCTGTTCGATCCGCTCGGCTTCGACATGCTGGTGCTGATGATCGAGGGCGCCGAACCGCAGCGCTGCGCCGCCGGCCAGTCGCTGGCGATGAGCATCGCGAGCGGACTTGCCGACCGGGTTCCCTTCGGCGACGGCAACGGCGCGACCACGGCAGCGGAAGCGGAGACATATCTCGGCGATGCGCTGCGGCGGGCGGCGGCGCGCGGCTGCGGAGCGACCTACAGCCTGATCGCGATGCCGGAGGGCGACGCCGGCCGGGTGATCCTCGCTCATCCGATCGCGCCGCTGGCGGGCGTCGAGGACCGGCTCGAACGCGAAGTCTTCGAGGCGATGTTCCTCGACGGCACCGAGAATGCCGAGGCGCTCGCCGGATACCTCGACACCTGCACCTATTGCCCGCACGAAGCGGCGCTCGCCGAGCGGCTCGCGGCGCTCGCGCTGCGAGCGCGGATCGCCAGGCTGGAAGACGAGATGTGGGACGAGATCAAGGACGACAGGAGCCGCGAACGGCTCGCGATCTATGTCGACCACTGCCGGCTATGCACCCACAGCGACGAGGCGCTGACCCGGATCGAGCGGCTCGATGCCGAAGCGGAGGCGATCGGGCGCGAGCAGCTGGCCTTCGCCAACGCGCGCGACCGGCGCGACCTTCAGGGCCTGCGCGCCTATCTCGACGGTTGCCGGGTCTGCGAACAGGGCGACGAGGCGCGGGCGCTGGTGGCCGAGCTCGAGGCCGACACGGCCTACCGCGCCGAACGGGCGGCGCTGGCGGAGGCTCTCGACGGGCAGGCGCCGACGAAGCTCCAGGCCTATCTCGACCAATGTGCGGTCTGCGACGGAGAGGACGAGGTGCGCGCCGTGCTCGACCTGCTGGCCGCGGCTGAAACCTTGCGCGCGCCCTGCCTGGCGCTCGCCGGGCTGCCGCAGGCGGGCGGTCCGCGCATGCTCGAAGACATCGACCAGGATGCCGCGCGCACGGTCTGCAAACGGGCGGCCGAGGCCCTGCCGGACGACGGGCTTGTGGTCACGCTTCTCGGCCGGATCGCCCAGGCGGCGGGCGATGCGGCGGCGGCAGAGGCGGCCTATGCGGAAGGGATGGCGAAAGGCGTGGCCGCCGCCTTCGGTCTCGCGGCTTGGGCGGCCTACGCGCCCGCCGATGGCGGCGCGATCGACCCGGCCGAAGTCGAGCGGCTGGCGCTCGAAGGGGCCGCGAAGGGCGACTGGCTGGCGCACGAGGAGCTGACGGTGCTCTACTCGAAGGACCTGGTGCCGGGGAAATCCGGCCCCGAGGCCTTCGCCGCGGCGATGGCGGTCGCGCGCGACGCGACCCGCTGGCGCAGTTCTTCGTCGGCCACTACTACCTTACGGGAGACGGCACCGGTGTCGCTGGACGACGCCGCCCGTGGTTCCAGAAGGCGGTGGACGCGGGCTACACCCACGCCAGTTCGTTCCTTGCGGAGATCCACGAGGGCCGTGCCGATGGCCGCGCCCGGCCGGACCTCGCGGCGGAGCTCTACTGGTCGGCGCTTGAGCAGGGGGACGCCACGGCGCGGCAATACCTGACGACCGAGCTTGCGAGTCGCAGCGCGGAAGTCGTAAGGATCATCCAGGGAAAACTGCGCGAGCAGGGACTGTATCAGGGGGCGGTTGACGGGGTGCCCGGTCCGGGGACCGAGGCGGCCATCCGCGCCTATGCGAATGCATTGACCGGCCAGGGCTAGGTCGAAGAACAAGAAAAGATGTGGGGGTTGAGTATGAACCGCAGACTGATCGGGGCCATTTTCGGTTTCGTCACCATGTTCGCGGGCGGGGGCATTCAGGCTCAGGAGGCGCCGGCCTGCCCGGCGGCACCGATGCGTCTCGTGGTGCTGGGCGACAGTCTCGCCGACGGGCTCTGGGCCTCGTTTCAGCGCACCTTCCTGGCCTGCGACACGATGGAGGTGGTGCGCATCACCGCGGTGTCGGACGGGCTCGCGAAGAGCTCGGGTGCCGAATGGATCGAGCGCTACATGACCAAGGCCGGTGTGCCGGAAGAGGGCACCACCGATGTCGCCGTGGTGCAGGTCGGCGCGAACGACATCAACTTCATCCGCAACGGCAACAGCCGCGAGATCTTCAACACCGAAATGTGGCACGAGCTCTACGCCGCCCGGGTCGGGGAGATCACCGAGGCGCTCGCCGCGCACAGCGCAGAAGTGTTCTGGGTCGGGCTGCCGGTGGTAGGCAACACCAGTTTCGAGCCCAGCTACCAGATCATCTCCGCAGTCCAGAAATCCGCCGTGCGCGCGGCCGGCGGCCGGTTCGTCGACATCCACGAACTCACCCAGTTCGGCACCGGCGACTTCACGATGAGCGGCAAGGTCGACGGCCAGGTGGTGAAGATGCGCGCCGCCGACAAGGTGCATTTCACCCTGCCGGGCTACGACATGGTGGCGCGGGCGGTGCTCGGCGACCTTCTCGACATCATCAACGCCACCAACCGCAGGCTCGCGCTCCAAGATGTTCAGATTCAATAGGGCGTTCCTGCCGCTTCTCCTGGTGTTCACCGCCGCCTGCGGCACCGACCTCAACCGGGCGAACGCGCAGGATCTCGCGGCGGCCTTCCACGCGCCGGCCCCCGTGACGCTGGAGGATGCGATGGTGACGGATACCGGCGGGAACCTGCGCGCGACCGATGTGCGGGGTTCGGGCGGGGCGCTGCCCCAGCGTGTGACCCGGGGCGTGAGTGCCTCCGACCCGCTCCGGGTCATGGTGATCGGCGATTCGCTCGCCGACGGGTTCGGGATCTTCCTCGAACAGCTCGTCGCCCGGCGTTCGCTTCCAATCACGATCCTCAACCGCGGCCGCACCTCGACCGGGCTCGCGCGCAGCGATTTCTACGACTGGCCGGGCAATTTCGCGAGCATGGCCGCGGCCGAGCGGCCGGATATCGTGGTCGCGCATTTCGGCGCCAACGACAACCAGCCGATCCGGTTTGTCGGCGGCAAGAGCGTTCCCTACGACACCGCCGACTGGGACGCGGCTTACAAGGGGCTCGCCCAGGACATTCTCGACACCGCCGCGGCCGAGCGCGCCGTGGTCTACTGGCTCGGGCCGGCGCCGGACGCGGACGCGCATCGCAACGCCTTGCTTGCCAAGGCAAACAGACTGTTTCTGGAGGTCGCAAGAGCGAACGGCGCGCATTTCATTTCGCTGCCCGCGCTCACCGCGGGGACGCAGGGCGAGTTCGTGACCGTCGCGAATGGCGAGAAGATCCGCTCCGGCGACGGATCGCACTTCACCGGCGCGGGCTACAATCTCGTGGTGAACGAAATCCTCGCGGCGATCGAACGCGACAACCCCGGCCTGTTCTCGCCCTCCTCCGTCGAGATCGCCAGCCTGCAATAACGGCATGCTGTTCCCGACGCTCCAGTTCATCGGGTTCTTCGCGCTCGTGCTCACCCTGAACGGGCTCGCGTGGGACCGGGCGGCGTGGCGCAAAGGTCTGCTGATCGCGGCGTCCTACGTCTTCTACGCGGCCTGGGACATCCGCTTCACCGCGCTCATGGCCTTCGTCTCGCTCACCGCCTGGCTCGGCGGGCTGGGGGTGGCGAACCTCAGGGCTGCGCCGGCTCGCCAAACCCGTGAGCATGCTGATGCTCGGCGTGCTCGCGGCGTTCAAGTGGCCACGATTTCTTCATGCTCAACCTGACGCGGCTGCTTTCGAGGGGCACGCCGTTCGCGCGCGACCTCACCGGATGGTGCTGATCCTGCCGGTGGGGATCTCGTTCTACACCTTCCAGGCGATCTCCTACGTGATGGACGTGGACCGCGGCCATGTGGCTGCCCGGCGCAACCCGGCGGACGTGTTCCTCTACATCCTTCTTCCGCAGCTGGTGGCCGGGCCGATCGTGCGCGCGGCACGGTACTCCCGCCTGCCGCAGATCGACGCCGGTGCGGCCCGACGCGCGGCCGCGCAGGCGGCGGCAGTGGTGCTGATCCTGTCAGGGCTGTTCAAGAAGATGGTGGTGGCCAACTACCTCTCGGTGCTGCTGGTCGATCCGGTCGGCTTTCCCGACGGGCAGAACTTCAGGCCACAGCGCTCGCCGCACGCTCGGCTACGCGGTGCAGATCTACTGCGATTTCTCCGGCTATTCCGACATTGCCATCGGTGTCGCGCTGCTGCTCGGCTACGGTTCTACCGCAACTTCGACCCACCCTACGCGCCGCTTCCTTGCGCAGTTCTGGCAACTGGCACATCTCGCTGTCGACCTGGATCCGCGACTACCTCTACATCCCGCTCGGCGGCAACCGGGGCGGGGCGCTGCGCCGCAACGTGACCCTCGTCGCCACGATGACTTGCCAGCCTCTGGCACGGGGCGAAGTGCACTCGCGCAGGCCTGCGGCGCCGGGCTCGCGGCGGAGCGCGGCGCGCGCGGCCCGCGGCTTCGCCTTGCGAAGCCTCTCGCCCATCGGGGCCGTGTTTGCCTTCACGGCCCTGCTGTGGATCCCGTTCCGTGCTGACTTCGCCGACGCTCGGGCTCCTCGCCGCGCCGCCGCGCGCAGGCACTGGCGGCCTCGCTCGCCCTTCGTCGTGTCGCTCATCGCGATCGGCACTTGCGATGAACCTAGCACCACTCGCCTGGCGCGACCGGGTGCAGGCAGGGCTCGCCCGCCTCAGGCCCCGTCGTTCAGGCAGCGTTCGGTCTCGAGGTCTGGTTCCTGTTCGCGGTGACGCAGGACGGGGTCGCGCCCTTCATCTATTTCCAGTTCTGAAGAGAGACGATGTCGCAGAACGCCCGTTTCACCGCCGCCGGCTTCGCCCTGATCGTGCTCGCCTGGGCCTTCTCCGGCGAGCGCCTGCTCGATGCGCTTTTCGCCGTGCCGGATCTTGGGCCCGTAGACGATTGGGCCATCGCCGGCATGGTCGCCCTCGAGGAGTTCAAGGGCCGCCTGCACCTCCCCGATGCATTCGGGGCCCTCAGAACCGCCCTGCACGCGTTCATCGGCGTATGACCTCCCCTTTTTCCTGGTCGAAATGTCTCCCGGGGGCGGGGGGGGCAGACAGTCCCCCGACCTGCGCCGGCCAGGTGCGCCACGCCCGGGCTTTCCTTCGCCGCCGCAAGCCGTAGACTGCCCAGGGCCGACCGCCAAAGGAGACCAGCGATGACCGGTGCGACCTGCTCGTGAAGACCCTTCTGGCCTCGGGGGTCAGCACGGTGCCCCGCCAATCCAGCACCTCGATACATTTCGTCGCCGCCCTCGACAGCCACCGCGATGCGCTGCGTGCTGTGCCTGTTCGAGGGCAGGGTGACCAGGCAGCGGACGGCTACGCGCGGATGACCGGAAGGCCGGCGGGCACGCTCCTGCATCTCGGCCCCGGCTTTGCCAATGGCTGGGCGAACCTGCACAGCGCGCAAGGGCGCGAGCCCGGTGGTCAACGTCGTCGGCGACCATGCCGGCTACCACACGGGCTACGACGCCCCGCTGACCGCGGACCTCGGCGGCGTGGTGGGCTCGGTGTCGCATTGGGTGCGGCGGGCGACGGATGCCGACAGCGTGGGCGCGGACGGGGCCGCGGCGGTGCGCGCGGCGCGCGCCAAAGGCGGCCAGGTGGCGACGCTGATCCTGCCGGCCGATTGTGCGGGCCGAGACGTCGGCGAAAGCGCCGGTGACAGCGCGGCCCCCACAACCGGCACCGGCCGGACGCCGCGCGGGTCGCGGCCGCGGCGCGCCCGCTGGCCGGGCCCGGAACCGTGCTGATGCTCAGGGGCCGGCGCTTCACGGAGACCTTGCCGACCTCGCGGGCCGGATCGCGGCGCGCACCGGCTGCCGGCTGGTGGCGCAGTTCTTCGCGGCGCGGATCGACCGGGGCGAGGGCGGTGGCGATCGAACAGCTGCTACCCGGTCGAGGCGGCCGTCGCGGCGCGGGCACCACCACATGGTGTGTCGGCGAGGCGCCACCGGTGGCCTTCTTCGCCTACCCGGGGCTGCCCTCGACCCCCGAGCCCGCGGGCGCCACCGTCGACAGGCTGTGCCCGGCGGATTGGGACGTCGGCTGGACCCTCGAAGAGATCGCGCGGCTCGCCGGGGTCGGTGCCGAGGACGAGCCCGCCCGGATCGGGCGCGTCCGGCCCGACCGGCCTGAAGGCGCGCTCGACGCGGACAAGGTGGGCCGGGCGCTCGCCCGCAATCTCCCGGACGGTGCCATCGTCGTGAACGAGGCGTTGACGGCGGGGCCGGGGATCTGGCCGCATGTCGACCGCGCGGCGGGGCACACACGGGTCAACAACACCGGCGGCTCGATCGGGCAGGCGCTGCCGACGAGCATCGGTGTGGCCGTCGCCGCGCCGGACCGGCCGGTGGTGTGTGTCTCCGGCGACGGCTCGGCGATGTATCAGGTGCAATCGCTCTGGACCATGGCGCGCGAGCGGCTCGACGTGACCGTGCTCATCATGGCGAACGGCGGCTACCGGATCCTGCACGGCGAACTCGCCCACCTCGGGCTGCCGCCTGCGGGCAGGAACGCCTCGGCGATGTTCGACATCGCCGACCCAAGGCTCGACTGGGTAGCGCTCGCGCGGGGGCAGGGTCTGCCGGGGATTCGGGTCGAGACAGCGGAGGCACTTGAAGCGGCGCTCGACGCGGCCGCTTCGGTATCGGGCCCGTTCCTGATCGAGGCGGTGCTGTAGCGGCCGCGGCCGATCGGTGCCGGCCGTTTCCGGCGATGCCCCGGGGCTGCGGTGAACCGGGGCTGCGCGGGCCTCTGCTTCGCAGCACTGGGCCAGTTTCCCGGGGAACCGGGGCAGTTTCCCGCGATATTGGCATCATGTCGCTCGCGCTACGGAGATTCCCCGGCCGGCCGGTTCCTGCGGGGTCGTTGCGGGATGTCGGCGGGTCTGTTCGCGGGCCTGGCGCGCACGCGGTTTCTTGCCCGACGTGCCCGCTCCCGGTGGCCGCGGCAGAGGGGCATGGTATAGGGAGGTCCGGGAGTCACGATTGATTGGGCGAGGCCGCCGCGGTGCAACAGCTGGAAGCGTTTCGAGCCGCGGGGCGAGCGGTTTGCGTGCAGGGGCGCGGTCGCGGGAGGCAGGCATGAGCGCGCGGTTTGACGTCCGGGTGGAAGACCGCGAGATCCACTGCACCATTACCGTCGAGGCGGCGATGACGGACCCCGTCTTCTGCTTCTCGCTGATGATGCCGGCAGAGGTCGTCTCTGGCGGGAAAGCCGTGGCGGCACTTGGCGGAGCATCTTCGGTGGCCTTGCCCGATCGTCCCGGGACGGCCGCACGAGGTGGTTGTCGCCTACCGCCGCAAGCGCTACGTGCCGGTCAACCGTGCCACGGCTGCCGCCAGCCCCTACCTGCGCCACGCGGGCGGCATCCTGCCGCTGCCACCGGCGGAAACCGGCGTGCGCACCGGCGACGCACCTACCGCCCGGTCTGCCGGGGCCGACAGGCTTGTGCTCTGCCCGCCGCCCACGGCGCACGCTCACCGGGGGTGGTCGAGCGCGCAACGGTTTCGCCTGCGACCACGAGGGCCTCTGGCCGTCGGCGGCATCGACGTCCGGGCGCGGACCCAGCGCGCGCCGTTCCTGTCGCCACGCGGCCTTCCTGTCGGCGTGAGCCTCGATCCGTCGCTGCCGCCGGGTATTTCACGGTCATCGGGCCGGCGCGCATCATTCTCGCGGCGGGCGACCGGGCGGGGTGCTTCTACGCTGCTGACGCTGAAGGCATCTCCAGATCACCCACGGCGGGCGCATCCCTGCCCGTGCGGATCGCCGACGCGCCGCGCTTTGCGCGGCGCGGCGAGGAACTCGACTGCGCGCGCAACTTCCATTCGGTCGAGACGATCCTCAGGCTCCTCGACCTGATGGCACTCCTGAAGCTCAACCGCTTTCACTGGCACTTTGCCGACGACGAGGCGTTCCGGCTGGAAGTGGAAGAGCTACCCCGAGCTCTGGCGCAAGACCGCCTTCCGGGAAGGGGCGAAATGTTTGCCCGGCTTTTCGCGGCGGCGGGCCGCAGGCTGGAAGGCCATTCGCCGTGCCGACGTCGACGGATCGTCGCCCATGCCAGGCACCTCAACATCGAGGTGATGCCCGAGATCGAGATGCCGGCGCACAGCTTCGCGCTCACGCAAGTCATTCACGGCCTGCGCGATCCGGCTGATACCTCCATCGAAGGCTCGGCGCTGGGCTACACTGGCAACACGGTGAATCCGGCCATGGACAAGACCTGGGAGGTGCTGCCGCGGCTGGCCTCCGAGGTGGCAAGCTGGTTTCCGTTTCGCCATCTCCATCTCGGCTGCGACGAGCTGTCGAAGAGCGCGTGGCAGCGCTCGCCAGCGATCGCGGCGCTGAAGCGCGAAGGTCTGGCTGGCAACGACGACGTGCAGGGCTGGATGATGGCGCGGATGAAACGCATCTCGCGCGCGCAGGGTGCGGCCCGCGGCCTGGCAGGAAGCCCGCAAGGGGCGCAATGGCGGCATCGGCCACGGTGCGATCCTGTTCGCACGGCTCGGACAGGAGGCCGCGGTGGAGGCCGCGCGGGCGGGCTACGACGTGGTGATGTGTGCCCTGCGCACCACGCCTATCTCGACATGGCCCATACCGGCCAGCGTCACGACTGGGGCGCGAACGGGGTCGGCGCGACCGGGCTCGAAAGGACCGTCGGCTGGAACCCGGTGCCGGCGGGCGCAGAAGACATCGCCCGACGCTTCATCGGTGTGCAGGGGAATTTCTGGAGCGAGTTCACCACCGGCGAAATCCTGCTCTGGCCGATGCTGATGCCGCGGCTGCTCGGCGTCGCGGTCACCGCATGGAGTCCGCAGGATGCGCTCGACGGGCCGGGGCTCAGGGCGCTGGCGGACAGCTACCGCGCCAGCATGGAGGGGTTCTGGAGCTGGAACCACCTGGCCTGAACCCGGCGTGCGCTGCCGGGCTCCGGATGCGGCGCCCCGGGGTTGGGGGTGGCCGGATCCGGCACAACCATCTTCGGGCAAAGGCCGCGGTGCGGCACGGCCCGCGGGGCGCTCAGCGCAACGCGCGGCCGGGGGCGTTGCGTCGCCTTTTGGCGCCGTGCGACCGTTCCGATGCCGCATCGCAGAATGTTCGAAAAATGCAATTGGCGAGTCGGTCTCGCGCAGTTTTCCCGTGGAAAACAACAAAAAAATCAAATTTGCAGTACAGCCACAGGCGGATGGACCACCTTGTTTTTCAGGGATCAGGCGCGTCAGACGCCAGACCCTTCAGAGGCAACGAACTTTGGTGACCTTCTGCTCCACCGAGGTTCACGAGAGCAGAAAGGGACAGCCAAATGGCGGCCACCGAGCACTTCCTTCACACGGAAGACGCGCATCCTATCGACATTGTCGAAACCCTCGCCGAAGCCCAGGCATGGGACTTCGACCGCGTGGCGGACGATCAGATTGCCATGGCGGTCGAGGGCCAGTGGCGGACCTATTCGATCACCCTCGCCTGGAGCGCTTACGACGAGACTCTTCGACTGATCTGCACCTTCGAGATGGAGCCGCCGGCGGCGAAGCTGCCCGAGCTCTACGAGTTGCTGAACCTCACCAACGACCAGATCTGGGCCGGGGCCTTCACCTACTGGTATGAGCAGCGGCTTATGGTCTACCGCTACGGTCTGGTGCTGGCCGGCGGCCTGATGGCGGGGCCGGAGCAGCTCAACCTGCTGATCGGCGCCGCGGTGTCAGAACGCCGAGCGGTTCTACCCGGCGTTCCAGCTGGCCACCGGGCGACCGTTCGGTGGATGACGCGATGAAGGTGGCGATCTCCGAGGCCCTGGCCGCGCCTGAGACATTCCAAGACGCCAGCCAATGGCGCGACTGACCGACTGCGCACCCCCCGGGTTCCCCCACCGGGGGCATTCTTTGAAGCCCGGTGCGTGCAAGCGGGCGCGCCCCAGACGTGCCGCCGTCCGGGACACGCCCGGCGCATTCGCGGGGTTCAGAGCGTGGCGGCGGGCCGCGAGCTGGTCGATGGCGGTTCCCCAGCCTTCGTGGAACCCCATCTCGGCGTGCTGGGCGCGGTCCCGGGGTTGGCGTGGAGCGACCGGGCGACGATCTTCGTGCCGGCTTCGGTCGGCGCGAGCATGTAGACCCCGGTCATGAAGCCCTTGCCCCGGGGGTGAAACCCCGGCCCCATGGCATCGGTGAAGGCGAGCACTTTGCCCGGTTCGGCCACGAGGATGCAGCCCGCGCCCTCGTCCATCGCCTCGCCGTTCGGCCCGCGCATCGGGGAGTGGAAGGCGCCGCCGGGGCGCGGAACCCATCACCACGTCGTGCCGCCGGGCTTGGGGCAGAACCATTCTTCGATCAGCGCAGTCTCGGTGAGGCGGCGCCAGACGACGTCGGGGCTGGCGGCGACGACCTTTTCGAGCTCGAGGTCGGTTTCGGGGTTGAAGGCGAAGATGTCCATTGGGGTTCTCCGGGCGCGTGGCGGTTCAGGCGAAAAGGGCGGCGAGGCGGTCGAGCTGGGCGTCGATACCGCCGCTGGCGCATCGGGGCCGTCGGAGGGCGAAATGCGCGCCCTGTTCGGTGAGGGTGAGCCTGCAACCCGCCTCGGTCGGCGCGAAGCTCACAGTGGCGAGCGAGGCGGAATGCACCCGCCCGTCCCAGCTCATCGCACAGGCGTAGACGATGCGCGCGTTCTCGACGATGTCGAGGTAGGTGATGGCGTTCTCGTGCAGGCCGGCCCCGGGGCCGTCGGCGATGATGAAGCGCCCGGTTTCCCGCCCCGCCGGGCCGGAAATCGAGGCTGTAGGCCTCGCGTGCCGTGCCGGGGGGCGTGAACCAGCGCATTTTCTCGTCCGCGTCGGCGAAGGCGCGAAACACGCTCGCGGGGCTCGCGGGGATGACTTTCTCGATGGTGAACTGGCCGTGCTCCGGGCTCATGCCTGGTCCTATCCGGGCTTGGGGCGCCCGGACTCGGGGCGCCCGGGCATCGGGTTGGTTTCGAGCTCGAGCCGCCGGGCGACCGCTTCGAGCCGGGCGGGCGCCCTTCCCAGAGGCGGCGCTGGCCGTCGAGCCAGCCGTCGAGCGGGTCGAGCGATTTCGGCCGCAGCGCCACCATCCTCAGCCGGCCCTCCTTGCAGGTGGCCACGGGGTCCTGCCGCCTCCAGCACCTCGATGTGACGCAGGAAGGAAGGCAGGGCCATGGCGTGCGGTTCGGCCAGCACCTTCACCGGCTGGGCGCCGGCGCTGAGCTGTTCGACCACGGCGCGCCGGGTCGGGTCGGCGAGGGCGGCGAAGAGCGAGGTCGATTTGGTTAGTCATGATGCTAAGTATTGATGTCGCCCGGGCGCCGGTCAAGACCAAAACAGACCACGAGCTAAGTTTTCGTGTCTTGCCCCCGTCGTCCCTGCGCCTAGACTCGGCCCCATGTCCCAAGCCCCCCGATTCATCCACCTGCGCGTCCATACCGAATACTCCCTGCTCGAGGGGGCGGTGCCGGTGAAGAAGCTCGCGGGCCTCTGTGCCGCCCAGTCGATGCCCGCCGTCGCCGTCACCGACACCGACAACATGTTCTGCGCGCTGGAGTTTTCCGAATACGCCTCCGGGGCCGGGGTGCAGCCGATCATCGGCTGCCAGGTCTCGGTGGCCTTCGACGCGCCCACCCCGGGCGAAGCGGCGAAGCCGCCCGCGCCGCTGGTGCTGCTGGCCCAGAACGAGGCGGGCTACCGCAACCTCATGAAGCTCAACACCTGCCTCTACGTCGACAAGCATGACGGCGTGCCGCAGGTCACGCTCGCCGAACTCGCGCAGTATTCCAAGGGACTCATCTGCCTCTCCGGCGGGGCCGAGGGGCCGGTGGGCAAGCATCTCCAGCGCGGCGACCGGTCCGGAGCCGAGGCGCTGATGGCGCGGCTTGCCGGGATCTACCCCGGCCGGCTCTACGTGGAACTCCAGCGCCACCCGGTCGAGACCGGCCAGCTGCCCGAACCCGAACGTGCGACCGAGCGCGGCTTCGTCGAGATGGCCTATGCGATGGGCCTGCCGCTGGTGGCGACCAACGACGTCTACTTCCCGAAGCCCGCGCTCTACGAGGCGCACGACGCGCTGATCTGCATCAGGGAGGGGGCCTACGTCGACCAGCAGGAGCCGCGCCGCCACCTCACGCCGCAGCACTATTTCAAGAGCGGCCAGGAGATGGCGACGCTGTTCGCCGACCTGCCGGAAGCGGTCGAGAACACCGTCGAGATCGCCCGGCGCTGCGCCTTCAAAGTGGCCAAGCGCGACCCGATTCTGCCAAAGTTCGCCGACGACGAAGTCGAGGAATTGCGCCGCCAGGCCTGGGCGGGGCTGGAAGCCCGGCTTGCGGTGATCGAGCCGGCAGCCCCGCGCGAGGCTTACGAGGAACGGCTGAGGTTCGAGCTCGGGATCATCGAGCAGATGGGTTTCCCCGGCTACTTCCTGATCGTCGCCGACTTCATCAAGTGGTCGAAGGACCAGAACATCCCCGTAGGGCCGGGGCGCGGTTCGGGCGCGGGCTCGCTCGTCGCCTACGCGCTCACCATCACTGACCTTGACCCCTTGCGCTACTCGCTCCTGTTCGAGCGCTTCCTCAACCCCGAGCGGGTGTCGATGCCCGACTTCGACATCGATTTCTGCATGGACCGGCGCGAGGAAACCATCCGCTACGTGCAGGAGAAATACGGCCGCGACCGGGTGGGGCAGATCATCACCTTCGGCGCGCTGCTCTCCAAGGCGGCGGTGCGCGACGTCGGGCGGGTGTTGCAGATGCCCTACGGCCAGGTCGACCGGCTGTCGAAGATGATCCCCGTGGAGGGGGTGAAGCCGGTGTCGATCGAGCGCGCGCGCAAGGAGGAGCCGCGCCTTGGCGAAGAGGCGCGCCGCGAGGAGGTGGTGGCGCGGCTGCTCGACTATACCCAGCAGATCGAGGGCTCCTGCCGTGCCTCGACCCACGCCGCGGGCGTGGTGATCGGCACGACCGGCGCTCGACGAGCTGGTGCCGCTCTACCAGGACCCGCGCTCCGAAACATGCGCGACCCAGTTCAACATGAAATGGGTCGAGCGAGCAGGGCTCGTGAAGTTCGACTTCCTCGGGTTGAAGACCCTCCGCAGTGATCAGAGACGCGATCGACCTCATCCATGCGGGCGGGCGCGACTGCGCATCGCCGCCGACGACAGCGAGATCTACACGCCCGCCGCGGGGGCCGAGAGCGACATCAATACATCCGCTCGACGATCGAAGACCTACGCGCTCTATGCCAGCGCCCGGACCGTGGCGGTGTTCCAGGTGGAAAGCTCGGGGATGATGGACGCGCTGCGGCGGATGCGGCGACCTGCATCGAGGACATCGTGGCCCTCGTCGCGCTCTACCGCCCCAGCCCGATCGGAGAACATCCCGACCTATTGCGACGTGAAGAACAGGGTGAAGAAACGCGCCTCGGTGCACCCGCTGATCGACCATATCCTCAGGGGCCAAGGCATCATCGTCTACCAGGAGCAGGTGATGCAGATCGCCCAGATGATGGCGGGCTATTCGCTCGGCGGCGCCGACCTCCTGCGCCAGGCGATGGGCAAGAAGAACAAGGAGGCGATGGACGCGGAGCGGCGAAGTTCAGGCAGGGCGGCGAAGAACGGGGTCGACGCGAAGAGGCGTCGAGGTGTTCGACCTTCTCGAGAAATTCGCCAACTACGGCTTCAACAAGTCGCACGCGGCGGCCTACGCGGTGGTGAGCTACCAGACCGCCTGGCTGAAGGCGAACCGCGGTCGAGGTTCATGGCGTGGGCGTGATGAACTGCGACATCCACCTCACCGACAAGCTCGGGGTCTATGCCGAGTGCACGCCGCGGGCTCGACATCGAGATCGTGCCGCCGATGCGTGAACCGGTCGGAGGCAGCCTTCACGGTGAAGGACGGAGCGAGATCCACTACGCGCTCGGGGCGCTCCAGAACGTCGGTGTCGAGGCGGTGGCTGATCGTCGAAGCGCGTCAGGTGGACGGGATCGACAAGCCTTTCGTCCTCTGTTCGACCTCGCCCGGCCCCGGCGGGCGGGGCCTCAAGCGCGTCGGCAAACGCCCGCTGGAGATGCTGGCGCGCCGGGGCCTTCGACGTGCTCGACCAACCGCACCGGGTGCTCGCCGCGCTCGACGCGTTGGTCGGCTATTCGGCGGCGATCCATGACCAGCGCGAGCGCCCGGTCTCGCTGTTCGGCGAGACGGGCGACGACCTGCCCGGGCCCCGGCTTGCGCCTGTGGCCGACTGGCTGCCTTCCGGGCGAGCCGGCGAGGCACAAAGGCGGTGGGGTTCTACCTCTCCGGCCACCCGCTCGACGACTACCTGCCGGCCTTGAAGCGCAAGGGTGTTGACCCTCGACGAGGTGACGAAGAAGGCCGAAGACGCGCGCCGCTGGTGACCAAGATGGCCGGCACGGTGTCGTCGCGCCGAGGGCGCAAGTCGGCGCGCGGCAACCGCTTTGCCTTCGTCAGGCTCTCGGATCCGACCGGGCTCTACGAGGTCACGCTGTTCTCCGACGTGCTCGACGCGGCGCGCGACAATCTCGAAACCGGCGCCAACGTGGTGGTGACGGTCGAGGCAGGCTGTGGAGGCGGATCAACTCAAGCTGCTGGGTCGCTCGGTGGCGCCGGTCGACACCGTGGTGGCCGATGCGGGCGGGATGGCGCTCAGGGTCTATCTCGCCGAGGCGGGGGCCGTGGCCACCGTCGCCGCCCTGCTCGAGAAGGCCGCGGTGCAGGCCAAGACTGCCCGGCCCGGCTCGCTCAGCTTCTGCCTGATGGACCCGACGCTTCCCGGCGAAGTCGACATCGACATCGGCGATGCGGTGCCGCTCAACCCGCAGATCAAGGGGGCGTTGAAATCGCTGCCCGGGGTGCTGAGCGTGGAGGAATTGTAGCGGATCACGCCCCGGTCTCGGGATCCGTCCGGCAACATCCTCAACCCGGCGAGACGCGGGCGGGACGTCTTCGGCGCGAGCGACGCGCGCAGCGGCCGAATCCCCCGGGGCGGCGGCCCGCGAACCGCGAGCTGTTTGTGAACCGAAGACGGGCGGGGTCGGGCGCGGGGTCTGCCTTGCGCGCCCGGGACAGGCCGAAGGATGCCCCGCCGCGACCCGGGGGCAGGGGCGGGCCTGCTCTGGGGCCTTCCCGGCGCGGCCCGACGGCTCAGCCCCTCCGGAAACGGCCGCGACCCCGCGGGGCCTTCCGCCTCGCGAGGTCGCCTTGCCTTGGGTGGCCGTCGGCGCGAAGGCCGTGAGCCCGTGCCGGCGATGCTTGCACAAAAGAGTTAAGGATGCGTTGCCACTCAGTCGTTCTCGGGCGCCGTCGACAGGATCTCAAGGGCTGCGGCATGGACCTCTGCGTTGGCGGCGGCGATCACCCGGCCGCCCTCGTGCGCCGGACGCCCCTGCCAGTCGGTGACGATGCCGCCCGCCGCCTCGATCAGCGCCTGCGGCCCCTGGATGTCGTAGGGTGCGAGCCCGGCTTCGACGACGAGGTCGACCTGCCCCGCGGCGACCAGGGCGTAGGCGTAGCAGTCGAGCCCGTAACGCGTGAGCCGGACCCGCGCGGCAAGGCTGCGGAAGGCCCGGGCCTCTGTCTCGGTCCCGACCTCGGGGAAGGTGGTGAACAGGATCGCCTCGTCCAGCGGTCGCGCCGCCCTTGTGGCGAGTGTCTGGCGTCCCCGGGGTCCCACGACCTCGGCGTGCCCGAATCCGCCGATGAAGCGCTCGCCGATGAACGGCTGGTCGACGACGCCGAGCTGTGGGCCGGCCGGGCCGCCGACCGCGATCAGCACGCCCCAGGTCGGCGTGCCGGCAAGGAAGGCGCGGGTGCCGTCGACCGGGTCGAGCACCCAGGTGAGCCCGCTGGTGCCGGGCTGGATCCCGAATTCCTCGCCGAAGACGGCGTCGTCGGGGCGCCGCTCGGCCAGTATCGTGCGCATGGCAGCCTCGGCCGCGCGGTCGGCCTCGGTGACCGGATCGAAGCCGTCGGCGCGCTTGTTGTCGGCAGCGAGAGTGAGGCTGCGGAAATGCGGCAAGGTCGCCGCGCGCGCGGCGTCCGCCACGGCGTGGGCCGTGGCGATCAGGTCTCGTCGCAGGTCAGGATCGTCGATGCTCATGGCGCCACCGGGGAAGTCCTGCCCGGCGGTAGCCAATGGCGCTCAGCGGGTCAAGCGGCGTCGGAGAGCACGCGGGCCAGTTCGAACAACCGACGGCGCTGGTTTTCCGGGATCGCGTAGTAGGAGCGGATCAGTTCGAGCGCTTCCTTGTCGGCGAGAATGTCTCCCGGCAGCGTGGTCTCGTCGGGGGCGGAGCCGGC
>JAWKXC010000038.1:0-24222 GCA_041397205.1 Paracoccaceae bacterium
GATGGGGGTCAATCTTGCATGCCTATCCACATGTATTGGATCCCGTTCGGTCCCCAGTTCTGGATGTTGCCGTTGTAACACTCGCTTCCGAGCAAATACTCAAGCTCGGCCAATAGCTTCGCCCGCTTCTTGGTCATTTCTTTGGCTGCCATTCCTGCCTCCTTGCCGTCACGCTGGTGAACTCGCCCGTTCGAGCAGGCGTTTGATGCTGAACTGAACCGCACTGTGGTCGAACGGGGGCTCGCGGGTGTCAAGGGCACCCCGGACATACCGCGGCTCCCGTGCGAACCCGTCTGCGACCTGGACGATCGCGAGGATGTATTTTTCCGGCTCGTGGAGCGAGGTGATGATCTCCTGACGCGTGATCATCACGGTGTCGGCGCCATCGATGCGGCCTTTGACCTCGATGAAACGCAGGTGCCCGGACTCCGGGTCGAATGACTGGATGTCGTAGCCGATCTTCTGAGATGCGACGTCCGTGGGCGTGTTGCCCAAGGCGCGCTCCGCCGACATGACGGCGTTCATCGCCGCCTCTTCGATCCGGCGCCGCGCCGCCGGGTCTTCAGAGAAGCCACTCGGGGCGCCAGCAAGTTCCAGGGCAGGGGCTCGCGTTGCGAGAAGACCGCGTGGAATGACAACCATGCCGCCTCGCACCCGAGGGGGTTGAGACGTGATGAACCGTTCCTGTTCGAGCGAGGCGAGGCGCCGTTTCAAGCGCTCGGCAAGGTCCTCGGCACGACGCTGCGCATTCTGCCAGTTCAAGCGGGTCTTCTTGCCGGCGCGCTCTTCTTCCTTGAGCTCGAAGGCACGCGAGTCCCAGTAGTTGATTTCTTTCTGAAGGCGGGTCTTCACCTCCCGCTCGACCTTGTCGATCTCCGGCAGGCGCCGCGTCTTGACCTCCGCCAGATGCCGTTGAGCGAGTTCCACCGTGGCAAAGCGGACGGCGGTGCTCTCGAGGTCGTTTCGCAGCCAGTCTGCATTCAGTAGGTCTTGGACCGCGGCCATCTCCTCGGGTTTCGCCGGCCGGAGGTTGAGGTGAGGGGCAATCCCGGCGTTCGATGCCATGCCGTTGGCTCCAATCGCTGCAAATTGAAGCCGCTCAGAAATGACATGCGGTTTCCCACCAGCGGCTGCTCGACCGTCCTGCACACTGTGCTCCAGCAGGAACAGTGCGGAAATCTCATCGCCCGGATCGGTGTCGTCGACGAGGATCGCACCGCGCTTCATGAGGTGATCGTGTTGTTCCCGGGTCAGGCTGATCACGGCGTCGAGGAGGGGGTGACCAGGGCAGATGAATGCTGCCACGGGCTGCTGGTTGATCTTGCTCTTCTCAAAGCAGATCCGTTCATAGGCCTTCTGAACCGGCGCTCCCGTCCCGATCTGTCGATCGCGTTCGCGAACACTGAGCGGAACGTGAATGATCTCCCAGCGCCCTTCCTCGCGACGTTTCACCTGGCCGCCAAGGCGTTGGAATGCCTCGATGAAAAAACTCTGGATGTGGTGCGGTTGCAGCCGTTGGGCCTCGGCCCGTTCCATCTCGAGGCGGAGTTCTTCGATGCGCGCCGCTGGCATGGTGTCGTCTGTGAGTGCACGGCGCTCCAGGAGCGACAACAGGTTCCCCTGGTCCACCGCTCCGTCAACCGTCTGGAATAGACGGGCTTTCACGTCTTCCTGTTCACCGTATCGGATCGCTTCGACCAGAAGGTCGCGGAGGGCCGTCCCTTCGAACAACTCGCCGAGCACGTCGTAGACCCGGCCCCCGAGGGCTTCCCGCGCGGCTTCCAACTTGTCCAGCAGGCGGGCGTAGACCTCACCTTCGCGCGTGTCTGCTGCCACCAGGTTCCACAGGTGGCATACCTCCGTCTGGCCAATCCGATGGATCCGGCCAAACCTCTGTTCGATCTTGTTCGGATTCCACGGCAGGTCATAGTTGACCATCAGATGCCCGCGCTGAAGGTTCACGCCCTCGCCGGCGGCATCGTTGGCAATCAGCACCAGCATGTCCCGGTCCTGCATGAAGCGTTCAACGATCTTACGACGTTCCTCGCGCGTCACCCCGCCGTGGATGACCTCGACCGCTTCCGGTCTGCCAATTCGGGCCCGAACTTTCTCGAGCAGGTATTGGAGAGTATCCTTGGGTTCCGTGAAAATGATCAGCTTGCGACGGTTGCCCGCCGCATCGACCATGAGGTTGTCGTCAAGGATACGATCGAGCTGGGTCCACTTCGTGTCGCGCCCAGATCGAAGGACGTCGAGGGCCATGGCCTCCAACGCCACGAGCGTCTGAACCTCGATTTCAAGCTGTTCTATGGTTTCGGCGGTCGTGGCACCCGTCGAAATCAGGTCTTCGAACTCATCGACCTCGTCCTGGCTGTATTCCTCGATGTTGGTCAGAATTTCGTCGGCGACATCGGACTTGCCGAAATCTGGACGCGCACCCCTCCGGGCGAGCCTGGCCTCTGCCAACTCGGCCTCGAGGCGTTCGCGCCTCCGCCGCAGCGACTGGAAAATTGCGGCAGGGGACGATGCGAGGCGCCGTTGGAGGATTTGCAGGGCGAAGCCAACGTTATTGCGTTTCTTGGCATCCTGCTCGGCGAACCGCTGGACGCGGTTCATCTCCGTCCGGACATACTCGGTGACCGCGCTGTAGAGCGCGGCCTCTTCTGGGGACAGCTCGTATTTCACGGTGTAGGCGCGACGTTCCGGAAACAGCGGGCGGCCATCGAACTTCAGCAGCTCTTCTTTGGTGAGCCGTCGCATCATGTCGCCACTATCAGCGAAGTGGACGCCGTCTCTGAACTTCCCTTCGAACCGGTCACCGTCGAGCAGTGCCATGAACAGCTGAAAGTCCTCTTCTTTCCCGTTGTGGGGGGTGGCGGACATCAGCAGGAAATGACGGCATGCTCGCCCAAGCTGTTGGCCGAGCTGGTATCGCTTCGTGTATTTGACCTCGCCACCGAAGTAGCTGGCGGACATCCGATGGGCCTCGTCGCAGATGATGAGGTCCCATTCGTTGGATGACATCAGTTTCTGCTGGAGGTCCTCATTCCTTGCGAGGACGTCGAGGCGAGCGATCAGGCGGTTCTTGTCGTTGAAGGCGTTGCCGCCGCGAGACGTCTCGACCATTTCGCGGGTCAGGATGTCGAACTCCAGCGAGAACTTCTCGCCGAGTTCGTCCTGCCACTGTTCGACCAGGCTTCCCGGCGCGACAACCAGGCAACGCTCAAGGTCACTGCGCGCGATCAACTCCTTGATCAGTAGGCCGGCCATGATGGTCTTTCCGGCCCCGGGGTCATCGGCCAGAAGGAAGCGCAGCGGCTGTCGGGATAGCATCTCCCCGTAGACGGCGGTGATCTGGTGGGGCAGCGGATCGACAAGGCTCGAATGGATCGCAAGGTAGGGGTCGAAATAGTGGGCGAGCTTGATGCGGTTCGCCTCGGTGACGAGCCGCAACAGGCTCCCGTCGGCATCGAACGACCACGCCCGGCCGCGATGTTCGACGTTCAGACGGAACTCGTCTTCGCGAAACAATGTCGTTTCGGAGACCGTCCCGCCCGGGGTGCGGTAGACGAGATTGATGGCCTGGTCCCCGATCCATTCCACTGACACGACGTCGACGGTCTGGTTCGGAACGATGCCGGAAACGAATGCACCGTTCTTGATCTCTTCCAGCCTTGCCACGCCGAAACCTCCTCACTCGCCCCAAGAAATCTCTGTTTTTTTGACCGCTACGTTGCGGGACCTGAGCTCAGGCTGGCACGATTGGGGGCCAATGCACAAGCGATCAGTAGTTCGACGATGCAACTCGAAATTGACAACGATGTGGCTACAGATTGTTTCGAGACGATTACTATGTCCGACTGGTGGCTGCGGTCGAACTGCGAGGCGTGTGGATGGGGCTCTCTCCTGGGGCTTTGGTAACCCGCGAAGCGCATTCGCGTGATCGCGGATTCCGCGTCGGCTGAGCTCGTCTCCGATGTCCAGAAGGACACCAGCTTGGGAAATAGCGTAGCCGAGAAAACAGGGCCAACCCAGGTCGCGATATCGTCTGGATCAGGTTGCAGGTGCGGTGCTCCTACGCGTCTTCCGCGTCTTCCGCGTCTTCCGCGTCTTTCGCGTCTTCCGACCATTTCTCCCCGAACTTCGACAACGCCTCGGCGTGGCGTTGGTCGATATACGCGGCAAGGTCGATCGTCATGAACATCCGTTGCGCTTTCTGGCTGTCAGCCAGCCTGATGTATGGCAACCGGACTGCACCCGTGTCGATCTTCGCGACGAGAGTGTTGGGTTCCATAGACCAGAACTGCGCTGCATCCTCGATACTGATCATGGGCGATCCCTTGAACATCACCATGAGCATTTCAAACGTCGACATCTTCAACTCCTTGTTTGTGTCAGGGAGGAGTTGGGTTCGTTTGAAATGCGCCGGAAAACTGTTGGTCAAAAAAAGCCGCCACCTTTCGGTGGCGGCCATCAACGGCGCTATCTGCGGTCGAATTACTTCAGATCGGAGACCCGGCCACGCAAGCGGCAAGCACTTTCGCGAGCCATTCCCAGTCGCTGAACCGATCTTGCCGCTTCTCGACATGGGTGTAGCGGTCGAGCGTGTCCGATTTCTTGTGACCCGAGTAGAGCATCACAAAGGGCGCGGTCTCGCCGAGCTCGAAGAGACGGGTGATGCCGCTATGGCGCAGGTCGTGGAAATGCAGATCCTCGATCTCGGCCGTCTTGCAGTGCCGGCGAAATGCTGTGCCGAGGGAACGCGGATTGTATGGGAAGATGAACTCGGAGACCCGGGGCATCGCTTGGATGATGGCCAGCGCCTCAGGCGTGAGTTTGACCCACCGATCATACCTCTTCTTCTTTCGCGGGTGCTTCATTTTTCTGACGAGGATCATGCTGTCTGCAACGTTGAGGTCGTCCCAGCGCAGACGGCAGATCTCGCCGAGACGGCGCGTCGAAAACAGCGCAAAGATGGTGATCGTCACGAGCGGGAGCTTCTGGCGCTTGTTCGCCACCCGAAGCGCAAAAATCTTGTCGAGCTCCGAACGATCAGCGACTCGTTCCCGCTCTACAGAGCGTTCGAGGACCTCGTCTTCCCAAAGCTGCTGCATCGCCTCTTCGACGACATTGGGTGGCACAGCCACCTTCCTGCGACGCGCCCACTTCAACGTGTAGGCGAGGATGGTCATATAGGTCGCAGCAGTTTGCGGGCGCATTCCGGTAGCGATCAGGCCTTCAGCGAATTCGATCAGTTTCTCTTCGGTCAGGTCGCGGACCGGGGTCTGCCCGAACGGGTGCGCTTGCAGAAAGTTGAGCACTTGGGTCGTGGTTCTCTCCACCTCCTTGTTGTGCTTGTCCTTTCGATATTGAATGACAGCTGAAACAGTCTTGATCCTGCTCTTGGGCACAGACAGCCCCTTGGCAGAAATCGTCGTGAGCTGGTCATCGCGCCACGTCTTCGCGGAATTGTAGTCCGGGAAGGTCTCGCAAATGCTGGTAGCCTTCCCGTCCTTCTGCCGACGAATTTGGACCCGGTAGCTGACGTTGCCGTCTTTGCCGTCAACCGTGGTGATGTGCTTCATCGCGTCCTTGTTCTTGGGGAGACTGTTGTTCGAGTTCTTCTTGGCGCGAGGCTTCTTGCCATTGGTCGCCGGGCCGGCAGCAGAGCTCGAGACCCGGGCCGCAGTGGTGCTCGGCTGTGCTCCGAAGCCAGGGAGGGGAGCTGTGCCGTGAACGAGGGCCATCATGTCTGTCAGGCTGCGGGTTTGATTGTTCAGGTCTAAAGTGTGGGTCATGGTTGTGATCTCCAGATAGGTTGACTACGACGGGGAAGTCGGTTCGACCCTCGGAGCACGGAAACGGAAAAATGCTCGTTGCCGGGCCGAGGTGCGAAACCGCGGGCTGGCGGGGCGCGGATCGGGAAAGCGCGACCTGGGGCGATGAAGTTGCTACGGCGTAGCAAGCCTGTTCTGGAAACCCCGGGAAACCTGGGGAAACACCGGGAAACCCAGGCAAATCTTGCTACAGCGCTTAACCGGAGAGGGCGCGGTAAGTCATTGACATGTAATGCAAAAAACGCTGCTCGGCTGAGCGTGGCACCCATGATGGACTGGACCGACCGGCATTGCCGGTCCTTCCACCGGCTGATGAGCCGCGAGGCGCTGCTCTACACCGAGATGGTGACCGCACCGGCGCTGGTGCGGGGCGGCGCGCTGCACCTCCTGGATTATTCCCCCGAGGAGCAGCCGGTGGCGCTGCAGCTCGGCGGATCCGACCCTGCGGAACTTGCCGAGGCCACGCGCCTTGCCGAGGCGCGCGGCTACCCCGAGATCAACCTCAACGTCGGCTGCCCCTCGGACCGCGTCCAGTCCGGCGCCTTCGGGGCGGTGCTGATGAAGACGCCGGAGCTCGTCGCGGAGTGTGTCGCGGCGATGCGGGAGGCCGCCACGACGGCGGAGATCACCGTGAAATGCCGGATCGGGGTCGACGACCAGGAGCCGCGCGAGGTGCTGCCGGCCTTCCTCGACACGATCGCGCGCGCCGGCATCGCGCGTGTCGCGATCCACGCCCGCAAGGCCTGGCTGCAGGGGCTGTCGCCGAAGGAAAACCGCGATGTCCCGCCGCTCGACTACGACCTCGTCCACGAGATGAAACGCGCTTTCCCCGACATGCACCTGTCGATCAACGGCGGGATCGAGACGCTGGAAGCGGCACGGGCCCATCTCGCAGCAGGTATGGACGGGGTGATGATCGGCCGCGCCGCCTATCACACCCCCGCGCTCCTGCTGGACGTCGACGCAGCGCTGTTCGACCAACTGCCCGCAGGGCGGACCGCGCATGACGTCGCCCGCGCCATGCTGGCCTATGTCGAGGCGCATGTCGCGGCGGGGAGCAGGGCGCATGACGTCACCCGGCACATGCTGGGGCTGTTTGCGGGCCGGCCCGGCGCCCGGGCCTGGCGCCGGGCGCTGTCGGAAGGGGCGAGCGCGCCGGGGGCCGGGCCGGAGCTGGTGCTTGCGGCGCTGGCGCAGGTGCCGGAGGCGGCGCCCGCCTGAACGCGAGCCTGACCCTCAGGCGTTGACCCGCGGCAGGGTCGCCAGCGCAAGCCCGAAGGCCACCGCGGCGCAGGCGGCGATGCTGGCGATCATCGGCAGCGCGGTGCCGTCGAAGAACGGCCCCGCGATCAGCACCACCACGCCGCCGGTCAGCATCTGCAAAGTGCCCCCGAGCGACGAGGCGAGCCCGGCGATGTCGCCGTGCTCTTCGAGCGCCATCACCATCGAGGTGGGGATGACGAGGCCGAGAAAGGCATTGGCGACGAACAGGCAGACCGTGATCACCGTCAGGCTGGCAAGGCCCGTGAGCGCGAGGAGGAGCAGTAGCGCGGTGAACAGCGCGAAGCCGGCGGTGCCGACCAGCATCACCCGCGCCGCGGTGAACCGCATGCCCAGCGGCGCCGCGACCTGGCTCGCGCCGAAGAACCCCACGGCGTTGACCGCGAACAGCAGCGAAAACCCGGTGGGCGAGAGCCCGAATTCCTGCTGGTAGACGAAGGGGGCGAAGGAGATGAAGGTGAAGAAGCTGGCCATCCCGAAGGCGCCGATGAAGGTCAGCCCGAGAAACACCGGCGCCCGGGCGAGCGTGCGCGCGCCGCGGCCGAAGGCACGCAGGTTGACCGGCGTGCGGCGCTCCGGGGCCAGCGTCTCGGGCTGGACGAAGGCCGCGAGCGCCAGGCAGGCGAGCGCCACCGCGCCGAGCACAGCGAACACGCCCCGCCAGCCTGCGAGCGCGATCACCCCGCTGCCGGCGAGCGGCGCCAGCATCGGCGAGACCGAAATCACCAGCATGATCAAAGACATCACTCGTGTCGCCTCGTGGCCGGTGTAGAGGTCGCGGATGATCGCGCGGGGCACCACCATCAGCGCGGCACCGCCAAGCCCCTGGACCATCCGCGCGACGATCAGCGCCTCGATCCCGGGCGCGAAGACCGCGCCGACCGAGCCGAGCGCAAAGACGGCGAGCCCGGTGTAGATCGGCGGCTTGCGCCCCGACATGTCGGCCCAGGGGCCGTAGACCAGCTGGGCGAGGCCGAAGGCGAGGAAATAGAAGGTGATCGTGCCCTGCACCGCGGTCTCGGAGGCGCTGAGGTCCTGCGCGATCGCCGGCATCGCCGGCAGGAACATGTCGATCGCGAAGGGGCCGACCATCGACATCAACGCAAGGATCGCGGCCGTTCGGAACAGGCTGGGCGGCATCTGGGGACTTTCGGATGTGGGGGCGCGCAGGGGAGAGCGCTTCCGGGCGAGGTTACAGCCCGGCCGCAGCGACCACAACCCGGGTCGGACCCGGCCTCCGGGCGCGCTTGACCTCCCGCCGCCGGTGCCGGATAGGGGGACAAAGGAGGACGCTCCATGACTGAGATCGCGTCACATCTGCCGCTTCTGTTCCTGCTCATGGCGATCGGCGCCTTTGCCGGGGTGCTCGCGGGTCTGCTCGGCGTCGGCGGCGGGATCGTCCTGGTGCCGGCCTTCTACTACACCTTCGCCGGGCTCGGTTATGAGTCGGGCGAGCTCATGCAGGTCTGTCTCGCCACCTCGCTCGCCACCATCATCGTGACCTCGGCGCGCTCGGTTTCCGCCCACAACCGGCGTGGCGCGGTGCAGTGGGAGATCCTCAGGACCTGGGCTCCCGGCATCGCCATCGGGGCCGTGATCGGCGTGCTGGTGGCCGCGGGCCTGCGCTCGACGACCCTGCAGATGATCTTCGGCGGGCTCGCCTTCGCGATCGGGCTCTACATGCTGTTCGGCAATTCCGCCTGGCGGATCGCCGACGCGATGCCGACCGGGCCGCTGCGCTGGGCGCTGTCACCGCTGGTCGGCTTCCTCTCGGTGCTGATGGGGATCGGCGGCGGCTCCTTCGGTGTGCCGATCATGACCCTGCACGGCATCCCGATCCACCGCGCGGTCGCGACGGCGGCCGGGTTCGGCTTCCTCATCGCGCTGCCCTCGGTGATCGCCTTCCTGTTCGTCGATGTCGCCGGGGCGCCGCCCTTCACGCTGGGCGCGGTCAATATCCCGGCTTTCCTCGTGGTCATCGCCATGACCACGCTCACCGCGCCACTCGGCGCAAAGCTCGCCCATGCGCTCGATCCGAAACCGCTCAAACGCGTCTTCGGGGTCTTCCTGACCCTCGTCGCGCTCAACATGCTGCGCAAGGCGATGGGGCTATAGAACGCAGTCTAAATGGCTGGATAACAGCGCACTACGGGTCTTTCTTCATCCCGTTTGTCAACTGTATTTCGGCCCAGATCGGCAAGTGGTCCGAGGCGACCCGGGCAAGCTGTGTCTCCAGCACCCCGCCATCGCGGAACCCGACGCCCGGCGACAGCCCGATCCGGTCGAGCGCCGCCATGGGTCGCGAGGCGTGATAGGACAGCCCCGGCGCGTGCATCTCGAAATCGCCGTGGAATTCTTCCAGCCCGGCATGCGGGCTCCATTCGTTGAAGTCGCCCAGCACCACCGTCGGGTTCGTGCACTGCGCCAGCGCCGCGCACACGGCGCGCAGCTGCCCGTGGCGGTGCCGGCGCATCAGGCCGAGGTGGACGCCGGCAATCCGGAGCTGCCCGCCAACCACCACCGAGACCGCGCCCCGGGGCTCCAGCCCCGGCAGCTCGATCCGCTGCGGGTCACTGATCTCGGTGCCCTTGCGCACCAGGATCGCGTTGCCGTGCCACCCGAGGGACACGTCGTTCGCGGCCAGCGGCACCGGGACCAGGTCGGTGTGGTCCTCGATGAGTTTCCGCGGCAGCGCGGTCGGCCGTGGCCCGAGCCGCCGGTCGGCCTCCTGCAGCACCACCACGTCGGCGTCGATCTGGTTGATCACGTCGAGGATGCGCCCCGGATCGCGTCGGCGGTCGAGGCCGATGGCCTTGCGGATGTTGTAGCTGGCGAGTTTCAACTGGTGCATGCGGGGGGCATTATGGGCGGATGCGCGCGGGATGCCAGCGGATCAAGTGCCGCAGAAGGTCTGTTGCACCCGTTCCTCCGGCGCCGGCGGCCTGGCGTATTCGGCGGTGTCGGGGCCGTCGTCGAACGGCTGCGCCAGCACCGCCGAAAGCCGGTGGAACGGCGCGTAGTCGCCCGCGAGCGCGGCCTCGATCATCTCTTCGATCCGGTGGTTGCGCGGGATCACCGCCGGGTTGGCCGCGCGCATGGTGGCCTTGGGGTCGCCCGGTTCGCGCGCCAGACGTGCCTGCCAGTCGGGCGCCCAGCTGTCCCAGGCGCCGGGATCGCTGACCAGGTGGCCGGCATAGCCGGACGTCGCAAGCGTGCGGAAGGTGTTGGAGAAATCGGCCCGGCTCGTGGACATCCGCGACAGAAGCCCGACGATCAGCGCCTCGTCGACGTCCTCCTGCGTGACGAGCCCGATCTTGGCCCGGAACCGCCTGAGCCATTCGTCGCGGAAATGGGTCCCGAAGGCGTTGAGCGCCTCGGTCGCGATCGCCACGCCCTCGTCTTCGCTGTCCGAGATCAACGGCAGCAGCGACGAGGCGAGCTGCGCGAGGTTCCAGACGGCCATGTCCGGCTGGTTCTGGTAGGCGTAGCGCCCCATCCGGTCGATCGAGGAAAACACCTTGGCGCCGTGGTACTCGTCGAGAAAGGCGCAGGGGCCATAGTCGATGGTCTCGCCGGAGATCGTGGTGTTGTCGGTGTTCATCACCCCGTGGATGAAGCCGAAACTCATCCACCCCGCGATCAGCCGCGCCTGGGCGGCGACGACGTGCGAGAAGAAGTCGAGCACGGTCTCGGCTTCGGGCGCGTGCCGGGCCATCGCGTGTGCCGTCAGGGCGCGGATCGCCGCGACGTCGCCGCGCGAGGCGAAGGCCTGGAAGGTGCCGACCCGGATATGGCTCGCGGCCACCCGCGCCAGCACCGCGCCGGGGCGCGGACGCTCGCGGTAGACCGTCTCGCCGGTGGTCGCGGCCGCCAGCGCCCGGGTTGTGGGCAGGCCGAGCGCGTGCATCGCCTCCGAGACGACGTATTCGCGCAGCACCGGCCCGAGCCAGGCGCGCCCGTCGCCGCCGCGCGAAAACGGCGTGCGGCCGGCACCCTTGAGCTGGATGTCGCGTCGCCGGCCGTTGCGGTCGATCACCTCGCCGAGCAGCAGCGCCCGGCCGTCACCGAGCTGCGGTACCCAGTTGCCGAACTGGTGCCCGGCATAGAGCTGCGCCAGCGGCTCGGCACCCTCGGGCACCTCGTTGCCGGCGATCACCGCCGCGGTGATGCTGTCGGGGTCGATGCCGAGCTCTTCGGCAAGGTCCGTGTTGACCGCGACCAGCGCCGGATCGGCCACCGGGTCGGGGTGTTGCCGGGCGTAGAAGTGTTCCGGCAGTCGGGCATAGCTGTTGTCGAATGTCGCGCGCATGAGGGGCATGTGGGGGCACGGCGGCAGGATGTCCAGTGCGCGCATCGGGCCGGGGCAAAGCGATTTCGAAATCGCTTCGAAAGGCGTTTCGAAACGCCTTTCCCGCCTACGGCAACCGGGCGAGCCGTTCCGTCAGCAGCGCGAAGAACCCGTCCGCGTCGATATCGCCCATGAACATCGCGTTCGGCGCCCGGTCGGTCACCCCCCACCAGTCGGCCACGGTCATGCCGCGGGTGAGTTCCGAGCCGGTCTCGACCTCGACATTGATGAACCGGCCGGTGAACAGCTCCGGCCTGAGCAGGTAGGCGATGGTGGTGGGGTCGTGCAGCGGCCCGCCCTCGGAGCCGTATTTCTCGATGTCGAAGCGCTCGAAGAAGTCGAGCATCTCGGCGGTGAAGGTCCCGGTCCGGGTGCCCATCGCGGCGAAGGCATCGAGCCGGGGCCGGGTGACCAGCGCTCTATGGGTCACGTCGAGCGGCATCTGGGTGATCTTCACCCCCGAGCGGAACACGATCTCGGCCGCTTCCGGGTCGACGTAGATGTTGAACTCGGCCGCGGGGGTGATGTTGCCGACCTCGAAATAGGCCCCGCCCATCAGCACGATCTCCTGCACCCGCTCGACGATGTCGGGCGCTTCGGCGAAGGCGGTGCCGATGTTGGTGAGCGGCCCGAGCGGCGTGAGCGTGACACTGCCCGCGGGTGCCCTGCGCAGGGTATCGACGATGAAATCGACCGCGTGCGCCTCGGCGAGCGGCGTCGCGGGCTCCCAGAGCGCCGGGCCGTCGAGCCCGGTCTTGCCGTGGACATGTTCCGCCGTCACCAGCGGCCGTTGCATCGGCCTGGTACAGCCGGCAAAGACCGGCACATCCGCGCGCCCGGCGAGGTCGCAGACGATGCGGGCGTTCTTCTGGGTGAGGGCCAGTGGCACGTTGCCGGCGACCGCGGTGATCCCGAGCACCTCGAGTTCCGGGCTCGCCAGCGCCAGCAGGATGGCGACCGCGTCGTCCTGTCCGGGATCGGTGTCGATGATGATCTTGCGTGTCACGCGTACCCCCTAAGCCGCCAGCTGCACCCAGATCGGCACATGGTCCGAGGGCTTGTCGCGCGCGCGGATCTCCTTGTCGATCTGGCAATCCTCGAGCAGGTCGGCGCATTGCGGCGACAGCAGGAAATGGTCGATCCGGATGCCGTCGTTGCGCTGCCAGGCACCGCGCTGGAAATCCCAGAAGGTGGTTCCGGCGCCTGCGTCCGCGCGCGCAGCGCCTCGGTGAGACCGAGATTGACCAGCCGGCGGAAGGCCGCGCGCGTTTCGGGCAGGTACAACGCGTCCTCGGCCCAGGCCTCGGGCCGGGCGGCGTCTTCGGCTTGCGGGATGACGTTGTAGTCGCCCGCCATCAGGAACGGCTCTTCCGTGGCCAGCAATTCCGCCGCGCGGGTCGCGAGCCGTTCCATCCAGCGCAGCTTGTAGTCGTATTTCTCGCCCGGCGCCGGGTTGCCGTTGGGCAGGTAGAGACCGCAGATCCGCACCGCCGTCTCGCCGACCACGGTCGCCTCGATATAACGCGCCTCTTCGTCGTCCACGCCTTCGCGCCCCGCGCCCGCGGCGCCGGGCAGGCCCCGCATCACGTCCTCGAAGCGGGTATTTCGACACCAGCGCCACGCCGTTGAACCCCTTCTGGCCGTGGGTCTCGACATTGTAGCCGAGCTCTTCGAAGGCCTCGCGCGGGAAGCCTTCGTCCATCGACTTGATCTCCTGCAGGATCGCCACGTCCGGCGCGGTCTCGCGCAGCCAGTCGAGGACCAGCGGCAGGCGCGCCTTGACGCCGTTGATGTTGAAGCTCGCGATCTTCATGGGGCCGCCTCTCGCCTTGGGTAGATGCTCGGTGGGTCGATGCCCGGTGGGTCGATCCCCCAGATCTACACAAGTTCTCGGGCCCGGACCAGCGGCGGGTTGAAAGTTAATGGCATTAACATATCTGCGGATGACAACAGCACGGAGGGTGTCATGAAACACGCAATCCTGCCCGCGACGCTCTCGCTCGCCCTGGCCGCCGCCCCGGTCCTGGCCGCCGAACGGAGCTTCGATCTGTCCGGGTTCACCGAGGTGGCGGCGGGCGCGGGGCTCGACGTCGAGATCGTCCAGGGCGAAGGGTTCTCGGTCACTGCCGAAGGCCCGTCCCGGGGGCTCAAGCGCCTCGAGATCGAGACGAGCGGCGACCGGCTGCTGATCGACCAGCAGGCACGCGGGCTCGAACGGTTCTCGCCGCTGGCGATGGCGCTCGGCGACGAGGTGGTGGTGCGCGTGACCCTTCCGGAGCTCGCCGCGGTCTTCGCGTCGGCCGGCAGTGACGTGACCGCCGTGGGCAGCGCCGCCGAGGCGTTCACCGCCGAGGCCAGTTCCGGCGCCGATCTCGTGCTCACCGGTATCGACGCCGCCCGGGTCACGCTCACCGCGTCCTCGGGGGCGGGACTGGAGGCCTCCGGGCGTTGCGGTGACCTTGCCGCCGAAGCCAGTTCCGGCGCCGACCTCGAAGCCCGCGGGCTCGCCTGCGACAGCGCCGAGGCGCAGGGGTCTTCCGGGGCTAACATATCGCTCACCGCCACGACCGTCCGTGCCGCCGCCTCCTCGGGGGCCGACGTGGATGTCTGGGGGGCCGACAGCGTGGAGGCGGAAGAAGGGTCGGGTGGCGACGTCACCACGCACGACTGAGGGCGTTCCCGGGCGGCGCGCGTGCCGGCACCGTCGTAGCCTGCGAGGAGAAACATTCGGACATTCGCTTTTGTCTTGCCGGATCGATTCGCGTCGGTGTTAGCTGGCGTTCAATAACAAGACCAATAACAAGCGATCCAGGGAGGATGACATGGACAAGCGGATGAAGAGCGCCGTTGCGGCGGCCGCAGTGGCGATGGTCACGCTGCCGGCGGCGGCGGAGACGACGCAATGGCTGCGTGAGGGCAGCCAGGTGATCACCGTCACCGACGATGGCGGCAAGCTGATGTGCACCCGCGCCAGCGACGGGTTCGAGATGTGCAACGGCATGACCAGCACCGGCGCCGGCACCTGGGGCGGGCCCAAGATGAAGCACCCCGACATGCCGGGCTTCATGACCTTCCAGGGCACCGTGGTCATGAACGCGACCCATCTCAAGATCGAGGGCTGCGTCCTCGGCGGCGCGGTCTGCGATTCGGAGGTCTGGACCCGGAACTGACCTGCCGGGCCGGGCGCTGTTCCGGGCTAACCTTACCCCCGTGCCGCGATGGCCAGCCCCGCGGCACGGGCCGAGGCCCAGGCCCAGTGGAAATTGTACCCGCCGAGCCAGCCGGTGACGTCGACCGCCTCGCCGATCACGTAGAGGCCCGGCGACAGGGCCGATTCCATCGTTTTCGACGACAGCGCCTCGGTGGCGACGCCGCCGAGGGTCACTTCCGCCGTGCGCCAGCCTTCGGTGCCCGTCGGCGTCAGCCGCCAGGCCCCGAGCGCCGCGGCGATCTCGCCGAGGCGCCGGTCGGACTGGTCGGCGAGGTTGCCCGCGAGCCCGAGCTCGGACGCGAGATGGTCGACCAGCCGGGCCGGCAGGACCCCGGCAAGTTCGGTCGTGAGCGCGCGCCGGCCCGAGCGCCGCTTCTGCGCCGCAAGGCGGGCCGCGAGGTCGGTGCCCGGCAATAGGTCGATCTCGATCTCCATGCCCTCGCGCCAGTAGGACGAGATCTGCAGGATCGCCGGACCGGACAACCCGCGGTGGGTGAACAGCAGGTCCTCGTCGAAGCGGACACCGCCCGCCGCGGCCCGCACCGGCAAGGCCACGCCGGCGAGCGGCGCGAAGCGGTCGCCGAAGGTGAGCGGGACCAGGCCGGGGCGCAGCTCGGTGACCCGGTGGCCGAACTGGCGGGCGATGCCATGGGCGAAATCCGTGGCCCCCATCTTCGGGATCGACCGCCCGCCAGTGGCCAGCACGAGATTGTCCGCGGTCACGGTCCCCGCAGAGGTCTCGAGCCGGTAGCCTGCGCCGCTGCGGTCGACCGTGGCGACCGTCGTCCCGAGCACGATCTCGGCCCCGGCGCCCTGCGCCTCGGCGAGCAGCATCTCGACCACGGCGGCGGATTTCTGGTCGCAGAACAGCTGGCCGCGGGTCTTTTCGTGCCAGCTCAGCCCATGGCGGGACAGGAGCTCGATGAAATCCCAGGGAGAATAGCGGGCGAGGGCGGATTTCGGGAAATGCGGGTTCTCGCCGAGGTAGTTGGCGGCGCCGGCATCGAGATTGGTGAAGTTGCAGCGCCCGCCGCCGGAGATCCGCACCTTTTCGGCGGGCTTCTTCGCGTGGTCGAGCACGAGCGTGCCGGGCCCCGCCTGGGCGGCGCAGAACAGCCCGGCCGCGCCGGCGCCGACGATGATGGTACGGTAATGGTCGCGCATGATGCGGGTTCAGCACGGCCCGGCGCCCGCGGCAAGGCAAATCTGAGGCTCAACGTGCCTGGGACCGTCCGGTCGCCATCGCCGGGGCCAGGTGCACGGGCAGGGCAGGGGCGCGGCGGGTGCGGGCCGTCCAGCCGGCCGGTTTCGGACGCGACGAGGGCATGGACAAGGCGCCCGCCTCGACCCCGGCCCGGGCCTCGGCGGTCGAGAGCAGGAGCCGTGCGGGCGGCACGCCGGTCACCCGCGACTGCCCTGCAAGCCGCAGCCAGTCGGAGCGCTCCGGCCCGGTGAGGCTGGCCCAGGTCCCGGGGCCCGGATAGAGGCTTTCGGCCGCGATCCCCTCGGCGATCAGGACGGCGTGGCCGGGCAGCAGGAAGCTGAAATAGGTGATCGCCCGCCGCCCTGCGGCGTAGCGGATGCCGCGGAGCCGGGTCAGTGCCTTGACCGGTGCGAGGGCCCCGAGCGGATCGTGCAGCGCGTGGCTCGGGGCGGTATCGACAAGGACCCGGTGGTTCGGCGACAGGATCAGGTCGCGCTCCGGCAGCCCGTCGCCGAAGGCGCCCCGCGCGATCCGCACCGGTTGCGCCGGATGCGGCGTATCGAAGATCAGCCGGCGTTTGCCGATCCAGCGGATCGGGAGCGGCCCGTTGTCGAGCGTGACGACGATATCGCCGACCTTGAGCTTGTCGGCACGCTTTGCGCCCAGGGGCGTGGCGATCTTGGTGCCCGGACCGAAGCACACGAAATCGTGGTCATCCACATTGTACTGCCCGATCCCCGCATAGTTGGAATCGAGCACCGAGGTGAAGGTGATGGTGTCGATACCCTGACTGGCCAGGTCCGGCTGGCTGTCGCGCACCAGCAGAAAGGTGTCGCCGTTGTCGGCCTGCATGACGCCGAAGCTGCCCGAAAAGGTGCTGCCGTCATAGAAGGTGACGGTGCCATCGAGCAGGAGGACCGAATCGAGCTCGGGGCTCTGGGTGCCGCTGCCGAGGTCGTAGCTCATGTAGTTCGGTGTGCCTTCGTTGTCGGTGTTCAGCACGTCGTCGCCGCGAACGTGGTCACATCGACGATGTTGTTGGCCAGCGCATTTCCGGCGCCTTCCCCGAACGTGGTCAACAACGCCGAGGCATCCTCGACGGTCCTCGTGAGTTCATCGGTATCGAAATCGGCGAAATTGCCGAGATAGATCGTAGACCAGATGATGTTATCGGTTACGACGGTTCCAGGCGATACGGATCGCCCGGACCATAAGACCCCGGGTTTGCAATATGGTTAACGGGGGCAGGAAACCCGGACCTCGCGGAGAAACGCCCCGGTGGGCCCCGATCGGCGCGGGCTCAGATCGAGCAGGCCGCGCCGCCCAGCACGCAGAATTTGGCGCAATGCGGGTGGTTGAGCGCCACCGGCCGGTCGGCCTCGGCGAGCGTTGCGCCCATTTCGAAGGCCTCGTCATAGGCGATGAGCGTGCAGGCGAGGACCGAGGCCGGGTATCCCCGGCGTTTGACCACCATCCGCGACGAGGCGCACATCACGTCGTCGGGGCTCTTGCCGAGCAGGCCCCAGCAGGCGGTGGTGATCTCGGGCACCTCGACGGCGAGGTCCATTTCGGGGAAGATCACCGTCATGCCGGGGTCCCGGGCGTCGATCTCCAACCCCCGGGCGGCGAAGAACGCCGCATAGCCCGCCCGCGCTTCGGCTTCGTCCATGCCCCAGAGCGCCTGGCCGGCGACCGCGAGCCGCGCGCCTCTTCGTCCCGGAGCCACAAGAGCCCCTTCAGGGTTTCGTCGTAGCTGCCTTGCCCGCGGATCTCGTCATGCGGGCCCCGTTCCCAGTGGTCGAGCGAGACCCGGAGCGTGAGCCGGTCGCCGTAGAGCGCGATCAGCCGCTTCAGCCCCTGCTGCAGCCGCGGTCGCATCATCGGCTTCATCGCTGGTGAGCACCAGCACCCGGTAACCGCGCTCGAGCGCGTCCTCGACCATCCGGATGATGCCGGGGTTCAGGAACGGCTCGCCGCCGGTAAACCCGATCTCCTCGACCGGCCAGCCCAGGGCGGCAAGCTCGTTGAGGTAGCGGGCCACCTCCTTGGCGGTGATGTATTCCAGCGCGTCGTTGGTCGGGCTCGAATCGATGTAGCAATTGGTGCAGGCGATGTTGCAAAGCGTGCCGGTGTTGAACCACAGCGTCCTGGGGTGGCTCAGCGCCACCGTCGCGCGGGTGGACCCGTCCGCAGTCACCGCCGGATCGCGGAACTTCCCTGCGTTCGCCCCAACGCCGTCGCCGTTGCCGTCCATCGCGCGCCCGTTCACCCTGTTGTCACATTGCAGAGCTAACCCATGGGCGCGGCGAGGAAAAGCCCGTGTCTCTCCGGCCACGTCCTTGTGAAGGTCCGGCGAGATGCTAGACTGACGCATTCGGGAGGCGTATCAGGCCGGGGAACGGTTTACGTTAGCGCTAAAGGTGCCCGCGCCCGAAGCGTCGTGACCCCCACAGGATCCGGGCCGCAGAGGGGCCCAGAACGGAGACAGAACCATGGTATCGCGCGTTATCCGGTCGATCCCTTCGACCTCGTCGTCTTCGGAGGGACCGGCGACCTTGCCCGGCGCAAGATCCTTCCCGGCCTCTACCGGCGCTTTCGCGACGGCCAGATCCCCGACACCGCGCAGATCATCGGCGCTGCGCGCACCGCGATGGACGCCGAGGCCTACCGCGACGAAGTGTCCGGCGCGCTGAAGGAATTCCTGCCCGCCTCGGCTGACAAGAAGACGGTCAAGTCCTTCCTCGGCCGGGTCGATACGCCACCGATGCCACCGGCACGGCGGGCTGGAAGGATCTCAAGGACAAGATGCGCGACGGCCATGTCCAGGTGTTCTATTTCTCGGTCGCGCCAGGGCTTTTCGGCGACATCGCCGAACGTCTGCACCGCCACAAGATCGCAGGCGAGGGGTCGATCGTGGCCGAGAAACCCTTCGGCAAGGATCCGGAACGGCGCGGGCGCTGAACCAGACGCTGGCGCAGCATTTCGGCGAGCACCAGATCTACCGATCCACCATTACCTCGGCAAGGAAACGGTCCAGAACCTGATGGCGGTCCGCTTCGGCAACATGCTGTTCGAACCGCTGTGGAAGAACCAGTATATCGACCACGTCCAGATCACCGTCGCCGAAACCGTCGGCGTCGGCGGACGCGGCGCCTATTACGACAAGTCGGGCGCGATGCGGGACATGGTGCAGAACCATCTGATGCAGATTTCGTCTGCCTCACCGCGATGGAACCGCCGTCGAAATTCGAGCCCGACGCGGTACGCGACGAGAAGCTCAAGGCAGATCTGGCGCTCGAACTGGTCGAGCCCGAGACATCGTCCGCGGCCAGTACCTCGCCGGCAAGGACACGCCCTCCTATCTCGCCGACGTCGAGAACGACGACAGCCTGACCGAGAGCTTCATCGCGATGAAACCGCACATCGCCAACTGGCGCTGGAACGGCACGCCGTTCTACCTGCGCACCGGCAAAGCGGATGAAGTCGCGGCTGTCGGAGATCGTCGTGCGCTTCAAGGAGCCGCCGCATTCGATCTTCGAGGAAGACACCGGCCAGACCGCCAACGAGCTGCGGATCCGGCTGCAGCCGAACGAGGGCATGGACCTGAGCGTGACCATCAAGGAGCCGGGGCCGGGCGGCATGCGGCTGATGAACGTACCGCTCGACATGACCTTCGCCGAGGCGCTGGGCGAAGAGGCGACCAACGTGCCCGACGCCTATGAACGGCTGATCATGGACGTGATCCGCGGCAACCAGACGCTGTTCATGCGCGGCGACGAGGTCGAGGCCGCCTGGGCCTGGACCGATCCGATCATAGCCGCCTGGGAGGCGCGCGAGGCGCGTCCGGACAGGTACGAGACCGGCTCGACGGGGCCGGAAGAGGCGCTTATCCTGATGCACAGGGACGGACGACGCTGGAGGGAGTTGGGCGCATGAAACTCATCGAGTATTCGGACAGCGACATCATGTGGATGGATCTCGCCAATACCATTGCGGGCGAGTTGAACCGGGCATTGATGACCCACGACAGGGTGTCGCTCGCGGTGCCGGGCGGGACCACGCCGGGGCCGGTCTACGACGTGCTCTCGGCGATCTCGCTCGACTGGGACCGGGTCGACGTGATCCTCACCGACGAACGCTGGGTACCGGAGGACAACCCGCGCTCCAATGCCCGGCTGCTGCGCGAGCGGCTGCTGGTGGGCAAGGCGGCGGCGGCGAACTTCATTCCCTACTACACCGGCGGGGACGAACCGGATGTCGATCTCGTCGACAAATCGGCCGAGGTGCGCGCGCTCTGCCCGATCACCTTCCTGCTGCTCGGGATGGGGACCGACATGCACACCGCGAGCCTGTTCCCCGGGGCCGACCGGCTGAAGAAGGCGCTGAGCGACGACGCTCCGGAGCTGCTTGCGATCCATGCGCCCGATGCCGAGGAACCGCGCGTCACCCTGTCGGCGAACGTGCTGAATGGTGCGATGCAGAAACACCTGGTGATTCTCGGCGCCGACAAGCGCGAAAGCCTCGAAAAGGCCGCCGAAATCGGCGATCCTCTGCGCGCGCCGGTCGCTGCCGTGCTCGATGGCCTGACAGTGCATTGGGCAAAGGACTGACGCGGGTTTGAACTGAACGAAGGGCGGGGACGTGTTTGACAATCTGAGGGATTACCGTGACGGCCAGGGGGCCGTGCGGATCGAAGGTCTGTTTGAAGCCGACCCGGGGCGGGCCGCGGCGTTTTCCGTCCGCGCCGACGGGCTGTTGTTTGACTATTCCAAGACCACGATCGATGCCGGCGCTCGCGACCGGCTCCTGAGCCTGGCCGAGCGCGCTGGGCTGTCGGCGCGGCGCGAGGCGATGTTCTCCGGCGCGAAGATCAACGAGACCGAGGGCCGCGCCGTCCTGCACACCGCGCTGCGCGATCCCGGGCCTGGACCGGTGATGGTCGACGGCGCTGACGTGCTGCCCGGCGTCCACGAGACCCTGGAGCGGATGGAGGATTTCGCCGACGGGCTCAGGACCGGCCGGGTGCGCACGCCGCAGGGCGGCCGCTTCACCGACGTGGTCAACATCGGCATCGGCGGCTCCGACCTCGGCCCCGCCATGGCCACGCTGGCGCTCGCGCCCTACCATGACGGGCCGCGGCTGCACTACGTCTCCAACGTCGACGGGGCGCATATCCACGACGTGATCAAGGCGCTCGACCCGGCGACCACGCTGGTGATCGTGGCGTCGAAGACCTTCACCACCATCGAGACGATGACCAACGCCGCGACCGCCCGCGACTGGCTGATCCGCCGGGTCGGCGCCGACAAGGTCGGGCGCCACTTCGCGGCGCTCTCGTCCAACCTCGAGAAGACCGCCGAATGGGGGATCGACCCCAGCCGGGTGTTCGGCTTCGAGGATTGGGTCGGTGGGCGCTACTCGCTCTGGGGGCCGATCGGGCTCGGGCTGATGATCGCCGTGGGGCCGAAGGATTTCCGCGCCTTCCTGTCGGGCGGCCATGCGATGGACCGGCATTTCCGCACCGCGGAAGCGGCCCAGAACCTGCCGGTCATGCTGGCGCTGGTGGGGCTTTGGCACAACCAGGTCTGCGGCTATCCGACCCGCGCGGTTCTGCCCTACGAACAACGGCTTGCGCGGTTGCCGGCCTATCTCCAGCAGCTGGAGATGGAGAGTAACGGCAAGGGCGTCGCGATGAACGGCAAGTCGCTGCCCTACGCCTCCGGCCCGGTGGTCTGGGGCGAGCCCGGCACCAACGGCCAGCATGCCTTCTACCAGCTCATCCACCAGGGCACCCAGGTGGTGCCGTGCGAATTCCTCGTCGGCGCCAAGGGGCACGAGGCGGATCTCGCGCACCAGCACCAGCTGCTGATCGCCAATTGCCTCGCCCAGTCCGAAGCGCTGATGAAAGGCCGCACGGTCGAAGTGGCGCGCGAGATGATGGCGGCCAAGGGGCTCACCGGCGACGAGCTGGAGCGCCAGGCGCGCCACCGGGTGTTCCCCGGCAACCGGCCCTCGACCACGCTGGTCTATGAAAAGCTCACCCCCTTCGTGCTGGGCCAGATCGTGGCGCTCTACGAGCACCGGGTGTTCGTCGAAGGGGTGATACTCGGGATCAATTCCTACGACCAATGGGGCGTGGAGCTCGGCAAGGAGCTGGCGACCGCCCTGGGGCCGATCGTGGCGGGCGCGCAGGGCACCGAGGGCAAGGACGGCTCGACGGCGCAACTCGTCGCCGCGATCCGCGCGGCGGGGTAGCGGGGCGCGGCGCCTTCTGTGGCACCGACTGTGGCGTAGGGCCGCCCGTTGCGCGGATATGCGCTGCGCGCCGCCTGCGGCGGGCAGGCCGGGGGGCTCCGCCCCCCGGACCCCCGGGAGTATTTGGACCAAGGAAAAGGGGAGCCGGGCCCGCGGGCCGATCTTCCCCGGTCCTTTCCCCGCTCAGCGCACCGCGCGCACGACCGCGATCAGGATGCTCGCGCCGATCACCCCGGCGATCAGCGATCCGAGGATGCCGCTGAAGCTGATGCCGATGATCCCAAACAGGAAATTCGCGACCGCGGCGCCGACCACACCGAGCACGATGTTGAGGAACAAGCTGGTATTGGTCTTCATCAAGGACGCCGCGATCCACCCGGCAAGCGCGCCGACGAGAATCGCGAGAAGCCAACCCAAACCCGTGGCAGACATCTGAAGCCCCCTTTCCGTTTCCGTTGCAGCAACGTCTGTTTCGGATATGTGGGGTGGTCGGAGCGCCGGGACAACGGGCGGCGGCGCAGCGCCCCGGTCCGGGGGGCCATCGCGGCAGAGGGTGAACCTGGAGCGGGTAGCGGAATCGAACCCGCGCGTTCGGCCTGGGAACACAGGCTACCATTACATCATACCCGCTCGCAGTGCCGAGGATGTATGCGAGCCGCGGAGGCGGGTCAAGATCGCTTCGTGCCGATCCGGGCGTGCTGCCGGCGATAACGCGGGGGCCGCCCCGGCCGCCCACGGCGCGGCGCTCCAACCGGGCGCGACGGGTAGAGGGCAGGCGCGCCCGCTCACGACCGCCGCCGCCGCCGTCCGCCCTCGGCCGCCTTGCCGAAGCTCGGCTCGGGCAGCGGCACCACCGCGCGCAGCCCGGCGAAGGGTGCGGTGGCGTTGGGCAGCGCCGTCGCATCGACGAAATGCTCCTGGAACCGCGGCTCGACCGCCGTCTCGACCCGCTCGATATCGCGCACCACCCGCTCGATCTCGGCCCGCGCGCCCTTGTTGAGGAGCGCGATCCGCGCGCCGGTGCCCGCGGCATTGCCGGCGGAGGTCACCTTGTCGAGCGGCACGTCGGGGATCATGCCGAGCACCATCGCGTGCTTGGGCGAGATATGCGCGCCAAAGGCGCCGGCCAGCACCACCCGGTCGGGCCCGTCGACCCCGCGCCGGTCCATCAGCAGCCGGGCGCCCGCGTAGAGCGCCGCCTTGGCCATCTGGATCGCCCGCACATCGCCGTTGGTGACCGCGATCCGCGGCGTAGTGTCGTCGCCGGCCCACAGGACGTAGCTTTGGGTGCGCCCCTCGGCGACGCAACGGTCGGACCCGGTCTCTTCGGCCGAGCCGATCAGCCCCTTGGCATCGAGGATCCCCGCCATCCGCATCTCGGCCACCACCTCGATGATCCCCGAGCCGCAGATGCCGGTGAGCCCGGTCCCGGCAATGGCCTCGGCAAATCCGGCCTCGTCGGACCACAGGTCCGACCCGATCACCCGGAACCGCGGTACCTTCGTCACCGGGTCGATCTCCACCCGCTCGATGGCGCCGGGCGCGGCCCGCTGGCCGGCGCTGATCTGCGCGCCCTCGAAGGCCGGGCCGGTAGGCGAGGAACAGGCGAGCACGCCGGTCCTGTCGCCGAGCAGGATCTCGGCATTGGTGCCGACGTCGACCACCAGCACCAGGTCGTCGGACCGGTGGGGCTGCTCCGACAGCGCCACGGCGGCGGCGTCGGCCCCGACATGGCCGGCAATCAGCGGCAGCACATAGGCACGGGTGCCGGGCGCGATGTCGAGCCCCAACTCGCGCGCCGCGAGCCGTTGCGCGGCGCCCGAGGCGAGTGCGAAGGGCGCCTGGCCCAGCTCGACCGGGTCGAGCCCGAGGAACAGGTGGTGCATCACCGGGTTCATCACGAAGGTGGCGTCGAGGATCTGCGTCTTCTCGATCCCGGCCTCCGCGGCAAGCTCCGCCACCAGCGCATTCAGCCCGCCCCGTACCGCGGCGGTCAGCTCCGCCGCCCCGCCCGGGTTCATCATCGCATGGCTCACCCGGCTCATCACATCCTCGCCGTAGCGGATCTGCGGGTTCATGAGCCCAG
>JAWKXC010000039.1:0-22337 GCA_041397205.1 Paracoccaceae bacterium
GCGTGCCCAGCCCGCGGGCGCGCGCGGTGAGCTTGACCCGCTCGGCAAGCGCCGGGTTGTCGGGCTCCACGGTCACCGCGAACTTCCCGTTCGAGGCCGTGTATTCGTGGCCCGAGCAGATCAGCGTGTCCTCGGGCAGGGCGGCCAGCCGGGTGAGCGTCGCCCACATGTCGGCCGCACTCCCTTCGAACAGCCGCCCGCAGCCGAGCGCCATCAGGCTGTCGCCGGTAAAGGCGGCGCCGAGCCGGGGGAGGTAATAGGCGACATGCCCGGTGGTGTGCCCCGCGGCATCGAGGACCTGCACCTCGCGGCCCTCCAGGTCGTAGGTGTCGCCGGGCGCCAGCGCCACGTCGAGCTTCGGCAGCCGGTGCGCGTCGCGCGCCGCCCCGATCACCAGGGGATTGTAGGCTTCCACCAGCTCGGCGACGCCGTCGATGTGGTCGCTGTGGTGATGGGTGATGAACAGATGCGTGAGCTTGCGCCCATGCCGCTCCAGCTCGCTCTGGATCGGCCAGCTCTCCGGCGCGTCGAACAGCGCGGTGACGCCGGATTTGCGGTCGTGGACGAGAAAGGCGTAGTTGTCCGCCAGGCAGGGAATGGTTTCGAGCTCGAGGGTCATGGCGGGAGGCCTCCGGGGCGGACAGGACAGGCTGGCACGAATCTTGCCCAATCGCCGGCGCCCGTGCAACATCCGAACATGACTAGCAAACCGGACATGCCGCCCATGCATAGCCCCGAGCCCAACCCCAACCAGGAGCCCGTGCACAGCCACGCCGACCCGCATCATGCCGACGGCAGGCTCAGCGCGCCCTCGGCGAGCCGCAACGCGCCGCATATCGTCGCCGCGCTCGCCGGCCACCTGCCGGCCGAGGGCGCGGTGCTGGAGATCGCCGCCGGCACCGGCGAGCACGCGGTGGCATTGGCCCGCGCCAATCCCGGGCTCAGCTGGCAGCCCACTGACATCGCCCACGAGCGCCGCGCCTCGATCGACGCCTGGGCGCGGGCCGAGGGGCTCGCCAACATCCGCCCCGCCGCCGCCCTCGATGCCGGCACGCCGGACTGGCAGGCGGGTCCCGTCGATGTCGTCTACCTGTCGAACCTGCTCCACCTGATCTCCGGAGAGGCCGCCACCAACGTGATCGCCGGCGCCGCCCGCGCCCTCGCGCCGGGCGGGCGTTTCTGCCTCTACGGGCCGTTCCGCGAGGCGGGCGCCTACCGCTCCGAGGGCGACGCGCGGTTCGACGCGCAGCTGCGCGCCGCCGACCCCCTCACCGGCTACAAATCCGTCGAATGGGTCACCGAGACCGCGCAGGCCGCCGGCCTCGACCGCCGCGCCCGGATCGAGATGCCGGCGAACAACCTCGTGCTGGTCTTCGCCCGTCCCTGATCCCTTCTTGGGTCCGAAAATACCTCGGGGGACCGGGGGCTGGCCCCCGGTCCCTCCGGCCGCCTACTTGCGATAGGCCCGCAGGTAATGCCCCTCGAAATAGCGCTTGGCCCAGTGCGCGAGGCGCATCTGCGGCAGCGTCAGCGAGCGCTTCTCGTTGCGGTAGACGAGGATGCCCTTGTCGACCGTGTCGACGATGCAGACGAGTTCCGACTTGAAGTCATGCGACGGTGCCCGCCCGGCCATCTGGTCGGCGATGTTGGCCACCGCCGCCTCGGCCTGCAGATCCGCCTGGTGGGCCTGTTTCGCGAGCCAGTCGGGCCCCGGGTAGGAGCCGGTATCGCCGACGACATAGGTGCTTTCCCACTCCGCGCCGACGACCCGGCACTTTTCGTCCGCCTTGACGAAACCGCCCGACGAGCGGGGCAGTTCGGTGTTGTCGAGCCAGAGCGGCCCGGTGAGCCCCGGCATGAACAGGATGAAATCGGTGGCGATCTCCTCGCGCTCGGTCACCACCTTGTCCGCCTCCATCCGCAAAGGTTTCGCCCCGATCCGGATGTCGATGTCGCGCCGGCGCATCTCGCCGAGCAGCCGGTCGACCGATTTCTCGCCCAGCCGCTGCCCGGGGCGCTCGGCGCCGTTGAAGAACACCAGCTTGAACTTGTCGCGCCGGCCCTGCTGGCGGAGCAGCGTGTCGATCCCGAACAGGAACTCGAACATCGGCCCGCCGCGCACCGCCGAGGGCTCGTTGGGGTTGGTGCCGAAGCCGAGCGCGATGGTGCCGCCGTCCATTTCGGCGATCCGGTCATGCGCGCGCTGGCCCATCGCCACCCCTTCGCAGGGGATCACCGCGTGTTCGGCGAGGCCCGGCAGCTTCTTGAGGTAACGCCCGCCGGTCGCGATCACGAGATAGTCGTTGGTCAGCACCTCGCCGGCCTCGGTCTCGACCGTCCGGCCGCCATCGCGCACCGAGGCGACCTTGCCCTGGTGCCATGTCACCCGCTCACGGGCGAAGAACCGGGCGAGGTCGACGTCGATGTCGGCCGCCTTGCGGATGCCCGAGGGCATCCAGATCAGGCTCGGCAGGTAGGTGAGGTGGTTGGTGGGCGAGACCACCGTGATGTCGGCCTCGAGTTTCTTTTTGCGGATCTCGCGCACCGCGGTGAGCGCGCCGAAACCGCTTCCGAGAATGGTAATCTGGGTCATGATCCGCCTTTCCAAGGGGCCAGGGATGGGTCCGGACGTCCATACTCCCTTCATGGGCGCACGGCAAATCCCCCGGATGGTGCCGGGCGACATGCCGCAGGCTGCGGCTGGACGACCGGTGGCGGCGGGCGGGCTCTGCGGGCACGGGCCGCCCCCCCGCCCGCCTTGGCGGATTTCTCGCCCCTGCCCTGCGCCGGATACGGGGCGACGGCCCGCCTCGGGGCCGCCCCGAAGACCGGCCGACACCGGGTGAAAGGCGGGGCGGAGACGGGGGCGCAGGCGGGCCAAAAAATCTCGCCCCGGCGCCGATTTTTCCCTTGCAGCCCCCCGCGCGATTGCCTATTTCACGCCTCACCCAAGGACGCGGGCGTAGCTCAGGGGTAGAGCATTACCTTGCCAAGGTAAGGGTCGTGAGTTCGAATCTCATCGCCCGCTCCAATGGGACTTCCGGAAAATCATGTCATCTCGGACCGCCGCTCGGCGGTCGGCTGCGGACCGTTGCGGCGATCGTTCCGCGGTCCGGCGGCGCGATGCCGCGAATGCCTGAAGCAATGCCGGTTTTTGTGGCATCCGGGCAGAAAAAAGGTGAAATCCTGACAAACGGGGCTAGGCTGGGCCCCACTCCCACGCTCCAGGCGTGACGGGGACCACGAAAACGAGGACGTTCATCGCAGGATTCGCCGGCCCGCATGCGTGGGTCTCCGTGGATCGTCCGATAAGAACGACCCGACAGGGAGATGAACGCTTGACCGACAACGACCATTTCGTCGAGTTCGAACGCGTGCAGAAAAGCTATGACGGTGAAACGCTCGTCGTCAAAGACCTCAATCTGGCAATGCCCAAGGGCGAGTTTCTGACCATGCTGGGGCCCTCGGGCTCGGGCAAGACCACCTGCCTGATGATGCTCGCGGGCTTCGAGACGGCGACCCACGGCGACATCCGGATCGGGGGACGGTCGATCAACCACATCCCGCCGCACAAGCGCGGGATCGGCATGGTGTTTCAGAACTACGCGCTGTTTCCGCACATGACCGTGGCCGAGAACCTCGCCTTCCCGCTGGAAGTGCGCAAGATGGACAAGTCGACCCGCGAGGCCAAGGTCAAGCGCGCGCTCGACATGGTGCAGATGGGTGCTTTCGGCTCGCGCCGGCCGGCCCAGCTCTCCGGCGGCCAGCAGCAGCGGATCGCGCTCGCCCGCGCGCTGGTGTTCGAACCCGAGCTGGTGCTGATGGACGAACCGCTCGGCGCGCTCGACAAGCAGCTGCGCGAACACATGCAGTTCGAGATCACCCGCCTCGCCCACGAGCTCGGCATCACCACCGTCTACGTCACCCACGACCAGACCGAGGCGCTGACCATGTCGGACCGGGTCGCGGTTTTCGACGACGGACGCATCCAGCAGCTCGATCCGCCGGACGTGCTCTACGAGGAACCCAAGAACAGCTTCGTCGCCAGCTTCATCGGTGAAAACAACACGCTCGAGGGCACCGTCACCGAGCTCGGCAAGGACAAATGCGTCGTCACCCTGCGCGACGGCGAGAAGATCGACGCCATGCCGGTCAACGTCCAGGAAGTCGGCCAGCGCACCAAGGTGTCGATCCGCCCCGAACGCGTCGAGTTCAACAAGGACCGCCTCCATGCCGACGCCCATCTGCTGAAAGCCACGGTCCTGGAATTCATCTACATGGGCGACGTCTTCCGCTACCGCCTCGGCGTGGTCGGCAACGACGACTTCATCGTCAAGACGCGCAACGCCCCCGACGCGGTGAAGCCCAAGCCGGGCGACACGATCGAGATCGGCTGGCTCCCGCAGGATTGCCGGGCGCTGGACGCATAGGAATGTCTCCCGTCGCACCGGCCCGTGGTGCGGGGGACAGAAATGTTACGGGTTTCACAACTTGAGAGGAAAACCATGAAAACCAAGCTTTTGATGCTAATGACCAGCGCCGCGCTTGTTGCCGCGCCGGCTTTCGCCGTCGACCTGACCTTCGTCAGCTGGGGCGGTGCCTACCAGAACAGCCAGCTCAAGGCCTATGCCGAGCCCTACATGGCCGCCAACCCGGACGTGAACATCATCTGGGACGAAAGCTCCGCTGAAGCCGTCGCCAAGCTGCGCGCGATGAGCGAAGCCGGCAACGTCACCTGGGACCTCGTCGACGTGACCGTTTCCGACTCGATCCGCCTCTGTGACGAAGGCCTCGCCCGCGAGATCGACTTCGACGCCGACCTCGAAGCGGCGCCGGACGGAACCCCGGCCTCCGAAGATTTCGGCAGCACCCTGGTCAACGACTGCTTCGTGCCCCAGATCGTCTACTCGACGACTTTCGGCTACCGCACCGACATGGTCGGCGACACGCCGCCGACGGAAGTCTGCGACATCTTCGATCTCGAGACCTACCCGGGCAAGCGTTCGCTGCAGAAGCGCCCGATCGACAACATGGAATGGGCGCTCTACTGCGACGGCGTGCCGTCGGAAGAGATCTACAGCGTGCTCGGCACCGACGAGGGCCAGGCCCGTGCCTTCGCCAAGCTCGACACCATCAAGGACCAGGTCGTCTGGTGGACCGCCGGCGCCGAAACCCCGCAGCTCCTCGCCGACGGCGAAGTCGTGATGGGCTCGACCTTCAATGGCCGCCTGTTCTCGGCCATCGCCGAGCAGAACCAGCCGATCGCGATGCTCTGGGACCGTCAGGCCTATGACATCGACGGCTGGATCGTTCCCGCCGACCTCCCCGAAGACAAGGAAGCGGTCGTGATGGACTTCCTGCGTTTCGCGACCGACACCCAGCGTCTCGCCGACCAGGCCGCCTACATCTCCTACGGCCCGGCCCGCGCCTCGTCCGCGCCGCTCGTCGGCCAGCACGCCGATCTCGGCATCGACATGGCCCCGCACATGCCGACCGATCCGGCCAACGCCACCAACCCGCAGTTCTACGACTACGGCTGGTGGGCCGACTACCGCGATGACCTGGATGCCAAGTTTCAGGCCTGGCTCGCGCAGTAACGCCTGACCACGAGAAATCGACCGCGGCCGAAAACCGGCCGCGGTCACCGGACGAAAAGACAAGAAACACCACGGGGACGGGGAACAGAATGACACATGCAAGCGCCCCTGAAGGCCCGCTGACCACGGCCGACGGCACCAGCCTCAAGAAGAGCCTGAGACGTGCCCTCCGCCGCCAGAAGATGCGCGCGCTTCTGTTGATCGCACCGCTTCTGCTGTTCATCCTCGTCACCTTCATCGCGCCGATCTTCGACATGCTCGCGCGCTCGGTCGAAAACCAGATCGTCCCCGAGACCATTCCGCGCACCATCGAAGCGCTCGAGACCTGGGACGCCGACAGCGGCAAGGCCCCCGGCGAGGAGGTCTTCGCCGCCTTCTACACCGATTTCGCCATCGCCGAGGAATACAAGACCCACACCAAGCTGGGCTCCCGGCTCAACTACGAGGTGTCGGGGATTTCCTCGATGTTCCGCTCGACCGGACGCGCCGTGGGCAAGTTCGACACCGACACCTACGTCGATGCCTTCGTCGCGGCCGATCCGGCCTTCGAAGACCCGATGGCCTGGGTCGGCTGGATGGAAGACGACGCCACCCGCGACGCCCTTCCGCTCACCGCCGACGCCTACGGTGCCTGGGCCCGGATGGTCGTCGACACCAAGCGCAACGGCGACCCGACCAGGTCCGAACCCGAACCCTTCGTCTACACCGCCCTCTACCGCGACCTCGCCGCCGGCGCCCAGCCGCCTGCGATGCCCGCCGTCGATGTCTCCGGCATCGAGCCGGTATCCCTCAAGGCGGCGTTCATCGACGCCAACGACGGTTGGGACGACCCCGCGATCTGGGCCACGATCAAGACCTCTGGCGGCAGCTACACACCGGGCTACGTCCTCACTGCCGTCGACTTCCAGCTCACCCCTGACGGGATCGAGCAGCGCCCCGAAAACGACCGGATCTACATCACCCTCTTCATCCGCACCATCGTGCTCTCGGTGACGATCACCGCCTCGTGCATCCTGCTCGGCTACCCGGTGGCTTATCTCCTGGCCAACCTGCCGCTGCGCTCGGCCAACGTGCTGATGATCCTCGTGCTCCTGCCGTTCTGGACCTCGCTCTTGGTGCGGACCTCGGCCTGGAAGGTGCTGTTGCAGAACCAGGGCGTGATCAACGACATCCTGGTCTGGGCGCACATCGTCTCCGACGACAACCGGCTCGAGCTCATCAACAACGCCACCGGCACGATCATCGCGATGACGCATATCCTCTTGCCGTTCATGATCCTGCCGCTCTACTCGGTGATGAAGACGATCAACCCCTCCTGGGTGCGCGCCGCCAAGTCGATGGGCGCGACCGACTGGACCGCCTTCTGGCGGGTCTACTTCCCCAATTCGGTGCCCGGGATCGGCGCCGGCTCGATCCTCGTCTTCATCCTGGCGATCGGCTACTACATCACCCCCGAACTCGTCGGCGGTACCAAGGGCGTGTTCATCTCCAACCGGATCGCCTACCACATCTCGTCGTCGCTCAACTGGGGGCTCGCGGCCGCGCTCGGCACGCTGCTGCTGGTGCTCGTGCTGGCGCTCTACTGGGTCTACGACCGGATCGTGGGCATCGACAACGTGAAGCTCGGAGGCTGACGAAATGGCCAAACTTCCCGCCTATGCAAGCCCCGGCCAGCGCGCCTGGCACTACGGCTTCCGGTTCATCACCGGGCTGATCTTCTTTTTCCTGATCGCGCCGATCCTGGTCGTCATCCCGCTGTCGTTCAACGCGCAGGACTTCTTCACCTTCACGCCCGAGATGCTGCGGTTCGACCCGGACGGCTATTCGCTGAAGCATTACCGCGACTTCTTCTCCAACAGCGACTGGCAGCTCGCGCTCCGGAACTCGCTCAAGATCGCGCCGGTGGCGACGCTGATCTCGGTGAGCCTCGGCACGCTCGCCGCGATCGGGTTGTCGCAAAGCCACGTTCCGGGGCGGCGGACGATCATGGCGGTGATGATCTCGCCGATGATCGTGCCGCTGATCATCTCGGCGACAGGGATGTATTTCTTCTATTCGAACCCCTACATCCCCACCCCCTTCGGCAAGATCATGCTGCCGTTCACGCTCACCGGCACCTATCTCGGCGTGGTGCTTTCGCATGCGGCCCTCGGGATTCCGTTTGTCATCATCACGGTGACGGCCACCTTGGTCGGCTTCGACCGCTCGCTCACCCGCGCCTCGGCGATGATGGGGGCGGATCCGGTGACCACCTTCTTCCGGGTGCAGATGCCGCTCATTCTGCCCGGGGTGATCTCGGGGGCGCTGTTCGCTTTCATCACCTCCTTCGACGAGGTGGTGGTGGTGCTGTTCGTGGGCTCCGCCCAGCAGAAGACCCTGCCCTGGCAGATGTTCATCGGGCTTCGCGAGCAGATTAGCCCGACGATCCTCGCCGTGGCGACGCTGCTGGTGGCGATCTCGGTGCTGTTGCTGATTACCGTCGAGCTCCTGCGCCGCCGTTCGGAACGGCTGCGGGGCATGACGCCGGGTTGAGGCCCGTTCGCACCGGTCCAACCGGATACGCCGCGGTCATTGCCGACCGCGCGGAACGTTGAGGGAAGCGCGAAGCCCAGTGCTCGAGACGGCCCAGAGCGGGGCACCGCGCTGATGCGGCGGCGGCGGGCCCTGGATCGCCGCCGGCCTAGCGACCGGCTGTTGGCAACAGATTTCGGACCATGGCGGCGCGGGCGCGCGGGACCTGTCCCGCTTTCGGACCGGTTTCCGCCTCGCCCCGCCCCGCCCCGACCCGGCCCGACCCAAGACCCGGTGAGCCCGGTGCCCGCGGTGCGAGACCACCGGTGCACACCGAATCCAGAAATCCGGATTTCTGGATTCGCCAGCGCCGATTTTCCCGCGTTAAAACAGAGGCTTGCGGGGTTGATGAAACATGAACGCTCCGCCGGGGGCCGCCGATCCGGACGCCGCGCCCCGCCCCGCGGCCGGCGGCGGCCCGCCGGAAAAGCCCACCAGAAAACCTCCCGGGATGAGGCCCCCACCGCCCTGCCGGCAGGCGCCGCCCGGCACGGAAAAGGCCGGGAAGCGATCCCGCTCCCCGGCCCCGGTTTCACTGTCGCGTGTGCGGACCGCTAGTTCGTTTCCGGCACGCTCTGGATGTAGCCGGTCGGGCACTCGTGGGTGCAGAGCCCGCAGCCCTTGCAGTAATCGTAGTCGAACACGTAGTGCGAGCCGTCCTTGGCGAGCTCGGTGGTCTTGATCACCGCGTTGTCCGGGCACATCGTCCAGCAATTGTCGCAGGCGAGGCAGTTGCCGCAGGAGAGGCAGCGCTGGGCTTCGGCGAGCGCCTCGGTACGGCTGATCGGCCCCTCGATCTCGGCTTCGAAGGTGCGTTCGGGGACCGGCAGCTTGGCCACCAGGGTCCGCCTGGCGCCGGCGTAATAGGCGGTGTTCAACCCGTCGATGCCGATCGTCCCGCGGTCGTCGCCGGCGGGGTCTTCGTCGCCGCGCAGTTCCGCCGCCGCCCATTCCGCCGCGATCCTTCCGTCGCCGATCGCCGCTGCGACCGTGCCGCGCGAGCCGCGGGCATCGCCCATGGCAAAGACCCGGTCGGCGATCCGACCGCCGACATTGTCGGGCCAGAAGTAGGCGCCGTCGAGCAGCCCCTCGTAGCCCTCGGGATCGACCTGTTCGCCGACGCAGGGCACCACCATGTCGACCGAGACCACCCGTTCGGTGCCCTCGAACTCAACCCGGCGCTTGCGCCCGTCCTTGCCCGGCTCCTTCTTGAGCGCGACGATCTCGACGCCGGTCACCTTCGAGCCCTTCATGATGAGCCGCGAGACGGTGGCGTGGTCGATCACCTCGATCCCCTCTTCCAGCGCCTCTTCGAGTTCGCGCGGAACCACGTTGATGAGGTCGTCGGGCGCGGTGTCGGGGCCCGGAAGCCCCGAGGCGGTGATCAGGGTCACCGACTTGGCGCCGGCGCGTTTCATGATCCGGCAGATGTCCATCGCCGTGTTGCCGCCGCCATGGACGATGACGTCGCCCTTGGCCGCTTCCGGCAGCGCGCCGTGGTCCATGAAGTCGCGCAGGAGCGCGAGCCCTTCGTGCAGGTCCGCCGGCACCGCCCCCTTCACGCTCCAGGGCTTGGGCTTTTCGCAGCCGGGCGCGAGCAGCACGGCGGCGAATTGCGCCTTGAGGCCGTCGACGGTCACGTCGCGGCCGAGCCGCTGGCGCAGGTTGAGGGTGACGCCGGGCAGGTCGAGCACCCGGTTGAGCTCGGCATTCAGCGCCGCGCGCGGCAGCCGGGTCGGCGGGATCGCCGAGCGCAGCAGGCCGCCCGCTTCGGGCAGGGCTTCGAAGATCTCGGCCTTGAGCCCGAGCCGGACGCAATGGTAGGCGGCCGAGATGCCCGCGGGGCCCGCGCCGACGATGGCGACGGTCTTGGCATCCGCAGCCGGCGGGTCCACCGGGTAGTCCCAGCCGAGCCGCACCGCCTCGTCGCCGAGCCAGCGCTCGACGTTGTGGATCGCCAGCGCGCCGTCGACATGGACGCGGTTGCAGGCGGTCTCGCAGGGATGCGGGCAGACCCGGCCGGTGACGCCGGGCAACGGGTTGGCCCGGACCAGCGATTTCCAGGCCTCTTCCGCCCGGCCTTCCTGCAGGAGCGCGAACCAGGCCTGCTGGTCCTCGCCCGCGGGGCAGGTCGCGTGGCAGGGCGCCTTGGCGTGGACATGCACGGGGCGTTGGGTCGAGCGCCAGTTGCCGGTCTTGAATTCGAGCGAGGTGCCCGCTTCGGCATATTGGCCGCGTGTCATTTCACCCATGTCAGTTCCTCCCCGCCAGCGGGCCGCCGCGCTTCACCTGGGCGACACCGGTGGTGTCCAACGGGTCGTTGCCGTCGCCGCGCAGGCCATAGGTGGCAATGTTGTGATCGGCGAGCGCCTGCAGGTGGTCGAGTTCCTCGGCCGCCCGGTAGTCGCCCTTCTTGAACAGATGCGCGAACCGCCCCTGCAGTTCCAGGTAATCGGCCACCGGCCGGGGCTCGCGGATCGGCATGATGTTGGTGAGCGCGCCGCGCTCCAGTTCCACCAGCGGGAACAGCCCGCATTCGACCGCGCGCCGGGCGATCTCGATGGTCAGCGCCGAATCGTGGCGCCAGCCGAGCGGACAGGGCGAGTGGATCACCAGGAAGGTCGGCCCTTCCACCCCCATCGCATAACGCACCTTGCGCTGAAGATCGGCTGGATAGGCCACCGAGGCCGAGGCGGCGTAGGGGATGTGGTGGGCGGCGACGATCGACAGCAGGTCCTTCTTCAGGTGCCGTTTGCCCATCCGCTCGGCGCCCGCCGGGCTGGTCGTGGTCGAGGCCGCGTGCGGCGTCGAGGACGAGCGCTGAATGCCGGTGTTCATGTAGGCTTCGTTGTCATAGGTGACGTAGAGCACGTTGTGATGGCGCTCCAGCATCCCCGACAACGACTGGAAGCCGATGTCGTAGGTCGCCCCGTCGCCGCCGAAGCTCAGAACCTTGGTGTTCTTGCCCTGCGCCTTCATCGCCGCTTCCATGCCGGAGGCGACGGCAGAGGCGTTTTCGAACAGCGAATGGATCCACGGCACCCGCCAGGCGGTCTGCGGCCAGGGCGTCGAGAATACTTCGAGGCAGCCGGTGGCATTGGCGACCATCACGTCGGGGCCGGCGCTTTCCATCACCAGCCGGGCGGCCAGCGCTTCGCCGCAGCCCTGGCAGGCCCGGTGGCCGCTTTCGAGCCCGCGGAACCGCGGCTGCGCCTCGCGCAGCGTCTGCGAGACCTCCGCCTTCGGCTCGCTCGGGCCTGCAGGCGGCCGGCCATGTTTCATCCTGAGCTCGCTCAGGCGCTTGGAATTGTCGGGATGGTTGGCCATTACCTGTCCTCCGGGGGCAGTTTTTCCAGATCGACGTCGAACACCGAGAAGCGCGGGGCTTTCGGGTTTTCGATTGTCTTGAGTAGGTCGCGGTACATCGACGCCTGGATGTCGCGGCCGCCGAGGCCGAGGGCGTAATTGTAGACTTTCGGCGCCTTCTCCATGGTCGACAGCACGGCCGAGACCTCGGTGCCGAGCACGCCGCCGAGACCGGGCGAGATCGCGCGGTCGATGACCACGAGTTTCTCGACGCCCTTCAGCGCATCGCGCAGCGCCTTGGCCGGGAACGGCCGGAACGCACGAAGCTTGACGATCCGGGCCGGGCCGGCCTCGTCCTTGAACGCCTCGTAGCCCGCCATCATCGTGCCGACGACCGAGCCCATGGCGAGGATCGCCACCTTGGCCTTCTTGTCGCCCTCGACGGTGAGCAGCCCGCCCGAGGCGCGGCCGAACTGCTTGGCGAAGAGCTTGTCGATCTCCTCGATCTTCGGCAGCGCCTTGCCCATTGCCGAATGATGCGAATGGCGCACCTCGGGGAACCAGTTCGGATCCACCAGCGTGCCCATCGACGACGGCCGTGCCGGGTCGAGCTTGCGGGCGAACTCGAAGGGCGGCAGAAACTTGTCGACCTGCGCCTGGTCGGGGACGTCGATGACCTCCATCGTGTGCGTGAGCACGAACCCGTCCATGTTCACCGCCACCGGCAGCTCGGTTTCCTGGGCGATCCGGAACGCTTGGATCGTGGTGTCGACCGCCTCCTGGTTGGAGATGCAGTGGAGCTGGATCCAGCCCGCGTCGCGCACCGCCATGGTGTCGGACTGGTCGTTCCAGATGTTGAGCGGCCCGCCGACGGCACGGTTGGCGATGGTCATCACCAGCGGAATGCGGAGGCCCGCGATGTTGAACATCACCTCGCTCATCAGCAGGATGCCCTGGCTGGCGGACGCGGTGTAGGCACGCGCGCCCGCGGCGGCGGCGCCGAGCACCACGGAGGCGGCCGAGAACTCGCTCTCGACGCTCACGAACTCGGTGTGCAGGTTGCCGTCGGCGACCAGCTTGGAGAGGTTTTCCACGATATGGGTCTGCGGCGTGATCGGGTAGGCCGCGACGACGTCGGGTTTGGCGAGCGCAACCGCGCGCGCGATGGCTTGCGAGCCTTCCAGGGCTTCACGCATGCGCTTTCTCCTTCCAGGCACCTTTCTCGACCGCGCCGGCGGCCTTGGCGATCAGCTCGAGGTTCTTCTCCAGCACCGGCCCGTGGAACCGGCCCTTGAGCGCGGCGGCGAGCGCCTTCTGCGGTACATGCTCGGTGAGCGACAGGAACGCGGCAAGCAGCGCGGTGTTCGGGATCGGCTTGCCGATCACCTCGACGGCGAGCTCGGTCGCGGGAAAGGCGATGACCCGGGTCTTGAACTGGTCGAAGGCCGAGGCGGGCTTGCGGCTGTTGACCAGCATCGCGCCCGCGGGGTTGAGCCCGGCGGTCAGGTTCGGGTCGAGCAGCAGGGTGTCGTCCTGCACGATCATGAAATCGGGGGTGCGGACCTGGCTTCTGAGCGTGATCGGCTTGTCGTCGATCCGCACGAAGGCCATCACCGGCGCCCCCCGTCGTTCCGCGCCGAAGGCCGGAAAGGCCTGGCAGGTGAACCCCGCCTCGAAGGCGGCGGCGGCCAACAGGTAGGCGGCGGCCACAGACCCCTGCCCCCCGCGTCCGTGGATTCTGTACACTATCATCTTGGGCTCCTCGGGTCCTCCGCCCGGCAATACCTTCCCGCCCAAGCGGGGGCGCCGGATCCGAGGTCATTTGGACGACAACGGTCGGGTGTCGCCATGATCTGTGACAAGTGGCGGCGGAGGTGAGCGCTAACGGGTCGGGAGATTATTGGCGCGCGTCAACAAGCGCGCAACGATCCGCCGGACGGGGTGGAATATCCGTAACAATGTTTTCCCGCAGATGCCGTGACCCCGGGGCGCACCGCCCGGGCGAATCCGGACATGGACCGCGGAAAACACCTGATCTTGAAGGACCGCGCCGCGGACCCTGCCCCTGTGCGACGGAAGCTCCGGCCCGGGCCGCGCGAACAAAGACACATGAAAGATGCGACTTTTCGGCGCGGGCTTGCGTCCGCCCTTCCGGGGTTTGATCTGCATCAAAGCCCGTGCGCCGCCCGAACGGCGATGTCTACCGGCGAGACCCAACACAGAGGACCAAGATGTCGACCCTGGCCGAGCCAGCGGACTGCGCGAGCTGCGTGTCCAACCTGTGCCGCTTCGCCCAGACGGAGGGGCCCGGCCGGCCGGGCCGCCTCCACCGCCTCGACCGCGGCGGGCGGATCGGCGCCTGCTCCGGACCCTGCGTCAGGTTCTGGACGGTGCTCAGCGGCACCGCCGCGATCTGTCACACGCTCCAGGACGGCCGCCGCCAGATTGCGTCGATCGAACGGGCGGGCAGCACGATCGGCGGGCCGATGGCCCAGGACACCAGCCCGATCTGGCTCGAAGCGCTGGAACCGTCGGTGGTCTGCGAGATCGATCTGTCGAGTGGTTTCGCGGCGCTGCGCGACGACCCGGCCTTCCTCAAGGTGATGTTCGGGCTCGTGCATGCCCGGCTCGAAGCCACCACCCGCCACGTGACCGCGCTGGGCCGGCTCGACGCGGCCGAACGGGTGACGCTGTTTCTCGCCGAAACCGCCGCGCTCGTCCCGGCCGGCGAACCTGTGCACCTGCCCCTGAGCCGCGAGGACATCGCCGATTTTCTCGGGCTCAAGGCGGAGACGGTCAGCCGGGTGTTTTCGCGGCTGAAAAGGACGGGCTGTTCCGGTTCCTGTCGCCGACCGCCTACGAGGTGCCGGACCCCGACGCCCTCGCCCACCGGCTGCCCCTGCCGCTCCCCCGCCGCCCACGGGCGCCGCTGGCGGCGGCATCGGCAGGAGATGGTTCCGGTCCGGCGCCGTGGAAAGGCGGTGGCGCCGCACCGCAGGGGGCCGACCGCGCCTGAGGTCGACAAGGGCCGGACCCTGCCGGCCGGGATCGCGGCCTTAACCTTTCGTTAGCCCTGTAATGCGCTGTTTTTAGGCATTTTCAGAGCTTCCGAGTCCAGAAATCCGGATATCCGGATTTCTGTAGAACGTCACCGCCCCTCGCGGGAACCGCTCCGGGCGCCCGGCCAGGGCCTGCGCTACAGCACGGGGGCCGTCTGCGTCCGGAGGTCCGCGCTTCCTTCGACCGGACCGGCAACCGGTTCCGATCAGGCGCCAAAGGCGTAGCCGACGCCGTAGATCGAGCGGATCAGGCTCCACCTCCGGCGCGACGGCCTTGACCTTGGTGCGGATGTTCTTGATGTGGCTGTCGATGGTGCGGTCGTAGACCTCCGCGTCGTTCGGATAGGCGAGGTCGAGCAGCTGCGCCCGGGTGAAGGCGCGCCCGGGACGTTTCTTCAACGCCGAAAGCAGCACGAACTCGCGCCGCGTCAGGTCCAGCGGCTTGCCCAGCAGCGTCGCGCGCAGCGTGGTCTCGTCGAGCTGCAGGCTGTCTTCGGGCCGCCGGACCGTCCCCTCCGGCGCGGTCCGGCGCAGGATCGCCCTGATCCGCGCCACCAGTTCGCGCGGCGAAAACGGCTTGCACAGGTAGTCGTCGGCCCCAAGCTCGAGCCCCAGCAGCCGGTCGATCTCTTCGACCCGGGCGGTTTCGATGATGATCGGCACGTCGCTCGCCGCCCGCACTTCGCGGCAGATGGTCAGCCCGTCCTTGCCCGGCAACATCACGTCGAGCACCACGAGGTCGGGCGCCGTGTCCAGGATGGTCTCGACCGCCAGCGTTCCCTCGGAGAGGATCTCCGCCTCCATCCCGGCCTGCGCGAGGTAATCGCGCATCACCTCGGCCAGTTCCGGTTCGTCTTCGACGATCAGCACGCGTTTGGGCGGGCTCATGTCCGGTCTCCCCGCTTTTCGCCGGGCCCGGCACCGACGGGCAGGCTCATCACCACCCGCAGGCCGCCGAGCCCGAGAGCTCCGCCGCGATCCGCCCGCCATGGGCCTCGACGATGGCCTTGCAGATGGCGAGCCCGAGCCCGGAGCCGCCATGGGCACGCGAGCGCGAGGTCTCGCCGCGGTGGAAGCGGTCGAACAGATGCGCCATCGAGGCGGCGGGCGGCGCCGGCGGCGTGTCGTCGACCGCGACACGGGCCTCGCCCCCGTCGCGCCAGGCGCTGAGCCTGACCCGCCCCGGCCGGTCGGTGTAGCGCAGCGCGTTCTCGAGCAGGTTGTCGAGCACCTGCCGCAGCTGCTGCGGGTCGCCGCGCACCGGCAGCGGCTCGGCGCCGTCGCGGTCGAGCACCAGCCCCGCGGCGGCGAAACGGTCCTCGACCCCGACCGCGGCGGCGCGCAGGATCGCGGCGAGGTCGGTCACCCGCCCTTCCGGCCGCAGGGCCGCCTCGTGCCAGGCCGACAGGAGCCGCAGGTCGTGGACCAGCCGGCTCATCCGCTCGACCGCCTCGGCCATGGCCCCGAGGGTGCGGGCATCGGCCGGGCGCACCCCGTCTTCGATCGCTTCGATATTGGCCCGCAGCACCGCCAGCGGGGTCTGCAATTCGTGGCTGGTGTCCGAGACCCAGGCCCGCTGCGCCAGTTCCGCCTCTTCCAGCGTGCGCGCCAGCACGTTGGTATGCTCGATCAACTGCCCCAACTCGTCGGTGCGGGTGTTCGGGATGCGCGCGGCGTAATCGCCGCCAGCGAGCCGCTTGGCGCCGCGTTCCAGCGCCCGGATCGGCACCAGGAAGCCGCGGGCGAGCAGGACGGCGCCGACCCCGGACAGCGCGAGCGCGATCAGCGCCGCCATTGCCAGCGCCCGCATCTGGCTGCGCAGGTAGAAGGCGTCGGTCTCCTTCGGGATGGTGCCGGGCGCGACGAGGCCGACCCAGCCGAGCGGCGAGGCACCGTCTGCGGCATCGGGCGCGACGATGGGGAGGGTTTCCATCACGTCGCCCTCGATGCGTCTGCCGATCAGTGGGTGGCCGGCCGCATCCAGGAGCAGGATCCGGTCGCCAAATGCCGGTGGCCGCCGCAGCGGCTTGCCTTTGCCGTCCGGCCGGGGCGCGTCCCCGTCGGGCGGCGGCGGGCGGTCGGCGTGGCGATCGGGCGGCGCGTCCGGTTCCGCCCCGTCGTGCTCCGGCGGGCCCGGGCGCGGCGGTTTCGCAAAGCCCGGCGGTTCCGGGGCGAAAGAGCCCAGGTAGGCGCGCCAGGCCCTGGCGTCGTCGCGGAATTCCGGCCAGCCCGGCCGATCCACGTCGTAGCGCGTGCCCAGGTCCGCGGCGACGGGCTCCAACATCGCCAGTTCCTCGCGCAGGAGGTAGCGGGTGAAGCCGTCGCGCATGCTGCCGGCGATCAGCACGGCCATCACCCCGACCACCGCCAGCGCCGTCAGACCGATGGCGCCGAACAGCTTGTAGGCAAGGGAGGAGCGCGGCTTTTGCATTGCGGGACAGGACCTGACGAATGTGGAGACAGAATGGAGAACCGGCGGGCGGCGGTCAAATGCCCGGCGCTCCTGCGGCTGGACACAGCGGACAGGACCGCCGCAAAACCCATTGGTCATCATGTGGTTACACGGTTCGATGCGGATACGCCACCCGGCCGGCACGTCGATATCCGCCGCCGCTCGCGCCTGCCTATTCGCTCCACAATCCGGGCGTATCCTGACCGCGGGCGGCGGCGGTTCGCCAAGTGCCTGTGACCAGCACCCCCTCAAGCGGGCCGGTGTCGCCCACCCCTGCACTGCCACCTGGCACAGCCCGCGTGCCGGGACGGATGTTGCCCGTTTTTAGCGCGTCCGGCAGGTTGGCTGCCCCCAAGCGGCCAACTCCGCCCGCCCAGCGTCGGCGGAGGACCGCGCTTCGCACAACTCCACCCGAGAATGTTCGAAAATTGAAGTGAAATTGCCCTCAGCCCATGTACTATCTCCAGAACCGAAACAATAGGACTGCGCGATTCGGCGCCGCGGCGAACATGCCCGTGCGTCTTCGCTTCTACCTGCCCCCAAGGTCGCGCCGGTGCCGCACGGGCCCCGGGCAACCGCGATGGAGACCTGGATGATCTACCCCGTCCTGCGCGCCCTCGGACTGGCCCTGGGCCTCGCGTCCGGTCTGGCCGCGGCATGGCCCGCCGCCGGAGACAGGGCGGTCGACGGGGCCGTCGACACGGCGGCCGACGCGGCGAGCCACGGGGCAAGCGACGGGTCGAGCGACGCAGCAAGCGACGGGCCGACCGACGGGCCGCCGCGCCTGGTCAAGCTGGTCTCGGTCGGTCAGGGCGACGTCATGCTGCAGCGCAATTTCTTCGGCCGGGTCGCGGCGCGCGAGACGGTGGACATCGCCTTCCAGGTGCCCGGGCAGGTGGTGGCCCTGCCGGTGATCGAGGGGATGGACGTGGCCGCGGGCGAGGTGATCGCCCAGCTCGACCTCGAAGTCTTCGATCTCGACCTGCAAAGCGCGCGGCTCAGGCTGAACCAGGCCGAGCGCACCATTGCGCGGCTGCGCCAGCTGGCCGGGACCACGGTCAGCCAGGTCACCATCGACGACGCCGAGACCGAGCTGGCGCTGGCCCGGGTCGCGGTCAAGAACGCCGAATACGCGCTCGACCACGCCACGCTGACCGCGCCTTTCGACGCCCTCGTCTCGACCCGCTACATCTCGAATTTCACCACCGTCAGCGCCGGGACGCAGATCGCGCGGCTGCACGACATGTCGGAGCTGCGCATCCAGGTCTCGGTCCCGGAAGTGCTGTACCAGTCCTCCTCCAGCTTCGACCTCGCGCGGGTCTCGCTCGCGGCGAAGTTTCCCGGCAGCGACGAGACCTTCCCGGTCGAACCGCGCGAATTCGAGGCGGAAACCTCCGAGGTCGGCCAGAGCTTCGTCTGGACCATGGGCATGACCCCGCCGCCGGGGCGCACGATCCTGCCCGGCTCGTCGGTCACCATCGTCGCTTCGCTCAAGAGCGGCGGCGACGCCTTCGTGATCCCGCCCACCGCCGTGCGGCTCGGCACTGGCGGCGGCCCCAGCGTGATGGTGTTCGAGGGCGGCCCCGAGGACGAAACCGGCAGGCTCCGGCAGGTCCCGGTCGAGATCCGCCCCGACGACGACGGCCGCGTGCTGGTCACCGCCGGCCTCGAGGCGGGCGCCGAGATCGTGGCGCTCGGCGTCGGCGGGCTCAAGGACGGCCAGGCGGTGCGCCGGTTCGCCGGGTTCACCCGGTAGGGCGGCGCCATGAACCTCGCACGCTACTCGATCAACACCCAGATCTTCACCTGGATCATCATCCTGATCGCCCTGCTCGGCGGCACCTGGGGCTTCCTCTCCGTCGGCCGGCTCGAAGACCCGGCTTTCACCATCAAACAGGCGGTGGTGGTCACCGGCTACCCGGGCGCCAGCGCCGAACAGGTGGCGCGCGAGGTCTCAGAGCCCCTGGAGACCGCGATCCAGCAGATGGAGGAGCTCGACTACCTCGAGACCATCAATACGCCCGGCCAGTCGCTGATCAACGTGGTCACCAAGATGAACTACCGCGGGGCCGATCTCACCGGATCTGGCGCGACCTGCGCAACCGGGGCCGATGCCGCGGCGCACCTGCCGGACGGGGCCCAGGCGCCCTTCGTCAACGACGGGTTCGGCGATGTCTTCGGCATCTACTACGCGGTGACCGCGCCGGGGCTCAGCGACACCGAGCTGCACAGGCTCGCCCGCTTCCTGCGCCGCAGGTGCTGGCGGTGAGCGGTGTCGCCAATGTCGAGGTCGCGGGGCTCCCGGAAGAGGCGATCTTCGTCGAGCCGATCCCCGCCGCCGCGTTCAACGCCGGCGTGAGCCCGACCCCGCTGCTCGGCGCGATCAGCGCGTCGAACACGCTGGCCGACGGCGGCAGCGTCGAGGACGACCGCGCCAGCACCCGCATCCTCGGCCCGACCGGCACCGATACCGTGACCGACATCGCCAATCTGTCGCTCTCGGCCGGCGGCACGCTGGTCGGCGTCTTCGATTTCGGCCGCGGTCACGCGGGCAGCTCGACACGCCGGAACGGATCATCCGCCACAACGGCGACGAGGCCTTCACTCTCGGTATCGCCGGGATCTCGACCGAGAACATCGTCGAGGTCGGGAAAGCGGGTCGACGCGAGGCTCGCGGCGCTGATGCAGGACGTGCCGGCGGGCGTGCAGCTGCACCCGATCTACCAGCAGCACCGGATCGTCGACCGCGCCAGCATCGACTTCCTGGTGAGCCTGGCGATGTCGGTGGTCATCGTCGTGCTGGTGCTCGCCGCCACCATGGGCTGGCGCGCAGCGCTGGTGGTCAGCCACGCTGCTGCTCACCGTCGTCGGCACCTTCCTGTTCATGCAGCTTTTCGCCATCGACATGGAGCGGATCTCGCTCGGCGCGCTGATCATCGCGATGGGCATGCTGGTCGACAACGCCATCGTCGTCGCGGAGGGCATGCAGGTGGCGATGTACCGCGGCCTGTCGTCCCGCGACGCTGCCGCGCCTTGCCACCCGCAAGACCCGGTGCCGCTGCTCGGCGCCACCGTGATCGGCATCGCCGCCTTTGCCGGTACCGGGCTCTCGGAAGACGCCACCGGCGAGTTCAGCGTTCTCGCTTTTCGCGGTGATCGCGATCTCGCTGATGCCGTCGTGGTTCCTCGCCCTCACGGTGACGCCGCTGCTCGGGCATTACGTGTTCAAGCGCGACCATGCGCTTGCCGGCGACCCCTATGGCGGCGCCTTCTTCCGGGTCTACGGACGGTTTCTGCGGCTGATGCTGAAACTGCGCTGGCTGGTGGTGCTGGCGCTGATCGCGATCACCGCCGCCTGCGTGATCGGCTTCGCCCAGGTCCGCCAGCAGTTCTTCCCTACTCCAACACGCCGGTGTTCTACGTCCATTACCAGCTGCCCCAGGGCAGCGCGATGGCGGCCACCTCGCAGGATCTCTCGGTGGTCGAGGATTGGCTCCTGCAACGCGACGAGGTCGTCTCCGTCACCGCCTTCGTCGGCGGGCCGGCCACAAGGTTCATGCTGACCTATGTGGGCGAAGACGCGAGCCCGACCTATGGCCATCTGCTGGTGCGGACCCGGACCATCGACGAGATCCCGGCCCTGCGCGAGGATCTCGAAGCCTTCGGCGCCGCGGCGCTGCCGGGCGGCGAGATGCGGGTCGCGCGCATCGTCTTCGGTCCCGCCGGCACGAGCCCGATCCAGGCACGCTTCTCCGGCCCCGACCCGGATGTGCTGCGCGCGCTCGGGGCCGAGGCCATCGAGCGGATGCAGGCGGCCTCGGACAACATCCGCAACCCGCGGCTCGACTGGCGCGAGCGCGAGCTGGTGCTGCGCCCGGTCTTTGCCGACGAGCGCGCCCAGATCGCCGGGGTGACCCGCGCCGACGTGACCAATACGCTGCTCTTCGCCACCGACGGCGCGCGCGCCGGCACCTACCGCGAGAACGAACGGCTGATCCCGATCATCGTGCGCCAGCCGCGCGACGCGGGCACGACGCTGCTCGACATGCAGGTGCTCTCGCCCGCCACCGACTCGGTGATCGGGCTCGAACAGGTGATCGACGGGCTGAGTTTCGAGGCCCAGGACACGATCATCGTCCGCCGCGACCGGGTGCCGACGATCGGCGTCGAGGCCGACATCCCCTCGGGGCGCACCGCGGCACAGGTCCAGGCCGAGATCTGGGACACGATCGAGACCATGCCTCTGCCCTTCGGCTACAGCATGGAATGGGGCGGCGAGTACGAAAGCCAGCAGCAGGCCAACGAGGCGCTGGCCGCCGCCCTGCCGCCCTCCTTCCTCACCATGGTGCTGATCTCGGTGCTGCTGTTCATGCAGCTGCGCCAGCCGACGATCATCTGGCTCCTGGTGCCGATGTCGATCAACGGCGTGGTGATCGGGCTGCTCGCCACCGACCAGCCTTTCACCTTCACCGCGCTTCTCGGACTGCTGTCGCTCTCGGGGATGCTGATCAAGAACGGGATCGTGCTGGTCGAGGAGATCGACTTCGAGCGCGCCGACGGCAGAAGGCTCGAAGACGCGATCGTCCATGCCTCGGTCTCGCGGCTCAGGCCGGTGACGCTGGCGGCGGCGACGACCATCCTCGGGATGACGCCGCTGCTCAACGACGCCTTCTTCGTCTCGATGGCGGTCACGATCATGGGCGGGCTCACCTTCGCCTCGGTGCTGACCCTGGTCGCCGCGCCGGTGCTCTACCGACTGTTCTTCGCCCGCGAAGGCCGGGCGGAACGGGCCGCGGAGGTGGCTGGGCGCGAAGAGGCGCCGGCGGCCCCTGAGGAAGACACGGAGCAGGTCCCGCCCGTGGCCGTTGCCGCGAAGAAACCGACGAAAAAGCCGAGCAGGAAGCCGATCAGGTCCTCGGGCTGGGATCTCGTCACCCCCACCCCCTTCCCGCCCCCGGCTCGTCTCGACGTTCGGCGGTAGGGCTCCGGCGGCTGGCGGAACCGCCGCGCGGGCCGCTCCCGCACCTGAAAGGCAGTGCGGGCCTGCACACGTCAAGGCACTGGTTTCGTTCTGGAATGTGTGGGGAGTGGTGGGCGACCCTGAAGTGCAGTTTTGTAAGCCTAGTCAATGGGATAATATACTAGTGCGGGACGGACCGCGCCTTTGAAATCATTGGGGTATTTTGAGCCCAATCCCGCACCGTGGGGAGTGACATCGAAGCGCGAGAATGAGCAGCCAAGTACCGCGGAATTCGGTACAATCTCCCTACAGTGTTTCACGAGGTGTTCCGCCATGGGTTCAGCGATCATCATTACCTGCGCCGCTCTGCTGGCGGTCGACGGAGACACGAT
>JAWKXC010000040.1:0-21516 GCA_041397205.1 Paracoccaceae bacterium
TGCCATCGCGCCCCCAGAACAAGCGCCAGCGGCCCTGGAGCACGAAGCAGACCTCCGATTGGTGTGGAAATGCAGCGAGTTGCAGCATTTCGGCGGCTGGCCGGCGGCGCCGACGTTGGACCGCGGGGTCTCGCGGATGTGCACATGCTGGTGCCGGCTTTCGGTGACGCCGGCCCCGATGAGGGTGAAATTCTCCTTGCTGTCGCCGCCCGGGGTGTGGCCGCCGATGAAGGCGGTGCGGCGGCTGGACCTGAGATCGCCGTAGCGGACGATGCGGACTTCCATCCCGGCAGGGGTCATGAGTCGTCTTCCTCGTGTGTGGCCCGCTCATCGGCGCCCCCGGCCGCTCTTTGCGAAGGGCCGCCGAAGGCGCGATGAGCGCCTGCCCGGTTCAGTGCAGGATCTGTCTCCAGATCGCGGTTTCATCGAACAGGGTCCATTCGCGGCGCAGTCTCGCCTTCCCTCCACCAGCGCGCCGACCTCGGCACGCGTGTTGCCCATGAACAGCCCCGCGGTGATGACCCCTGGCCAGATCACTGGCATGATGACGCGACGGAAGGCCTGGAAACGCGAGCAACCGTCGACCCGGGCCCCCTCGTCGAGGTCGGCCGGGATATTGGCGAAGAAGCGTCTCAGCATCCAGATCGTGAACGGCTGGTCGATCGTCGCCAGCACCGCGATCACCGGCCAGGGTTTGCCGCAGAGCGTGGAGCTTTGTCGCCCAGGATCGGCGCGAGCCGTTCGGCGGAGTTGAAGAACACCGGCAGCCAGCCCGCCACCAGCACCGAATTCGGCAGCGCGGAACACCAGCGCCACGATCGGGATCCGGAACGCCAGCACCAAGCCCGAGCGCGCGAGCCCGTAGCCCGTAGCCCGTAGCCCGCGAGCGTGTCCACCGTGAGCGAGACGGTCACCACCCCGGCGGCAACGATCAGCGATTTCCCGAAGTTGCCCGCGAAGCCCCGGTCCACCCAGACCGTGCGGTAATGCTCGGCGGTCGCCCCGGCCACGTCGCGCCCGAGCGGCCCGAGAACCTGGTTCGGCGCGCCGGCCACCGGCGGCAGAAGCCCGAAGAACTCCACGACGAAGCCGAGGCCCGTGACCAGGGCCGCGACGCGCCAGACCAGCGCGCCCCAGCCCGGCGGCGGCCAGGCGGCGACCATCCCGGCAGCCGTCTCGTGGCGAAGCGCGCCGTCGCCCAGATCACCGCGATCCCGCACCCGATGTCGCGGAGCGACCAGCCTTTCCGGCGGCCTTCGTCTCGGGGCCGAAATCACGTTGAGCGCGTTCAGATCAAACGCGTCGACCGGCGCCTTGAAGCTCATCACCGTGACCCACAGGATCGGGAGGGCGGCGATGAAGGCCTCAGCGCCCGGAAGCCGCCGGAGGCAGAAGCCGCAACGACAGCGGCGGACGGAAGGCGTGCGGTCTCGGCCAGTCCCCGTGGTCGTGCGGTGCGTCCGAACAGTGGCACCGGCAGGATCGCGTCCCGATCATCGTAGGCATCGCCGAGGCTGAGGCCCAGCTGATCGACAGCGGCGCGACCCGCCTCGACCGGCTGCGCTACATCGTCGTGCCGCACCTGATGCCGAACGAGGCGAGGACCACTCGATCAGCGGGCCTCGGCCTCTTCGTCGACGGGTTGACGGCGATCACGATGCCGTCCTGAATCGACGCGGATGGGCCGACCCCTTGGGTGCGGCGGCCATCTTCACCCACCACCTCGCTCTCGGCCGCGTCGTCCATCGCGCCCGCGCGCGAACCCAGAGGTGTGTACAGCGATCTTGCCCTGAAACTGCTGTTGGACGCAGGTGGAATCCGACACCGGATACGCGGGGTCCATGTATTCGGTCAGCGCCTACATCACGTCGAGGGCGGCGTGCCCTGCGCGATCCCGAGGGGCATGGTGTCGTCGGTGAAGAAGGCGCCGTCCTCGCCGAGGTGGTTGTTGACGAAGTCCTCGCCGAGAGTTCCAGCCGCTCATGAAGGTGCCGCCGATCAGGTGGTCGCCCGCCCGCTTCCTTGATCCTGGCCGCCGCGTCGAGCATCTCGGCGGAGGTGGTGGGCACCGCGATACCGAGGTCGCCCAGGATGTCCTCGCGGTTCATCAGGTGCTGGTCGTTCACCATCATAACCACCGCCATGGCCTGGCCGTCGATCTTGGTGAGCTGGTTCGGCTTCAGCCCCGCGCCATGCGCGGCGGTGAAGGCGGTGAGCGGGCGGATCGTGCCGGCCCCGAGCAGCGGGATCGGCGTCGCGTTGGCGACCCCGCCGATGTTGTAGAGCGACGGGTTGGCGGCGAGGGCTCGGGCTGCTTCGGGCGGAAATCCTGGTCGAGGTTGGCTTCGAAATTGCCGCACTCGGCCATCGCGTCGGTGAGCGACTTCAGCGGCACCGTGTTTTCGAAGGCGCAGCCGGCATGGGCGCCGGTGGCGGCGAACGAGACGGCGCTGGCCATCAGGATCTTCTTGAGAAACTCTGTGGTCTCCGTGTGGGTTGGGGGCCGCCCTGCGGTCGCCCGGCCCCAGTTACCGGAAGTCACGCCCGGTGCGCGCCGTTTGTATGGCCGTCGAACGGGCAACCGCCAGTCCCGGTGCACCCGGATGGAAACCGGCCCGCCGATCTCGGCGCGGTCCGCTTGTCGAGCCTCGACACTCACCAGCGCCCCGCCGATGCGCAGCCATCATGATGGCCTCGCCGCGCTGTCCGAGGGGTGTGGACCGGGGCGTTGATCTCGCCGCCCTCGGCCACCACCTCGCCGTCCTCGGCGCGAAACCCGAGGTCGCCCGGCCGTCGGCAGCGGCGAGCCCGATCTCGGTGCGCCGTGCGGTGGGGGTGCCGCCCGCCATCTCGTCACGACGAGTTCATCGCCGGGCTGCCGATGAAGCTCGCGACGAAGGTGTTGGCGGGGCGGTCGCAGGTCTCGATGGGGCCGCCCACCTGCTGCACCACGCCGCGCTCCAACACCACACCCGGTCGGCGAGCGCCATCACTTCCACCTGGTCGTGGCTCACGTGGATCGTGGTCGCCGCGGAAGTTCTTGAGCAAGGTTCCTGATCTGCGCCCGGGTCAGAGACCCGCGGCTTCGCGTCGTGGTTCGACAGCGGCGCCGTCCGTCAGGGAAGACATTCGAGCTCCCGCACGATGGCGCGGGCGAAGCGCCACCGGTGTCGCTGGCCACCCGGAGGCTCGGCCGGTTTGCGGTGCGGGGAACTCGTCGAGCTCGCCCATCGCCGGGGTCGCCCTTCGCGTCGTGGCCGCCGGGTCCGTCCGTCGCACCTTCAGGCGAAAGCGGATGTTCTCGCAGTCGTTCATGCTGAAGTGGAGGGCATAGCTGTGGAACATCATGGCGACGTTGCGGACCTTGGGCTCGAGGTCGTTCCCCCGCCTGCCGTCGATCAGGATGTCGCCTTCTGTCGGGTCTCCGGGCCCCGCGATCATCCGCATCATCGTGGTCTTGCCGCAACCCGAGGGACCGAGCCGCACGAGAAACTCGCGGTCGGCGATGAGAGTGATCGAAGCGGTCGACGCCGGCGAAGCTGCGCCAACGCCGAGACGTTGCGAGGCTGGATTTACGCCATTCGACATCCCCGCGTCGGGTCGGATGCATACGCGTGCAATCCGGCCGTCACCGGCCCGCGAGCGCGAACAAGTGTCTGACTTCACGAAAGGAAAAGGGAAACCGTCCGCGCCTCCCGCGCAACCCTCGACGCGGCCGGGCCAGAGCTCTGGCCCCGGTCATGGCCGCGCACGGCGCCCGACCATCTCTGGCGGGGCGATCGTCCGTTCAGCAAGATCGCCGGCGCCGAGGCCGTGGCGGAGACCTTCTGGCACCCACAGAAGGCGAGCCTCGCGCCCCTGCAACGGCGCGACGGCATCTTCTTCGCCGGCGCCAACGAGATCGACGGTTCGCCTGCACATCGGTGGTGTCGATGGGCCACCTCGCCGACCTGCTCGACGCGACCAGGCTGTCGCCCCCGCCGACCGGCAAGATGGCCTTCCTGCGCCATTTCCGCTTCGACCGGGTCGACAGCGGCAAGGTCGTTGAGACGGCGACGTCTGTCCAGCTTCCGCACCTGATGATGCAGGCCGGCCTCTTCCCTTCCGCCGCAGACCGCCGCCCGTCTGGTCCCGCCCGGGCCGATGACCCCGGCGGGCTGCTCTTTGGCCCCAGCCCGCCGACGAAAGCAAGGCGAGCCTTGCGCTCATCAGCACGATGATTGCCGATCCCCGCCAGCGGCAGAGCGGCCTCAGCCGCGAAGACGAGTCGAATCGGACCTCGGCGGAAGACGTGATCTGGTGGGGGCCCGCCAGCATCGGGGCCGACCCCCCACGATCCCGCGCTGTGCCCGCCAGCAGCATTCCGGCCCGTTTCGTGCGGGCTTCGTCGAGCGCACGAAGACCCGGCATGTCGCCCGGCTGACGGAAGGTCATTGCGGCGGCTTCTTCGGCTGGCCCGACCTCACCGCCGTGCCGACGGGCGGCTTCAAGAGGATGCCCGGCACCGCCAGGCCCGGCGAGTTCCGGATGATCGACATCTACCGGAGCGCCGGCGACCGGCTCACGGAAAGCCGGGTGTTCATCGACCTCCAGCATTTCTGGGAGCAACAGGGCGTCGACATTCGCGCGCGCACGGCCGGGGTGCCCCGCACATGACGCATGTGCGTCCGGGTCGAAACCTCGGTCAAGCCCGGCTGGATCGACGACAGCGGCCACATGCCCGACAGCCGCTTCGTCCATGTCTTCTCGCTCGCGGTCGGCGGCGCGCTCCCGAGGGCAAGGCGAGGTCGACGCCGCCTGCCGCGTGGCGACCAGGTGCACGATCTTCCTTCGAAGACCACAAGGTCTGTCTCAGGGAGGTCAAGGAAGGCGCGCGCAGGCAGGTCGCGACCGATGTGCCCGGGGTCGACGCGAAACGGTTCCACCTCTGCATGTGCCTGTCCGACGGCGGGGCCCTGGATCGCTCGGCGAGGTCACGGTCTGCTTCGCCCAGCACCCGAACCGAACACCATTCCGATGCCGCCGCAGATCAGCGCCCACGGCCGGAGCGACCCGGTTCGGCGCGGCCCGCAGCCGGGCCGGAGCGCCCGACCACAGCGCGCGCGATCCGGGTTCGCTCAGCCCCAGGCGTCGCCCCGGCCTCAGCGCCGTGGATAGCGCAGGCCGAGGGTGACCCCCAGGCGACGAAGGACACGAGGAGCGCGGCCCAAGCCCGTGGTTGCCCATCGTCGGCAGCAGAGGCGACGGCGCCGATGTAGACCGCCGCCGACAGGATCATCATGTTGCGCATGTCGCGGGTGGCGGTGGCGCCGATGAAGATGCCGTCGAGCCTCGAGGCCGCCCCGCCGAGGATCGGGGCCGCCACCATCCAGCCGAGAAGCCCGCGCGGCGGCGCCCGCACCTCGGGCGCCGTGGTCATGACGTCGATGAGCCAGCCCCGGCGACGAGAAAGACCACTGCTGCCAGCACCGCCACGGTCGCAAAGCCCCAGAGGCTCGTCATCACCGCCGCACGCCGCAGCCGCGCGGTCGCGCGCCCCCAGCGCACGGCCGACAAAGGCTCTCAGCGCCGAAGGCAGCGCCGTCCGGCGTAGGCCGTGATCATCAGGAATTGCAGCAGCACCTGGTTGGCGGCCAGCCACGTCGCCGAAACAGGCGCCGAGGAACAGGAAGCTCACGAAGGTCGCCTGGAGCAGCGCCGACGGATCATGATGTCGGCGTTGACCCTCCAGCATCCGCCCGAGGGTGGCGCGGTGAAACACCCGGGCCCTGTCGCGCCCAGGCCGGGGTGGCGAAGGCGGTGCGGCAGAACCACAGGCCAGCCCGAGGCCGGTCCACTCGGCGAGCGCGGTGGCGACCGCCACCTCGACGCCCCAGTCGAAGCCGAGCACGAACAAGAAGGTCGAGCCCGATGTTGAGGCGTTCTATCGTGGCCTGGACGGCGAACAGCGCCCGGGTGCGTTCGAGCGCGATGAGCCAGCCCATCACCCCGTAGAGAGCGCGATCGCGGCGGGGGCGGAAGGCGGATCGACATGTAGCTGCGCGCCAGGCCTCGACCTCGGGCGTCGCCGGCGAGAGCTCGAAGGCCGCCCAGAACAGCGGCGCTTGCAGCGCTGACGACGCGGAAGCCCGGCAAGGAGGCCGACGATGGGCGCCCGCGTCAGCGGCGCCGAGACTTCGCCGGCCTCGCTCGCGCCGTGCGCCTGCGCGGTCATCCCGCGGTGCCCATGCGCAGGAAGCCGAAGATCCAGTAGACCGACCCGAGCACGATCGCCCCCGATCCCGACGGCGCCGATCGGCGCGCGGCGGCGCCGAGCTGGCCGACCACGCCGGTATCGACCGCGCCGAGGATCGGCGCGGTGGCGTTGGCGAAGACCGGCACGGCGATGTTGAGCACCCGCGCGTGAGTGATCGGACGCGGACCGGCGGCGGCGGTGTCGGCGGCGCGGCGCATGTCAGCCGGTCCCCGGTGCCGGCGGGTCGAAGGCACCGCGCGCGTCGCCGCCAGGACGTCGGCGGCCGGCGCCTTTCAGGACGATTGACGCACCATTGCTCCAGTCATCGACGACAGCCGAGATCGGCGAGTAAACTCCTGTCTTGAAATTGTTTCTGGCGAGTCCGGTATTCCGGAATTCCGGAATACCGGATTCGTCGGCCCCCTCCCTGCGCACGGCGCTCGCCGCCGCCGGCCGGACCCGAACCGCATCGCTACGACGCCCGATCCGGCATCAGGAAATGCCCGGTGGCCGCGGCGAAGAGCCGGTCGCGGTTGTCCTGCCAGGCCTCGACCTGCACGCTCGCATAACGCCGCCCCGAGCGCACCACACGGGCGCGCGCGTAGGCGTCGCGCGACGAACCGGGGCGCAGATAGTCGACGGTGATGTCGATGGTCTTGGCAGCCGCGGCATGGTCTCAGGCGTCAGCGCCGCGGCATCGATCCGCCCGCTCTCGATCTCGTCCCAGAGCATCGACCAGGCCAGTTCGACCGGTGGCCGCGGCTTCGAGGAAGGCCGCCGTCACCCCTGCCATGGATCGCCGGCAGCATCGGGTTGCCGATGACCTTCTCGGCAAACGGCGAGGTCGCCGTCAGCTCGTCGCCCTTGCGTTCGAACCGGTCGACCAGCCGATGTAGGGCACCTGCGCCACCAGCTCCCAGCGAGTCCGAGGTCGCGCCGCTCCTTGATCACCTGAACCGGTTCCGGGATGTCTCGACAGCGCCTCGAGCTCGGGCGGGTCTCGCCGGGCGACCCGCGGTGAACAACGCCGGTGGCACTCGCGACCGGGCGGCTGCGGTCGTCGTCCAGGCTTCGGCGCGCACGAAGGCGACGGTGCGGGTGACATGGTAGCAGGTCGCGCGGGCAGTGATCCGCTGGCCGGGGTGGCGGGAGCGCATGTAGTCGATCCTGAGGTCGAGCGTCGCGGTTTCCGTCAGGGTCGCGTCGTGGCTGATGACGGCGGCCCCCGAACAGGTGTCCATCAGTGCGGAGACCGCCGCCGTGGATCACGCCGGTGCGCGCATCGCCGACGAAGCGCCGGTCATAGGGCATCGAGATCACCGCGACACCGCCGCCGATCTCTCGAGCACCATGCCAGGTTCGCGCGAATGCCGGGATGGCTTCGATGAACTGGCGGGCGATCCGCGCCTTGGGGTCTTCGGGCTGGGACACGCGGCACCTCCTGGTGGGTGCGTCTGTGGTTATTTGCCCTCGCGCCGGGCGGGGCAAGGAAGGGATCGCCCCGCGCCGCGGCCACCCGCGCGCCCTTGCGCATGTCCGACAGGCACATGACGCGGTTGTGTTCGCGCCCGCTCTTGCTTTTGGCCGGCGAGTCGTAGCCTATTCTTGGAATTATTCCAAACAGTGAGCCCATGGTCCCTGTCGATCCCGATGTCCTGACGTCCGCGTCCCGCGCCGCAGCGCCGCGGCTCCGACCGGGGCGGCTTGCGATCCTGTCGCTTCTGGTGGCGCTGGCCGCCGCCCTGGCGCACTCGGCGAGCTCTGCCCGCGGGCTGATGGTCGACGCCTATGTCCAGGTCAGTCTTCGTGGCCGCCACGCTCCTCTTGTTCTACGGCGCCAGAGCGGGCGTTCCACTTCGATCTCGGTCGGTCGCTCCGGCGCGCGGGTTGGCTCAGGTGCCGCTCGCGGCGCTGCTCGGCGCAACGCCGGGGTGCGGCGGCGCGGTGAGGTGGTGGTGGCGGCCTATTCCTCGGGCAACGTCGGTTTCGGCGCCGTGGTCGCGGCCCTCACCGCGACGATGGGCGACGCTGCCTTCCTCTGCTCGCCACCCGCCCCGACGCCGCCCTCGTCGTGTTGCCGCTGTCGTTCGCGGTCGGGGTGCTCTCGGGCTGGACCATCGACCGGATCAACCGGATCGAGGTTCAGCCTCGCGGCCCGGTCCTGCGAGATCGCCCGCTCATCGGCCGCACCCGCAGCGCCGACTGGGCCTATCTCGCCCTCGCGCTGCCGGGTCTCGCCGTCGGCGCGGCGCAACTCGCCGGGGTCGAGATCGCCGAGATCTTCGGCCTGCCAGTGAAGCGCGCTCGCATCGCCGGCGTCTTCACTCGGCCTCGCGATCTGGGCCGCCTCGCCGCTCCACGCCATGACCAACCCGGCGGCCCGGTCACCCGCATGGCGGAGGAGACCAGCCATCTCGATCTGGGTGATCGGCGCCTACCTCGCCTACGACTATGTCGCCACCTTCACAGGGGTCGATGTCGCGGCGCTGTTCCAGTCGGTCGCCTGGGCCTGCCGCTCATCGCCATCCTCGTCGGCTTCATCCCAGGCTGCGGGCCGCAGGTGCTGGTGGCGACCCTCTACATCAACGGCGCCCTGCCTTTCGCGGCGCTGATCGGCAACATTTCCGAAAGCGACGGCGACGCGCTGTTCCCGGCGATCGCCCTCAACCCCCGCGCCGCGGTGATGGCCACACGCTCTATTCCGCGGTGCCGGCGCTGATCGTCGCCTACGGTTTCTACCTGGCCGCCCCCGGATTCATGAACTGAGCCGAGCGCGGTTGCGCTGGCGTCCGCAGGCACTATTTTGCCCCGGACTCTGACGAACGAAATGGCATGACCGAGACCCGTCTGACCTTCAAGGACATGTGCGCGCGGTTCGGCGTGACCCGCGGACGCTTCGCTACTACGAATACATCAGGCTGCTCTCGCCCGACCGCGAAGGGCGGTCGCGGTTCTACGGCGCGCGCGAGGTGGCCCGGATGACACTCATCCTGCGTGGCCGGCGCTTCGGCTTTTCTCTCGAAGAGGTGCGCCAGTGGCTCGAGATCTACGACAAGGCCGGCAGCGCGGCACAGATGGAGGCGCTGGTCGACGCCTCGGAGCGCCAGCTCGAAAAGCTCGCTCGGCAGATCGCGGAGCTCTCCGAGGCGCGCGACGAGCTCAGGACGCTGCGCGACGAGGTCGTGAAACGTCTCGACTGACCCGGCGCCGTCCCGGCCGGATTGTTGACGCGAACGTCCAAGCTGTGCATCATCTGTTCCCCGAAAGGCCGCCCCTTCGCCGCCGCAGTCTGGGGCGGGCCGGCCTGCGCCCGAGGACCCGACCAGGCATGACCGACAGCCTCCTGACGATCCGTGAGATGTGCGACGCCTTCGGGTCTCGGCGCGAACCCTGCTTCTACGAGACCAAGGAGCTTCTCGCCCCGCGGCGCAGGGCAGAAACGGCTCTACTCGCGGCGCATTTCCGTAGCGGCTCAAACTGATCCTGCGCGGCAAGCATTCGGCTTTCCACTCGAGGAGATCCGCCAGTTGCTCGATCTCTACGACGTCGGCGACCAGCAGAGAACGCAGTATCGCGCGAAGCGATGGAACGCGCCCAGGTATTCACCTCGACCAGCTGCGCCGGCAGCGCGACGAGCTTGACGAGGCGATCGGGAGCTGGTCGAAACCATCGACCCGGGAGCGCACGGATGCTCGAAAACCATGGAGAACGGCGACACAGCCGGCGACCGGCCCGCCCACCGTGATGCCGACGGCCGCAGGCACGCGCCGGCGATCGCGATCCCCGCAGTCTTCGTGCAAGCCAAGCCCGCCGCAAGACGCTGAGCTGCGGCACAGGACCGACCGGCGCACGCCGGTCGACCCCAGATCCGGAGGCCGCCGATGCGAAACGTTTCCCGCCTCACCGCCGCTTCCAGATCGGCATGACCGAAGACGGCTACCGCCACCTCCAGGCGCTTCGCCGCCGAGGCCGGGCTCGACGACCAGGCGCTCAGCTTCCTGTTCGAGCATTTCGACAGCGTGACCAACGAAGAGGCCCCGACCCGCCGAGCCGGGCTGTTCAACTCCGGGCATTCGAGGCGCGCAAGCGGTGACGGCACGCAGCAGGATCGGCGCGACGCGGGGCTACACCCGCACCCCCGTGGAGTATTTGGTCCAAGAAAAGGCAATCGCGACTTGTCCATCGCCGATTGCGCCCGCGGCGACCGGACCGGAGGATGCCCCCGGCCCGGCGCTTGCGTGAGCGCTTCACGCGGATCCTGGCACCGCCGCCTTCGGGCCTGTGCAATCGGCAGCGAGCGGCGGACCTTTTCCTTGGGCGGCCATCGGCATACTCCAGCCTGTTCCGCATCCGCAGACTAGACCGTTCATCCTTAACCGAAGATGAACATGCGCCTTTTCTTGGTCGAAATACTCCACGGGGGGGGCGGGGTGTGAAACTCCCGCACGCGCGGACGCCGCAAGGACTATGCTGTGCCCTGAAGCTCCCACTGCTTCGGCGAAAGCGGCAATTCTACAAGGCCGCTGCCGCTCACCCTCGCAGGCACTCGACTGGGAGCCCGTTTGGGTCGACTTTTTCCACGGTGCCGCCGCAGCCCGAGTTCCGTGCGCTGAACCCGATGGAGCAGGCGCCGGTGCTGAATGCATGACGTCACCCTCAGCCAGTCGGCGTCGAGCGCGGATCGTCGAGCAGACCGGGCTGTTCGGCGAGCGCGACACGGCCCGGGCGCGCGAAGTTCTGCGGTGGCAGTTCTGGGACAACCACAAGGGCTCGTCGCAGTTCGGCACCCTGAGGTATCTCATGAACTTCCTGCCCGAGGCGCAACGCGGCGCCGAGGTGATCGCCTTTCTCGCCGGCCGGGCGCGGGCCGCGCTGGCGCTGGCCGGTGCTGGAGAGCGAACTCAATCCGCGACCGGCTGGTGGGGGGGGGGGGGGGGCCGGACCGACGATGGCCGACTTCTCCGCCTGCGGCTATCTCTACCCCGAGCCCTTCGGCTTCGGTGGCAAACTGGCCGGCGATCGACGCGGCTCGGACGCATCGCCGCCCTCGACGGCTGGCGTCCCCTACGATCTGATGCCCGGCTCGCCCGCCGGCCGGGCGTGGGCAACAAAACCTCGAAAGGATCGACCATGCCCGTCATCGACATTGCGAAAGCCCCGGTGAAGACCGACCGATCTATCCGAAACCTACGACGCCGAGGTGGCCGGGCGCTGGTCGATCCAGGCTCGGCGGGCCGGGGTCTGAGCCAGTTCGGGGTCAACATCGCCGTGGTGCTGCTGGACGGGGGCAAAATCCTCGCAGCTCGGCACTGGCACCGCCACGGACGAGACCGTCATGGTCATCGAAGGCGTGCACGCTGATCGACGACCATGGCCCGGCTACGAGATGGGGGTCAGCGATTGCGCCGCCTTCCCCGCAGACGACGAGAACAGCACCATTTCGTCATAGAAACCATTTCGCGAAGAGGCGCGCTTCCTCGTGGTCGGCACGAAGGCGCCCGCGAGGTCGCGACCTATTGCGACGTCGACCTCAAGGATCTCGAGATCGCCGCCGGCAAAACCACCTTCACCCGCCGCGGCGGCACCCTACGCGCCCGGTAGACCGCGAGCGCCCTGCAAGCCGAAGAGCGCCGGCGATGAAGGCGCCCGCCGGTCAGGTGATCTGTTCGAGCCGTTCCTTCGACATCTCGCCCGGCGATGGTCATCGGCACCGGCAAGGTTGGCCGACTGGCGCATCCAGTTCGGTGATCGGTCCGGGCCCGCGCCGGCCGGAGGCCTGCCCAGCACTGGCTGATCTCGTCGCTTTCCTTGATCCGCTGGATCGCGGTCGACCACGTTGCCCTCGCGGATCACCAGACGCGGGTCGAACTCCGTGCTTGTCGAGCATCCACTTGGCGAACCTCGTAATGGGCGTGAGATCCGCTCCTTCGCCTCCTCGCGCATGATGTTGCCCGGCATGATCCAGTGGTTGAACTCGTCGGGCCGGGATCACGAGGAAGATCTCGACCTCGCCGCCGGTCTTCTCTGCGCTGTCGCGGCGAACCGCATCGCGTTGGGCATTCCTTGCTGTCGTCCAGCACGACGTGAGAAACTTGCGCATCTCTTCTCTCTCCCTGCCGGGCCCCCCGCCGCCATCGGCCGGGGTCGCCCGATCGTGTCACTTCGAACATGGCTCGCACATGTTTGGCCCGTACAACAATTTTTTGAATGTGACGTCTCGCCCCGCGCCGCGCTCAGTGTGCGCCGCCGAATGGGCCAGTCCCGAAGTAGAGCGCGCAGGCGCTTCGTGACCGGACCGTGCTCGTAGACCGTGCCGTCGAATTCGGTCACCGGCGTCACCTTGTGCATGTTGCCCGAGAGGAACACCTCGTCCGCGCCCTCGAAATCCTCGAAGGTCAGAACCGTCTCCTCGACTACCTCGATCCGTCGGCGCGGGCATTGGCGATGTGGCGCGCGCGGGTGATGCCCGACAGGAACGTGCCGTTCGCGATCGGGGTGAACAGCACCAGTCCTTCACCATGAAGACGTTGGCGCTTGCGCTTTCGGCGACGTTGCCGAGGGCGTCAGCCACCAGCGCATTGCCGTAGCCCTGGCCTTGGCCTCCGCGATCATCGGGCGTTGTTGGGGTAGAGCGGCCGGCCATGGCGTTCACCTGCGTCTCCAGCACCGGGCGGCGAAAGCGGTGCGCACGGTAGGGCGCGATAAGATCCTTCGAGCAGACGGCGAAGCCAGTTTCCTCCAGCTCGGCAAGATGCCCAGGGTCGAGGTCGATCCCCCAGTGCGTCGGCCGGATGTAGACCGGCGCATCGGCCAGGTAGAGCTTCAAGCCTTCCCAGACGATCTCCAGCATCTCCTCGACCGTCTTCGTCGGCCGGAGCATCAGCGCTTCGGCCGATCGGTTCCACCTCGAGGTGCCTGTCGAGGTCCGGCGCGATGCCCTCTACGTAGCGCGCGCGCCGTCGAACACCGTCGACCCGAGCCATGCCCCATGGTCCCCGCCCGCATCACGGGCACGTCACCACGATGCCATCTCCCGTCGAAATAGGTGCGCAGGTTGGTGCCGGCCGCCATCTGTCTCGTTGCGGCGCGGGCCTAGCGACGGGCGGGGCGGCGGAGTCCAGCGGGCAGATCGGCGCGGTTCACCGGGCGCGGGACGGGGCCATGATCACCGAGGATCCGTGATCGCGGGTGTGATCCGAGCGGCAACTTGCGGATCATGATTCGAACGGGTAGTGCATGAAGGCGGCGATCTCGAAAGCATCCGCCGATCCGTTCGTCCTCCACCCTTTGCCCCTACACTCCAAACCGGCACGAAATCTCCGCTCATTCCGGACGGCTGTCCGTCTACGGGGTAGACTATCGAGCATCGCGACGGGCTTCTTCCCCAGTTGAAAAACGCGCTGAACGTCACCGCTTCGTCGGTCGCGGACATCTCGGGAGGCGGAGGATGGTTTTCATCAGACATGTCGAAATCCTCCGACATCCTCCCAAGCGACCGGCAGGACTGCGCCGCATGTTCGGTGGAAAACCGCGTCGGCAAGGCGACCGGGTAGACGGTGATGCCAATGAGCGTGGCATCCCCGACGGTTTCGACGTAGCGCATCTGGTCCGCCGGGACGCGCAACATCTCGTCCAGCAGCAGGTCACGGAAGACGTAGGTCTCGTGCTTCTCCCGCAAGGTAACCAGATCCGCAACCGATGCCAGCGCGATCCGGTAGGCTTGCGACACCTCGGCTTCGTTGTAGTCGCCTGTGGGAATTACCAGGGCGGGTGCTTGAAATCCAACGCGCGCTAATGGGTGCATAACCCGGTCCGATACAGCAGAAACCTCTTCGTGCCGGGGGTGGGCACCGGCCATGAACGCAAGGAAACAGGCACTTTCGCAGCGGTCGCCTGCATCGACGCCGGTCGGGACCGCGTATGCAGTCTCGAGGATCGACTCGGCGAGCCGGATCCCTTCTGCGAAGGAGCCGCCCGGACTATCGAAGCAGATGCGCCCCTGACTGCCAATCCGGTTGCCGAGGAGGCGTTTCAGACGTTCCGCATCGCCGGATTCGATCACGCCCGAAATCTTCAGGGTACAGCCGATCGGTGACCCGGATACCTGTTTGAACGTCGCTGCCTGCGCCGGCGTACCGAGCAGCAGGGCCGCGCCGACCAAGATCAATCTCAGCACTTTTCACCTCCGAACCCGCCGTTCCTTAGGAACGACATGGGCGGATGATATTCCGACATGCCCTTGACAGCCACCTTCGCCCAACCCTTTGCGCGCGAACAGTCAGTTAGCGCTAAACTTAACAACTTCAACACCTTGATACACCGTGCGAGTTCGCACACCCCTCGCCCGCCTGCTGCGAAGTCTTCACCCCTCACCGCCGCCCGCGCACGAAGCCCATGATCTCGAAGGTCCGCTCGAGGATCGGGCCGGCGATCGCCTCGGCCCGTTCGGCCCCGCCCGCGAGGATCGCGTCGAGTTCGTCCGGCGCGTCCATCAGCCGTTTCATCTCGCCCGAGATCGGCGCGAGCCTGTCGACCGCGAGGTCCGCCAGGGCCGGCTTGAACCGGCCCCAGCCCTCGCCGCCGAACTGGTTGAGCACCGAGGCCGGCGTGATCCCGGCGAGGGCCGCGTAGATCTCGACGAGGTTCTTCGCCTCGGCGCGGTTCTTCAGCCCGTCCATCGACACCGGCAGCGGTTCGGGATCGGTGCGGGCCTTCTTGAACTTCTTCGCGATGGTGTCGGCGTCGTCGAGCATGTTGATCCGCTCCATGTCGGACTCGCCCGATTTCGACATCTTCTTCGTCCCGTCGCGCAGGTTCATCACCCGCATCCCCGGCCCCTCGATCACCGGCTCGGTGAGCGGGAAGAAGTCGACGCGATAGTCGTGGTTGAACTTCGCCGCGATGTCGCGGGTGAGCTCGACGTGCTGCTTCTGGTCCTCGCCCACCGGCACGTGGGTGGCGTGGTAGGCGAGGATGTCGGCAGCCATCAGGCTGGGATAGGCATAGAGCCCGAGCGACTGCTTCTCGGCGTTCTTGCCGGCCTTCTCCTTGAACTGGGTCATCCGGTTCATCCAGCCGGAGCAGGCGACGCAGTTGAACAGCCAGCCGAGCTCGGCATGAGCCGGCACTTGGGTTTGGTTGAACAGGATCGAGCGCGCGGGGTCGATGCCGGAGGCGATCATCGCCGCGGCGACCTCGTGGGTCGAGCGCCAGGCTCGTCCGGATCCTGCCAGACGGTGATCGCGTGCAGATCGACGACGCAGTAGATCGTCTCGTAGTCCTCGTCCTGCATCACCGCAGCGCTTGATCGCGCCGAGGTGGTGCCGAGGGTCATGTACCGCCCGAGGCTTGATCCCGGAAAGGAACGCGCTTGGCGAACTGGCCGTCGGACATGGGGCTCTCCACTGGTATTTCCTGCCCGAAACCGCTTATCTGGCGGGGCCGGACCGTCAAGGAAGCCCCTCATGAAGCCCCCTGCCCCATCAGATCGAGAGCGACCACGCGACGCGCCGCCGTTCGGCCGCTACGGCCGGTGACGCTGCTCGCGGTCGCGATCTTCGGCATCGAGCTTGTGTTCACCGCCGCCGACGCGGGCTCATCGGCAGGCCCGAGGCGACCGGCTGGCGGCTGGCGGCCCTCGAACGCCACGGTTTCCTCGAACCGCTCATGGGCTGGATGATCGACAACAACGTGCTGCGCTGGGACTACGTCGCACGCCTCGTCACCTATCCCTTCGTCCACGGCACCTTCCACACGCTGTTTGTCGTGGTCTTCGTGCTGGCGCTCGGCAAGCTGGTGGGCGGGTGCTGGGAGGCTGGTCGGTCACGGTGGTCGTTTCATGGGCGCCTCCGTGGTGGGGGCGCTCGCCTACTGGCTCGCCTGGGACACCGCGGTGGTGCTGTTCGGCGGCTACCCCGGCGCCTACGGGCTCGTCGGCGCCTTCACTTTCGTGCTCTGGGCGGGGCTCGCGGGCAACGCCACCGGCTTGCAGGCCTTCACTCTCATCGCCTTCCTCGCCGGCATCCAGCTCGTCTTCGCCCTGATCGTCGGCGGCGGACTCGATTGGGTGGCCGATCTCGCGGGCTTCGGCGCGGGCTTCGGGCTCGCCTTCCTCGTGAGCCCCGGCGGCCGGACGGCGGTCATGAGGCGCGTGCGCCGGGACTAGGGCGCGTCGCCGACCCCGGGGCCGCGGCGCCGCGCGGCGCTGACCAGCGCGCCCGCGCGGGCGCGCCTCCCCGCTCAGAGGATCGAAGCCGAACCGCTTCCGGCGGACGCCCGAGCCGGGCGCGGCCAGCCTTGAACACGATCGGCCGCTCGATCAGTTTCGGCACTTCGGCCATGGCACGGATCAGGGTGTCGTCGTCGGTGTCCTTCGTGAGCCCCATCGCCGCGAACTCCGCCTCTCCATTAGCATCGCCTCGATCAGGTGCAGGCCCAGCGCGGCGAGGGCCGCCCGGATTCCGCCTCGTCGGGCGCGTCTTCGAGGTATTTGCGCGCAGTCGGGTGCAGTCCCCGTTCTCCACGGCGCCGGGTCTCGCGGCTCTTCGAACAGCGCAGGTTGTGCCAGATGGTCACCTCGTTCACAGCCAGTCTCCTCTCTTCGTGCCGACCGCGTCGGACACGTTGGCGTAGCCGTCCCGCGCGAGCAGGTCCTCGAGACCGCGCGCGATCTCACCGACCAGGCTCAACCCCTGGAACACCAGCGCGGTGTAGACCTGCACGGCGCTCGCACCGGCGGTGATCTTGGCATAGGCGTCTTCGGCCGAGGAAATCCCGCCCACCCCGATCAGCGGCAGATGGCCCTGGGTCAGCGCCGAGAGCTTGGCGAGCACACGGGTGGATTTCTCGAACAAAGGCTTGCCCGAGAGCCCGCCCTGCTCCTTGCGGTGCCGGTCGCGCACGCCCTTGCGCTGGATCGTGGTGTTGGTCGCGACGATCCCGTCGAGCCGCACCGCGCGGGCGACCTCGACGATGGCTTCGAGCTCCTCGTCATTGAGGTCGGGCGCGATCTTGAGGAAGACCGGCGTGTACTTGTCCATCGCCTCGCGCGCGGCGAACACCCGTTCCAGCAGCGCCTTCAGCGCCTCGGGCCCCTGCAGGTCGCGCAGCTTCTCGGTATTGGGCGACGACACGTTGACGGTGACAAAATCGACCTGCGGCCCGCATGCCTCGAACACCTTCACGAAATCGCCCGCCCGGTCCGCGCTGTCCTTGTTGGCGCCGAGGTTGAGCCCGACCGGCACCGGGTGTGCATGGGTGCGGCGCGACAGCCGCGCCGCGGCGGCCTCCATGCCGTCGTTGTTGAACCCCATCCGGTTGATGATCGCCTGGTCCGGGTAGAGCCGGAACAGCCGCGGCCTCGGGTTTCCGGGCTGCGGCCGCGGCGTGATCGCGCCGGCCTCGATGAAGCCGAACCCCGCCCGCGCGAGCGCGTCGACCACCTCGGCGTTCTTGTCGTAGCCGGCGGCGAGCCCCACCGGGTTGGGCAGCTCCATTCCGGCCATCGTGGTCGCCAACGCCGGGCTCGTGTAGAGCCCCGGCATCGGCGCGACGCCGGCCTTGAGCGCCATCAGCGACAGCCGATGCGCGGTCTCGGGATCGAACCGGTGCAGCACCCACATGCCGAAACGTTCATAGGGCGTCATGACATCTCCGCGGGAAAGACGTGCGCCCCGCGGGGTCCGAGCGGCAAGGGACGTGTCCAGGCCACGTCGGTCGCATCGAGGTCGCGGTAGAGATGCGGAAACAGCGCGCCACCGCGCGACGGCTCCCATTTGAGGTCGGTGCCGAGCCGGTCGACCGCGACCGCCACCAGCATCAGCCCTTCGATCCCGGCGAAATGCTTCGCCGCGGTTTCCGGCGCCTGGGCGGCGGTCGAAAAATGGATGTAGCCGTCTTCGAGGTCGATCGGCGCGCCGGCGGTCACGCCGGCGGCCTCGAACGCCTCCCATTCCGAGGCACGGAGGATCTTGTAGATCAGCATGGGGGCGGTGTGCCCGGGCACGGGGCCCGCGTCAAGCGCCCGGATGTCCGTTGCGAAGGAAGCCCCGGAGGCGTGACGGCCAGGCCCCGAACGGCCCCGGGTTCACGCCCCTGTCACCTGACGCTGCGCAAGTCAGCGGGCATTCGCTTTGACAGCAGTGCCCGAGTCACGCCAATCTCCGGACAGTAACAAAAACAGGGAGCCCCCTCGATGCAAACCAGACTTCTCGCCACCGCCGCTGCGCTGGCGCTCACCGCCGGCGCGGCGCAGGCCGACTACACGCTGACCATCCTGCACACCAACGACTTCCACGCCCGGTTCGAGCCGATCTCGAAATACGATTCGGGCTGCTCGGAAGAGGACAACACGGCCGGCGAATGCTTCGGCGGGTCGGCGCGTCTGATGACCGCGATCACCGACGCCCGTGCGCGGTCGAACAATTCGGTCCTGTTCGACGGCGGCGACCAGTTCCAGGGCACGCTGTTCTACACCTATTACAAGGGCGCGCTCGCGGCCGAGATGATGAACAAGATGGGCTATGACGCGATGACCGTGGGCAACCACGAATTCGACGACGGCCCGGAAGTGCTGCGCGGCTTCGTCGACACGGTCGATTTCCCGGTGCTGATGTCGAACGCCGATTATTCCGGCGAGGCGCTGCTCGACGGGGCGATCCAGAAATCCACCGTGATCGAGCGCGGCGGCGAGAAGCTCGGCCTGATCGGCCTCACCCCCACCGACACCGACGAGCTGTCCTCGCCCGGACCCAACGTGATCTTCACCGACCCCTCGGGCGCGGTGCAGGCCGAGGTCGACAAGCTCACCGCCGAGGGTGTGAACAAGATCATCGTGCTGAGCCACTCGGGCTACGCCGTCGACCAGCAGATCGCGGCCAACACCACCGGCGTCGACGTGATCGTCGGCGGCCATTCGCACACGCTCCTGTCGAACACCGACGAAAACGCGGCCGGCCCCTACCCGACGATGGTCAACGGCGTCGCGATCGTGCAGGCCTATGGCTACGGCAAGTTCCTCGGTGAACTCAACGTCACCTTCGACGACGAAGGCACCCTCACCGAAGCCGCCGGCGCGCCGATCATCATGGACGCGGCCGTCACCGAGGACGAGACGACCAAGGCGCGTATCACCGAAGCGGCGGCGCCGCTCGACGAGATCCGCAACAAGGTGGTGGCCGACGCCGCCGAGGCGATCGACGGCTCGCGCGACACCTGCCGGGCGATGGAATGCCAGATGGGCAACCTCGTCGCCGACGCGATGCTCGACCGGGTCGCCGACCAGGGCATCACCATCGCGATCCAGAACGGCGGCGGTCTGCGCGCCTCGATCGACGCCGGTGAAGTGACCCAGGGCGAAGTGCTGACGGTGCTGCCGTTCCAGAACACGCTGTCGACCTTCTTCGTCAGCGGCCAGGCCGTGATCGACGCGCTCGAAAACGGCGTCAGCCAGGTCGAGGAAGGCGCCGGCCGCTTCCCGCAGGTCGCGGGCCTCACCTTCACCTGGGATCCGGCCGCCGCGCCCGGGTCGCGGGTGTCCGACGTGATGGTCGCGAGCGAGGACGGCTTCGTGGCGATCGACCCCGCCGCCGAATACGGCCTGGTGTCGAACAACTTCTGTACGCAATGGCGGCGACGGCTACGCGATGTTCGTCAACGCCTCCAAGGTCTACGACTTCGCTGGTTCCCGACCTCGCCGACGTGACCGCCGAGTACCTGGCCGCGAACGCGCCCTACACGCCCTATACCGACGGGCGCATCGCCTCGAAATGATGGTTTCGCCCGGGCCGTGCCCGGGCGACCCACGCCCTGATCCGTCCGCGGATCGGGCCAACCAGACCGCGGGGGCGAGGATCGCCCCCGTCGTGCCGAAGGCACGCCACTTGACTGAACCTGGGCCGAAGGCACGCCTCCGGCGTGACACCCCCCGGAGTATTTCCACCAGGAAAAGGGGACCCCATGCCTCACGACATAACCGGGCGCTGCGGCTGCGGTGAGGTCGCCTACCGGCTGACCGACGCGCCGATCATCGTCCATGCCTGCCATTGCACCTGGTGCCAGCGCGAGACCGGCTCGGCCTTCGCCCTCAACGGGGTGATCGAGGCCGACCGGGTCGAGGTGACCCGCGGCGCGCCGGTCGCGGTCGACCTGCCCTCGGCCTCGGGCGGCGGCCAGCGGGTCATGCGCTGCCCCGCCTGCCAGGTGGCCCTCTGGTCGCAGTATCCCGGCGGCAGCCCGGCGCTCGCCTATGTCCGCATGGGCACGCTCGACGACACCTCCGGCGTCGTCCCCGGCGTGCACATCTTCACCTCGACCAAGCAGCCCTGGCTCACCCTGCCCGACGACGGTCCGCCGGTGTTCGAGAATTTCTACCGGCCGAGCACGGTGCTCTCGGCCGAAGGATACGCGCGGTTCAAGACCGCGATCGGGAGGTAACATGGACCACCCCCTGATCGACCTCATCAACGCCCGCATCCGCGAGGCCGAGGAAAACGGCGCGTTCGACAACCTGCCCGGCGCGGGCAAGCCGCTGCCGCCCGAGCCCGACCCGGAAAACGCGCTCTTGAACCGGCTCGCGAAGGAGAACGGGGCCGAGCCGGAATTCGTCACCCTGTCGCGCGAACTTCGGAAATTGCGCGCGGAACTCGCCGAGACCGGCGATCGGACCCGGCGCACGGAAATTCTCAAGGAACTGTCGATGATGGACGCCCGGATCGATCTCGCGCGCAAACGCTGGACGCGCTAGCGGTCGGCGCCGGATCGCGCCAGGCCGGACCCGGAACGCCGTTTTCCCCGACAGGGGCAACTGCACGGGGCATGCGCACCGGCACGGCACCATCGCAGGCACCATCCGCACCCCCGGCAGCGGCAGGCGCGCGGATCCCGCCCCGCGCCTCACGCCCGCGACGCCACGCAGGCGCCGCAGGAGCGGCCACAGACGGCCGGCGTGGCACCCAACGAGACAACGGGCCCAAGCGGGCGACTGGCGATGCTGAAGCGTCTGGAGCGCCGCTGCGGCCATCCCCGGGCAGAGGGCCATCCGGGTCGGTGGCTTGGCGGAGCGGATCCCGGTCCGTCCACACAACACCTCCGGAGATGCCTTTTCGCCGAAGGCGGGTGCGGAAGCGGACCCGCCGGCCAGCCGCCCGGCGCTGTACGGTCGCCGGGCCGGCGCCCAACCGCCGACGGGATTTCCCCCGAACGGGGCGCGCTCCGGCTCCACCGGGCCGAAACCTCGGTTTCGCTCCAAGGGATCGACAAAACCTGGACCGGAAGCCGTTCTG
>JAWKXC010000041.1:0-21239 GCA_041397205.1 Paracoccaceae bacterium
GTCTCGATCGCGGCGCGCGAGAGCTTACGGGTCTCGACCACCTCCTTGTGCATCAGGAAGCCGAGGTCGGGCGCGGTGCGGATCGCCCAGGCGTCGCCGACCTTGACCACCCGGATGCCGCGGCCTTCGTAGCGCTTCCGCAAGTGCACGAGCGCCTCCGCCGGGTCGGCGCCATGCGGCATCCGGGCGGCCAGTTCCGCCACCGTCACCGGCTCGGACGAGGCGAAGAGCACAGCTTCGACCATGCGCTCCTGTTCGCCCATCGGCGGGGCCTCGAACAGGCTTTCTTCCCGGATCTGGGGTTCGGTCTCGGCCATCAGCGTTTCTTCCGTATCTGGATCGGCGCGAAGGTCTCGCCCTGGCGCAGTTCGAGCTGGCCTTCCTTGACCAGCTGCAGCGAGGCCGCGAAGGTGGCGGCGGTGGCGGTGCGGCGGCGGACCGGGTCGCTCTCCCAGCCCTCCGGCAACCAGGAATGCAAATCCGACCATTCGCCGGCGAAGCCGATCAGCCCGCGCATCCGCTCGAGCGCCTCTTCCATGGTCATCAGGTTGTCGCGGTCCATCACGAAGGGGCGGAATTCGTCCTTGGTGCGGATCCGCGCATAGGCCTGCATCAGGTCCATCAGCGTGGCGGTATAGGTGACGCGCCGGGTGCGGGTGACATCCTCGGGCACGCCGCGGGCGAAGAATTCGCGGCCGCGCTGATCGCGGCCCATCAGCCGCGCGGCGGCGTCGCGCATCGCCTGGAGCCGTTCGAGCTGGTAGGCGAGATGCGCCGCCAGTTCCTCGCCGGACGGCCCTTCCTCGGTGGGATCGGGGGGCAGCAGCAGGCGCGATTTCAGGTAGGCGAACCAGGCCGCCATCACCAGGTAATCGGCGGCCAGTTCCAGCCGCAGCTCGCGCGCCTTCTCGACGAACACCAGGTATTGCTCGGCGAGGCCGAGGATCGAGACCTTGCGCAGATCCACCTTCTGCGTGCGCCCGAGCGTGAGCAGCAGATCGAGCGGGCCCTCGAAGCCGTCGACATCGACGATCAACGCCTCGGCGGCAAGCCGCTCGGAGACGCTGAGCACGTCGGGTTGGAAATCGTCGTTCTGCATGGGCGTCGGGCGGGGTCAAACGGCCCCGAGGGCTTCTCCGGTCATCAGGGCCCGAAATTCGGCTTCCAGCGCCGCAATGTCAACGGGCTCGGGCGGCCGGCGCCAGCCGAGGGCCGCCTCGGCACGGGTCCGCGCGTCGGGGCGCAGCGCGCCTGCCGCCGCCGCGACGGCCTGCATTTCCGCGAGCATGCCGTTGCAATGCAGGACGATATCGCAGCCCGCCGAGAGTGCAGCCTCGGCGCGGGTCTCGATCGGGCCGGCAAGCGCGCCCATCGAGATGTCGTCGGTGACGAGCAGGCCCTTGAAGCCGATGGTGTCGCGGATCGCCGCGATCACCGCGGGCGAGGTGGTGCCCGGATTGTCCGGGTCCAGCGCCTCGTAGACCACATGCGCCGACATCGCGATCGGCAGGCCGGCGACGGTCTGGAAGGCGAGGAAATCCGACACCCGCAGTTTCTTGAGGCTCGCGGTCACCCGCGGCAGGCCCTCGTGGCTGTCGACCCGGGCGCGGCCATGGCCGGGGATGTGCTTGACCACCGGCAGCACGCCACCCTCGACGAGGCCGATGGCCACGTTGGCGGCGATGTCGGCAACCCGCACCACGTCGTCGCCGTAGCAGCGGTTCCGGAGCACCGGGTGGGTCTCGGGGCGGGCGAGGTCGGCGATGGGGGCGCAATTGCCGTCGATGCCGACGGCGCGCAGCTCGTCGGCGATGATGCGGTAGCGGATCTGCATCGCCCGCGCCGCGCCGCGCTTGTTCTGGGCGACCTGTTCCAGCGGCGGCAACCATTCGCGCCAGTGCGGCGCCCGCAGCCGGGCGACGCGCCCGCCCTCCTGGTCGATGAACACCGGCGCATCCCGACCGACCGCTTCGCGCAGCTCGGTGGTGAGCCAGCGCAGCTGGTCCGGGTCTTCGACATTGCGGGCGAAGAGGATGAAGCCGAAGGGGTCGGCGTCGCGAAAGAACTGCGCCTCGTCACGGCTCGAGACGCGGGCCTTCGCAGCCGAAGATCGCGGCCCCGCTGCCGGTCATCCGTTGCTCGCCGTCCCGCCCGCGGTGTCGACGACGGGCACGCAGCTGCCCTTGGCGGCGACCAGCGCGGCGCAGAAGGCGCGCGCCTCCTGCAACCCGTCGAAGCCGATGGCGCGCAGCCGGTAGAAGGGCGTGCCCCCCGACTCGCGGCGCTCGATGGTCCAGTTGCGGTTGTCGAACAGGGTCGGGTTCTGGGTGGCGATCTCCTGCCAGCCCGCGCGGGCCTCGTCGGGGCTCTGGAAGGCGCCGAGCTGTACCAGCCGGGCGCTCGGGTCGACCTCTTCCGGGGTGACCTCGTGGCCCAGCACCACGCTGGGGGCGGCGGCGGTCGCGACATCGGTTGCGCCGGGGCGTGCGGGCGCCGGCTGGTCGGCAGACGCGACGACATCGACGGCACTGTCGATGGCCGAGGACAGGTCCGTCACCGGCGCGAAGCTTGCGGGGCGCGGCATCGGGCGAGGCGAGCGGGTGACCCCCGGGACGCTCTCGGGGATCACGTCGAGCCCGGTGGCACTTGCCGGAGCCTCAGCGCCGAAATCGTCTTCGCCCGACAGCTCGAGCCCGGGAATGTCGGTGAGCCCCAGCGCCTCGGCCACCGCCGCGTCGGCGTTGATCTCGCCGCCGTTCGACGGCAGGGGCGCGGTGGCGGGGCTTTCGGCGGCACGGGTCGCCTCGACCAGCGGATGGGCGGGCACGTCTTCCGCGGCAAGCTCGGCAACCGGCGGGGCCAGCTTGAGCTGGTCGACCGGCACGCTCGTGCCGGCGGCGGCCACGTCGTTCACCGCGAGGCCCTGGTGGGGCGCGACGGCGCCGCCGGGATCTTCTGGCTGGATCCGCATCGGCCCTTCGAGCGCCTTGACCACCGGCACACCGGTGACGTCGCGCAGCGCCAGCCGGTAGCCGGAGACGCCGAGGCCGACGATGAGCGCCAGCGACACCAGGGCCCCGACGACGTTGAGCGCGGCGGGACCGCCCTCGCCGGCGCCCAGTCCGGCGCCCTGCCCTGCACCCTGTTTGGCGCGTTTGCCCGCACCCTTCGCGGCGGCCGCTTTCCGGCCGCCCCTGCGCGGCTTGGCCGCACCGGCGGACCCGCCCTGGGCCCCGTGGGTCCGGCTGCCGTAAGGCTCGGGCTCGGGATAGCCGCCCTCGTACGGGGCCGCGTAGGCGACGTCATGGCGTTGCGGGGCATAGCGCGGGTCCGCGCCGGAATATGCCGGATGGGCCGCGTCGTCATGGACGTGACCCTGCGCATGCACGCGCCCGTACCGGCCCTGCTGGATCCGGGGTGTGCCGAAGGGAGCGGCGGCGCTCCCCCAATCTGATACCGTCATTTGCCTGCTCCGTCCGGCGTTCGGGGCGGCAGATCCGCCCTCGCCGGTTGTTTTCAACTGCTCATGCCCCGGAGCCGGGCACTTGCGTCCGTGCGCCTTTGTCAGCGCATCTCCTCGGCCGGGGTCACCCCCAGAATACCAAGACCTGCCGAAATCACAACATGAACGGCACGGGCAAGCGGGATTTTGGCCGATGTGGCCTCCGCGTCACCCTCCTGCACGAAGCGCAGACTGGCCGCGTCGTTGCCGCGGTTCCACAGCGCGTGGAAATCCGACGCCAGTTCGTAGAGGTAGAAGGCCACCCGGTGCGGCTCGTGGGTGCGGGCCGCGATCTCGACGAGGCGCGGCCATTCCGCGAGCTTGCGCGCGACCTCGATCTCGGCGGCGTCCTCCAGCAGTGGCGTGCCCTCGGTGGGCAGGCCGAGCTCGGTCGCCTTGCGCAGCAGCGAATTGATCCGTGCGCTGGCGTATTGCACGTAGAACACCGGGTTCTCCCGGCTCTGCTCCAAGACCTTGTCGAAGTCGAAATCGAGCGGCGCATCGTTCTTGCGGGTCAGCATCACGAACCGGGTCACGTCGGCACCGACCTGGTCGACCACGTCGCGCAGGGTGACGAAATTGCCGGCCCGCTTCGACATCTTGAACGGTTCGCCGTTCTTGTAGAGCTTGACCAGCTGGGTGAGCTTGATGTCCATCCCCACCCGGTTGGAACCGAGCGCGGCCACCGCCGCCTTCATCCGCTTGACGTAACCGCCGTGGTCGGCGCCGAAGACGTCGATGAGCTGGTCGAAGCCGCGGGTGACCTTGTCGTAGTGATAGGCGATGTCGGGCGCGAAATAGGTCCAGGTCCCGTCCGACTTCATGATCGGCCGGTCGACGTCGTCGCCGTAATCGGTGGATTTGAACAGGGTCTGTTCGCGCGGCTCCCAGTCCTCGGGCATCTTGCCCTTGGGCGGTTCCAGCGTGCCGCGGTAGATCAGCCCCTTGCCGCGGAGATCCTCGATCGCGGCCTCGATCTGGCCGGTGCCGTAGAGGCTTTTCTCCGAGAAGAACACGTCCATCTCGACCCCGAGCGCCTTCAAATCGTCGCGGATCATGTCCATCATCTTGCCGATAGCGTATTCGCGCACCTCGTCGAGCCAGGCCTCCTCGGGCTGGTCGATCCATTCCTCGCCGACCCGTTCGGCCAGTTCCTCGCCCACCGCGACGAGGTAGTCGCCCGGGTAGAGCCCCTCCTCGATCAGCGGCATGTGGCCGAGCGCTTCGCGATAGCGTTCGAAGACCGAGCGCGCGAGCACGTCAACCTGGGCGCCGCCGTCGTTGATGTAATACTCGCGGGTGACGTCGTGGCCGGAATATTCCAGGAGCGCCGCCAGCGCATCGCCGAAGACCGCGCCGCGCGTATGGCCGACGTGCAGCGGGCCCGTGGGGTTGGCGGAGACGAACTCGACGTTGACCTTCTGACCGGCGCCCATCCGGGACCGGCCGTAGCCGTCGTCGGCCAGGATCGCCGACACGAGCCCGGCCCAGATCCCGTCCGCGAGCTGCAGGTTGATGAAGCGGACCGGCCACATTGGCGGCGGCGATCCTTTCGTCGGCCACGAGCCGGGCAGCCAGCGCCTCGGCGATGTCGCGCGGCTTCTGCCCCGCGGGCTTCGCCAGCACCATCGCGGCGTTGGTCGCCATGTCGCCGTGACCCGCGTCGCGCGGCGGCTCGACGGCCACGGCGGCGAAGTCGAGGCCCTGCGGCAGCTGCCCGCCGGACACCATATCCTCGAGGGCGGAGATCACCAGGGCACGGATATCGGCAAAAAGGTTCATCGGTCATACTCCAGTCGCGACCCCGGCGGTCTAGCACAGGGTTGCGAGAGGTCAACGGGCCAAGGCGTTCTGCAAGGTCTTTGGGCACGATTTCGAAATCGCGTGAACGCCGCTTCGCAGCGGCTTCACCCGGCACCCGAGGGGTCCCACCTCCCTTGCCCCTGCCCGGCCCCTCGCCTATTGAGAAGCCGAAGAACAGGGCCGAGCCATGCGCATTCTCATCACCAATGACGACGGTATCAACGCCCCCGGGCTCGCGGTCCTGGCCGCGATCGCCGAGGAGGTCGCCGGGCCGGGCGGCGAGGTCTGGACGGTGGCGCCGGCCTTCGAGCAATCGGGCGTGTCGCATTGCATCAGCTATTCGCGGCCGATGATGCTGGCCGAGCTCGGCCCCCGCCGCTTCGCCGCCGAGGGCACGCCGGCCGATTGCGTGCTCGCGGCCCTCGGCGGCGCGATGCCGGACCGGCCCGACCTGATCCTGTCGGGCGTCAACCGCGGCAACAATGCCGGCGAGAACACGCTCTATTCCGGCACCATCGGCGGCGCGCTCGAAGGCGCGCTGCAGGGGATCCGGTCGATTGCCCTGTCGCAATACCTCGGGCCGCAGAACCACGGACCGCAGAACGGCGACACCGACAAAGTCTTCGCCGCCGCCGCCGCCCATGGCGCCGCGGTCGTGCGTAAGCTCGTCGACCAGGCGCCCTGGGACGCGGACGCGGCCTACGGGCTGTTCTACAACGTCAATTTTCCCCCGGTCCCCGCGGCCAAGGTCAAGGGCGTCGCGGTGCGGCGGCAGGGGCGCCGGGCCGGGGTGAACTTCACCACCGAGCCGGTGCGCTCGCCGTCGGGCCGCAACTACGTCTGGATCAAGGGCGGCCCGCAGCACGGCGCCACCGACCCGGCCACGGACGTGCAGGCGACGCTCGACGGCCATATCGCGATCACCCCGATGCGCGCCGATCTCACCGCCCACGACCGTCTCGCCCGGCTCGAAGAGGTGTTCGGATGAGCGACGTCCCGCTCACGCCCGCGGAGCAGAAGATGCAGTTCGTCTACCAGCTGCGTTCCAAGGGAGTGACCGATGCCCGGGTGCTGGAGGCGATGGAGGCGATCGACCGCGGCGACTTCGTGAAGGGGATTTTCGCCGACCGCGCCTATGAGGACATGCCGCTGCCGATCGCATCGGGCCAGACCATCAGCCAGCCCTCGATCGTCGGGATGATGACCCAGGCGCTGGAGATCACCCCGAAATCAAAGGTGCTCGAGGTCGGAACCGGCTCGGGCTACCAGGCGGCGATCCTCGCCAAGCTGGCACGCCGGGTCTACACCATCGACCGCCACCGGACGCTGGTACTGGCCTCGCGCAAGCTGTTCGAACGGATGGGGCTCAACAACATCACCGCCATCGCCGGCGACGGCTCGTTCGGCCTGCCGGAACAGGCGCCGTTCGACCGGATCGTGCTGACCGCCGCCGCCGAGGACCCGCCGGGGCCGCTCTTGGCTCAACTTGCGATAGGCGGTATCATGGTTCTGCCGGTCGGCCAGTCCGACGCGGTGCAGACGCTTTTGAAAGTGCGCCGGCTCGAAACGGGCTTCGACTACGAGGAGCTGATGCCGGTGCGCTTCGTGCCCCTGCTGGAGGGGCTGGTTTGAACGGGTGGGGCCGCGTGCGGACATGCACGACGCCTTTCCCGTGAGTTGAATTCGGCAGACGGTGACCCAAGATCACTGCTGCAAGACCGGCCGGGTCCGCCCGGCCCCGGACAGGACACCGGGTACGAGACCGGAGAGGACAAGAGCATGAGTTTCCCGCAGATGATACCGCCCCGCAGCCTGTCGCCGCGCCTGTTGTCGGGCCACTTGCCAGGCCGCCCCATGGCGCGAAGCCTGATCGCCGTCACCAGCCTCGTGGCGCTCACCGCCTGCGGCGGGCTGGACAACATGGATTTCGACCTGCGCGGAATCGGCGGCGGCTTCACCACCTCCGACGCGGCGCGCAACGCCCGGGTCCAGGACCGACCGATGCCCGACTCGCGCGGCGTGATCTCCTACCCGACCTATGACGTCGCGGTCGCGCCCGGCGGCGAGAGCGTGGCCGAGATGGCCGCGCGCCTCGGCTTCGGCCCGAACGAGCTCGGCGGCTACAACGGCCTGCCGCCGGAAACGATCCTCAGGACCGGCGAGATCGTCGCCCTGCCGAAACGGGTACCGGGCGGCCTCGCCACTCCCGGCATGCCCGCGCCCAGCGGCACCGCGGGCGGCAATGTCGCGGTCACCGCGCTCGCGCAGGGCGCGCTCGACAGCGGCAGCAGCAACACCGCCCTGCCGCCCGCCGCGGCCGGCGGCCCGGAGCCGGTGCGCCACCAGGTCGCGCGCGGCGAAACCGCCTATACCATTGCCCGCCAATACGGTGTCTCGGTCCGCGCGCTCGCGGAATGGAACGGGCTCGACAGCGCGCTCACCGTGCGCGAGGGGCAATACCTCTTGATCCCGGTGGTGATCGAGGAACAGACCCTCGCCGCCGCCGCGCCGGCCGTCGAGGTCGAAGCACCCGGCGCCGGCTCGGCAATCGGCGAACCGCCCTCGGCGGCGCAACCGCTCCCGGAAGAGCCGGTGGCGGCCCCCGAGAAGCCCGCGAGCCCGGATCTCGCCGACAACCGCACCGCCGCCTCGGGCGCGCGGATGTCGATGCCGGTCGACGGCATGGTCGTGCGCGCCTTCCAGAAGGGACGTTCCGACGGGATCGACATCTCGGCCGCCGCCGGCAGCCCGGTGCGCGCCGCCGCCGACGGCACCGTGGCCGCGATCACCCGCGACACCGACCAGGTGCCGATCCTCGTGGTGCGCCATTCGGGCAACCTGCTCACCGTCTATGCCGGGATCGACGGCATCACCGTGTCGAAGGGCGATACCGTGAGCCGCGGCCAGACCATTGCCAAGGTCCGCGCCGCCGATCCCGCCTTCCTGCATTTCCAGGTGCGCGAGGATGATCAGCGTCGACCCGATGGACTACCTGAACTGAGCCGGACCCGCGCGGCCGCCAGGGGCCGCACCCGTCCGGGGCCGCCGCTCGGAGATGTCGCGCCGCACCGCCGCCGACGGCTGGCTTTGCGCAGCCGACTGGGCGTCGGGTGCCGGCGCGACGGAAACCGGCCCTGGGCCGTTGAACCGGAAACCGCTAGTGCCACGATCGCATTCGTCAAACGTCTCTGGGCCGCCCCTTTCGCCACCGCCGTGCTCGCCGTCGCCCTCGCCGCCACGCTGCTGTTCGGCGTGCGCTCGGCGCTGTTCTGGGCGAACCGGCACGACCGGATCGACCATGAACAACCGGTGGCCGCCTGGATGACCCCGGGCTACATCGCCCATTCCTGGCACGTGCCGCGCGAGGTCGTTCTCGAGGCGCTCGATGCGCCGGAGAAGCCCACCAACGGACCGATGAACATCGACCAGATCGCCACGATGAACGGCACCGACGCCGCGACGCTGATTGCCGAGACCGAAGCCGCGATCAAGGCCTGGCGGGCCGAGCACGAGCCGCCGCCGCCCGGTGAAGGGGCGCCCGACGCACCGCCGCCCGACGCACCTCCGCCCGCGCCCCCCGCCGCGCCCGACGAAGGCGGCGGGCAATGACCGAAACCGTCTTTGCCCTTGTCTCGACCTGGGGACCGCTGGTGATCTTGCCTCGGCCTTCCTGTCCTGCCTCGCCCTGCCGATCCCGACCTCGCTGATGATACCACCGGCGGCGCCCTCGCCGCCGCGGGCGACCTCGCGCTCTGGCAGGTGGTCGCCGCCGCCTGGACCGGCGCGGTGCTGGGCGACCAGGCCGGTTTCCTGATCGGCCGGTTCGGCGGCACCCCGGTGGTCGACCGCCTGGCCCGGTCGCCGGCCCGCGCCGCCGTTCTCGCCCGCGCCCGGGCGCTGGTCGACCGGCGCGGCGGGGTCGGGGTGTTTCTCTCGACCTGGGCGGTGGCGCCGCTCGGCCCCTGGGTCAATTTCATCGCCGGGGCGACCGGGCTCGGCTGGCTCAGGTTCTCGGTCGCCGACGTGATCGGCGAGGTGATCTGGTCGCGCCTACACCGCTCGGCCAGGTCTTCGCCAGCAACATCACCCTCGTCGCCGACGCGATGAGCAACATCGTCGGGCTGGTGGTCGCGCTGGTCGTGGCCGGGGCCGCGGCGCTGTGGATCCGTGCGGTGCTGCGCGCGCAGAAGGCCAAGGGCGCGGCGAAACCGGCGCCACCGCCGAACCCGCCTGAGCCAAGCGGGACGCCGCCGGGCAACGCGCTTGGAAAGCGCGGCAACTCCGCGCCGGGCGTCGCCCGCACGGCGACTTGTCAGCTTCCTGACCGCCGGGCCCGGGCGCGAGCGCGCTCGCGGAACAAGGACGCGCGCGCGTCCTTCCCCCGGCCCCGCCGTCATTCACAAGTTCCTGACCCGTCCCCCCGGCCCTTCCCTGCCGGTCGCCGCGCCCCCATATTTCCCCCATGCTGAAGCTCACCCCGATTCTCCTGGCGATCGCCTATGGCCTGTTGATGTTCCGGTTCTCGTCCTGGCGCCTCGCCCGCGAGTCGACGCGAAATCCGCCGAGCTCGCTGACCCGGCGCTGCGCCGGCTGACGGCACGGATGGCCGAAGCGCTCGATCTCGACTGGATCAAGGTGCATCTCTACGAGGTCGCGCCGGTCAACGGGCTCGCTGCGCCGGACGGGCGGATCTTCATCACCCGCGGCTTCTACGCCCGGTTCCGGTCGGGCGAGGTCACCGCCGAGGAACTCGCCAGCGTCATCGCCCATGAGCTCGGCCATGTCGCGCTCGGCCATTCGCGCCGCCGGATGATCGACTTTTCCGGCCAGAACGCGATGCGGGTGGCGCTCGGCATGGTGCTGTCGCGGCTCCTGCCCGGGATCGGCGTCGCCATCGCCAACAGCCTCGCCTCGCTGCTCGCCGCCAAGCTGTCGCGCTCCGACGAGTTCGAGGCCGACGCCTATGCCTCCGCCCTGCTGGTCAAGGCCGGCATCGGCACCGCACCGCAGAAATCGCTGTTTCGCAAGCTCGACGCGCTGACCGGCTCGGGCACCTCCCGGTGCCCGCCTGGTTCATGAGCCACCCGAAAGTCGACGACCGGATCGCGGCAATCGAGGCCAACGAGGCGAAATGGGGATCGGCGGCGGCTGAATGTCGCCGGCCCAACCACGCACTTGACGCGCCTGCTCCGGATCGCGTGCAATTGGCCAACGAAAGGCCTTCACCGGGGAGCGATGAATACAATAGGTACCGCGCTGGTCGTCGGACTGATCTTGGCGACGGCTGCCTCGGCCGAAGTGTCTCAAAAATTCGCGCCGATCTACCATGACACCGACTTCCCAGGGGTGTTCGCCATCGCCGGACCGATTGGGCCGAACACGGCATTGAAATTCGAGGAGGCCATCGCCGCCTTTGGACGGCCGTCGGTGCTGTCGCTGTCCTCAGAAGGCGGGAATCGTCAGCGAAGCCCTGCTGGTCGCACGCCGGGTCGGGCCCTCGGGATCAATAGCGCATATCCAGGAAGGCGCCCAATGCCTCTCGGCCTGCGCCCTGATTTTTCGGGGGCGTAGTACGCAACGCCCAGGGCGACATCGGGCTGCACCAGCTCAGCGTGTCTTCGAACGATCCCGGTCTCATTCAGGACTCAGCCTCCTACATCGTCGCGGCGCTGGCCGATTTCGACGTGCCCAGCGATCTGCTTGTCTCGATGCTGCGTACCCCGTCCGACGAGATGTATATCGTGCCGAACAGGGAAAAGATCCGTTACGGACTTATTCAGACCGCAGAACCGGCCCGGGCGCCGGAGCCGGTACCCCAGAAGAGTGCCTCGCCGGAGACCCGTGCGGTGCAGTTCCTCGACGCATACTTCCGTGCCTGGTCGCGTCCGAATGCCGAGGCGATACCAGCCGTGAACGGTCTCTACGCCGAATGGGTGGATTTCTACGGTGAGAATCGCGGGTTTGACGAAATCTGGGTCGAGAAAGCCGATTTCACCCGGATCTGGCCCGAGCGGCGCTATACGCTGCTCGGCAACTCGGTCTCGGTCAGTTGCAATCGGCCGATCTGCTATGTCAGCGGCGAGTACGAGTGGCGGGTCTCCAACCCCGCCGACGGGACGCGACGCAGCGGCCTCGCCGATGTCCGGATGACGCTGCGTGAAACCGCCAAGGGCTTTGTTATCCTCGCCGAAAACGGCGATGTCCTGCGGCGCGACTGACCCCTATCCCTCCCGCGTTTCCAGCGCCTTACCGAGCCGGGGCAGCCGGCTTTCTTCATCAGCCGGCGGATCGGCCAGGCCTCGCCCGAGAGCCGTTCGGCCTCGGCGCGCACACGCTCCGCAACCGCCACCGCCTCCGGATGCGCCACCCGGAGGTCGCACAGGAAGGTATCCGGGTCCGCCCGGCCACCCCTTCCTCGGCGAGCGTGGCACGGGGAAGTCCTTGGCGTTGAGCGTGACCAGCACGTCGGCCGAGCCGGCGACGGCGGCGGCGAGCACGTGGACGTCGTGGTGGTCGGGGAGCCATAGCCGGGCCTCGTCGCCGGCCCGCGGGGTCACCGAGGCGCCCTGGAACCGCGCCTCGCCTGAGCGATCTCGCCCCGCGCCAGCGCCTCCTGCCCCGGCCCCAGCTTGGCCGCAGCCCGGGCCCATTCCTCGAGAATGCGCGGGCTCCACAGCGGCTCGTAGAGCCCCGCTTCCGCGACCCCCAGCAACACCTCGCGCATCACCGTCGGGTAGAGCACGCAGGCGTCGAGCAGCGCCTTCATCCGAGCATCCGGTAGAACAGCGCCTTGAGGTAGCCGGTTTCGGCGAGCTGCGGGTGCTGCGGGTGGTCGGGGCCGGCGAAGCCGGTGTGGATGAGCTGCGCCTGGCGGCCGCCGCGGCCGATCCCGCGGGTGCAACTGGTGCGGAATTTCGCCAGGTCCGCCGCGTGGGAGCAGGAGCAGAGCCCGAGATAGCCGCCCTCCGCCACCAGCGGCGCGGCGAGACGGGCCAGCTTCTCGTAGGCGCGCAGCCCCGCTTCCAGCGCCGGTTTCGACGGCGCGAAGGCAGGCGGATCGCAGATCACCAATTCGAACCGCGCGCCCTCGGCGGCCAGCGCCTCAAGAACCTCGAAGGCGTCGCCCTGGCGCGTGTCGAAGCGGTCGGCGCTGCCGCTCGCCGCCGCGCCCTCCGCGGCCAGGGCCAGCGCCGGCGCCGAGGCGTCGACGGCCAGTGTCTGCGCGGCCCCGCCCGCCAGCGCCGCCAGTGCGAAACCGCCGACATGCGCGAAGACGTCGAGCACCCGCGCGTCTTTCGCGAGACCCGCGGCAAAGCGTGGTTCGGGCGCTGGTCGTAGAACAGCCCGGTCTTCTGCCCGCCCTCGAGATCGGCGATGTAGCGCGCCGTTCATCGGCACCTCGACCTTGCCGGGGTTCCGCCCGACCAGCACCGCGCTCAAATCGTCGAGCCCTTCGAGCCCGCGAGCGCGACCCGAGGCGTTCTTGACCACGTTGGCCACGCCAGCACCTCGACCAGCGCCGCGGCATGTCGCCCGCCAGCGCTCGGCCCAGGCGGCGTTGGGCTGGATCACGGCGGTGTCGCCGAAGCGGTCGACGATCACCCCCGGCAGCCCGTCGGCCTCGGCATGGATCAGCCGGTAGAAAGGCGCGTCGTAGAGCCTTTCGCGATGGGCGAAGGCCCGCGCGATCCGGGCCACGAGCCAGGCCCGGTCGATCTCCGCCGCGGATCGCGGTCGAGCATCCGGGCGAAGATCCGGCTGGCCGGGGTGACGGCCACCGTCCCGAGCGGGCGGCGCCTCGTCTTCCAAAGCGCGATCGTGCCCGGCGCCAGCGCCTTGGTGCGGCGGTCGGTCACGACCTCGTTGTCGTAGACCCAGGGAAACCCGTGGCGGATCGCCCGCGGGTTGGTCTTCGGCCGCAGGCGGATGGTCGGGCGGGGAGAGGCAGGGGCGCTGGTCATACCGCCCGGGTTACAGGAGCCGCGCGCGACGCGAAGGCCCCGCCGCGCGGTGGCGCTTGCCGGAAGACGGGTGCGAGCGGATCGGCGCGGGCGCCCTGCCCTGCGCCGGTCCGGACGGAGCGCCCGGACGGCCGGCCCGGCCCCGGCATGAGGCAAGGCGGGCCGGGCTGCCCCGATCCGCCCTGCGGTCCCGCCATTCCCGTGACCGCCGGAGGTGCACCGGCGGCGGATCTCCTCAGATCCAGGGCGACGGATCGCGTGTCTCGGTGTCGGGCTGGATCTTCTGGGTCAGCCGCAGCACCTTGCCGGGCATGGCCTCTTCCAGCTCGACCGACATGAACGGGTCGGATCGGGACTGGGCCTTCTCGGCGAGATGTTCGGCGACGCTCGTCAGCCCCATGGCAACGAAGGCCGCGACGACCAATGCGGTTCTTATGGTAATCATGCTCTGCCTCACGGGTTTGTGCCCATTTTCGGGTCATTCCGTTTCTGCGTTACTGATTGTGCACAGAATGTGGCTAAAGTGGGGCGGTATTTTCGGAATCGAACCAGTTCGCGCCGGATGTGACGGCGAGACCACAGACCATCGGCACAGAGCTGCCGAAATCCTGTCCCGAACAGGACACAGCCCGGGCCGGGCGGTCGGCGAGTCGCGGCGGTCGGGAGTTGTTAGCGCTAAATGGATGTGCTAGGCCGGCGCCGACAGCCGCCCGGCCGAGTCCGAGGCTTCCCGGGGTCCGACCCGAGGTGGCGCGCTGCCCCAGTCCCGCGCGAGGAACCCGCCATGGCCGTCCGTTCAGACATCGCCGCCGTCACCGAGCGAATCATCGACAGATCCCGCGCCCGTCGCGGCGCCTATCTCGACCAGGTCGCCCGGGCGGCCGAACAGGGCCCGGCGCGGGCGCATCTGAGCTGCTCCAACCAGGCCCATGCCTATGCCGGCGCCGGCGCGGACCAGGACGTGCTCGCCGACGGGCGCGCGCCCAACATCGGCATCGTCACGACCTACAACGACATGCTCTCGGCGCATGCGCCCTACAAGGACTACCCCGACCGGATCAAGGCGGCCGCCCGCGCGATGGGCGCCACCGCCCAGGTCGCGGGCGGGGTGCCCGCCATGTGCGACGGGGTCACGCAGGGCTTCACCGGCATGGAGATGAGCCTGTTTTCGCGCGACGTGATCGCGCTCGCCTCCGGCGTGGCGCTCAGCCACAATTGCTACGACGCCGCGCTCTATCTCGGGATCTGCGACAAGATCGTGCCGGGGCTGGTGATGGCGGCGGCGACCTTCGGCCATGTCCCCGGGATCTTCGTGCCGGCCGGCCCGATGACCACCGGGATCGGCAACGAGGAAAAGGCCGTCGTGCGCAAGAAGTTCGCCGCCGGCGAGGTCGACCGGCGGGCGTTGATGGACAGCGAGATGAAGGCCTACCACGGGCCGGGCACCTGCACCTTCTACGGCACCGCCAACACCAGCAGATGCTGATGGAGTTCATGGGGCTGCACCTGCCCGGCGCGAGCTTCGTCGGCCCGGGCACGCCCTTGCGCGACGCGCTCACCGACGAGGCCGCGCGGCGGCGGTGGCGATCACCGGGCTCGGCAACGAATATGCCCGGTCGCCCAGGTGCTCGACGAAAAGACCTTCGTGAACGGGCTGGTGGGGCTGATGGCGACGGGCGGGTCGACCAACCTGGTGCTGCACCTGCCGGCGATGGCGCGGGCCGCAGGATCGAGCCGACGCTGGAGGATTTCGCCGACATCTCGAAAGCGGTGCCGCTGATGGCGCGGGTCTATCCGAACGGGCTCGGATGTGAACCATTTCCACGCCGCGGGCGGGCTCGGCTACATGATCGGCGAATTGCTCGACGGTGGCTACCTGCACGACGACACCACCACGGTCGTGGGCAAAGGGCTCGCGGCCTATACCCGCGAACCCAAGATCGGGCCCGAGGGGCTCACCTGGGCCGAGGAGCCCCGCGAGAGCCTCAACGACAAGATCCTGCGCCCGCCCTCGGACCCGTTCCAGGCGACCGGCGGGCTCGCGCAGCTGCGCGGCAACCTCGGCGCTGCGGTGATCAAGGTCTCGGCGGTGGCGCCCGAGCGGCACGTGATCGAGGCGCCGGTGCGCGTGTTTGCGACCCAGGAGGCGGTGAAGGCCGCCTTCAAGGCCGGGGAATTCACCGCCGACGTGGTCGTCGTGGTGCGCTTCCAGGGCCCGCGGGCCAATGGCATGCCGGAGCTGCACGCGCTGACCCCGATGCTCTCGGTGCTTCAGGACCGCGGCCACAAGGTGGCGCTGGTGACCGACGGGCGGATGTCGGGCGCGTCGGGCAAGGTGCCGGCGGCGATCCACGTCTCGCCCGAGGCGGTCGACGGCGGGCCGATCGCCAAGCTCGCCGATGGCGACATCGTCCGGCTTGACGCGACCCTCGGAACGCTGGAGGTCTTGACGGAAGGGTTCGAGGCCCGGGCGCCGGTGACCGCCGATCTGAGCGGCAACGCAACGGGCATGGGGCGCGAGCTGTTCGAGGTGTTCCGCCGCAATGCCGGGCCCGCCACCACCGGCGCGGCTACGGTGGTTTGAGAGCGGATGCAGAACAAGGAGATCCGGGCATGACCCCACAGGAAGCAAGCCAGCGTACCGAGGCGGTCTGCCGCCTCGCCCCGATCGTGCCGGTGCTGGTGGTCGACGATGTCGCCGCGGCGAAACCGCTGGCCGAGGCGCTGGTGGCGGGCGGGTTGCCGGCGCTGGAAGTGACCCTGCGCACCGCCGCCGCCCTCGACGTGATCGCGGCGATGGCCGAGGTTCCGGGCGGCGTGGTCGGCGCGGGCACGCTGCTCGCGCGCGCCGACGTGAAGGCCGCCAAGGCCGCGGGCGCCACCTTCGGGGTCTCGCCGGGCGCGACCGACGCGCTGCTCGACGCGGCTGAGGACGAGGGGCTGCCGCTGCTGCCCGGCGCCGCGACCGCCTCGGAAGCGATGCGGCTCTACGAGCGCGGCTATTCGGTGATGAAGTTCTTCCCCGCCGAGGCCGCGGGCGGGGCCAAGTTCCTCGGCTCGCTCGCCTCGCCGCTCCCGGGCATCCGCTTCTGCCCCACCGGCGGGGTCAGCCCGCAGAACGCGACCGACTATCTGTCGCTCGCCAACGTGCTCTGCGCCGGCGGCTCCTGGGTGGCGCCGAAGGACCTGGTGGCGAAGGGCGACTGGGCCGGGATCGAGGCGCTGGCGAAGGACGCGGCGCGCCTGCCGCGCTAGGCCGGAAATTGCGCTGACGCGCCGCCTGCGGCGGGCGGGGGCCGGCGCTTCGCGCCGGTTCCACACCGGGCGGAGGGACGAGTGCGCGGGGTGTGCGAGCTCGCACACCATGTCAAGACGTTGTTATCATTAATGATAGCGCAAACGGTTTCCCGCGCGCGAGAACCGGCGACCGCCTTGTCCCGACGCCGCGGCCGCGCCAGCGCCCGCACCCTCTTCCGAATCGCCGCCCCGCCTCAGCCCCGCCGCCCACGGCTGCCGCCGCCGGCCGCCGGGCGGCGGGCGGCAGCCCGGCGCGCAGCACCGCGGTCATCGGGTGGTCGGGCACCGCGGGTCGCCGAAGGCGGCGAGCAGCGCCGCGATCTGGTCGCGCTGGTCGGCGCCCTCGGGCCGGCTGAGCGCCCAGTCGAGAAAGATCGTGCGGACCTCCTCGGGGCCGATCCCCTCGATCCGGTAGGCCTCGCGGATCAGCCCGCGCGGGTCGTAGACGTGGTTTTCCTGCGCCATGGTCACTTCCCTTTCGTGTCCGGCACCCGGGCCAGCGCCGCCTCGATCGCGCTCACCGCCGCCGCCACAAGCCGTTCGATCTCGCCCGCCAGCGCTTCGGTGCTCTCCGCCCCGGTCTCGCGCAGCAGAATTCGCAGCCCCCAGCCCGATCGCCGAGGTCGAGCCGCCCCTCGGTCAGCAGCTTGGCCGCCGATTGCAGCCGCCAGAGCAGGTCGTAGGCGGCGCCAAGGGCGGCCGCCTCGGCATCAGTGATCCAGCCGATGGCGACGCCGCGGGCGATCTGGCCTTCGACGTCATGCGGGCCGGACCCCGCGAGCAGGGTCGCGCATTGGCCGATGAGCTCGATATCCTGCATCCGCCCGGGGCCGATCTTGGCCTCGTAGGCGGAAGCCGCCCCGCCCTTGGCCTCGGCGATCCGGGCGCGCATGTCGGCGACGTCAGTGAGGGTCTGGGCCGGGTCGCGCGGCCGGGCGAGGATGGTCTCGCGCACCTCGGCGACATCCGCGCCGATGCCGGCATCGCCCGCGACGGCACGCGCCCGGGTGAGCGCAAGATGTTCCCAGGTCCAGGCCTCGTCGCGCTGGTAGGCGCGGAAGCTGTCGAGCGAGGTGGCGACCGGGCCCTGCTTGCCGGAGGGTCTCAGCCGCATGTCGACCTCGTAGAGCTTGCCCTCCGACATCGGCGCCGAGAGCGCGGTCACCATCGCCTGGGTGAGGCGGGCGTAATAGGTGCGTGCGGGCAGCGGGCGGCGGCCCTCGGAGGCCTCGGCGCCTTTCGCGTCGTAGATCACGATTACGTCGAGGTCCGAGGTCGCGGACGTGGTCCGCGCCCCGAGCGAGCCCATGCCGATGAGCGCCGCGCCGCGTCCCGGCGGGCCCCCGTGCTTCTCGGCGAAGCTCTCGACCACCACCGGCCAGAGCGCCGCCAGCACAGCCTCGGCGAGATCGGCATATTGCGCGCCGACTTCGCGGCCGGTGATGAGGCCGCGCAGGTGGTGGACGCCGATGCGGAAGTGCCATTCCTTCTTCCAGCGCCGGGCGGTGTCGAGCTGGACCTCGTAGTCGCCCGCCGCGCCCGCGAGCTTTTCGGCGAGGTCCGCGCGCAGCCCCGCGACCCCGGGCCAGGGCTTGAAGAAATCGCCGCCCAGCACCGCGTCGAACACCTGGGCGTTGCGGCCGAGATAGGCCGACAGCGCCGGTGCGGTGGCGGCGATGTCGACGATCAGGTCGACGAGCGAGGGGTTGGCGTCGAACAGCGAGAACAGCTGCACGCCGGCGGGCAGGCCGCGCAGGAAGCTGTCGAAATGCACCAGCGCCTCGCGCGGGCGGGCGGCCTTGCCGAGGCGGGCGAGAAGCTCCGGCTTGAGCCGCTCGAAGAGCTGGCTCGCCCGCGCGGACCGGCAGGCCGGGTAGGAGCGCCAGCGGCCGATGACTTCCTGGTCTTCGGCGGTGAAGGTGGGCGGTTCGGCGTGCTTCTCCTCCGGTGCGAAGAAGCCTTCGGTGAGCCGGTGGACCTCGGCGAGCGCCGCGGTGAGCGCCGCGCGCCAGCCGTCGACATCCGCTTCGCCCATCATGTTAACGATCCGGCGCATCTCGTCCGGGTCGCCCGGCAGCTTGTGGGTCTGGGCGTCGCGCACCATCTGCACCCGGTGCTCGATCTCGCGGTGGCGGCGGTAGTGGCCGGTCAGGGTTTCGGCGACGTCGCCGGGCACCCAGCCCTTTTCGGCGAGCACGGCCAGGCCCGGGACGGTGGCGCGGATGCGCAGGTCGGGGTCGCGGCCGCCCGAAATCAGCTGGCGGGTCTGGGTGAAGAACTCGATCTCGCGGATGCCGCCGCGGCCGAGCTTCATGTCGTGGCCTTCGAGGGCGATCGGGCCGCCGAGCCCCTTGTGCTCGCGGATCCTGAGCCGCATGTCGTGTGCGTCCTGGATCGCGGCGAAGTCGAGGTGCTTGCGCCAGACGAAGGGCCGAAGCCGGTCAAGATAGGCCTCGCCCGCCGCGATGTCGCCGGCGCAGGCGCGGGCCTTGATGTGGGCAGCGCGTTCCCAGGTGCGCCCGAGGCTTTCGTAGTAGCTCTCGGCCGTGGCCATGGCGAGGATCACCGGGGTGACCGAGGGGTCGGGGCGCAGGCGCAGATCGGTGCGGAAGACGTAGCCGTCCTCGGTCATCTCGCTGAGCGTCGCGCTCATGCGCCGGGTGGCGCGGATGAAACTCGCCCGCGCGTCGTGGAAATCGTCGCGGTCGTAGCGGCTCTCGTCGAACAGCATGATGAGGTCGATGTCGGAGGAGTAGTTGAGCTCCCCTGCCCCCATCTTGCCCATCGCCAGCGCCACCGCGCCGCCGGCGGTGGCGATGTCGTCCATCGTCGCGCCGGGGAGCTTGCCGCGGGCGATCTCGGCGGCGACGTGCAGCTTCAGCGCCCGGTCGGTGGCGATGTCGGCAAGCCGGGTGAGCGCGCCGGTGACCTCCTCGAGCGCCCAGACGCCGCCGAGATCTGCGAGCCCGGCGAGGAGCGCGATGCGCCGTTTGGCGCGGCGCAGCGCGGCCCGCAGCGCCGCGTCGGTCTCGCCGGTGGCGGCGGCAAGCTCGGCCTCCAGCACCGCTTCCGGCGCTTGCGTGAGCGCCGCGCGCAGCCAGTCCGCCTCGCGCAGGGCGAGGTCGCGCAGGTAGGGGCTGCAGCCGGCGGTGCCGGCGACGAGGGCGCGCAGCTCGGGCGCGAGATCGGCGAAGGCGGCGGCGGTCTCCGTCGCCGGGTCCGCGTCGAACGGGATCGGGGCACGGGTGAGGCGGGCAGCGAAGGGCGCGGGGGGGCCAGGCGGGACGGGTGCGGTCATGGGCGGCAGAGTGCGGCGGCGCTTTCGGGGGGTCAAGCCGGGAGGAGGGTCGGGCTGTCTGGGCGGTCAGGCGGCGTAGAGGGTCCTGGCGCGCTCTTCGAAGGCGCGCACGATCCGCTGCATCGCCTCGTGGAAGACCACGCCGATCACCTTCTGCAGCACCAGGTTGCGGAACTCGAAATCGACGTGGAAGGTGACGTCGCAGGCGCCTTTGGCATCAGGCGCATCGGCAAAGGCCCAGGTCGAGCGCATGTGCTTGAACGGCCCGTCGAGATATTCGATGTCGATCTTCAGGTGCGGCTCGTCCAGCAGCACCCGGCTGCCGAATTTCTCGCGGAACACCTTGAAGCTCACGACGAGGTCGGCCTCCATCTTCTGGGTGCCGTCGCTCTGCGGCACGACCGAGCGGATCCGGGCGGCGGCGATCCAGGGGATGAATTCGGGGTAGCGCATCACGTCGGCGACGAGGTCGTACATCTGCCGGGCCGTGTACGGCATCCGCCTGGTTTCCCCATGTGTCGGCATGTCGCCCTTTCCGCCCGAGACTTGCGCTGTGCTTTGCTCCCCGATGTGCCTAAGCTGACCGCAGGATGCAACCAGTGCAAGGGGCCCCAGATGCCAACGCGGCCATATGTCATAGACGAGATGATTTCGGCCAAGACCATCGCGGCCCGGATCGAGGCGCTGTCGAAGGAGATCCACGACGTCTTCAACGGTACCGACAAGCTGGTGGTGGTGGGGCTGTTGCGCGGCTCCTTCGTGTTCATCGCCGATCTGGTGCGCGAGATCGACCTGCCGGTGGAAGTCGACTTCATCGAGGCGAGCTCCTACGGCGACTCGACCGAGTCGAGCCGGGAAGTCCGCATTCTCAAAGACTTGCGCGGCAAAGTTCGCGGGCGCGACGTGCTGGTGGTGGAAGACATCGTCGACACCGGGTTCACGCTCAAACACGTGGTCGGGCTTATCAAGGCGCGCAAGCCGGCGCGGCTCAAGACCATCGCGCTTCTCGACAAGCCGTCGCGGCGCGAGATCGACATCCAGGCCGACTGGATCGGGTTCGAGATCCCCGACGAGTTCGTTGTCGGCTACGGGATCGATTTCGCGCAACGCAACCGCAACCTGCCCTATATCGGCAAGGTCCGGTTCACCGGGGAAGAGGCGACCGCCTGAGAAGCCCAGGTCATTCAAAGGTTTGCCCGATGCACCTCAATCCGCGCCAATTGCTGCGCATGGCCCGCTGGGCGCGCCGCCCGCCAGGCGAAAAGCGGGTCCGGCTGGTGTTGGCCGTGATCGCGCTGGCGCTGGCGATCTGGGGGCTGGAACGGGTGTTCGGCACGCCGGACTGGATGCGGATCGACGGCGCCCCGGCGGGGCGGAC
>JAWKXC010000042.1:0-21224 GCA_041397205.1 Paracoccaceae bacterium
TCGACCGGAACGGCGTGACCTTCGTTTCGGTCACGCAATCGTTCAACACCACGACATCCATGGGACGGCTGACGCTGAACATCCTGCTCAGCTTCGCTCAGTTCGAGCGGGAGGTGACGGCGGAACGCATTCGCGACAAGGTCGCCGCCAGCCGGAAGAAGGGGATGTGGATGGGTGGCGTACCGCCCTACGGCTACCGCGTCGAGAACCGGAAGCTGCTGGTCGAAGAAGCCGCCGCCACGCATGTGCGCTGGATCTTCGCCCGGTTCCTCGAAATCGGCTCCTGCACGGAACTGGCGCGAGAGGTGGGCACGCGCGGCATCCGCACGCCGCGCGGCAACCGGATCGACAAGAAATACCTCTACCGGCTTCTCTCGAACCGCACCTATATCGGCGAGGCGGTGCACAAGGGTGAGAGCTACCCCGGCGAGCATGACGCGATCATTGACCGCAGCACATGGGACCGCGTTCACGCCATCCTGACGGAAAGCCCGCGCAAGCGCGCCGCCAGAACCCGCGCCGACACGCCCGCGCTGCTGAAAGGGCTGCTCTACGGCCCCGACGGCGCGGCCTTCTCGCCAACCCATACCCGCAAGGGCGGCAGGCTCTATCGCTACTATGTCAGCCAGACGGTGCTGAAACATGGCGCCGGGTCTTGTCCCATCGGCCGCGTTCCCGCGGGTGAGATCGAGGCCGCCGTCATCGACCAGCTTCGGGCCGTGTTCCGCCAGCCCGAGATCGTCGCGGGGACGTGGAGAGCGGCGCGCGCGCAGGACGGCGAGATCACCGAGACGGACGCCCGCGAGGCGCTGACCCGGCTGGACCCGCTGTGGGATGAGCTTTTCCCCGGCGAACAGGCGCGCATCGTGACCCTGCTGGTCGAGCGGGTGGACATCGGTGCCGCCGGGCTGAACGTCCGGCTGCGCATGGACGGGCTGGCGGCGTTGGCACGCGAAATCACCACCGACCTTGGAGCAGCAGCATGACCCGCGCCTTGCAGATCCCCGACACCGTCACCATCCACGTCCCGTTCCACATCGTGAAGCGCGGCGGGCGCAAGGAGATGCAGCTGCCCGAGGGCGCGCCCACCCAGCGCCGGCCCGACAGCGCCCTCGTCAAGGCGCTGGCCCGCGCGTTTCGCTGGAAGCGGATGCTGGAGTCGGGCGAGTTCGCCACCATCGCCGAGTTGGCCGCGCGCGAGGGGATCACGGTTTCCTATCTGACCCGCTTGCTCAGGATGACGCTGCTCGCCCCCGACCTTGTCGTGGCGATCCTCGATGGGCGGCAGGGGCTGGAGGTGACGCTCGCCCGGCTGATGGAACCGTTCCCGGCAGAGTGGGCGGATCAGACTCTGGCATTTGCAAGGACATAGCGCCATCCGGCTTGCGTCAGGTGAAGTTCGCGGCTTAGTCTGCCGCAGTAAAAGGCGGCAATGTCAGCTCGATATCGGGGCGCTCGGCAAGGTCGCCGCCGTCCGATAGTAGAGAGCGACAATGGAAGCGGCCGAGCGCACGATCAGCCAGATTTTGACCGAACAGATTCGTTACGAAATTCCCGCGTACCAACGCCCATATTCATGGGAGAAGGGTAACGTCGAGCAATTGCTCGACGATATCTGGGAAGCCTACGAAGCCCAGGATGAAGAGTATTTCATTGGGTCGCTCATCACCATCGAGCGCGAAAGGGCCGACTTTATGACGTGGTGGATGGCCAACAGCGACTGACGACACTGAACCTGATCCTCGCACGGCTTCGGGACCACATCGAGGATCCAGAGGTCAGGGCAGATCTTGGAAAGCGCGTACTGCCAAAAAATCCCTATACCGGCGAGGAAGAAACTCCGCGCCTGACGTTGCGCCAACGCGACCAGAGCTTCTTCCGTCGTCATGTTCTTGCCGGCCAGGCCATCCCGGATGCGATCCGCAAGGAGATCGTCAAGGACCAGGATGCGCCAAAGCAGCGGATTGTCGAAAACCTCGAAGCCATCGACGCCTTCATCGGTCAGCACGACCAGAAGACGCTGAAGCTCTTTGCCAATTTCCTGCTCAGCAAGGTCTATGTGGTCTTCGTGACCACAGCATCCTGGCAATCTGCGTATCGTCTCTTTAACGTGTTGAACGCACGCGGCATGGCGTTGTCGAACGCCGACCTGATCAAGAACATGCTTTTCGCCCGCCTCGGCGGCAATTCGACACGAAGCGGCGAGCTGGACGAGGCGTGGCTTGAGCTGGAAGAGCAGATCGGGATCGAGCGCCTGGATCAGTTCATGGCGCATCACCGCAGTTCCATCGTCGCCACCAAGGCCCGCAGGGCGCTCCACGAGGAATTCGAGCCGCTGGTCGAAGCCGCAGTGAGCCCGTTCTCGCTTCTCGGGGAGCTGAACACCTCTGCCCGGAACTACCTGCGCATCCTGCGAAATGATTTCGAGACACCCGCCGCACGCCGCGCCGTCAGGTCATTGCAGCGCGTGGCATTCGAGGAATGGATTCCGCCGCTGCTTGCCTTTCTCAACCGGCCGGAGCCTGCGCTGATCGCGAACGAGAACCCGGCGCCTGCCTTGACCGAGGATGAGTTCATCGACCTGCTCGAGCGGATCACCTATCAGAACTGGATCAGGCGCCTTGCGTTCACCGCACGCCTTACTGTGTATTTCCAGCTGATAACGGCAATCCGGGCCGGCAAGTCGGCCGACGACATCCGGGCAATTTTCCTCAGCAACGCGAACGATGACGAGTTCCGCTCGCTGATTGACGGGGAGGTCTATGGTCGGCCCTTCGCTCAGGCGGTTCTGCTGCGCCTCGAGGAGGCGGACCAGGATGAATCGGTCACCAAGGATTTCGGCGGCAAGATCACCATCGAGCACGTCCTGCCGCAGGCGCTGAAGGATGATTACTGGCGCGAACGTTTCACCGATGACGATCATCGCCTTTGGCTGCATCGCCTTGGCAATTTGGCGCTGCTGGCCGGGATCAAGAATTACAAGGCAAAGTTCTATTCGTTCGATCGCAAGAAGGAAGTTTTCTCCAGAAAGAACGACAAGGTCTCGTTCGACACCACCAAGCCAATCCTAGCGGCAGACGAATGGACGAAGGATCAGCTGGCCTCGCGCCAGATCGACCTTGTCGGCCGCGCCGTAAGGGTCTGGTCGTTGGCCTCTCCGGCCGCCTCCGCCACCACTGGCCAGCCCCTTGTGGCTGAATCGGCATAGGTGGGTTTCGGGGTGCACCGGTGAACGAGGCCGATACCTGCCGCAAACTTGTCGTCCCGAAGCTGCAGGAAGCAGGCTGGGACGACCGGCCGCATGCCATCAATGAGCAGCGGACGTTCACCGATGGCCGGATCGTCTTCGTCGGCGGCCGGGCCCGCAGGGGCAAGCAGAAGCGCGCGGACTATGTTCTGCGCTACAACCCCGACTTCCCGATTGCCGTGGTAGAGGCCAAGGCCAGATACCGCCATGCCGCAGATGGCTTGCAGCAGGCCAAGGATTATGCCGAGATTCTTGGGCTCAAATTTGCCTACGCCACCAATGGCGCCGAGATTGTGGAATTCGACTACACGACCGGTATCGAGCGTATGCTGGACGCGTTCCCGAGCCCGGATGAGCTGTGGGCGCGCCAGCGCGCGGCAGAGGGACTAAACGACCCGCTCACAGCCGAGCGGTTGCTGACCCCGAGCTTTCCGGATCGCGCGAAGCCGTTGCGGTACTATCAGGAAATCGCGGTCAATCGTGCCGTCCAGGCAGTACTGCAGGGGCGGAAACGGATCCTGCTCACGCTCTGCACCGGGGCAGGCAAGACTGCCGTCGCCTTCCAGATCAGCTGGAAGCTGTGGTCGGCGCGCTGGAACGGCAAGGGCGTGAACCGCACACCAAAAGTTCTGTTCCTGGCCGACCGCAATGTCCTCGTCGACGATCCGATGGCCAAGGATTTCAGCCCCTTCGGCGACGCGCGCCACAAGATCGCCGGTGGCATCGCGGTCAAGAGCCGCGACATGTATTTCGCGATCTACCAGTCGATTGCGCGCGACGAGAACCGGCCCGGACTGTATCGGGAATATCCCCGCGACTTCTTCGACCTGATCATCGTGGATGAATGCCACCGCGGCAGCGCGCGCGACGACAGCAATTGGCGCGAGATCCTCGAATGGTTCGAGCCGGCCACCCAGATCGGCATGACCGCGACGCCCCGGCGCGAGGAGAATGTCGATACCTACACCTATTTCGGCGATCCCCTCTACGAATACAGCCTGGCGCAGGGGATCGCGGATGGCTTCCTTGCGCCTTACCGCGTGCATCGGGTGATCACGGACTATGACGCCGCAGGCTGGCGGCCAAGCCGGGGCGAGTTGGACCGATACGGCCGAGAAGTCCCCGACAATGAATACCAGACCCGTGACTTCGAGCGCGTCGTCGCCTTGCGCGCCCGGACCCGCGCCATCGCCCGCCATCTCGCCGACTTCATGGCCGAGACCGACCGTATGGCCAAGACCATCGTATTCTGCGTGGATCAGGAGCACGCGCTGGAGATGCGTCAGGCGCTGGCGGAACTGAATGCCGACCTCGTGCGCGACAACCCGGACTATGTCTGCCGCGTCACCGCCGACGAAGGCGACATCGGCCGGGGTCACCTCTCCAAGTTCCAGGATGTGGAGACCGACACCCCGGTCATCCTGACCACATCGCAGCTGCTGACCACCGGCGTCGATGCGCCTACCTGCAAGAATGTGGTTCTGGCGCGCACCGTGGGCTCGATGCCCGAGTTTAAGCAGATCATCGGCCGCGGCACCTGGCTGCGCCTGACTACGGCAAGCTTGCCTTCAACATCATCGACTATACTGGCACGGCGACGCATGTTCGCCGACCCCGCCTTCGATGGCGAGCCGGTCCGCGAGGCCGAATCCGTCATCAACGAAGACGGCGAAACAATCGAGGAACACGAGGCTGAGGATGTGGCGCCCGAGCCGGGCGACATCCCCGAGGGACCAGAGGCGCCTGCAGGCGACCCGAGCCGGAACCGGGGCCGCGGAAGTTTATGTCGATGGCGGCGAGGTCTTGTCGTCCGTCATCTCGTCTATGAACTCGATGCCGAGGGCAAGAAGCTCGCCTGCCGCCAGCTGACCGATTACACCGGCGACAAGGTCCGCACCCTCTATCCCAACGCTTCCGAACTCCGCTCCGACTGGCTCGACCCCGAGCGCCGGGCTGAGATCGTCGAGCAACTCGAGGAAAAGGGCATCGACCTCGACACCCTGGCCGAGGCTGTGGGCAAGCCAGAGGCCGACCCTTTCGACCTCCTGTGTCATCTGGCCTACAACACCCCCCTGCGCACACGGCGTGAACGGGCCGACCGTCTGCTGCGCGAACAGGATGCCTTCCTCGCCCGCTTCGGTCCGGATGCCCGCAAGGTTCTCGACGCTGTTCTTGAAAAATACGCCGAACATGGCAGCGCGCAGTTCAAGCTGCCCGATATTCTCGAAGTCCCGCCTTTCAATGAATGGGGCAACGTCATAGAAATCGCCAGACGCTTCGGCGGGGGAAAGGAGCTTCGCAGCGCCGTCACCGAGCTGCAGCGATTGCTCTATACCGCCTGACTGAAGGACTACCCCAATGGCTAAACCCGCCCGCAAGAAGGCTGCGCCCAAGCAACTGACCACCGCCCAGCGTCTCGACAGCATCATCAAGTCCGCCCGCAAGATCATGCGCAAGGACAAGGGGCTGAACGGCGATCTCGATCGCCTGCCGATGCTGACTTGGATCATGTTCCTGAAATTCCTCGACGACATGGAACGGATTGAGGAGGAACGCGCCGAACTGGCCGGCACGGATTATCGCCCGATCATCGAAGCCCCTTACCGTTGGCGCGACTGGGCGGCCCAGGCGGACGGCATCACCGGCCCCGACCTTCTGGCCTTCCTGACCGCGGAAAAGGCCGAACGCCCCGACGGCACCAGGGGCGCCGGGCTGTTCGCCTATCTGCGCGCGCTGCGCGGCGACAACGGCCGCCGCGAACGCCGCGACGTGATCGCCACCGTCTTTCAGGGTTTCACCAACCGCATGGAGAGCGGCTATCTGCTGCGCGACGTGGTGAACCTGATCGACGGCATCCATTTCGATTCCTCCGAGGAGGTCCACACCCTCGGCCGCCTTTACGAGACCCTGCTGCGCGAAATGCGCGATGCCGCCGGCGACTCGGGCGAGTTCTACACTCCGCGCCCCGTCGTGCGCTTCATGGTCGCGGTCACCGATCCGCAGCTTGGCGAGACCATCCTCGACCCGGCTTGCGGCACCGCCGGCTTCCTGACCGAAACCTTCCTGCATCTCGAACGGCAGGCTGACACCGTCGAGAAACGCCGCATCCTGCAAGACCGCAGCGTCATGGGCGGCGAGGCCAAGTCGCTACCCTTCCTGTTGGCGCAGCTGAACCTGCTTCTGCACGGGATGCACACGCCCAAGATCGACCCGGGCAATGCCCTGCGCTTTCGCCTGAATGAAATCGGCGAGGCCGAGCGCGTGAACGTCATCCTCACTAACCCGCCCTTCGGCGGCGAGGAAGAGGCCGGGGATCTCTACCAACTTCCCCGAGGACCGGCGCACCGCCGAAACTGCGCTGCTGTTCCTGCAACTGAGTCTGCGGCGCCTGAAGCGCGCCGGACGAAGGTACAAGTTGTTGTCGTGCCTCATGGCACGCTGTTCGGCGACGGCATCGGCGCGCGCATCAAGGCCGACCTGTTGCAGCAGTTCAATCTGCACACCGTCGTGCGCCTCGCGAGGAAAGTCTTCGCCCCCCATACCGACATCCCGGCCAACCTGATCTCTTCGATGGTCATCGGCCCCACCCGCGACATCTGGTATTGCTGAGATGCCGCGCCCCGAGGGCCGCAAGAAATACTCCAAGACCGCCCATGACATGGGAGGAGTTTGCGCCCCGCTTGGACTGGTGGCAGGACCGGCAGGAGAGCGAACGCGCCTGGAAGGTGGACGGGCCGTCCTCGATCCAGCGACGTCGATGGCCGCGTCATCGTGCCTGCAACCTCGACCTCAAGAACCCCATGCGCTGGCGCCGAGGATCACCGCCAGCCCTTGAGATCGTCGAGGCGATCACCGCTCGCGAGCGCGAGATCATCGCAATCATGGACGACATCCGCGCCGAACTGGCGGAGGTGGGGCTGTGATGGGCTGGCCCTTGGTTCGGCCGAGGCAGCCGAGCAGTTCTCTGAATACGTTACTGAGCTGAGCCACGCCCCTTATGAAGAAACTGTCGGTCAAGCCTTACGCCGCGGCGTCGTGCTGGATAAGCCTGCCGACGGTGCCGAGGTGCGCATGACGCGACATCAGATTGCAGAGCGCCGATCAAGTCATCGTCTCTGAAATCTGGGCGAAGAGGGGTGCCCTTGGATCGTGCCGCCCGAAGGCGCGGGTGCACTTTGCACCAGCCACTTTTTCCGATCCGGATCAGCTCGACATCGGTCGACTGGTTTCGATACCTCACGGTTGCCAATTACTTCGAGCCCGAACTTGGCCCCGCCGCCCGTGGACGACAGGCTACGCTTCGGTGCGACCCAAACGATTTCTTGACGTCTGCATTCCCCTCCCACCCTCGCCGAGCAGCAGCGCATCAGGCGGCTGGACTGGGTGGCGGGGCTGGTCAGGGCGCGCAGAGGCCGCCGCTGATGGAGGCCGACCTGCAGGCGATGCTGGCTCGCGCCTTCGCCCGCTGCATCGACGCCGCCCCCCGCCGCCCCATGGCCGAAGTCGCCTCTGATCCGCCGCCTGGTCGAGATCGAGCTGACACCGACTACGAAATCGGCGTGCGCAGCTTCTACAACGGCATTTTCCCACCGCCGCACGATGCCGGGCCTGGAGTTCAGCTGGCAGGAGCTTTCCTGGATCAAGGAGGGCGATCTGGTCTTCAGCAACCTCATGGCCCGGGAACAGGCTATTGCCGTTGCCGAACCCAGTGATGAGGGAACCGTCGGCAATCACCGGATGCTGACATGCGAAGTGAACTCCGAACTGGCAACGCCGGGTTTCCTCCTTGCCTACTTCCGCACCCCGGAGGGATTCGCCAGCGTGGTCGGCAATTCGCCGGGCACGATTGCCCGCAACAAGACGCTATCGTCAAAGAAGCTGCCCGCCACCTGTGGTCCCCGTGCCGCCGGTGGAAGCTCAACGATGGTTCGACCGCCTTCCAGGCCAAGGCCCGCCAGATCCGCGACATCCGCGCCGCATCGGCTCAGACGTTGCCGCCCTGATCCCCGCGCTTCTGCATCAGGTCTTCGGCGCCGGGGACAGGCGGCATGACGGGCGCGGGTGACCAGCCCGATCTGCTGTCTGACCTGACCGATCTGGACTTTCGCCCGCCATCTGCTGGCCGAGATGCACGACGACCTACACGGCAAGGTCTCGCTATCGCATGCTGACCGATTTCAGCCGCGATCTCGGCCCGAACGGAACGATGATCTTCGGCGGCCAGGCCGCCCACTTTGCCTGGGTCGAGGCACGCTCGTCCTTCGGGTCCTGGGCAACTTCCGCCGCCACGGTTCTGCCAGTCAGGGTCTCGTCGAACATCTGCTGGCGGCATATCTCCACGCCGGCCTCCGGATCGATGACATCTCGACCGTATCCCGTCTGCGAAACCCTGCGTCGCTGCCGGGAGCGGGACGTGATCTCCGATCATGACGTGACCGACCTGCAAAAGCTGATGGAACTGCGCAACCCGCTGTCCCATTTCCGCCACTTCGATGATGGCGGCAATCTCGACCGCCGCTCGCTCGACACCGGCCAGCAGGCCGCCGACGTCGTTCGCCACGACGCCATCTTCGCGATCAGCCTCGCCCTCAGGATGTTGGCAAACCTGCGTTCCGCCTTGGCCAGGGACGCGGCCCGCCTGGGCGTTTCTATTACGATTGCAGTTCGAGCCCAGTCCATCTTGCAAATGCCACTCCCGTCGTGCTCAGCCAGCCTCTGGAAATGCTCACATTCACCAATGCGGCTTGCAGGACTTTACCGAATCCGCGCAGTTCACAGGTCCGGAGAATATCGCCCCGGAGAGAACGCTTCCGGGAGCCTCCCGGCGCCGGGGGCGGTGAACAGCCCCATCCGCATAACCTCAAAAACAACGAGAAATTCGGCCGCGGCCGGATCGGGGAGAATGCTTGACAGGTCAAATGGCGGAGAGACAGGGATCTGAACCCTGGAGACGGTTTCCCGCCTACACACTTTCCAGGCGTGCCTTCGACTTCCGGCCACCTCTCCGTGCCGCGCTATCTATCCCGGGTGGGGCGCGGTGACAAGAGGGTGCGGTAAAACCGCCGGTCGCCGCGGCCCCGCGGCAGCGCAAGCCGACATGTGGATTGCACCTTGTGCCGCGGGCAGTTCAGCGGCCCTGACCGCCCGACTGCGCGCCCCCTCACCCCGGTCGGGAAGCCGAGAGCGAATAGGAGAGCGGCAGCCAGCGCTTGCCGGGCCAGCGATACATGCCGCCCGGCGCGGGTTCGAGCGTCGAGAACATCGGCCAGGGCACCCGGTCGTGCTCATGCAGCCAGTCGAGCCGCAGCCCGGCGCCGGCGAGCGCCGTCAGGATGTCGCCGAGCCGGTGGTCCCACCAGTATTCGTGTCCCGCCGTAAGCGCCGGAAAATCGCCGGTATAGTCCGAGAGCGCGTCGTTCTTGAGTACCCCGTAGTCGAAATAGGGCATGAACCAGCCGGGGCGGGCGGCGTCGTCGGGCGCTGCGTCCGCGGTATCGAAAACCATCGCGAAAGGATGCGCATCGGCCAGGTAGAGCGCGCCTCCGGGCGCCAGCAATCCGGCCACGACCTGCGCCCAGCCGGCAAGGTCCGGGAGCCAGCCGATCGTGCCCCAGGTGACGAACACCCGGTCGAACGGCGCCTCTGCGGCCAGGGCGGCCGGCGCGTCGTAGACATCGGCCTCGACGAACCGGGCGCGGTCCGCGAGCCCCAGCTCCTGCGCCAGCTCCTTTGCCGCGGCGATGGCGGCGCCGGAGAAGTCCAGCCCGACCACCTCGGCGCCTTTCTGCACGAGCGCCAGGCTGTCGCGACCGAAATGGCACTGCAGATGCGCGATCCGGAGCCCGTGGATGTCGCCGATCTCCGCCTCTTCGATCGGATACAAGACCGCCCTGCCCTCGCGCAGCGGCGTCAGGTCATAGAATGCGGCGTCGAGATGGATCCCGACCCGCTCGTCCCAGGTCGCCCGGTTCGCCGCGCGCCAGTCTTCGGGAATATCGTCACGACCGGCCATGGCTCACACCGCCTCGGGCAGATGGCGGTCCTGCAGCCAATGCCGCGCAAACGCGATCCCGAAGCCGGTTTCGGCAATCACCGGCGCCAACGCCCCGAGCCCGGCGAAGCCGCGCAGGACTTCACCGAACCCGAGCACCACCAACCCGGCCATGCCGGCCGCGAAGGCCAGGGCCAGGCGCGCACGCAGGCGGGAGGGCGGCGCGTCGCGCATCGCCAGCGCCACCAGCCCGATCAGGACGAACAGCATGCCCGCGCGCCGGAACGCGAAATCGCCGTCCGCCTGGCCGGCGACGCCGAAGGTCCACCACAGGACGCCGGAGGCGAAGAGCAGCGCCCCCACCAGCGCGGCCGACAGAACCACCATGGCGCCGCAGGTCGTTCTCCACTGCATCCCTGTCTCCTTCTCGTTGCCGCAAACACCGCCGCCGACCTCGTCACCCTCGAAAACCCGTCGCGGGACCGGGCGCGCGGTCCCTCAGGAGTCGGCGAAGTGGATGTTGACCCGCCGGTTGAGCTTGCCCTTCTTCTCGACCTTGCCGAACCGCACCGCGCCGATCTCGCCGGTTCGCGCCACGTGGGTCCCGCCGCAGGGCTGCAGATCGACCTGCTCCTCGGCGGTGCCGATCCGGATCAGCCGGACCTGCCCGGCCCCGGTCGGCGGCTTCACCGACATCGTCTTGACCAGCCCGGGATTGGCATCGAGCTCTTCGTCGGTGATCCAGTCCGCCGTCACTGCCAGATCGCGCGCGATCAGCGCGTTCAGCGCCGCCTCCAGCGCGTCCTTGTCCTCGGGCGGCGCCTCCATCACGAAGTCGAGCCGGCCCTTGTCCGGACCGACCGCACCGCCGGTAACCGGGAAGGGCAGCACCACCGACAACAGGTGCAGCGCCGTGTGCATCCGCATCAGCCGGTGGCGGCGGTCCCAGTCCAGCAGCTGGGTCACGTCGGTTCCGACCGGCGGCACGGCGTCGCCCTCGGCCGGCACCAGCACGACCGCCTCGGCCTCGCCCTTGACCGTCGTCGCCACCACCATCTCGCCGCCGGGCCAGATCAGCCGGCCGGTATCGCCCGGCTGGCCGCCGCCGGTAGGGTAGAACAGGCTCGCCGAGAGGACGACGCCGCCATTGTCGGCATGCGCCACCACCCGGCCCGTCGCCTCGCGGGCGTAGGGGTCGTCGCGAAACAGGGGCTCAGTCATCCTCACCGTCCTCCGGTCCATAGCCCAGCGTGTTGTGCATGTCTTCGGCCTCGAGCTGGGGTCCTTCGGCTGAGGGTTCCTGTTCCGCTGCGGGGGCTCTTCGCGCGGGTCCACGGGGTCTTCCGGGGCCGTGGGCGCCGGTGCGGCGCCGGGGGTCAACGCCTCGGGATTGCGCAGCCAGATGTCGCGCTGCGCGAAGGGGATCTCGATCCCCTCCTCGGCGAAGCGCCGGGCGATCTCGTGGTTGATGTCGGTCCGCACGTCGAGGGTGAGGAACACGTCGCGCAGGATCACCCGGACGTCGAAATCGAGGCTGTCGGCGCCGAAGCCCTGGAACACCACCCGCGGCGGCGGGTTCACCGTGACCAGCGGATGCGCCTCGGCGATTTCGCGCAGGATCCTCTCGACCTTCTTGGTATCGGTCCCATAGGCGACGCCCACGGTGAGGATCACCCGGCCGAGCAGGTTGCCGCGGGTGTAGTTGGTCACGGTACCCGCGATCAGATCGGAGTTGGGCACGATCACGTCGGTGCGGTCGAAGGTTTCGATGGTGGTCGAGCGAACCGAGATGTCCTTGACGATCCCCATCGTGGTGCCGACCTCGATCCAGTCGCCCTTGCCGATCGGCCGCTCGATCAGCAGGATGATGCCGGAGACGAAGTTGGAGACGATGGTCTGCAGGCCGAAGCCGATGCCGACCGAGAGCGCGCCGGCGACGATGGCGAGCGAAGACAGATCGATCCCCGCCGCGGTCACCGCCGCGACCACCGCGATGAAGATGCCGACATAGCCGACGCCGGAGGTGAGCGCCACCTGGCCGCCCGGTTCCATCCCGGTCTTGGGCAGGATCGTCGCGCTCAGCATCCCCTGCACCAGCCGCGTCGCGGCATAGCCGATGCCGAAGACCACGGAGACGGTGAGGACGGTCGTGGGGGTGATCACCGCTTCGCCCAGCGCGATGCCGCCCCAGATCTTGTCCCAGAACTCGGTGAGATCGCTCACCCGGTAGCCCCAGATCAGCGGCAGCAGCGGCACCGCGGCGATGGCGATGCCGACGCTGATCAGCACCGGCACCAGCGATTGCGAGGCCTCCTCCCGGTCGCGCCGGGCGACGAGGGCGAAGATGTCGATGATGAAATGATGCAGGATCATCAGCACCGCGATCAGCGCCAGCGAGTTGATCGACGGGTAGAGCGCGAAGGTGGCGAGCTGACGGTAGCCGACGGCGGCGGCAACGGGCGCAATGAAGGCGACGAGCACGGCCAGAAGACCGAGCATCCGCACGGTGTTGTTGTAGAAGCTCGTCGGCCGGTCGTCGTCTTCGGCATCCTCCCGGGCCTCGCGCCCGTAATGCCGCATGAGTTGCCCGAGCCGCCACAGCACCATGCCGGTGACCAGGATCAGCGGGAACCCGAGCACCGCGAGGGTCGCATCGGAATAGCCGTCGATCCGGCCGAGATCGCCCAGCAGCATCTGCAACCCGATCAGCACCCCGAGCGAGGCCACGATGGCGTGGGCGAAGCGCACCTGATTGTCGGGCAGGTCGAGCACCCGCCAGCCCGCGCCGGGGATGCCGAACACCCGGTTGCCGATCCACCGGGCGATGAACTGCACCGTGACGATGGCGATGAAGGCGGAAATGATCTGCTCGCCGCGGCTGTCGAGCACGAAGGCGTTGGACAGCGCCGCCCCGAGCAGCAGCGCCCCGAAGCTCGGGACCCAGACCTGCAGCGCCGAGATGACGAAGCCCCAGGCGCCGCGCACCGGCGTCGACTTGCCGGCGCGCAGCCGTTCGCCGATCCGCCGCACCGTCCGCCAGCCGAACACCAGCAGCACCATGCCGACGGTGCCCAGCGGCAGGGTCAGGGGCAGTTGTGCGACCAGAGTCTTGCGCTGGGTCGCGTTGCTCCAGGACCCGATGGCGGACTTCCAGGCCAGACGGAAGGTGCGCTGCGCGGTCTCCAGCGCCGGCAGCCAGGTGCTCACGTCAAACGGGCTCGGGCCGGCCGCGCTCACGTCGCGCACCTGCCGCGAACGCAGGCTCTGGTCGAGGGTCGAGATCAGTGTTTCCGCCCGCGTGTAGGCGAGCGTGGCCCGGGTGATCGGCGCGAGCACCGCGTCGAGCTCGGTTTCGAGCGCCTTGCGCTGCGCCGCGGTCCCGGCCAGCTCCTCGGAGCCGCCCTCCGGCGGCGCGCCGAGTGCCGCAAGCTGCGCCCGCAGGGCCTGATCCGGACCGAGTTCTCGTCCTTCGCCGCGGCGAAGGTCGCGCGCGCGTCGACCAGGTCGCGGCGCAGGTCGCCGAGCACGCTGTCCGAGACCTTGCCGCTCTCCAACGCGCCTTCGACCCGGGACGCGAAATCTTCCCAGGCCGCGTAGTCGATGCCACCCGTCGTGTCGGGTGCCCCCGCCGCCGCCAGTTGCGCGGCCGCCGCGTCCGGCCCGGTCGCGCCCGCGTCGGCCGGGGTCGCGTCCTGGGTGCCGACCGTCACCCCGCCGAGGGCCTCGCCCACGGCCCCTCGAGGACGCCCTCCAGCCCCCGTCCAGCGCCCCGTCCTGCGCCCCGGCACCGGTCGCCAGTCCGAACAGGCCGGCGACCAGGACCAGCACGAAACCGGCCCGCAGCACCCTGTCGGCGAACGGCCTCATACCGTTTCGGCCACGTCCGGCAGCGCTTGCGGGGCGCGGTCGAGCCAACCGGGCACCGGCAGGCCCTTCTCGCGCAGGAAGGCGGGGTTGTAGAGCTTCGACTGGTAGCGGTTGCCGTAGTCGCACAGCACGGTCACGATGGTGTGCCCCGGCCCCATTTCCCGCGCCATCCGCACGGCGCCTGCGATGTTGATCGCGCTCGAGCCGCCCAGCACCATGCCCTCCTGCTCGGCGAGATCGAACAAGAGCGGCAGCGCCTCGTCGTCGGCGACCTGCCAGACCATGTCGGGGGTGAAGCCCTTGAGGTTCTCGGTGATCCGGACCTGGCCGATGCCCTCGGTGATCGAGCCGCCGGCGGTCGCGACCTCTCCGGTGGTGTAATAGCTGTAGAGCCCCGCGCCCATCGGGTCGACGAGGCCGATCTTCACGCCCTTCGGCTGCAGCGCCATGCCGACGCCGGCGAGCGTGCCGCCGGAGCCCACGGCGCAGACGAAGCCATCGACCTTGCCGCCGGTCTGTTCCCAGATCTCCGGGCCGGTGCCCTCGATATGCGCCTGCCGGTTCGCGACGTTGTCGAACTGGTTGGCCCAGATCGCCCCGCTCGGCTCGGTCTGCGCCAGCGCTTCGGCCAGACGCCCGGAATAGCGGGCGAAATTGTTCGGGTTGCGATAGGGCGCGGCCGGCACTTCCACCAGTTCGGCGCCGGCGAGCCGGATCATGTCCTTCTTCTCCTGGCTCTGGGTCTCCGGGATCACGATCACCGTGCGATACCCCATCGACGCGCCGACCAGCGCGAGCCCGATGCCGGTATTGCCGGCGGTGCCCTCGACGATGGTGCCGCCGGGCCTGAGGGCGCCGCGGGCCACCGCGTCGCGGATGATCCAAAGCGCCGCGCGGTCCTTCACGCTCTGGCCCGGGTTCATGAACTCGGCCTTGCCCCAGATCTCGCAGCCGGTCGCTTCGGACACGGCCCTGAGCTTCACCAGGGGCGTGTTGCCGATCAGCTCGGAGAGGTCTTTGCGCTGGTCCATGCCGGGGCCCTTCTGCAACGGGTGTCCGGCACTGTGTAGGGCCCGGGCGGGCGGAACTCAAGCCGGCTCCCGGTCACGCGCCTGTGTGGCAGTCCGGGGCGCCGGCCGAGGCAACCGCGGCCGTCGCGGGCGCGCGCCGGCGCCACCCCCTACGCCCGCAGCCGGTCCCGGTTGAGCGCGAGCCAGTAGATCGACAGGACCAGGGGCCCGGTGCCCGCCTCGCCGCTGTCGATGAGCTGCATCAGCTTGTCGAACGGCACCACATGGGCACGGATGTCCTCGTCCTCGCCGGCTTCGCCGCCGATAGTGCCGCCAAACCCGGCCAGATCCGCATGCGCGACGAAGGAAAACAGATACTCCGTCACCGCCCCCGGGGTCGGGTAGTAATCGGCCACCTTGAACAGCGGACCGAGGGTGAGCCCGGTTTCCTCCCGCGCCTCGCGGTACGCCGTCTCCTCCGAGGTTTCACCGGGATCGATCCGCCCGGCGATCGGTTCCAGCGACCACGGCCGCGGGTCGCCGCGGACCAGCGGGCCGGTGCGGAACTGTTCGACCATCAGCACCGCGTCCAGAACCGGGTCGTAGGGCAGCACCGTCACGGCGTCGCCGCCGACGAAGGCCGCCCGGCGGACCCGGTTCGACCAGCTGCCGTCGAACCTGCGGAACTTCAGATCCGGGTCTTCGAGGCTGAAATACTCGGTATAGGGCCGCCGGTGCCGCAGGATCTCGACGTCGTGCGCCGCGGTCAGGTCGGCCCGGATCTCGGCCCCGGTATCGCGCGCCGCCCGCAGCCGGGTCGCCGCGCGCATGCACATCGTCGGCCAGCGCCGCGCCATCGCCGCCGGGCTTTCGCCACCGCCGACCCCGGCCATCACTTCGCTCGCCGCAGTGGCCCAGATCGCCCCGAGCTGGTCGTTCCAGGCCGCCCCGTCCCAGGCACCGTCGAACGCCACCGCCCCGCCCGCCGGCACATAGGCGGTGGCCGGGATGCTGTCGCCGCGGGCGCGCAGCGTCACCGGCGCCGCGGTGTAGCCGAGGACACCGGCGAAGAAATCGGCCCGCGCGCGGCCGGCATCGTCGAGCCCTTCGACCAGCAGGCCAGGTACGTCACCCGCGTCCGCCGCCCCGGCCGGCACGATCGCCGGCAGCTGGCCGCCCTGGACCCGCCCCAGCCGATGGCCATCGAGCGTCGCCGCGGCGACGCTGTATTCCCCCCCGAGCACTTCCAGCCGAAGCCCGGCGTGACACAACGGGCCGTACAGAAACAGGGGTTCGCTCACCGCGTGTACTTTCCGACGAGAGAGGTGATCACGCCCACGATCACCCCGCCGAAGAACATCGCGGCGAGCACGTCGATCTTCAACACTGCGGTGTAGTCGAGCAGGATGTTGAACACGTCCTGCACCGCATGCGTCGGGCTGCCGCCGTAGCTGCCCCGCATCGACCGGTCGACCATCTCCTGCACCGCGAACAGGAAGGCCACCCAGACCGCCAGCAGCAGGGCCGAGCAGACCCCGATGGCCGCGCCCTTGCCCTGCCCGCGTTCGAGATGCTTGCCGGTGAACAGCCAGCCCACCAGCAGGCCCATGACGGCGGTCACCGGCAGGAGCATCTCCGCCGGTTCGCCTTCGGGCAGGTAGGGCTTGGCGAGCGATGCGACATAGACGCCAAGCCCGGCGAGGAGGATGGCGCCGACAAGGCGGGCGAATGTGGGCATGGGCTCTCCCGATTTCCCTGGGTCCGCCCCGTTCGGCGACTGCCGCCCGGGACCGGTTCACTTACGCGCCAGTTTCCGGCGCGCCCCGGTCGCGCGCAACCCCAAATCTTGCGCGCGAGACTCTTGCCCGTGGACGGCGTGCCCGGGCCGAAGTCCCACCCGAAATGCTGGGGAAACGGCCGGAATTTGACCGGGATTTGAAAGGGATTTGACCGGGATCACGGCAGACTTCCCAAGTTTGTGGTATGTCACTTACACTGTCAATCCGACGAAGGAGGGTCAGATGACACGTAAACGCGACTGGCTCCCGATGATGTGGAGCGATTGGGGCGAAACGACGGACAGCCCGTTCTACGCCCTGAGGAAACAGATCGACACGCTGCTCGAAGACTTCGACCGCGGCGACATGGTGAAGGGCGATGTCCGGAGTGACTTCCGGGTCCGCACCAACGTGAGCGAGACCGATACCGAGGTCCGCATCACCGCCGAACTGCCGGGGATCGAGCGCGACGACGTCGATGTAGAGATCACCGGCGACACCCTGACGATCCAGGGCGAGAAGGTTGCCGAAACCGATGAAACCGGCGTCGAGGAAGGCCGCGAATTCCGCCGCCTCGAACGCCATTCCGGCAGCTTCCGGCGAACCACCCGGCTGCCGTTCGAGATCGACCCCGAAACCGTGACCGCCGAGATCAGCAACGGCGTGCTGACGGTGACGGTGCCGAAACCGACCGACATGACGCAGCCGGCCCACCGGATCGAGGTGAAGACCGCCGCATAGCGGCCCGGCCCGCCGCCGCAGCGGCCCGGCCCACCGCCGTAGAGCGGCACGGCCCTACGACATCCTGTCACGGCCTGCCCGTGGGTCCGCCCGCGGGCAGGCCTCTTTTCAACCACATCGCGTCCCGGCCCGGCGCTCCCCGCCGCGTCGCCGGCACCGACGCCCACAGGCCGGGCGCAGATTGCGCTTGCCAGCACCCGTGCGCGGAGGACTATGGCACGCCGGCACGTTGCCGGTTTTGCGGAGTACATCCATGAAGACAACACTCGCGATTCTCGCCTGCCTTGCCGCCGGCCCGGTCCTCGCCCAGGACGACGCCCTGCCGAAACTCGGGGAAAACGCCACGCCGATCACCGCGGCGACCGAGTACCTGCGCCAGAACCCGGCCCCCGACTACTGGGCCTTCGACCCCTTCGTGAAACCGCAGTTCACCACCTCGGCCTGTTCGATCGCCGCCGTCACCGCGGCCGTCAACGGGCTCGCCGGCCTGCCCGCGCTGGCGGAAGACACCGTCCTGACCCAACCCGCGGTGCTCGATTTGGTCGGGTCGGACGAATGGGCGGCGCTTTCGGCCGAGGGCGGCGACGGTGTCCGCTTCGACCAGCTCGAAAGCTTCGCGCGCGCTGCCGTCGAAGCGGTCGGACTGTCCGGCGACACGGTCACCTCGTTCCATCCCGAGACCGGTGGCGACGAGACTCTCGCCACGCTCCGCAGCATGCTGGCCGCCAACGAGGCGAGCGCCGACGACGTGCTGCTGCTCTATTTCAACCAGGGTGTCGTGACCGGCGACTGGGACGGCCCGCACGTGTCGCTGATCGGCGCATATGATGCGGCGACCGACCGGGTTCTGATCCTCGAAGTCGACCAGGAATGGTACATTCCCTACTGGACGACCGTTCCCGTCCTCATGGAGGCGATGCTGAAGCCGACCTCGGCCGAACATGGCGTGCTGGAAGGCGAAACCGGCGGTTTCGTCCGCATCGGCCCCGCGGCCTGACCCTGGCCGCCCAACCCGGGGCCTCCCAACCCGGGGCCCCTCCCCACAACCCGACCCACGCGGCCTTCCCGCGTGGGTCGCCACATCCCATGCCCCCGGCTCGGGCTCCCAAATCAGGCGTTGACGTCGACCACCACCCGGCCCTTGACCCGGCCTTTGAGGATGTCGGCGCCCAGCTTCGGCAGATCCGCGAGCACCGCGGGCGTCACCATCGCCTCGAGCTTGTCCATCGGCAGATCCTTCGCCACCCGCTCCCAGGCGCGCTGGCGGTTCGCGAAGGGCTGCATCACGCTGTCGATGCCGAGCAGGTTCACCCCGCGCAACAGGAACGGGATCACGCTCGCGGGCAGATCCGCGCCGCCGGCGAGCCCCACCGCGGCGACGCTGCCACCGTAGTTCATCTGGCCCAGCACCCGGGCCAGCATCGCCCCGCCCACGGCGTCGACACACCCCGCCCAGGTCTCCTTTTCGAGCGGGCGCTTCACCGTCTCGTTGATCTCCTCGCGCGGCACGATCCGCGCGGCCCCGAGCCCCTTGAGGTAGTCCGCCTGCTCCGGCCGCCCGGTCACGCCCGCGACCGCATAGCCGAGCCCGGCCAGGATCGCCGTCGCCACCGAACCGACCCCGCCGGCAGCACCGGTGACCAGCACCTCGCCCTTTTCCGGGGTGAGCCCGTGATCCTCCAGCGCCATCACCGCGAGCATCGCTGTGAACCCGGCGGTGCCCACCGCCATTGCCTGCCGGGTGGTGAGCCCCGCGGGCAGCGGCACCAGCCAGTCGGCCCTGACCCGCGCCTTCTGCGCATAGCCGCCCCAATGCACCTCGCCCACCCGCCAGCCGGTGAGCACGACCTTGTCACCGGGGCTGTAGCGCGGATCGTCCGAGGCTTCGACGGTGCCGGCGAAGTCGACCCCGCCGACATGCGGGTAGGCGCGCACCAGCCCGCCGCCGCGCGGGCTGAGGCAGAGCCCGTCCTTGTAGTTCACGGTCGAGTACTCGACCGCCACGGTGACATCGCCTTCGGGCAGGCTGTCTTCGCCGATCTCGGTCACGGCCGCCGTGGCCATCCCGTCGTCGTTCTGTTCCAGAACCAATGCTTTGAACATGTCTTTCCCTCCGGCCTGCCCGCGATTGCATCCAACGGCCTGCCGGTCCGGCCCGATCCCCTCGGCCCCGCCCACGGCACGCTCACCCGGTTCTTGATAAGGAACCCGTCCCCGATTGAGAAGCCCGATCCCGCCGGCCGGCCCGCCGTGCGGTTGACCTCGCCGCCGCAGCGCGGCAATCATCCGGACGCAGGCCCGGCCCCGGCCGGCACGATTCCGTGGCCTCCGACAGCGCCCGCCTGCCCGACCCAACCGCCGCGCCCCCACGCCCGGCCCATCCCGAGGAGACGTCGGATCTTGGTACACCGGCTGGCATCCCGCATCCTCCCGCTGATCGCCACCCTCGCGGCGCCGCTCGTCGCGACCGCGCCGGCAGAGGCCGGCGACGGCGGGCTCGATTTCGACTGGCACGGGGCGTTTTCCCCCTGCGGCGGCACCTGTGCGGCCTATGTCTTCTCCGGACGCCAGACCACCACCTCGCCCGGCATGGCCTTCGGCATCGCCGACATCACCCAGGGCGATTTCGGCTTCGTCCTGCCGACCCCGGTCTGGGCTTATGATTGGGAAGATTCCGGCATCGTCGGCTTCGCCCTGTCGCGCGAATTCGCCTCGCTGAGCTACAACGACACCGACCTGCTCGGTTTCGAGGCCGAAGCCGGCCTCGCCCAGCGCTTCGGCGACCAGACCGAAGCCGAGATGTGGGCGGCGCTCTATGTGCGCTGGAAATGGTTCCCCTGGAACGACACGGTCAAGACCAGCTTCGCGATCTCGACCGGGCTCAACTACGCCACCGGCATCTCCGATTACGAGCTGCGGGTCAGCGGCAACGGCAAGGGCTCGCAACTGTTCCACTACTTCGCACCGGAACTGACCTTCGCCCTGCCGGACCGGCCCGACAGCGAGTTGGTGCTCCGGATGCACCACCGCTCGGGGATCAAGGACGACGAGGGCCTGCCGGGCTTCGCGCTGTTCAACTACGCCGATACCGGCGCGACCTACGCGACCGTCGGGGTCCGCCAGAAATTCTGACCGGAAATTCTGACCGGCACCGGATTCTGGCCGGCCCCTCTCGCGCCCCCTTCACAGGCCCCGCCGCACGCCCTATATTCCCATCGTCCCCTCGGGGACTATGGACATAAACGCGCTCGTAATAAGCGGATTGGACCCGGGGGCGGTACCCGGCGGCTCCACCAAACACCTCTCGTTGGGGGGACATGGGGCCGAAATAGGATCGACAAACGTCTAAAGGGGTTTGCTTTGTCTCGGTGAGGTACCACCGTTATCGGTCCGAAAAGCATAATTGCCAACGACAATCGTGCTCCGATCGCCCTCGCCGCCTAAGCGGTGCGGAAGATCGAAACTTAAGTCCTTGGGCCTAGCAGCTTAAGGCGGGGTTCGCAGGCACCTGGCAACAGAAGCCTGCACTTCCCCTCCGTCCATCCCGTCTGCGCGCCCACGACCGCGCCACGCAGTCAAGGGGCCATCCC
>JAWKXC010000043.1:0-17453 GCA_041397205.1 Paracoccaceae bacterium
CGTCCGGAACCCGTCGACGAATCCGGACGGCCGTTGCAAGAACGCATCGTCGCCGACGCCATGGCCGGCAAGAGCCTGCTCGGCATTCTGCCGACCGGCACGGGCAAGTCGGTCTGCTACCAGATCCCGGCCCTGTCGCGCTACGACAAGACCGGGGCGCTTACTGTCGTGATCTCGCCGCTCGTCGCACTCATGGCCGACCAGGTGCAGGGGCTCGTCCGCGCCGGAGTCTCGTCGGCCGTCACCGTGAACGGGCTGTTATCGCTCCCCGAACGGCACGACGCTCTCGAAAAGGTGCGCATGGGCGACGCCGCGATCCTGTTGATCTCGCCGGAACAGCTCCGAAGCGTCTCGGTCCGCTCGGCGTTGCAGCAGCGCGAGGTCGGCCTCTGGGTGCTCGACGAGGCGCATTGCATCTCGAAATGGGGCCACGATTTCCGCCCGGACTACCGCTATGTGAGCCGCTTCATCAAGGAGACCTCAGGCGACGATCCCGCACCGGTCCTCTGCCTCACCGCCACCGCCAAGCCGGAGGTCGTCCAGGATATCCGCGACCACTTCAAGACCCGGGTGGGCCACGACCTGGCGCTGCTCGATGGCGGCGCGGCACGCACCAACCTCAGCTTCGCGGTTCGCCCCACGCAGCGCACGACGAAGCTCTCCGATATCCTTGATACCATCGAGGCCGGTCTGCCGCCGGAGGGTGCCTCAGGTGCCATCGTCTATTGCGCGACCCGTAGTGCGACCGAGCGGGTGGCGGAGTTTCTGAAACAACAGGGCCTCGCGGCAGAACGCTACCATGCCGGGCTAACTCCCGAAGAAAAGCGCGAGATTCAGGGCCATTTCCACACGGGCGAGCTCCGCGTCATCGCCGCCACCAACGCCTTCGGCATGGGGATCGACAAACCCGACATCCGGCTGGTCGTCCACGGCGATGTGCCGGGTTCGTTGGAGAACTATCTCCAGGAGGCTGGGCGCGCCGGGCGCGACCGAGATCCGGCAAGCTGCGTGCTGCTTTACAACACCGAGGACGTCGACCGGCAGTTCAGCCTCTCCGCACGGTCACGGCTCGCGCGACACGAGATCGGCGCGATCCTGAAGGCGTTGCGTCGGCTCGACTCCCGCATGAAGAAGGATGGCGAGGTCGTCGCCACACCCGGCGAGATCGTGCGCGAAGAGAAGGACCACGAGTTCGACCGCGACAGCACCGACGACTACGCGGGTCAGGGTGCCGTCGCCTGGCTCGAAGAAGCAACGCTGCTCAGTCGCGAAGAAAACCAGGTGCAGGTCTTCCCGGCCACGCTGCCCGGATGTGCCCGACCTCAGGCCGACCGGGACGATCGCAAGGCCGCCATCACCGGCACGCGGAAAAAGCAGCTCGTCGACATCGTGCGCCACATCATCCAAACGCGCCCGCCAACGAGGGCATATCGACCGACGAACTCGCTGGCGCCAGCGGGCTCAGTAGCCACGCGCTGCGAAGGCGCTGACTGATCTTGAAGCGCTCGGGATAGCCAACGACAACACCAACATCACGATCTTCGTCCACGTCGGCGTGGAAAACGGTTCGCAGGCGCGGTTCGATCAGGCCGCACGCCTTGAAGCCGACCTGGTCGCCCTGATGCAGGAAGTTGCGCCGGATGCGGACGACAGTGCGCCGGTGCCGTTCAACCTCATGCAAACCTGCCAGGCGCTGCGCGATCGCGGTCACGGCGAAGTGCGCCCCGATCTGGTCGAGGCACTCATCCGGGGCATGGCCCAGGACGGGCGCGACATGGACGGCGGCCGCAGCAACCTCTCGGTGCGCAAAACCGCGCGTGGCAGCCTGATGGTGCGCGTGCAGCGTCCCTGGTCGACCGTTGCCAAGACGGCGGAGGTCCGCAGGCAAGGCGCAAAGCGGCTTCTCTCGCACCTCGTCGACAAGGTGCCGAAGGGCGCGCGCGGCAAGGACATACAAGTCGAAACCACCCTCGGGGCTCTACTCGCCGCGATCAACGGCGATGCGTTCCTGCGCGCGATGGTCCACGACCCCAACCGGCTGATGGATCGCGCGCTGCTCTGGCTGCACGAACAACACGTCGTGACCCTCGGGCGGGGCCTCAGCGTGTTCCGCCCGGCGATCACGGTGCGGATCAACCCCAGGGGTGGTCCCTTCACCCGTGCAGCTTCGCGCACTTCGAGGAGCACTACACCGAACAGACGATCCAGACCCATGTCAGCTGTGCCTACGCCGAGAAGGGCCTCGAAAACATCGAAGATGCGGGGCGGCTGGCCGTGGATTACTTCGTGCTCGGCGGGACGCGTTCATGCGCCGCTGGCTCCGGGACGAGCGTCCGAGTATCGCCCGCCAGGCGACCGGCGCGTCTGGGACACCATCGTCGAGCTCGCTTGGCAATCCCGTCGAGACCGGAGTCGTCCGCGACGACCGCGAACAGACCAACGTGCTCGTCCTTGCCGGCCCCGGCTCCGGCAAGACGCGGGTTCTGGTCCACCGCATCGCCTATCTGGTCGGATCCAGCGCGCGAGGACCGCGCATCTGGTGCTCGCCTACAACCGGCACGCCGCCGCCGAGATTCGCGAGCGTCTCCGCCGCCTGATCGGCGAGGAGGCCGCCTATGTCACCGTCTCGACCATCCACGCCCTCGCCATGCGTCTGGTCGGCGCGAGTTACGCTGGCGCGCGGAACGAGGCACTGGACTTCGACGGGCTCCTGAAAGAGGCCGTCCGGCTGCTGCGGCGACGAAGCTCCCGGCGAAGCAGGAGGCGGAAGCCTTGCCGCAAGCTCCCTGATCGAGGGCTACCGCTGGATCTCGTTGACAGGCTGCCGAGGACGTTGGCCCTGGCGAGTATGCTCTTATCGCCGCGGTCGCCGGGCGCAGCCTCGAAGACCCCGACCAGCGGCTCAGCCTGTTCGCGGTGGGCGATGACGATCAGAACATCTACGCCTTCTCCGGCGCCTGTCCACCTTCCATCACCAGTTTGAAGAGGACTACGCGGCAAAGCCGGTATACCTCACCGACAACTATCGCTCCTCCCGCCACATCGTTTCTGCGGCAAACGCGGTGATCGCCGGCTCCGCCGAGCGGATGAAGACCGGCCACGACATCACCGTCGACAAGGACGCACCAAGGCCGACCCCGGCGGCGCGCTCGACTGTGGATCCGGTCGCCCAGGGCGCGTCCAGATCTCGCCTGCCCTGCGGCAGCGATGCTCCGATGGCTGCCCTCAACGAGCTCGTCCGCCTGTCTCGGTTGATCCCGGACTGGACTGGTCCCGCGCCGCGATCATCGCCCACGCGACTGAACCGCCTCGCCCGGTGCGCGACTTCGCCGGAGGCCTCGGATCCCCGTCGAATGGGCCAGCGACCGGCTGCCGGGCCTCGCCCGGATGCGCGAAGTACGGGAGTTCATCAACACGATCCGGGCCGACCTCACCCGGATGTTCACGATGTCGAGCTCACCGACGTGCTGAACGCCATCCGCAGTCGCGCTGGACCGACCGGATCGGCGAGCGCCGGCCTCCTCGCCCGCGACGTCGACACCCGCGCACTCCCGCGACCGACATCATCGAATGGTTCGCGGAATGGGCGCGCGACTCCTGGGGCGAACAACGCGGGCTGAAACTACTCACCGCCCACCGCGCCAAGGGGCGCCGAAGGTTCGACGACGTCATCATCCTCGACGGCGGCTGGGAGCGCCCATCGCGCGAGGAAGATCAAGACGCGCCGGAGGCGTCTGTTCTACGTTGCCATGACCCGCGCCCGCCGCTCGCTCGCGGTGATGTCGAACGACAACCACGAATACCTGCCCACCGGCGCGCCCACGATCCAGAATCGGAGGTCAACCCCCGACCCAGCGCTCTTCCCCGGCCCGCGGCGGCTCTACCTCTCGGCCAATGCCGAGGCTGTGGACCTGTCTTTCGCTGGGCGTCTCGGGGATCGGAACCCGGCACTCCCTGCCATCGCGGAAGCGCACGTCGGGGATCCGGTGACGCTTCACCTCGAAGACGGCAAATGGCTCCTGCTTGATGCTCGTGGGCGGCGCCTCGGGCGCATGGCACGGTCCTTCAGGGCACCAGTCGGAGCCAGTTTTTCACGCGGCGAGATTAGCGCCATCCTGCGCCGCCAAGCCGAGGATAGCGAAGAGTCCTATCGCCACACTTTGAGGCGCGAAACTTGGGAAGTTGTGCTACCGGAACTGGTGTTCGAAGTGGTGTGACAGGAATGTTCCGGTGAACCGCGCATGTGCCCAGGAGGCCGAGGGTGGCGGCGATGCGATCAAGGAGGCGGTGACGGCCGGCGCCCGCGAGATCGACGCGGCCCTCGCCGGACGAGACGCGATGGAGCTGGAGATCGTCACGCGCTTTCCCGGGTCCAGGAACCGCGCCGCCTGGGTCGGGATCCGGTCCAACATCGACACCGATGGCGCCCACAAGCCGGCCACCGGTCCGGGCCCGAGCGCCGCGATATCCCGAGCATCACCACCTTCCCGTTGATCTCGGGCCATAGGACCGCGTTGCAACGGACGATGTTCTTGGCCCAGATCGACGGCGCGACCGGGCATGAACGGGTCGCACCGACGCGGCTGCTGTCACGTTCCGCGCCGCCACTCCGCGAATCCGCTTTGCGGCGCATCACACCCGCGCGAGCACAGATCCACAAGTCAGTTGATCCATAAGTATCTGCAAATGCTTAGAATTTTCAACAGTGAACAATTTTCAAAAATATTTTGACAAAAGTCAGAAAGAGCATACAGAATGCGACAGCATCACACGGCTCTGCGTCGAAGATGCGGGAGGATTGGGGGAGGGAACTTTGGCAGAACCCCTGCTGGAGATCCGAGGGCTGACCAAGCACTTCGGCGGCATTGCTGCGCTGAGCAACGGCAATTTCCGGCTGATGCCCGGCACGGTGCATGCTCTTTGCGGAGGAAACGGCGCGGGCAAGTCGACGCTTCTGACCATCGTCATGGGCATTCAGGATCGTGACGGAGGTACAATCCTGCTGGGTGGCAGGGAGGTCGACTTCGCCTCGCCCTCCCAGGCGCGTCGGGCCGGCATCACGATCATCGAACAGGAACTCAGCCCGATCCCGGCGATGACCGTGGCGGAGAACATCTACCTCGGGCGCGAGCCGCTGGCGCTGTTCGGTCGGGTCGATTTCGCCACGATGAACCGAAATGCGCAGGACCTGCTCGACAGTCTCGAATTCGACATCACTCCCACGACCATGATGATGGATCTCACCGTGGCCGAGATCCAGCTGGTGGAGATTGCCAAGGCGCTGTCTTTCGAGGCCGAGGTGATCATCATGGATGAGCCGACCTCGGCACTCGGCGGGCATGAAGTCGAACGCCTTTTCACCGCGATCCGACGCCTGAAGGAGGCCGGAAAGGGGATAATCTACGTCAGCCACCGTCTGTCGGAGATCTTCGACGTAGCCGACAGCTATACCGTCTTCCGCGATGGGGCCTTCGTCGCCGAGGGGCAGATTGCCGACGTGACCCGCGAAGAGATGATCCAGATGATCGTCGGCCGACCGCTCACCGAGGAGTTCGTCAAGGAGAACACGCCGATCAACGAGGTGGCGCTGGCAGTGCGCAACCTCAACGCCGAGGACTGGGTCAAGGACATCACCTTTGATGTTCACCGCGGGGAGATCCTGGTGCTCTACGGGTTGATGGGATCGGGACGCAGCGAGATCTTCGAACGCATCTGGGGTCTCAGCGAGGATCGCGGCGGTGAGGTGATGCTGTTCGGCCAACCGGCCGGGATCCGCAGGCCCGCCGACGCGATCGAGCGCGGCATCGCCTTCGTCACCGAGGATCGCAAGGGCACCGGTCTGGTGTTGACGTCGGACGTGCGCTTCAACCTCTGCCTCGCGCAGCTCGACAAGCTGAGGATCGGTCCGGTGATGATGAAGCGGCGCGAAGCCGAGGCGGCCGGGCGCATGATCGAGGCATTCTCGATCAAGACGCCGACCGACCGGCTCGAGGTATCCGGCCTTTCGGGCGGCAACCAGCAAAGGTCGTTCTCGGGCGCTGGTTCATGACCGATCCCAAGGTCCTTTTGCTCGACGAGCCCACCCGGGGCGTCGACGTCGGGGCCAAGCGGGAAATCTACCGCATCATGTCGGATTTCGCACAGGCCGGGGGTGCGGTGGTGATGATCACCTCGGAGACCGACGAAGTGCTCGGCATGGCAGACCGTGTGGTGGTGCTGCGCGACGGACGTATCTCCGGCGTGCTCGCGCGCAAGGATCTCTCGGCCGCGGCGCTCCTGAACCTCGCGGCGTGAAGAACAAGTCGAAGGGAGAGGTTCCAATGACGACGACAAACGCTCAGGGACGCGACGTGAAGGCCTTGATCGTCGATTACGGACAGAAGTACGGCATTCTCGTCGCGCTGATCCTGATCTGCGTCATCCTGACCTTCGCGAACGAGTATTTCCTGACCACGCGCAACATCGTGAACGTCCTGAGGCAGACCTCGATCAACGGCATACTCGCGATCGGAATGACCTTCGTCATCCTGACCCGAGGCATCGACCTTTCGGTTGGCTCCGTCGTGGCGTTGGCGGGCGTCGTCTCGGCATCGTTCGCTACCACGGCGTCCACGGCGATGGTCCCTGGCGGCCCCTATCCGGCGCCGCTAGCGCTGGCGATCGGCCTTCTGGTCGGGCTTGCGGCCGGGGCCATAAACGGCAACATCGTCGCGCGCTTCAAGGTCCCCGCCTTCGTGACCACCTTGGGGATGCTCTCGGCGGCTCGCGGCCTCACCCTGATCTATGCCGGCGGCAAGCCGGTGCCCGCCCTGACCGATGCCTACCGCTACATCGGCACCGGCTCGATCCTCGGCATTCCGATGCCGGTGATCCTGTTCGCGCTGGTCTTCCTCGGATCGCTCTGGGTGCTGACCTCGACCCGCTTCGGTCGCCATGTCTACGCCGCTGGCGGCAATCCGCACGCGGCGCGGGTGTCGGGGGTCAACGTGCGCCGGGTGATCGTGCTCGTCTACGTGATCTCCGGCGCCTTCGCCGGGATCGCCGGGATGATCCTGGCCGCGCGCACCGGCTCGGCACTGACTCAGGCGGGCATCGCGTATGAGCTTGATGCGATCGCCGCGGTTGTGATCGGGGGCACGTCTCTCTCGGGCGGGGTGGGCAAGGTCACCGGGACTCTGATCGGCGCTCTGCTGATCGCCGTCGTCAACAACGGCCTCGATCTCATGGGGGTCGAGTCCTACTACCAGCAGGTCATCAAGGGAATGCTCATCGTGGCCGCGGTCATGCTTGACCAGGCGCGCGCAAAGCAAGCGTAGCCAATTTCAAGGAACACATGGTCGCCTGAAGGAGGTGGCGGCCAGGTGAAGTGCCAAACAGAAGGAGGAGCACTATGACTACCATTGTGAAGACACTGACCGTCTCCGCAGCACTGCTGGCCAGCACGGCTGCGATGGCACAGGACAAGCCGAAGATCGGCGCTGCCGTCTACGGTCTCAACGCCGAGTTCATGCAGATCTGGGCCGCTGCGCTCGAAGCCCATCCCGCGGTCGAGCAGGGCCTCGTCGACGTGACCGTTTTCGATGGCCGCTACGACGCGCTGGTGCAGCAGGAACAGTTCGAGACGATGATCACCCAGGGCTTCGATGCGATCATCTTCGTGCCCATCGACATCGAAGCCGGTGCGGCCGCGGTGCAAGCCGCCTCCGATGCTGGCATCCCGGTATTCGGCTCGAATACCCGGGTGAACAGCGACCTGCTCTCGGCCTACGTCGGATCGGACGACGTGCAGTCGGGCTACATGGAAGCCAAATACGTGCTCGACAAGATCGGCTGCGAAGGCAACGTGGTCATCATCGAAGGCCCGATCGGCCAGTCGGCGCAGATCCAGCGTCTCGAAGGCAACCAGAAGGCGCTGGCCGAATGCCCGAACGTGAACGTGATCGAACAGCAGACCGCCAACTGGTCGCGCGCCGAAGCCCAGACCCTGATGGAAAACTGGCTGACTGCACACCCCGGTGAAATCGCCGGCGTCATCGGCCAGAATGACGAGATGGCGCTCGGCGCGATCGAGGCGATCAAGGCTGCCGGCCTCAACGTGACCGATTTCGCGATCGCGGGGATCGACGGCGTGACCGACGCGTTGTTGGCCGTGAAAGCGGGCGATATGGCCTCGATCCTCCAGGATGGTGCCGCCCAGGCGCAGGGCGCACTCGACCTCGCGATCAAGGCGGTTCAGCCCGACTACGAGCCGATGTCGGCAATCTGGGAGCAGTACCCCGACATGCCGTGGAATGACGGTGCCGACAAGGAATACAACGTGCCGTGGACCCCGGTGACGCTCGATAACGTCGACGCGCTCCTCGAACTGCGGCAGTAGGCAATGCCAACGTCCCGTCCGGTCCCGTCTCCCGGGGCCGGGCGGGATACCCAGATTGCGCTCACAAGGAAGACAGCGATGGTGACCGGTCCCGAAAAACTCGACTACGATTTCCCTCTCACAGGCAAAACGGCCTTCGTGACCGGTGCGGCCTCGGGAATTGGCGCGGCGATCGCCGAGGCCTTTGCCGAGAAAGGGGTTCGCGTCGCGGTCGTCGACCTCAAGGCCGACGTCGCCGAAGCCAGAGCCGCGGCGCTGCCGGGCGACGCGCTTGCGGTCGCCTGCGACGTGGCCGACCCGGCCTCGGTGCAGGCGGCGGTCGACAAGGTGAAATCCGCCTTCGGCCGCATCGACATCCTCGTCAATAGCGCCGGAATCGTCGATCTTGCGCCGGCCGAAGACATCTCGATGGCGGCCTGGACCCGCACCATCGACATCAACCTCACCGGTAGCTTCATCGTCGCCCAAGCCGTCGGCCGGGTGATGATCGCACAGGGTGGCGGACGGATCATCAACCTCGCCTCGCAGGCCGGATCGGTCGCGATCGACGAACATGTGGCCTATTGCACGTCGAAGTTCGGCGTCATCGGCCTCACCAAGGTCCTGGCGCTGGAATGGGGTGAATTCGGCATCAACGTGAACTCGATCTCACCGACGGTGGTGCTCACGGAACTCGGCAAGTCTGCCTGGGCCGGCGCCAAGGGCGAGGCGGCGATCAAGCAGATCCCGGTCGGACGGTTCGCCGAGCCGGTCGAGATTGCGGCGGCGGCGGTATTCCTGGCCTCGGACGGGGCGGCTATGGTCAACGGTGCCGATCTGATCATCGACGGCGGTTTCACGATCAAATAGGGGGGCAGACAGATGCAACGTTTCCTGAACAACCCAGACGACATCGTTGACGAGACCGTGGCCGGTTTCGTCCGCGCCCATGCCGACCTGGTCAAGCTGCACCCCGACAACGCCCGCGTGGTGGTGTCGCAATTCGCCGGAAAACCGGGCCGGGTAGGAATCGTCACCGGCGGCGGGTCCGGGCATGAGCCTGCCTTCATCGGCTACACCGGCAAGAACATGGTCGACGCGGTCGCGGTCGGCGAACTGTTCTCGTCGCCGACCGCCAAGAGCTTCCACGACGCCATCAAAGCCGCCGACGGCGGTGCCGGTGTCGCCGTGCTCTACGGCAACTATGCCGGCGACAACATGAACGTGAAGATGGCGGCCAAGATGGCCAAGAAAGAAGGCATCGACGTCGCGACCGTGGTCGCCAACGACGACGTCTCTTCCGCCCCGCCGGACGAGCGCGAGAAGCGCCGCGGCGTGGCCGGCGAGATCTTCATGTGGAAGATCGGCGGCGCAAAGGCCGCTACCGGCGCGAGCCTCGACGAGGTGATCGCCACGGCGCAAAAGGCGATCGACAATTGCCGGTCGGTCGGCGTCGGCCTTGGCCCCTGCACCCTTCCTGCGGTCGGGCATCCGAACTTCACCATCGAGCCCGGCAAGATGGAGGTCGGCATCGGCCACCACGGCGAGCCCGGGGTGCGGGTGGAAGACCTGAAGACCGCCAACGAGATCGCCGACGAGATGACCAAGATCGTGCTCGACGATCACGACCTGCCTGAGGGCACCGAGGTCGCAGTGCTGGTCTCCGGCCTCGGCGCCACGCCGGTAGACGAACTCTACGTGCTGTTCGAACGGATGGCGCAACAGGTCGAGGCGCGAGGGCTGAAGGTCTACAAGCCCTTCGTCGGCAACTACTTCACCTCGCTCGAGATGGTCGGTGCGACCCTCACCGTGATGGCGCTCGACGACGAACTGGAAGGCGCTGCTCGACATGGAGACGGCGTGTCCGGGGTTCTGAGGAGGACGCGATGCAGAGCATTGAGAACAGCGGCGCGGGAGAGATCATCCGCGAGATTGCCGCGGTGATCGTGGACAACAGGGCCTATCTCTCCGAGATCGACGGATTGATCGGTGACGGCGATCACGGTGTGAACATGGCCAAGGGCTTTGCCCGCGCGGCGGAGCGACTGAACCCCGAAGGCACTTTCCGAGGCGATGGAGGTGCTTTCGGACGTGTTGATGAGCGAGATCGGAGGTTCGATGGGTCCGCTCTACGGCATGATGTTCTCGGACATGGCCGAGCAACTGGAAATACCGCAACGCTGGACGCCGCCGCCTTCGGCGCAATGATCCGCGCCGGCCTCGAGGGCGTCGGAAATCGGTTCGGCCAAGGTCGGCGACAAGACCCTGCTCGACGCCTTCGCACCGGCCGTCGAGGCATTCGATGCCGCGATCACGGCGGCAAGAGCGCCGTTCTCCGAGGCTCACCGAGATGAAGGTTGCCGCCGAGAAGGGGCGCGATGGCACGGTCGACATGATTGCGAAGGTCGGACGCTCGGCGCGCCTCGGCGAACGGTCGCGCGGCGTGCTTGATGCCGGCGCGACATCTTGCAGCTTGATTCTCGGGGGATTTGCCGACGGTATTGCCCGCCGCCTCTCCTAGGCTCTTGCAAAGGCATCGCGGCTTTGCGCATGTTGCGGCATGCCCAAGATCGACGCTGCCTTTCTGATCGAAACCTTCCGCCGGGCGGGCGATCGGCTCGAAGCCGAGCGTAGCGGGCTTTGTGTGCTCGACGGCGAAATCGGTGATGGAGACCACGGCACGTCGATGGCCAACGGGTTTGCTGCCATTAACTCACGCCTCCGCCTGCTTGGCAACACCGGCGCCACGCCGGCGACGCTACTGAAGGAGGCGGCAGGCGCGTTCCTCGGCGAGGTCGGTGCCACCGTCGGACCGCTCTATGCCACGGCCTTGATGCAGGGTGCCCGGCTGCTCGAGACCGAGACGCTCGAGCGGCGCGATATCGGCCGGTTGGTGGTGGCCTTTGCCGACGGAATCCGTTCGCGCGGACGGGCCGAACTCGGAGACAAGACGATGATCGACGTCTGGTACCCCGCCGGCCACTCGGCAATTGCGGCCGCCTCCGAGGGCCAGCCGCTCGACGCGATCGCCCGGACCATGCGGCAAACCGCCGAGCAGGCCAGCGAGGCCACGATCACGATGATAGCCGCGCGCGGCCGCGCTTCGCGCCTGCGCGAGCGCAGCCTCGGCCATCTTGACCCGGGCGGCGCCTCGGCAGCAATCATCATCGGCGCCATCGCCGATGCGATGACGAGCGCCCCCTGATGCCCGCCCCACGCCGCCGCAGTGCGAGGGAGGCGGGTCGGCTCGGCAAGCCGCCCATGCGGTTCGGCGAAGACCCTCTTCTCTGGGCCTCCTGGCTCTACTACGAAGAGGGCTTGACCCAGGGCGAGATCGCCGATCAGCTCGGTGCCTCGCGCCCAACGGTAAACGCCTACCTGGCCGACGCGCGTTCGAAGGGGATCGTCAACATCTCGATCGCGACACCGCGGCTGCAATCGCTCTCGATCGCGCTTGCGGTGGAAGAGCATTTCGGCCTCGACGATTGCCTCGTGGTGCCCGGCGAGGGCGGCGAAAGGTCAATCTTCGACCGTCTCGGCGTCGCGGGCGCTCAGGCGGTTCGCTCGATCGTGCAGTCCGGCGACACCATTGGCATCTCTTGGGGCCGCACGATGCTGGCGCTGGCCAATGCTGTGCGCGAAACCAACGTGATGGACGTCACCGTTGTCCAGGCCACGGGAGGCACCACCGCGGCAATTACCTACACGCCAGAGGCTTGCGCAACCCGTCTGGCCGAGCGGCTCAATGCGAGCTTCGTCCCGATCTCGGCGCCAGCGATCGTGTCATCGCCCGAGGCCAAACGGATTCTGGAGCAAGAGCCGGTCATTGCGGAGCAATTGGTGAATCTCGACCGGCTTGATCGGGTATTCTTCGGCGTGTCCAGCCTGAGACCGTCGTCGACGATCTACGCGTCGGGATTCTTCGATTCCCGCCTTCAGCAGCAGTACAGCGGGGCGGTCGGGGCAATGCTCGGTCGGATCATTGATGCCCGCGGCAACGAGCTCGCCGGTCCGCTGCGAGATCGCACGATCGGCCTTGATACCGACCAGCTTCGGGCCGTGCCGACCCGGGTGCTCGTTGCCGGCGGCTACGACAAGGTTCCGGCAATACTCGCGGCGCTTCGCGGGGGCAACGTCACCACGCTCGTAACCGACGTGGCAACAGCCGAAGGGATTCTGCGGGCCGACGGGGTCGAAGTGGAGAAGATCGGGGCCCGACGTGCACCGGTTGCACCACCTCGGGAAGACTTCGTGCGCAGCCGGGTGAAGAAATTCCTGAACAACCCCAAGGATGCCGTGAACGAAGCGCTCGAAGGGGCCTTCGCTGCCTTCCCGGAGCATATCGAGCCGATCGATGCCTCGCCGCGGGCGATCCGGGCACGAGCCGAAAAGCCCGCGGGCAAGGTCGGCATCGTCATCGGCGGCGGGGCCGGGCACGAGCCGAGTTTTCTCGGCTTCGTCGGCCGGGGCCGGCCGACGCCGTCGCGGTGGGCAATGTGTTTGCGTCACCCCCGCCCGATCGCGTGCTGGCCTGCACCCGCGATGCACACCGCGGAGCCGGCGTGCTCTACATCTATGGCAACTACACCGGCGACGTGATGAACTTCGACATGGCGGCCGATCTCGCCGCGGCCGAGGGCATCGAAGTGCGCACCGTGCTCACGACCGACGATATCGCCTCGTCACCGCGCGACGACCGGGGCGCCCGCCGCGGCACGGCCGGCAACGTCTTCGTGTTCAAGATCGCAGGCGCCGCCAGCGCCCGCATGTATTCCCTCGCCGAATGCGAACGTCTTGCGCGCAAGGCGAACGATGCCTGCCACACGATCGGCGTAGCGCTCGAGAGTTGCTCGTTGCCCGAAAGCCAGCGCCCGAGTTTCAAGATCGCGGACGATGACATGGAGTTCGGCGTCGGCGTGCATGGCGAAACCAGGGGTAACGCGTGTGCCGATAGAACGGGCCGACCTCATTGTCGACAAGATCTGCGACCGGATCTGTGCCGAGATGGAGCCCGGACGAGGCGACCGGGTTGCGGTGCTGGTGAATTCGCTGGGCGGGACGCCGATGCTGGAACTGCTGATCCTGAACAGACGGCTTCAATACCGGCTGACGGCGCGCGACATCTCAGTCCACCTCACACTGGTCGGGCACTACTGCACTTCGCTCGACATGGTCGGGGCCTCGATCACGCTGATGAAACTGGACGAGGAGTTGGTCAGCCTGCTGGACGACCCCTGCGACGGCTTCGCACGGAGCCGCGCCCCGCTCCCGCAAACGTAGCCCTACCGCTCGCGGGGAGGCCAAGCTCAACCTTTCCGATAGCGGGCGTCCACCTCGTCCACCGCCTGCACGTTCCCGGCCGAGCGCCCGTTCGGGTCGAAGTCGAATGTATTGGTCAGGAATGCCTCGGCGATGGTCTTCGCGAGTTCGGAGCCGATGGTGCGCGCGCCCATCGTGATGATCTGCGCATTGTTCGACAACGCAGCACGTTCCGCCGAATAGGTGTCCGCGACTTGCGCGGCACGAATTCCGGGAACCTTGTTCGCGCTCATCGCCACGCCTATTCCCGTGCCGCAGATGAGGATCGCGCGGTCGTAGTCGCCGCGCGCAACCGCCGACGCCACCCGATCTGCCATGTTGGCGTAGAACGGATCCGGGCCATCGGGCGTTCTGGAGATCTCGGAAACGTCGTATCTTGTCCTTGAAATGCTCCGCGAGCGTCCCGGCCAGGCCTTCGCCCGCGCTGTCGCCGGCAATTGCGAGTTTCATTCGTTTCCTCCCTTTCGCGGGATCCATTGAGCCTGGAACCAGCCGAGTCGTCGGCGTGGATCCTGCGCCATCCTGTGTCCTGCCGCGCCGGTCCGCAACCCGGCGATTTCCAGCATCGGGTCCGCGCGTATGACACAGCTCCGCACACGGCAGACCCGTCCCGGATCTGCACATTCCGTGCTCATCCGGTCACCAGAAGGCGCGATGAGAAGGCTCACACGGAGAGAGCGGCCATCATCAACACGGCGTCGGCGGCCTCGGCGCCTTTCTTGACGAAATGCGCCCCGAAAAACGCCTCGTGCTCCGGAGTCGGTTGAAAGTTGTGCGGCGTCAGCGAGACTGAGAAAGTTGGGACTCCGGTCTGAAGCTGGGCCTGAATCAGGCCGTCGACCACCGCCTGGGCCACGAAATCATGCCGGTATATCCCGCCATCGACGACGAGGGCAGCACACACGATAGCATCGTACTTGCCACTTTCGCCAAGTCGCTTCGCCAACAACGGCATCTCGAATGCGCCCGGCACATCGAAGGTGGTGATCTCGGCAGCAGGTTCGGCACCCTGCATCCTCTGCTCGAAGCCGGCCAGGGCCTGGTCGACAATGTCCGCGTGCCAGCGAGCTTTGATGAAAGCGATCTTCAGTGGGTCGGCCATGCCGTTCCTCCCTAGGCGTCCAGTCCGGCCTCCAAGGCAAAGCCGCCAGAATGCGAAAACGCACGCAGGCTGGCTCTCTCTCATCCGGACTATACCGTCGGCCCCGGAATTCCACCGGATCTGCTGACCCTGCCATCGGCGGCAGGCGCTCGCGGGCTGTGACCGCCGGTGGGGACTTTCACCCCGCCCCGAGAACGGCGCAGGAATATCCAACCCGACTGGGCAAGTCAAACCTGTCGGCCCCGGCTGCCGCATGGACAAGGCACCAGTTCCCGTGGAAAGGCGAGGCCAACCAGCAGACGAACAACACGCTCGCGACACGCAATGCATGTCGAAGCGCCGTGCGACCGATATGACGCCCGACCTATCCGACAGGTGCGCGCCGAACGGTGACCTCTTCCCCGGTCTTCGGCTGTCGGTAGCATAATGGGGCCGGCAACCGCGGCGGCCGGGCGCCAGTCTGGAGCGCCGGCAGAAATCAACACCTTCCGAGCGAATCTCGCCGTCAGGGGTTCCAGCGCTCTGGGTTGAGCACAGCGTCGCTACTGCCCACAATGGGCCGGTGGCACTCGCCGATCAGGGGCCGCGTTGGCCCCGCCCCGGCAGGTTCCTCACATTCGACACATGCCACCGCCGCCCCGTCAGGTCGGCGCCCGCGCGTTCAGCTCAGTTGCGATCCCGCGCAAGCTGCTGATGCCACGGTCGCGCCGTTCCCCCAGAACTGGCGCCTGCGCGAAAGTCGTCAGCAAAGGCGGATACGATCGCCCTGAGCGCCGCACCGCCCGTCCTGCCCGCCTCAGCGCCGCGGCACCGTTGGGGTTACCGAGTTTCACGCCGCGCGCCTTTGCCTCCGCCAGCGCCTCCCTGGTGCGCCGGGAGATCACCTCGCGTTCCGCTTGCGCGACCAACGCCATGATCCCGACAATCAAGTCGTTGGCCTCGGGCATGTCGCCGGCGAGGCAACGGACACCGCTGTTGCGCAGCGTCAGCAGGAAGGCTGCGCGCGCTGAAGACGGTCAGGCTTTGCGATCGCCAGCGTCGCAACTGGATCTATGCAAGATCAGTCGACAAACCGGGTCAACCTGGTATCTCGCTTGATCCACCGGAATGCGCCCAATTTGCCTAGATCCGCCACCGTCAAGACACCGACTTCGAAACATGTTGCGGGTTTCGATCGATGATGACTGGAACTCGGCATGCTGCTTTCTCTCGGTCGCACCCCCCATTTACCATTGGCGACCCCGTGGTCGCCACGTTCTCCCACAGGCAGGTTCAGAGACGAGCCTAGGTGCGCGGGGTGGGTGGCGAAAAACCACGCTGAACTTTACAAATACTTGAAAACACGCCACAATATTGAGAGTTTGTGGTGCCCGGGGGCGGAATCGAACCACCGACACGAGGATTTTCAATCCACTGCTCTACCCCTGAGCTACCCGGGCACGGGTGAACGGCGTTCGTTCGGGTGGGCGATTTCTAGTGGGGGGAACGGCGGGTGTCCAGAGGGAAATTGTCCCTGCGTTCAATGGGGACGTTCGGGTTGGCGCGCCAGTTCGTCGGCCGCTTCATCGAGGTCCTCGGGGGCCTCGGCCGGGACCGAGTAGGCGCCGTTCAGCCACCGGCCCAGATCGACGTCCGCACAGCGTTTCGAGCAGAACGGGCGGAAGCGCGCGTCCGTTGGCTTGCCGCAGATCGGACAGCTCACACCGGCCCCCATTCGAGCGGGCGCCGTTCGCGTTTGCGCTGCAATTCGTAAAGGCCGAGCGGGGTCCATCCGGCGAGTGCGGTCTCGACCGCGTCGGCCCTGAACGCCGCCCTCAGCACCTGTTCGAGCGTGCGGCGATCCTTCTTCGGCATCGGCGCGAAATCGACCGTGATCTGGCCGCCGAGACCGCGGCACCTGAGCTGGCGCGGCAGGTCGCGGGCGAGCGCGATGTTGGCCTTGAGGCCGGCGGCGGGCGAGCTGTCGGGTCCGGTGTTGACGTCGACCGCGACCAGCGCGCGGGTGGGTTCGATCCAGGCAAAAGCCCCGCCGGCGAGCGCGATCCGGGCCGTCCGCATCGCGGCGATCAGCTCGTCGACACCGTGCCTTGCGAAACTGCCGTTGTCCTCGGCAAGAACATCAGGCGCCGGCCAGTCGCGCCAGGCGAGGGCGTGGGCGTCGGGCCCCTCGACCAGCAGCTCCGCCTCGCGACCCTCAGCGTCGCCCAGCACCGCGCGGGCGAGCTCGCGCATCCGCGCGATGTCCTCGGCGATCGCCGCATCGCTCCCCGCCTCGGCCTCGGAACGCAGGATGAGGCCGGTTTCGTCCTGCCCGCCCGGCACCTCGGACGCGATCTCCTGGAGGCGCACCCGCGCCGCCTCGTCACGGATCCGGCGCGAGACGTTCACCCCGGGCGCACCCGGCGTGACGATGGCGAACCGCGACTTGAACAGCACCCGCTCGGTCAAGGGCACCGCCTTGCCGTCCTCGGCCCAGCCCGTCACCTGGACGAGCAGCGCCTGGCCGGGCTTGAGCCCGCGCGCGCCGCGCAGGAACCCCGACCCCTCCGGCAGACGGACGAACATGCCGCCCTGCCCCTTCACCGGCCGGTCGCAGATCGCCCGGTAGATGGCGCCGGGCCGCGGCGCATCGTCGCCCGCGTCGACCACAAGGTCGTCGAGCCTGCCGTCGACCAG
>JAWKXC010000044.1:0-17376 GCA_041397205.1 Paracoccaceae bacterium
CCGGTTCTGCGGGGTGACGCCCGGCCGGGTGTCGCAATGGAAGCACCCGGACGAGAACATCCTGCGGGACGATGCTTTCACGAAGCCCGGCCGCAAAGGCAAGATCGTGGTCGACGTGGCGCTCGACCAAGTGCGGCGCAACCGAGACATCGGGCAGGCGCTCGGAAACGGGATCGCGACTCGTACCGAGGTGAGGGACAGGCCGCCGGACGGGGATCGGCGCGAGCCGGCGGGCAGACCGGCGCGCCGGACCGGCGGGGTGCAGGCCACCCGGCAAGAAGACGAGGGACAGACGAAGGCCGGGGCGACGCCTGGCCAGACGACAGGTGAACAGGCCGGTTCGGGTGGCAGGCAGACCAGGTCCCCCCAGACATCCAGCGAGCCAAACCGGCCAAGCCCGCCCCCGGAACACGAAGAGCCGGGGGCGGGTGCTGACGTCGATCTCATGGACCAGGATCGGCCGCGTATCCTCACCGTCGAGGACGAGCTCAAGGCGACACGGCTGGAGCGGGAACGGATCGCGCTCCGCCGGCAGCGGGAGGAAGACGCGCAAAGCCGCGGGCTGCTGATGTCGGCCGACGACGTGCGCGACCAGATGGCCGGGATCGCCGGGCGGATGATGCGGGTCTTCGAGGGCGCACTGCCGGATTTCGCCAGCGCCGTCGCGGAACAATTCGGGGTACCGCAGCGCGACGTGGTGCATCTGCTCAGGACGCAATTCGCCAAGGTGCGGGCGGCCGCTTCTGCGAAGGAACGCGCGGCCGCCGCCTCGGAGCCGCGCATGGGCTCGGCGCAGGTCGACAGCGGTGAGTGACGGCGGCGCAGCGAGGGGAGACAGACCCGTTACGGCCGAGATCGTTGCCGGCGGACGTGTGCGGCTCGCGGTCGGGGCCTGGAGCGATATCTTCGACCGGGCGCGTCTCCCGGCCTGGACCGCCTGGTATGCGAAGATGGCGGAAGACTATCCGCGCGGCCGGTACAAGGAAGTGGCCGCTGCGCTTCGTGCGCTGCCGGCGCCCGGAGACCGATGACATGCCAACACGAGGCGAAGCGAAGCGTTACCGGCCCAGGCGGTCGGAGGCCTATGCGCTGTGCGACGACCTCACCGGCGGGAAATGCTCGTGCCGGAGAGACGGGAGCGGGCCCCGCAGCGCTCTGATCTGGCCGCTTCGGCATTGCTACGCCCATCGGATCACTGACGTCGCGGCCTATGAGAGAGACCGCCGAGAAGGGATGCCCGGGTCTGATGGCGTTCGATGTCGAGGTGACCCGCGCGGAGTGGTGGTGCATTCCGTCATGGCGGAGGTGCTCGCGCCGCCGCCGCCGGTCGACTACCTGAAGTGGGCGGAAGACAATATCGAATTCAGCCCGGCGGAAAGCCCGGTGCCCGGGCCGTACAACCGCGAGCGGTTCAGCTACTTCGACGAGATCTTGCGGGCGCTGAGCCCGGACGACCCCTGCCGGACTGTGACGCTGGCGAAGAGCGCGCAGCTCGGCGGGACGGTGCTGGCCAACGTCTTCACGCTCGGCTCGATCGACATGGACCCGGGCTATTTCCTCTACGTGCATCCCACCGAGGAAAATGGGCGGCGCTGGTCGCGGATGAAGCTCGGGCCGATGCTGAAAAACACGCCGGTGCTCAGGCGGATATTCCCGCAGAAGGCGCGGGACGGGCAGGACTCGGTTTTTTACAAGGAGCGCCGCGACGGGCGCGGGGCGATCCAGATATCCGGGGCGAACAGCCCGGCCTCGCTCAGCCAGGTGTCGATGTCCCGCCAAGTGCAGGATGACCTGGCGAAATGGGAAATGAACGCGGCCGGCGATCCGGAGACCCAGGCCAACAGCCGCAGCCAGGCCTATGACTTCGCGAAGATCCTGAAGGTGTCGACGCCGATGGTGATGCCGGGTTGCCGGATCACCACGAATTTCGAACAGGGCAGCCAGGAGAAACTGTTCCTGCCCTGTCCGCATGACGAATGCGGCCACATGCAGACCCTCGAATGGGAAAACATGCTGGCGAACCTCGACCCGGACCACCCGGAGCGGGCGCACTTTTCCTGCGAGGCCTGCGGCGCTTCGATCGAGGAATACCACCGCCCGAAGATGCTGCGCGGTGGCGAGTGGCGCGCGGGCAACCCGAAGGAAAAGCGGGTGCACCGGTCGTTCTACCTCTGGTCGGCCTATTCGCTGTTGCAGAGCTTCGAGAGGATCGCGCGGGACTGGCTCGCCGCCCAGGGCGACCCGCCGCGCGAGCAGACCTTTCTGAACGACGTGGTGGGCCGGGCCTACCGCGTGCTCGGCGAAGCGCCGCCGTGGGAGGAACTGCACGCCCGGGGCGAGGCGTCGGACTATGTGCACGGAACGATCCCGGCCGGGTTCCCGCTGGTCACCTGCGGGGTCGACTGCCAGGGCGACCGGGTGGAGTGGCAGGTGGTGGCTTGGGGGCCGGAGCGCCGCCGGGCGGTGGTGGAATACGGGGTGATCCCCGGGCATATCTCGGAAGAGAGGTGCCAGCAGGCGCTCGACGCCCTGCTCGTGCAGGGGTTCCAGAATGCCCACGGTCGCAAGATCGCGATCGATATGCTGGCGATCGACGGCAACGCCTACACCGAAGACGTCTGGGAATGGGCCAGGCGCCACCCGGCGAGCCGGGTCATCATGGTGCGGGGCCGCCACGAGGAACACGTGCCGCTCATCAAACAGGTGAAGCGGGAGCACAACAGCCGGGGCAAGGTGAAGCGCTGGTCGCGCCGGTTCTATAACTTCGCGGCCTCGGTCCTGAAGATGGGCCTGTACCGCAACGTCCGGAAGGACGACCCGGAGGAGCGCGGCTACGTCGCGTTCCCGCGCGGGCTCGAGGCGGAGTTCTACCGCCAGCTCACGGCGGAGACCCGCAAGGCCAAGCGCGAGAAATCGGGTTTCGTGCGCTACCTCTGGGTCAAGGACCCGCAGCAGGCCAACGAAGGGCTCGACACCCACCTGCAGGCGGAGACAGCCGCCAACAAACTGGCCGTGCGGGACATGACCGACGGAGACTGGGACCGGCTCATGGCTGAGCGCGAGCGCCCACCTGAACCGGTGCAGGGCGATTTCGAGGATCTGCTCGGACCGCTTTCCGGGAAACCGGAGCCCCGGCCGCAGAAGACCTACGATTATGCCGACCATGCGCATGATGCCGCGCTGGAGAGATCGGCGAATGACACTGCGGCGAAAGAGGCTGCGCGATCGAAATGGGACAGGAGAACGCGGTGAGCGCGTCGCAGGATATTCCGATCACGGCATCGTCGATTCCGGTGGTGCGCCGCCAGAAGGCAGCGACCGCCGGTGCCGTCGTGCCGATGCGGCCCCAGGCGCGGTACCTGCGGGATACCGGAAGCCGGGTGATCGGCTCGCGGGTCGCGCCGCTTACGTCGCATCGGGACGACGTGCGGGCGGCGTGGTCGCGCACCGCCGGTCTGGCGATGGACCTGTTCCAGAACTCCGGCCGCCTCAAGGGCGCCGCCGACCAGGTGATCGTCGACACCATCGGGGTCGGGCTTACGCTCACGCCGCAGCCGGATTTCACCGGCACAGCCTGGCAGGGCGACGAGGAAAAGCGCAAGGAGTGGGTCAAGCTCGTCCGTCGCCGCTGGATGGCCTATGCCAATAACCCGCGCGAGATCGACCAGCGCGGCAAGCTCAACATCCACCAGATGGCGGACATCTCGCTGCGGTGGAACGCGGCCTATGGCGAGGCGACCGGACGGTACGATTATTTCGACCCTGCGCAGCGGGCGCGCTACGGGATCGAAAGCGGCACAAAGCTCCTGCTCGTGACTCCGACCCGGCTGGTGCAGGACACCGACCAGGGTGCGATGCTGTTCCAGGGGGTGCAGCACGACGATAACGGCCGTGCCGTGGGCTACCGCTTCGAGGTGGCCGACGGGTTTCGCAAGACGAAGCGCGACTATCCGGCCTTCGACGCGGATGGTCGGCCGTCGATCCTGCACGTGTTCGACCCGGTCGATGCCGCCGACGTGCGCGGGATCTCGACCATCGCGCCGGCCTTCCGCAAGCACATCCAGGCGGAAATGCTGGACGACGCGACGCTGCAGATGGCGATCCTACAGACGATCTTCGCCATCACGCTGACCAGCGAAAGCCCGTCGGCCGATGCCTTCGAGGCGCTGGAAGCGCTGAAAGACCTCGGCAACGAGGGCACCGCCTATGGCGATGAATACCTCGCCTTTCTCGGATCGAAGCTGACCGCCGCGGCGGAAGGCCGGATCTCGGTCGGGGCCGAGCCGCAGGTGTCGCACCTCGCGCCCGGAGAGGCCCTGGGGATCGAAAGCGCCAAGGTGCCGGGGCAGGATTACCTGCCCTTCGCGGGCAGCCTGGCGCGGGACATGGCGCGGGCGCTCGGGGTGACCTACGGGGCGCTCACGATGGACCATTCCGACGCGACCTATTCCAGCGTCCGGATGGAGACGGCGACGATCTGGCCGATCGCGCTCAGGCGCCGGGCGCGGATCGCCGCGCCGGTCTATCAGCAGACCTACGCCAACTGGCTCGACGAAGAGGTGGGCGAGGGGCGGATCGAGTTCCCTGGCGGGTACGCGGCCTTTAGGGCCATCCGCAGCCGGATCGCGGCGGCGAGCTGGCAGGGGCCGCCGCCGCCGACGGCGGACGATCTCAAGTCGGCTCGGGCCGCGAGCGAGCGGCTGACCAACCGGACCTCGTCCCTGTCGATCGAAACCGGGGCGCTCGGGATCGACGAAGACCAGCTGTTCGAACAGCAGCTCGAAGAGCACCAGCGCTATGTCAACGCGGGGATGGCCTCGCCCTACGCGCCGACGGGTGTGCAGCAGGTGGTGCAGGTGGAGACCGTCGAGTGATGCCGGTGCTGGTGTTCGACGACGAAGGACGGCTCGGGGAGACGCAGGTGCTCGACGAAACCGCCGGGTTCTGGATGACCGGACGCGGCACGTTTTCGAAGGCGGACCTGAACGCCTGCGGCGACCCGATGTGCAAGGTCGTGGCGGTGCAATATCGCCGGGCAGTCGGCGGTCGGAAGGTGGGGGTGCGGTGCGATGGCGATTGAGACCACGGTGAAGATCGGGACCGACACGGTCGATCTCACTCAGCCCTGCGACGTGGCGACGGCGCTCAGGAAGGTGCAGCTGAAGCTGACCTCGGGCGGCATGCGCCAGACCGTACGGATCGACGGGGAAGAGGTGACCTTCACCACCCCGAACGACAAACGGCTTGCCGGGCTGATCGCGACCTATGACGGGCTCTGTGCCAAGAGCGGCGCGACGAACACGCGCACCCGCTACGCCAAGCGGGTGCGGTTCACAGGCTGAGGGAGACGGGCGAATGACCCTTCTGGTGGATGGCGATCTTGTGCTCTACGGGTTCGTCGGTGACGATTTCTGGGACGAAGGCTTACGGCCGCCGGCGTGATCGACGCCTTGGCCGAGCTTGGGCGCGACACGGATATCACCGTGCGGATCAACTCTGCCGGTGGCTACACCGACGACGGGATCGCGATCTACAATGCACTCACCGCCCACAAGGGCCTGGTCTCGGTGGTGGTCGACGGGATCGCGGCCTCGGCCGCCTCGGTCATCGCCATGGCCGGCGACACGATCACCATGCGGGCGGGCGCCCTGATGATGATCCACGACCCGGCGGGCCTGACCTGGGGCGACGCGGCGGCACACGAGAAATCGCGGGCCACGCTCGACAAGCTCGCTGACCTCATGGCCGGGATCTACGCGGACCGGACCGGCGGCGATGCCGCCGCGATCCGCGCCGACATGCGCGAAGAAGTCTGGATGACCGGCGAAGAGGCCGTGGCCGCCGGCTACGCGACCCACGCGAGCGAGGGCAAGGCCCGGGCGGTCGCGGCCTTCGACTATCGCATCTATGCCCACGCGCCCGAGAAACTGGTGGCCCTGGCCAAGAGGGAGAATTGGTCCCTGACGGCCGCGGCGGCCCGCAAGGCGGCCTCCGCCGCTCCCCCCAAAGCCCAAGGAAAGGATTCCCCCATGGCTGAACCGACCCCGGCGGCCCCGACCCCCGCCACCACGCCGCAGGCCGCGGCACAACCGACCCCGGCGCCGGCCCCGCATGCGCTCGACGAAGCCGCCATCCTGGCCCGTGTCGAGACCATCACCGAAAGCGCGGAAGGCAAGGCCAACCCGGCGCTGGCCAAACACCTCGCCTTCAAGACGAAGATGACGGCCGACGAGGCGCTGGCGACGCTGAAGGCGTCGGCCATGGATGCGCCGAAGCCCGACGATGCGCCGAACCCGGCGCAGTACCAGGCGGACCGCAGCGCCGCCCAGCAGGTGGCGAAGCCGGTGGCCGGGTCGGGAGCGAAGCCGAAGGGCCGGCCCACCGCCGCGTCGATCTATGCCGCCCGCAGGACGGCGACCACCGCGGCCCGTGATGCCGCCAACCAGGAGGCGTAACCCATGGAAAACGCAACCATGCAGACCCGGGCCCTGTCGTTCCTGCTGTCGGAAGCCTCCGGCCGCCGGGCGCGCAGCACAGGGATCATCGCCAGCGGCGAGGGCGTGCTCGAAGCCGGTACCGTGCTCGGCAAGGTGACGGCCAGCGGCAAGTTCGTCGCCAGCCCGACTGCGACGGTGGTCGGAAGGAAGGCGCCGAGACCGCCAAAGCGATCCTCGCCTATGGCGTCGATGCGACCGATGCCGATGTCGAGGTCACGATCATCGACCTCGACGCGGAGGCGAAGGGCGAACAGCTCATCTACCACGCGTCAGTGGATGACGACACCAAGAAAGCAGCCAAGGTTACGCAGCTCGCGGCCCTTGGCATCCGTGTGCGCTAAGGAGGCGAGACGATGGAACAATTCAACGACCCGGAATTCAGCGTCTTCGGTCCGTCCTACGCGATTTCCGAAATGCCGCACATCCCCGGCCAGGTGGGTGCGCTGGGGATCTTCGAGGAAGACGGCCAAGCCACGACCACGGTCAAGGTCGAAAAGGAAGGCTCGGTGCTGAAGATCATCGATCCGAGCCCGCGTGGCGGGCCGGGCACCACGATGGGCGATAGTGGCCGTGACCTGATCCCGTTCGAGATGCACCATTTCCAGATCGACGATGCCGTGATGGCCGACGAGGTTCAGGGTGTGCGTGAGCTCGGTGGCGACGCCAACACACCCGAAACCCTCCAAGGGCGTATCGAAAAGAAACAGGAACGGCACGCGATGTCGATGGACCTCACCATCGAGCACTCGCGCGTCGGGGCGATCAAGGGTATCGTGACCTCGGGCAGCGGCGCCACGTTGCACGATCTCTATTCCCGTTTCGATCTTGCGGTGCCGGCACCGGTCGATCTCGGCATCATCAACGGCACGGAAGTTGCCGGTCTCGATACGCTGCTCGACGATCAGGTGCGGTTCGCGATCGAAGATGAGCTGGATGAGGCCTATGACCACATCCACGTGCTCACCGGTCGGGAAATTCCACGCATGGCTCTGGGCTCAGCCCGAGGTGCGCGAGACCTTCCTCGGCTATGAGGCCGCCGCGAAGCTGCTCAATGGCGTGCCGCCGAAGTTCACTTTCGGCGACATGGTCTTCGAGCGGTACCGCATGGGCAAGAAGTCCCGCAATGCCAACGGCGGCACGTCGTTCATCGACGACGCCGAAGCGCGGGCCTTCCCGGTCGGCGTGCCGGGTTTGTTTCTGACCCGCTTCGGCCCGGCCGATTACAACGAGACGGTGAACACCATCGGCCTGCCGCGCTACACCAAGGTGACGCCGCAGCCGAAAGGCAAGGGGACGGACGTCGACAGCCAGTCGAACTTCCTCAACATCTGCACCAAGCCGGGCGCGCTGCGCCGTCTGCGGGCGCAGGCCGCCTGATCCAGGCCAACGACGAGAGAACCTGCCCCGGCGCGGTCCGCCCGCGCCGGGGCCTGCGAGATGCCTTCCCGTGCCGCCGCTGGCGGTACCGGCGGCAACATGGGAACACCAAAGGAGGCCGTCATGGCGAAACAGAAGACTGCTTGGGTCGCGTTCAAGGCGGCCAACCTCGTGCCCGGCGCAGTGTTCGGGGAAACGAAGGACCGCCGGATGCAGCCGGGAGAGCCTGTCGAGCTGCCCGCGACCTATGCCGCGCACGTGGTGAGCGAAGGCTTCGCGGTTCCGGCCGAAAAGCCGCAAGCACCGAGTGGGGCGGGCAAGAAAAGGCGGCGGAGATCTCGCTGCCGAACAGGCGCTGGCCGACGCGCAGCTTGTGCTCGACGGGCTTGAAGAGGGGGCCGACGGGTATGAAGCGGCCGCGGCGGCGGTCGATGCGGCCAGGGCCGATCTCGACAAGCTGACCGCCTGAGGCTTACCCGATGGATGCCGCGCTGCGCGACGATCTCAAGGAAGCCGTGGACGCGGTCTGGGACGAGGCGCTGCGCCACCTGCCGATGGCGGGCGCCGCCCCGGATGCCGAGCGGGCGGTCGCGGTGTTCCGCGCGGTTCTGCGGACCGGCGAGCGCGAGGGTGCGACTACCCGTCCGGGGCGGTCGGACCGCGAAGGCGCGCGGCTCTTGGGAGACGGTGGCGAGCTGCGCCTCGACCGGACTGCATGGCCCGACGTCGTGCTGCGGCAGGATGACATGGTCGTGGCGCTCGACCGGCCGGGCGAACCTGTCTTCGAGATCCAGTCCGTCGATGACCGGCATCACCTGAGGTTGATCTGCCAGCTTGGGGATGCGGCCTGATGTCTGCGGTGAAGCTCGCCATGCGGATCGCGGCGGTCGAAGCGTTGAAGTCGGCGGGCACGCTGGTGGGTGACGATGTCTTCGACAGCCGGATCGCCCCGTTCGATGTCACAGCCAAAGGGTCGATGAGCACGAAACAGCCGCGCCCGTTCGTGGTGGTCTACACGGACGCGTCGAAGGCCAGCCTGGACGGCTCGACCGGGCCGCGGGCGAACGGGATGGTGGACATCACCTTCATCATCGCGGTCGCAGCGTCGATGGCGACGACCAACAAGGAAACCGGTGATCGGGAGATCGTAACCGGGATCGCGGCAACGGATGAGTACCTGGAAGCGATGCTCGACGTGATCGGGGTGCAGATCCTGCGGGCGCTCGTCGATGAGGCCAATCCATGGGCGCAGGCTTATCGCGGATTCGTGCGGTCCGACGAGGTCAAGGAAGAGACCCGGGTGAACAGTGCCGACGGCGGCGGTCGGCTCGCGGCGGCGCAGATCAAGTTGACGGTGTCGGTCTTCGCCGACCCGCCCGCAGGCCAGGTGTTGGCGGAGGGCTCTCCCTGGGCGCAGCTGTTCGCCCTGATGGAAGCGGGTGGGATGGTCAAGCCGCTGGCGCTGTTGCAGGGGCTGCTCGACGGCACGCCCGGCGCGGTCACGGTGGAGAAACTCACCGGCATGACCGGACAGGATGCCGAGGCGCTGATCCTGCACGACGTGGCCGGTGTACCCGCCGGCACCCTCATCACGGGGGCGGGGACAACGACATCACGTCGCTGCTCGCCACGAGCCCGCCGGTCTACATGTACCTGCTCGACGAGGGCGGGGCGACGATCACCGACGAGACGGGCGCGCCGCTCGTGTTCGGGTAGTGCGGGAGACCGGCCGTGGATGACCTGGGGCGGGCGTTCGACGAGCTGCGCCGCGAGGTGCGGGACCTGCGCCGGCGTGTCGGCAACATGGTGCGTGTGGCCAAGGTGAAAGACCCGCGGCGGAGCCTGGCCGGGCCACGGTCGTGTTCCAGGACGGCGACGAGGAATTCACGTCGGCGCCGCTTCCGTGGGTGGAACCCTCGGCCGGGGCGATGAAGACGCACCACCCGCGGACGGCCGAAGAACAGGTGATCGTGGTCAGCCCGACGGGCGACATGACGGATGCGTTCATCATGTCGGCGCTCAACTGGAATTCGAACCAGCGGCCTTCCGAGTCTCAGGACGTCACTACGCTGGCGCAGATCGGCGACGCGACCCTGACCATCGGCGCCGACAGCTTCACGGTCACGGTCGGCGGTTCGAGCACCACCTTCAGCGGGGCCGGGGTCGCGGTGGAAGGCGGGAACATTACCTGCAACGGCACGGTCGTGGACGACACCCATACGCATGACGGCGTGACTCCGGGTGCGGGGGTCACCGGCGTGCCGGTCTAGGAAGGGAGTGGATCATGGGTAAGGTCGACTATGAAGTGACCCATGCGCGGCCGATCGCGGGGCAGTGGCGCGAGGTCGGCGCGACGGTGGCGCTCGACCCGGCCGCCGCGAAATACTTCCTGCCGCCCTACGGGTTCGGGCTGAAGGTGCCTGTCGCCGCCGAGGTTCCAGTCGAAGAGGACGGGACCACTTCGGTGAAGGCGTTCGGTGCCGTCGGCGATGACGCGCCCGCCGCCGCGACTGAGAAGGCGCCGGGCAGGCGGGGCCGAAAGGCGAAGCGCTGAGATGGATCTCGATCACGAGACCGGCGGCACCGTCGAGGGCTGGCCGGAAGTGGCACAGAGCCTCGCGACCATCCTCGGCACGCGGCTGAATTCGCGGGTCTTCGCGCGGGAGTTCGGGTCCGACATACCGGCCTTGATCGACGCGCCGATGAATGACCGGAACATAGCCGCGGTCTATGTCGCGACTGCCGAGGCGATCGAGAAGTGGGAGCCCAGGTTCGAGCTCGAAAGCGTGAATGTCGAGGGCGCCGCCGACGGTGTGCTGACGCTCACGCTTTCGGGCAGCTACCGGCCAAAGGCGCACCTTGGCGATTTCGCCTCGGTGCAGGGTGAGGCCAAGGTGGTGCGCCTGCGCGCCGACCGGGCAGATCAGTGGAGTGTGGCTTCATGAGCCGATACGCAGCCCTCGACCTCGCGGCCCTGCCGGACGCTTCGGCGGTTGTCGCCCTCGATTACGATGCGACCCTCGCCGCCCGCCTGTCGGATCTCGAAGCGCATCTCGGGGAGGTGTTCGAGGCGGGCCGGGTTGCCGAGATCATGGCGATTGCCCGCAACATCAAGGCGAGCCCGACGCGATACCTCAACGAGGCTGGCGCGGCGCGCGAGCTCTACATGGGGAACCGGATCAACGAGGCGGTCCGGTCGATCTTCCTGGCCATGGCGCGCGGCCCGGACCTCGACCAGCTCGGGGCGAACCGGGGGGTGGCGCGCTACGTCCTCGACGACAGTGATCCTGACAACGTCGTAATGGAGGACGATGAGACATTCCGCGCGCGGATCCAGTTGGTGCTCGAGGCCTACTCACCGCACGGCACCGAGGGGTCCTACGTCTACTGGGCGCTTGCCGCCGACGAGCGTGTGCGTGACGTCGTGCCCTACGGACCAGACAGCGGGGTGACCCCGCCAATCCCGCCGAGCGAGCCTGTGCTAATCATCCTTTCGCGCGAAGGGGACGGCACTGCACTGCCGGATCTCATCGCTGCGGTCTACGACAATTGCGTCACCGACAAGCGCCGCCCGATCGGCGACAAGCTGACGGTGCGGAGCGCGACGCCGATCCTGTACGCGGTCGAGGCCGTCCTGCATGTGATTTCGGCTGCTGCAGGCGATGCGGTGATCGCGGCGGCACAAGCGGCGCTGGACAGCTTCCTGGCGGGCCGCCTGCCGATCGGGCGCAAGGTCTACCGCACGTCGCTCGCCGCCGCGATGATGGTCGACGGCGTGGTGGATGTTGAACTGGTGTCGCCGGCGGCGGATGTCGACATCGGCCCGTACGAGGCAGGCCATTGCACGTCGACGGCGATCACGGTGCAGACGGTCACCGGCAGCTGGCGCAATGTCTGAGGTCGCCGAGACACTCCTGCCCAGCACGGCGACCGACCTTGCCGTTGCCATGGACCTGGTCGAAGAGCGCCTGTTCGCGCTGCCGGTCGGGCTCATCACGAAGGATCCGTGGAAGGTCGATGCCGCGCTGCTCGACCATCTCGCCTGGGAGTGGTCCGTCGAAGACTGGGACGCGGCCTGGAGCGAAGAGAAGAAGCGGACCGTGATCGCGGCGGCGGAGGATGTCCACCGCCACAAGGGCACGCGCTACGGGCTGGAGACCGCGCTCGAGGCGATGGGTACGGCCGCCCGCAGATCACCGAAGGGTGGCAGCTGCCGCGCCTTGGCCCCGGGCCGACGGTCGGGGACGGGATGCCGCTGGGCCTGTCCTGGGTGCTCGGCGGTGCCGGTGCTGTGCTGGGCCCGGGTGAGCAGCGGGGCGAAGGGCTACCGCTGGGCACCGGGTGGACGCTCGGGTGGCCGGATGTTCACTGGGCAGACTACTGGGTGCAGGTCGAGCGGATCCTGCCGAAGAAAGAAATGGACTATCTCGCCGGCCGCCTCGCCAAGCTGGCGCCGGTACGGTGCCGCCTGCGGGAGCTGGCGAGCTACGGGGTGCGGATCGAGCTCGGGCAGGGCGTGTGGGCGCTCGGTTTCGACGCGACCCTCGGGGCCGGGACGAACCAGCTGGCGCATGTGTCGTCCGGTGGCGACCTAGGCTGGACCGAATACCTCGTCAGCGAGGGCGGCGAATACATCACGACGGAAACCGGCGAAGTGCTCGTGGAGGGCTGAATGACCGCAGTCACAAAAAAGACGTCGCAGCTCGCGACCCGGCAGGCCGCGGAAATGGCAGATAGCGACCGTTTCGTCATGGTCGATGTCAATGGTGACTTCGAGACGGTGACGGTCCCGGTGTCCGAAGCCCGCAAGCGGATCGCTCTGCCTTACGATCCCGACATCGTCGAAGGGGCGGAAGCGGCGGCGGCAGCCGCGGCAGCGGGAAAGGCCGACGCCGAGGCTGCAGCCGGCGCGGCGGCGGTGAGCAAGGATGACGCAGAGGCGGCCGCCGCTTTGAGCGGCACGCACAAGACGAATGCCGAGGCCGCGGCGGCGGCGGCTGCCGCGAGCAAGGATGACGCGGAGGCGGCCGCCGCCTTGAGCGGTACGCATAAGACGAATGCCGAGGCCGCCGCCGCCGCCGCCGCCGCCGACAAGGCGACCGCCTCGGCGGCCGCGGTCACGGCCGTCCTCGGCCGGGCGCTGGCGCAACGATACGGCGGCGCTGATCGCCGACACCACGTTCACCTATACCGCCGCGCAGCCCGGGACCGTAGCGGCGGGCAACAACATCCTCACCCAGGCCGAGGGGTTCGGCTACGAAGTCGCCGCCTCCGATGCGACCGACCACCATGTGACGACGGCCGGGGGCGTGAAGCTCTACGTTCTGCCGACCTCCAGCGGGACCTATTCGGTCAAGGCCTTCGGCGCCGTCGGCGACGGTGTGACCGACGACACGGCCGCGATCCAGAAGGCCATCGACCATTGCTTTACAAAAGCCGCGACCCTGCATGTGCCCGGCGGGCCGTACCTCATCACCACGATCAATGTGAGGTGCCTGATCGTGGGATCGGTGAACAACCGGTTTGTCTCCGGCGACACGACATTCACCTCGGCGGTCGGCGCCGGGGAGTGGGCGGTCATTATCGAAGACCTTCGCGGGGCGTTGGAACAGGTCACGGTGCGCAACACCGGAGCCGGTAACGGCATTTGGGCGAAACGGCCGAGCGTGCGAACCGCGCTCAAGGATGTCTCCACATCGACCTCTTTCCCCCTGGTGACCGGCAGCGGTTCGATCGGGATCAAATACGGCACTGACGGGGACCCGGGCGCGCAGGCCATCACCGCCACGGTGCAGAACGTTTCCGCACGGGGCTACGACATCTGCCAGCATATGTCGTACTATTCGAACGCCAACACCTATCAAGAGCTCTATGCGCTGCACACGGACGGAGCGGCCCAGCCGGCGTCGCATGGCTTCAAGATCGACAGCCGTGGAAACGTGTTCACCGGGCTACAATGCGAGAGCAATTTCAACATCTCGCTCGAAACAACCTCGCTGGGCTACAGCAACACGTTCCTTCAGTATTGGACCGAGGGGGCAGGGGTCCAGGAAGTCATCATCGGCGGCTCCCAGAACATCATGATCGGCGGCATCGGGTCGGTCGGGTTCATCGACGGCACCATTCCGATGACTGTCAAACCTGGCAACTTGTTCCTTCGTCCGCACCCCTCGGCGATCACCTTGGCGCAGTTCAAGGGGGCGTCGGAAAACCTGATCCGCAACGCCGAGTTCGCGAAGGGGATCGGCGGGCTCAACTGGAACATCATCGGCGTCGGCGCACCGGCACTCGGGGCGGCGCAGGTGTTCGGCTTCAATACCGTGGTCCTCGCAAACCCGGCCGGCGGAACGGTCTACATGGACCACCTGATGAGCTATATCGACCTGAACGTTCATACCTGGCTCAGAGGCAAGCACATCACATACGCGGCCTTCGGGAAAGCGGAGGCTGGGGTGAACATGAATATCCGGGCGATCATCCGCAACGCCGCCTCCTCAAGCATCCAGCACGGGCAGTCCGCGAACTTTTCTCAATCCGAATTCGGCATCCAGCGGATCACCGTTGCCATTCCAGAAGACCCGGCGGATGCGCGGTACATCGCGTTCAGGCTCTACGCAACGAGCGTCCCGACCGGCGGCGCCGGCAAGGCCGGCGAGATCGCCTGCCCGATGGTTTTTGTCGGGGAAGACCTGATGGACATGGCCCCTCGCCACGCGACGGACGGCGCCAACACGCTCTACGGCAACCAGACGCTCTACGGCGGCGGCTGGGACGGGGCGCACCTGGTGCTCGGGTCGCACCACCTGTGGGTCGACAGCACGGGAGACCTGCGGATCAAGGCCAGTGCGCCGACGTCGGACACGGATGGGACGGTCGTCGGTACGCAGGCGTAACCGGACCGGCTCTAGCAGCTTTCACAGGGAAATGACGGGGATTGTGCGCGGCCGCTTCGGTGGTCGTGTGCGGTGGCTTGATATCTGAGCCCGGGCGGCGGTCCGGATGGAAAGGGAAGAAGAATGGTTGATACCACGGCGTTGCAATATCTGCCGGTGCCGCAGGCTCAGTTTGCGACATGGCAGCCCGATCTCGTGCGTCTTGAGAACGGCTGGTGGCCGACCGGCGGCGCCGTCGATCCGCCGAACGACGGCGGCATCATGAACTGGCAGGCGCAGGTCCTGGGTGAGCGCACGGAATACCTCAAGTACGCGCTCGGCGGGATCGGCGACATCGCCTTTACGGCCACCAGCCTGAATGCCATCGCCGAGACCGGGATCCGGAACTACGTCAACGGTGTCACGGGCAACCCGCTCGCCGGAGCGGACGGCCGGGTGCTGCATATCGCGGGGGCCGCCAACGCGTCGCAGATGGCGGTGACCTCGACCGGCCGGATGTTCTGGCGGATCCGAACCGGCGCCAGCTGGTCGACCTGGTCGGAGGCGGTGTCGGTCGAAAACGGGGGCGATATCGAGGGCGATTTGTCCGTTGCCGGGCTGTTTTCGCTCGACGGCACCGGCGAGATCAATGGCCCCGTCGACGTGGTCGGGGCCGATGCCTTCTCAATTTCCTCGGTGAGCACCGAAGTCGACCCGGCCTGGAAATGGTATCTGACGCGGTCCTGACCTGGACGCTGTTTCAAGAGACCGACGGGAGCCTGAACCCGTGCTCGATCCGGGAGCGCCGGACCAGAGCGCGGGGATCAAGATCAACGACCGCCGCATCTGGACGGACCTCGGCGGCGTGGTCGACGCGATCGCGAGCCTCGACGCGCTGATCTGTCGGGGCTCTACTTACGCGGCCGGTGTGGCGGGCAACCTGGAAACGGGTGTCGCCGGGAGAGTGACCCATACCGAGGGCGCGGCGAACGCGTCGCAGATGGTCATGAGCGACACCGGCAAGGTGTACTGGCGCACCAGGGTCGGGGCGACCTGGGGGCCTGGTCGACGGCCTGGGCGGTGCAAAAGGGCGGGGTGCAATCGCTCGTGAACGGCAACGGCTACGAACGCCTGCCGAGCGGGAACATCATCCAGTGGGGCCGGCTGGCGGCGCCAGCAACGGCGACTACATCCCGTTCCCGATCGCTTTCCCGAACGAGGTGTACGGCGTGACCTCGGTGCGATCGCGGCCTCAACATCGCGCCGCAGAACGCGCACATCCTTGGTACGACGAATTCACGCTGTCCCTGACCGGCTTCGACATTTCGGTCTACCGGCACGACGGCGTGGTGACAGCAGCGGCTATACCTTCATCGCCATCGGCCGCTGACAAAAGAAAAGGTTTCACAGATGCTTGCGCACTACAATCCGGATACCGGAGAGATCCGCGGTTTCTTTCACCCTTCGGTGCACGCGGAGATCCCGGAGCCTTCGATCGAGATCTCGGACACGGACTGGCACGCCCATTGCGACCGGACGGCGCTCAAATCCGTCGACGTGGAGACCGGAGAGCTCGTGCCCTACGTCGCGCCGGCGAAAACCGAAGCAGAAATCCTTGCCGCACGCGAGGCGGCGGCGCGGGCGGAGTGCCGGCGCCGGATCTACGCCGAGGCGGACGCCGAGACGCAGTTGAACATCGCGACCGCGGCGGCGGTGGATGGGGTCGGAACCGGTGCCGAGGCCTGGGCCGAATGGGTGGCGCAGATGCGTGCGACCTGGGCACCGCTGGCCGCCGACCTCGAAGCGGACATTGCGGCCGATGCCAGCTGGCCGGAGTGCCCGGCCGCGGCGCGGGACCTCGCGCAGGGTCTCTGAGACGAACATACCCCCGGCGACGGGGGTCATGGCGCGGAGGCGCCGATCCGATACCCGGCCGCGCGTGCCGGGTTTTTTCATGGCTAGGAGAAAAACATGGCTGATTTCCTTGGGTTTCATCACGGCACGCGCCTGAAGGAATCGGGTGAAACCCCGGTCCTGGTGCAGGTCTCGCAGTCCGCCGTCGTGGCACTGCTCGGTACGGCGCCGGCTGCCGACGCGGACGCGTTCCCGCTCAACACCCCCGTGCTGATCGCGGGCGACCCCGCCAAGGCGGCGCTGCTCGGTGCGACCGGGACGTTGAAGGACGCGGTCGACGACGTGTTCGACCAGATCAACGCCTATACGATCATCATCCGGGTCGAAGAGGGGGCCGACCTCGCCGAGACCTATTCGAACCTCGTGGGCGACGGCACGCTCCTGACCGGGGTGCATGCGCTCAAGAAGTGCGAGCCGCAGCTGTCGATGAAGCCGCGCCTGATCGCCGCCCCCGGGTTCACCTCGGGCGACGGCGTGACCGCGAACCCGGTGGTGGCGGAGCTGATCGGCGTGCTCGAAGAGATCAAGGCGGTGGCCTTCGTCGACGGACCCAACACCACCGACGCCGATGCGATCGCCTACCGTGACCTCATCAACTCGCAGCGGGTCTACGTCATCGACCCGATGGTGCAGGTCTGGGACACCGTCGCCGACGACTGGGTGTCGCGCCCGGCCTCGGCCCGGGTTGCCGGCCTGACCGCCAAGACCGATGTGAA
>JAWKXC010000045.1:0-16371 GCA_041397205.1 Paracoccaceae bacterium
GGGATCGAGGGGCGGCCGGGGTCGGCGCCGGGGCTCGGGGTGCTGGACGTCAGGACGGTGCTGGAGCCGGCGAAGACCCTGGCCCTGACCGAAGCGCGCGCGCTTGCCAGCGGCGAGACGGTGGAGGGCTACGAAATCCACCTGGGCCGGACGGTCGGCGCGGACTGTGCCCGGGCCTGGCTGGACCTCGGCGACGGGCGCCGCGACGGTGCGGCGAGCCCCGACGGCCGGGTGATGGGGACCTATCTGCATGGCCTGTTCGCGAGCGACGGCTTCCGGCGGGCCTATCTCGCCGGGCTCGGGGCGGCGCCGTCGGACCGCGGTTACGACGACGGGGTGGAGGCGGCGCTCGATGCGCTGGCGGCGCATTGCGAAACGCATCTCGATCTCGACCGGCTGTTCGATCTGGCCGGCCCGGTGTGACCCGGGCGGGCGACCCGCCGGACCCGCCCAGGTCCGGTCGACCGCGAGCCGCGCCACGGGCGGCACCGGACGGGATCGGCAGGGGCGGGCATCGCGCGCGCCCCCCGCCCCGACGCTACTTCTCGAAGTCCTGCAAGGTGAGCGCGCGGGCGATCTCGCGGCGGATCAGCTTGCGGACGTTGTGGGTGATGCGCTCGCCGACGGTGCCTTGCAGCTCGTCGCGGACCAGCTGGGCGACCAGTTCGCGCAACATCGCCTCGTCGATCACCGTCTCTTCTTCTGCCGGCGCGCGAGACGCGGACCGCTCGAACATCGGGACCTCAGCCGGGGCGTCGGACGAATGTGCCTCGGCACCATCCGTTTCGACCGGCTGCGCGGCTTCGCCGGCGGTCTCGTCTGCCGGGACATCGACCTCGGCCTCAAGCTCCATCTCGATCTCGATCTCGGAAACCTCCTCGACGGCCTCCTCTGCGACGATCTCGGCGTCGGCGACCTCTTCCCAGTCCGCACCGTCCCAGTCGGCCTCGGCAGCGGCGGCAACGGCGGCGGAGTCTTCGTCAAGCGGCTCCGGCTCCTGCGCGGCCTCGTCCGGCCCGGCCCCGACGGTGTCGGCAGGCTCGGCCTCGGCCGTTCCGGGCACGCCCCATGCTTCCGCAAACTCTTGGAAATCAGAGTCTTCCGGAGAGATGAACCCGGCAAATCCAAGCTCGTCGCCAGCCGTCTCGGCCTCAAGGTCCTCAGCCGGCACCTGCGCCTCCCGGTCGTCGGCGGACGTCTCTTCGGCGATCGCTTCGGCCACCAGCACGGCGAGGGCATCGCGGTCGTCGGCGGCGGCGGTCTCGTCCTCGCCGGGCTCGGGCTCGCCGGTCGTCGGCGGGAGGACCTCTTCCCATTCGAGTTCAGCGGCATCCGCCGCGCGGTCGCGCGCCGCGTCGGCTCCGTCGGCGGCTTGCGCCGGAGGGTGTTCGCCGTCCTGCGCGGTCGCGCCGGTCGCGACGTGCGCTTCCCCCGCCGCAGCCCGCGCCGTCCAGGGACCGGTCAGAACGGTATCGCGCCTGCCGGCGGCATCGGTCTCGCTCGGTTCGAGCACGGGGGCGGTCTCGGCGACCGTCCCGTCGCGTGCCTCCTCATCGGGCTGGCTGCCGGGGACGACGGGCGCGACCAGGTTCAGAGGCTCGAGCCGCGGTGCGGCCTCAGGCGCATCCGGATCCGACTGCGGCGTGCCGGTGTCGACGTGCGCCGGCGCCTCGTCGCCGAGATCGGCCGTCGCGTCGGCGTCGGATGCCGTTGCCTCGGCCTCGGTGTCCGTATCGCGCCGGTCGTCGTCCGCGGCGGGCGCGGTGCGCAACGACGCGGCCGCGGCGATCAGCCGGTCGACCCAGCTGCGCTGCGGCGCGGGAGCGGGTTCGCCCGCCTCCGCAGGGGCATCGACGTCCGTGTCTTCGCGCGTTTCGGGCGCGGCCGCGGCCGTGACGTCGCCGTCCGGCGCCGTGTCCGGCTCCAAAGCGGCGGCCTCGGCCTCCGCCCCGCCGGGCGCCTCGGCCTCGACCGGCGCGTTGTCGTCCTCGGTCAGCGCCAAGGGCACCGACGCGAGCGGCTCCGCGGCTTCGGCGGCGGCTCCCTGCCCGGCCTCGGACGCCTCTGCATCGGCGCCATCCTCGGCCACGGCCTCGCCGGCGGCGGGAACTTCCCCGGCGTCGTCCCTCCCGGACTCCGCCTCGTCCGCACCCTGTGCGTCCCCGGACGGCGCCGGCGCCGCGGCCCTGGCACGCTCGGCGAGGCGGGCGGCCTCCGCGGCGGCGGCGGCGGCCACCAGCCCTTCGATCCAGGAGCGTGGCGGCGCTTCGGCGGCCGCGACCTCGACCGGGGCCTCGGCCTTGGCCTCGGCCATGGCGTCCTGCGCGGCGACGGGTGCGCCGTGGTCGTCGTGCGAACCGTCCGCCGTTTCGGCGCCGCCGGTCGCGGATTGCGCGGCATCGCCACTGTCGGCGACCTCCGCGTGGGCGGATTCCCGCGGGTCGATCTGCATCGCGGTTTCGAGTTCGGCAATTCTGCGTTCCAGCGGAGAGATATCCTCCGATTCCGCCGCCGCGCCGGAGAGGTCCGACTCGCCAAGGTCGGCGGTCTCGGCGCTCTCGTCCCCGGCCTCGCGCCCGCCGGCATCGTCGGCCGCGCCGACCGGGGCCGGACCCTCGGTCGCGGCCGCGCGGGCCGCGCCCGCCAGGTCGGCGGCATCCGCAGTCACCCCGGCCGCGTCCTCGGCTTCCGCCTCCGCTTCGAGCGCCGCGGCGCGCCGGGAGGCGCGCGCCTCATGGGTGAAAAACACCGGCGTTTCATCGGGTTCCGGCTGACGCGACGCGTCGTTCCAGGTCTCCGTGTCGACCGCGAAGACATCGGTCGACGGCGCATTTGCGTCGCTTTCGTCGACCCGGTGGGCCGGGGTCAGGACCAGCTTCTCGGCGTCCGGGTCACGCTCCCGATCGCGCTTCAAGGCTCTCGCGTTTTCCGAGACCAACCGCCGGATGGACGCCAAGACGTCTTCGATTTCGGAGTTCGATACCGGATCAGACATGCGATTTTTCCTACTCAGTCCTGAGCCCACAAGATAGCAGACCGTCGCAGAGAGACAACGGCTTGCTCGGGGATTTCAGGCCGTGCAGCGTGCGCGATCAGTCGAGCGAACGACCGAGCGTTTCGATGATCGCATCGAGCTTGGCGCCCTGCGGGCTGATGTCGTGGATCGGGGCGCGCTTGACCGCGTTGAAATAGGCTTCCGGGTCGTAGGTGGCGATGCCGAGCCGCAGATGTTCGGCGGTCAGAAGCCCCATCGCCGCGATCAGGTTGTAGATCGCGAGATACTGGTTGGACTGGGCGGAAATCCGCGCGGCCTGGGCGTCGAGCAGGTCCTGCTCGAAGGCGAGCACCTCGAGGGTGGTGCGCGCGCCGAGCGTGGCTTCCTCGCGGGCGCCGCGCAGCGCCACACGGTTGGCGCGGATCTGCTGGTCGGTGGCCTGGAGGCTGGCCTGCGCCACGGCGAGCTGGGCCCAGGCGTTGGCGACGGATTGTTCGACGCCCTGCACGGCAAGGTGCAGCGCGGCGCGGTTGGCCACGGCGCGCGCCTTGGCCTGGCGGTAGAGCGCGCTCAGCTGGCCGCCCTGGTAGATCGGGCCGGAGAGGGTGAGATCGACGCCGACGTTGGTGCTGTCGTTCGCCGACACATGGGTGCGCGACAGGGTGCGGCTGGCGGTGCCGCCCGCGGTCAGGCTCGGCAGCATGGCGCGGTGGGCGATTTCGACCGACAGGTCGGAAACCTTCACCGCACGCTGCTGGGCCAGCACCTCCGGATGGCGGCTGCGGGCCATCGCCCTGGCTTCGTCGAGCGAGCGCACCGAGATCGGCGAGGCCGGTGGCACCTGCAATCCGTCCGGATAGTGGCCGACGGCGATGCGGTATTCTTCGCGGGCGATCATCAGCTGGCCGCGCGCCGCCGCCTCGTTGCTCTTGGCGAGCGCGAGGGCCGCCTCGGCGGCGGAGACATCGGTCTGGGTGATCTCGCCCACTTCGAAACGGTCGCGCGCGGCGCGAAGTTCCTCGGTGATGAGGCGCACGTTGTTGGCCTGGAGCATTGCCGTCTCGTGCGCCGAGCGGACGTCGAGGAAGGCGCTGACCGCGCGCAGCAACACCTGCTGCTCGACCCCGACCAGCATGTCCCGGGTCATCAGCACGTTTTCGCGCGCAAGGTCGACCTGGAGCGCGTTGCGGCCGAAGTTGAACAGGGTGATGTCCATCGACAGCTGGGCCGTCGCGGAGATCGACTCGCGCACGCCGTCGCCGAGGGAGGGAGGGAAGGATTGCGACTGCCGGCTGTCGACGGCGCCGCGCAGCGCGTAGCTGATGACCGGACGCATCCCGGCGACCGCAACGGCGACGTTCTCGTCCTCGGCGCGCAGGAGGGCGCGCTGCTGGGTGAGCAGGCCGGAATTGCGATAGGCCGAGACCATCGCGTCCGACAGGCTTTCGGCGCCGAGCGCCAGAGGCGCGAGGGCGAGCACGGAGGCCAGCGCCGCCGCTGCAACAGTCCGAAGAGATTTCACCCGCATCGTCTTGCCCTCGTCCCTGTTCCCGCGCCCTTCGGCGCGCCTTGTGCCGCGGTTCCGCGGCGTGCGGCCCGAAGCGCACGTCGCCGACCGGACCCGTTCCCCATCGGTGCCCCGAACACCGCGGGCTGGTTCACAGCGCGAATTCCGGCGCGGCCGTGAACCCCGGCAGCACCGTCGCGGCCGCATCGAAGGCCGGTCGCCCGTCGATATCCGTGCCGACGCGGTAACCGATTCGGACCGTGCCCAGATAATTACCGTCAAAAATGGCAACAATGCGGCCGCCATCCTTGATTTGTTCGAGAATTGGCAACGGAACCTCCTGCACCGCGCCTTCGACGACGATCACGTCGTAGGGGCCATGGCGCGGGTCGCCTTCGGCCAGCGGTCCCGCCATGACCGCGACATTGTCGATGCCGGCGGCCGCGAGCCGCGCCTCGGCCTCGGCCGCGAGGTCTTCGTCTTCCTCGAGCGCCACCACGAACTCCGCCATGCGCGCGATCACCGCGGCCGAATAGCCGAGGCCGGCGCCGAGATCGAGCACCAGATCGTCCGGCTCGATCGCGACCGCGTCGAGGATCTTCGCGAAGGTCCTCGGCTCCAGCATCGCCCGTCCGCCGCCGAGGTCGACCGGGGCGTCGGCATAGGCCGCGGCGCGCACGGCATCCGGCACGTAGTCCTCGCGCGGGATTGTCAGCATCGCCTCGATGATCGGGAATTTCGTCACGTCCGAAGGCCGCACCTGGGTGTCCACCATCATCGTGCGCAGCGCCTGGGAATCGTTCATGGGGGCCTGACCTGCTGGTTGTTGAGCAACCAAATCCTGTTGCCATGAATCCGGTGCCGCCACAACCGGAACCCCTCGCGCACGCGCGCAGCTGCGGCATTGCTGCGACAGCCGGCGAAGCCGAAATCAACATCTTGGGGCTCGGCCGCCCGGGACCACCGCAACGGCTCCCACTTGCACGGCCTGGAGCCATGGGCTACATCCACGGCACTTCGGCGAGTTGGCGGAGTGGTTACGCAGCGGATTGCAAATCCGTGCACACCGGTTCGATCCTGGGCATTTCCGCCTCCATTTCGGATTACCGGACTGGGCCGACGGGCCGCGGGTTCCCCGGTCGGGTGGCGTCCGGGAAGGTTGCGCCGCCGCCGCTCGGCGCGGCTATTCCCACAACGCGCGACCCGCGCCGCGACGTCGATCGGCTCGGAAAGGGCGAACCGCCGTGCCGTGCTGCGGCGGCGACCAGTGACTGCCTCGAACCGGTCGAGGATCTCGCGCGGGATGAAGCGGTGCGCATGGCGTAGACGTGCCGGTCGCCGCTCTTCGGCTGCCCGGTGACGTAGAACCGGAGCGGCAGTCCGATGGTGAGGTCGTCCTTCGCCCGCGTCATGGCGACGTAGAGCAGGCGGCGTTCTTCCTCGATGTCGTTGGTGCCGGTGCCGAGGTCGAGGGATGCAGCCGTCGACGGCGCTGAGGAGGTAGACCGATTTCCATTCCCCGCCCTTGGCGGAATGGATCGTCGACAGGATCAGGTAGTCCTCGTCCTTCATCGGCACGCCGGCGCGGTCGGAGGTGGCGTCCGGCGGGTCGAGCGTGAGGTCGGTGAGGAATGCCTCGGGCGAGGGGTAGCCGGCGGCGATCTGTTCGAGTTGCAGAAGGTCGGCGCGGCGGGCCTCGGCGTCGTCGTGGAGGCGGTCGAGATGCGGCTCATACCAGTTGCGCGCGCGGCCGAGGGCGGCGGGCCAGTCCGCCCGTCGCCGCGAAGTGGCTACGAAACCCGGCCAGTGGGCCTCGGCTTTCGCCGGCGGAACGATGTCGTGAAGGGCCGCGAGCGGGGACGGCGCGAGGTCGAGGGCATCAAGGATGTGGCCGGCCGATTTCGGCCCGATGCCGGGGATGAGTTGCAGCACGCGGAAGCCCGCGACCCGGTCGCGCGGGTTGCGCGAAAGGCGGAGGACGGCAAGCAGGTCCTTCACATGGGCCGAGTCGAGAAACTTGAGGCCGCCGAACTTGACGTAAGGCACGTTGCGCCGGGTGAGTTCGGCCTCGATCTGCGCGGCATGGGAGGAGGTGCGGAACAGCACTGCCTGCTCCTTGAGCTTCACCCCGGTCTCGCGCACCTCGAGGATCTCGTCGACGAAACAGCGCGCCTGCGCCGCCTCGTTGTCGAGGGTGACGAGGCGCGGTTTGCGGGCCGAAACCCGCTCGGTCCAGAGGGTCTTGGCAAACCCCTCGCGCGCCTGCTCGATCACGGCGTTGGCGGCCGCCAGGATCGGCTGGGTCGAGCGGTAGTTGCGCCTAAGGGTGACGACCCCGGCGCGCGGCTCGAAGCTCTCCGGGAATGAGGATGTTGCGCACGGTGGCGGCGCGGAAGGCGTAGATCGACTGGGCATCGTCGCCGACCACGGTGAGCCCCGCCCGTCCGGTTTCAGTGCGGTCAGGATACGGGCCTGGAGGCGCTGGTGTCCTCGTATTCGTCGATCAGCACATGGTCCCAGCGGCCCTGATGTGGATGCGAAATCGGTGTGTCCGATATGACTTGCGCCCGTGCCAGCAGGAGGTCGTCGTAGTCGAGCACGTTCTGGGCCTGCTTGGCGGCGACGTAGATCTGAAGAGCTGCCTGAGGCTCCGTTTCCCACTGCGCGACCCAGGGAAATGGACGGTGCAGCACCTCGGCCAGGGGTTCCTCGGCGCTGACGGCGCGCGAGTAGACCGCGCAGGTGCCCTGGTGGGAAAGTGGCCTCGGTCTGAGGAACCCTGTGCCGTGGCGGCAGAGATCCGCGAGGTCGGCGCTGTCCTCGCGGTCGTGGATCGAGAACTCGGGGTGCAGGCCGACCGCCAGTGCGTGGTCGCGCAGGATGCGCGCCGATGCCGGTGGAAAGGTCCCGGCCCAGGTGAGGGCCTCGGCGGCGACCGCGGTGCCCGTGGCCTGCGCCGTGATCCGCTCGACCCTTGCGGTGAGCCTGGCCGCGGCACGGCGCGAGAAGGTCATTAGCAGGATGCGGCGCGGATCGGCACCGTTGACCAGCAGATGCGCGACCCGGTGGGCGAGCGTGGCGGTCTGTCCTGGCACCGGCGATGATGAGGAGTGGCGGCGACCTCCCCCTTGCCGACACCGAATTCTGCTGCGCGCGCTGTCGCGCGTTCAGCTTGTCGAGATAGCCCGCCCCGGCCATGCCCTGCCCCGCTGCCGTTTCTTGTTCGGGACATGATACAGGGTCGGAACAGAAAAGGAACATCGTTGTCGTGGCGCAGTGCCGGGCGCCTCGAGGGTCGCGGCCCCGGCCGGCGGATGGCGCGACCCGGATGTCGCGCCGACCTCACGCCAGCGTCCGCGGGCTCGCGCCGGCGCGCGTGGCCGGGCGGCCCTCAGCCGAGGACGAGGCCGCCAGCACCGCGAGCTGGAACAGTGCGGTGCGGCCGATGAGGGCGTTGAGGCGAGCCGAGACCGGCAGCCGCAGGATGTCAGTCGACAACCAGAGGTGGCGAGCGCGGCGGGGAGCATCAGCCGTGGACCTGGCGCCAGCGCCCCGGCCAGCGCGACGGTGACCGCCAGAGCCGCGCGACATAGATGCCGCGCGTGGCGCAATCGCCGACCACGATGGCCGGTGGTGCGGCGCCTGGCGCGCGCATCCTGCACCCGGTCGCGGTGGTTGTTGAGGATCAGCACCGCCGCCGCCGGCAGGCCGATGGTGCGAGGCCGAGCAAGAGGGTTCGTCTGCGAAGGCCCGACCCCTCGAGCCAGGCCGTCGTCGAGACCGCGACGAGGCCGAAGAACACGATCACCGTGAGTTCGCCGAAAGGCAGGCTCGGAGAGCGGGCGCGGCCTCACCGAACAGGCGTAGCCGAGAAGCAGCGAGACGAGCCTGACGGCGATCACCGCCAGCCGCCGATCGCCGCGAGGCAGAGGCCGGCGCCCGCGGCAAGCCCGAAGCTCGCCGTGGCCGCGCGCTTGACCTCGCGGCCACCGAGCAGGCCCAGCGCCACCATCCGCGGCGGTCCCAGCCGGTGCCGGCCGGTCGACGCCCAGCGGCGTCGGCGGCGTCGTCTGACAGGTTGGTGCCGAGCCGACTGCACCGGCCCCGAGCAGTGCGGCGAGCGTGACGTCGGTGGCGCGAAAACGGCCTTCGCCGCGGCCAGCCGCCATGCCGCCGCCAGCACCGGCACCTGCCCAGCGACAGGGTCCGGAACCGGGCGGCGAGCGCGAACAGGACGGGGCGCGGCCTGCCTGCCAGCCGGGCGCGCACCGACATCCAGTCCGGGCCCTGCCGCTCGCCCCGGTCATCGCCTGTTTCCCGCCAGCCGATACTGGCCTGCGGCGCCGGCGGCCATCGGCCCTCGCTGCGCTGGCAACCGCCGGGCCGCGGGCGCGTCCTCGGGCCCGGTGGCGCCATCACTTCGCCGACCGTCCGGCCGGTGCGGAGCGCGCCTCGTCGCCTGGGCTGCCGGGCACCCGACCGGTGCGACCGGGTCTCGCGACGCCGAACACGTTCGAGCCGGTACCTTCACCAGAGCGTCTTCGAGGGTGACCAGGACATTTCACGGTAGAAGGCGCCGAGGCGCGGCGGACTGCGCTGCGCAGCTGGCAGGGCAGGCACCGTGGGACAGGTGTTGTCCGGGTTGCGCCACTCAGAAGGGAACATCGGCCTCGAACAGCCGGAACACCCGCCGATGTTGATCGGCATGCGCCGACCGCGCGAGGCTCACTCCGCCCATGCGTCTGCGTGGCGTTGAGGTATCCGTGCGCGTGCAGGGTGTTGACCACCTGGGCGAGGTGACGGGCGGTGAGCAAACTGGCGCTCCCCGGCGATCTCGGCGGAGCGGCAGGTCTTGCCGTCGTGGACGGCGCACACATCAGCGCGCGGATCGCCAGATTGGTGCGGGTGGTCAGGCGCACAGGAACTCCCGGGGCTTCGGATCGGTCCACGACAAAGTGACCACGGATGCGGCGGACTGCATCTGATCTAGACTGCGGGCCACCCTGTCGGCGGACATTTGTCGCATCCCGGATACAGGATTGGCAGGAAAACCGTGGACGACGGCACCGCCGGGGTGGGCGGCGGCGAGAAAGCGGGCCCGTGCCGCAACTCCCGCCGGTCAGACCACGCCGCACCGCGATCGCGCTCGGGCGCGCCTTCGATCCCGGCCCTTCGCGAGCACCAAGCGGAACGTATGCGGCACTTCGCCTCATTTGGACGACTTGCGAAACATCCGCAACAAACTTCGCCGGAGAACAATTGTCACCCGCATCATTCCTCATTTCGCCGGTGATGGTGGCGCTGTTGCGAGTTTCGTTTGTTCTGACGTGACCTTCTTTTCTGCGGAACGTCAGGGAATGCCACTAGCGACGTAAATCGCGTCGGGGACGGTCAACGGATTGCCGGTCGTCCTCCAGACGACGGCGGAGACCGAGGTCGACGACACGCCGTCGTTCACGACCACGCTCGCCACGTCCGAAATCACCCAGGACGTGAACATCGCCATCGCCATCGATTATTTCCGGATCGGCCGGCAACGATCTCCGGGGTCGACATCGACGGCGACGGCAACACCGAAACCGTCCTCGAAGTGCAGATCGCCGCGGCGAAGGACCCCAATAGTCGCTGCCTGACGCCGGCTACGAGGCCGACGAGGTCGAGATCACCGTCGTGGCCTACAACGGCACCGGGCCGCCAAGTGTGACCTCGCTCGGCAATCACGATGATGACCAGCCGGTCGGCATGAGGCAGCCGGGTCCATCGACCGGCGGACAGACGAATTTCGGGGCCGCGCTCAACAAGATCATCGACAATTCGAACGCGACCAACGCGGATGCCGACCCGACAATGACGCTGAGGTGACGACAACAACCACGTCAATCTTCATGCCGGACGGGCTCGCCAACGGCAGCACTTCACCACGCAGTTGAACGTGCTCAAACACCTACGGCGCGCAGATCTGGCCATCGGGGTCGGAGCCGCGAAGACCCCATTAAGCTCAACACGATCGCGGACAACACCAATGGCGCGGCAGATCACCGATTTGTCGCAGCCGTCGGGGGCGATCATCGACTCGCCGCCGCCGCTGGCGGACTCACCCAGATCGAGGTGTTCATCGACGGGGTGAGCTACGGCACCTACAGCCCCGGGGACGGCAGCCTTCAGGCCACCCCAATCGGCTTCACCATCCCGGCCGACGCGCTATCGGGATACACCTACGTGCCCGGCGACACCTTCCGGTTCGACGTGGTCGCCACCGCTGACAACGGCGAGACCCTGACCACGACCCACAGCGACGTTCTCATGCCCTTTCTCGTGTGCTTCGCGGCCGGCACGATGATCCGCCCTCCGGTCCGCGCCCGGTCGAGACGCTCCGGCCCGGCGACCCTCGGTCAGCCGGGTCGACGGCGGCTCGGCTGTCTTGCGCCACGTCGCATCGCGGCGCGTGTCGCGTGCCGGATGATGCGGACCAACCCGACCTGCGCCCCTACCGGGTCCATGCCGGTGCCTTCGGTCCGGACTGCCCGCGGCGCGATCTTCGGCTGTCCAAGCAGCACCGCATCCTGATCTCACGGCTGGTTCACGCGGGCGATGTTCGATGCCGACGACGGCGTGCTCGCGCCGGTCCATGCCCTCGCGAACGGCACGACCATCCGGCGCGAAGCACCCGCCGGCGACATCACTTATGTCCATCTCGTGTTCGACAGCCACGAGATCGTCGAGGCCGAAGGGCTTGCGGCGGAGAGCCTGCATCCCTGCGCGCGCTCCGTCGCCCTCCTGCCGGAGACGTCCCGCCGGGAAATCCTCGGCCTGTTCCCGGCGCGGCTGGGCGCGGCCATCGCGGCGGGCGACGACGACGCCGAGGCCACCCCGCCGGCACGGCCCTCGCTGCGCGCGGCAGAGGCGGCGTGGTGGCTCGCGCCGTTCCTGAACGCTGCGCGCGGTCCGGTGGCGCCGGCCGACCGGCCTCGACACGGCGCGCCGCCGAGTCTGCCCTCGCTGCGCCGCGGACCCCGTGGGGACGGTGCGGTGCCACGCCCGGCCGCCCGGACGCGCCCACACCTCGGCTACCCGCCGAGCAGGGTGGCGATCCGGTAGGTCGCGAAGGCGGCGGCATAGGCGAGCGCGAACATGTAGCCGACCGACACCCACATCCACAGCGCCCGCCCGGTCTCGCGCCGGATCACCGCGACGGTCGAGAGACACTGCGGGGCGAAGACGAACCAGGCGAGCAGCGCGAGAGCCGTGGCGAGGCTCCAGTTCGCGGCCAGAGCCGCGCCAAGCGCAGCCTCGCCCGGCGCCGCGACGGCATAGACCGTGGCGAGACCCGCGACGGTGACCTCGCGCGCCGCCAGTCCCGCGAGGAGGGCGACGGCGATCTGCCAGTTGAAACCGATGGGCCTGAGGAGCGGTTCGACGAGGTGGCCGATCCAGGCCGCCGCGCTGTGCTGGATCGCCGGGCCGGTGGCCCCTTCGGGCGGTAAAGGATAGGTCGACAGCGCCCAGATCACCACGCTCGCGGCGAAGATGATCGTGCCGGCGCGGCTGAGGAAGGTCGAGGCGCGCTGCCAGAGGCCGAGGAGCACGCCCTTGAGGCGCGGCAGCTTGTAGTCGGGCAGGTCGAGCATCAGCGGGGCGGCGATCTCGTGGCGGCGGAACACCAGCCGGACGACGAGCGCCGCCGAAAGCGCGCTGACGATGCCGGCGGCGAAGAGGCCGAACATCACCAGCCCCTGGAGCCCGATCCCGAAACCGACCTCGCGCGAAGGAACGAAGGCGCCGATCAGCAGGGTGTAGACCGGGATGCGGGCCGAACAGGTCATCAGGGGCGCGATCAGGATCGTCACCAGCCGGTCGCGCCGGTCGTCGATCACCCGGGTCGCCATGATCCCGGGCACTGCGCAGGCGAAGCTGGACAGGAGCGGGATGAAGGCGCGGCCGTGGAGCCCGGCCTGGCCCATGAGGTTGTCCATCAGGAAGGCCGCGCGCGACATGTAGCCGAGGTCTTCGAGCAGCAGGATGAACAGGAACAGGATCACGATCTGCGGCAGGAAGATCACCACCGCGCCGACGCCGGCGATCACCCCGTCGACGGCCAGACTGCGCAACAGCCCCTCGGGCAGGGATGCGCGGGCGGCGGCGGCCAGGGCGTCGAACCCGGCGGCGATCAGGTCCATCACCGGCGCGGCGCCGGCGAAGACCGCCTGGAACATCGCGAAAAGAAGGCCGAGCAGGATGACCGGCCCGGCCACCGGGTGCAGCACCACGCGGTCGATCAGCGCAGTGGCGGTGCGCGCCGCCGCAGGCGCCCGCACGCTGGCCGCGATGACCCGGTCGGCCTCGCGCAGCGACAGGCGCAGGTCGCCGGCGCTGGGTTGGGACCAGCGCAGCGGTCCCGGGGCGGCGATGCCTTCGGCGAGCATCCGGTCGAGCCGGGCCCAGAGCGCGGCCATCCCCGCCTTGCGCACGGCGGTCGAGGCGACCACCGGAAGTCCGAGTTCGCGCGCCATCGCGTCGAGGTCGATCTCGATGCGGCGCGCGGCGGCGATGTCGATCATGGTTGATGACGACCAGCGCGGGGAGCCCCACCCGCTTGAGTTCCTCGGCGATTCTGAGACCGGGGCGCAGGTGGGTCGCGTCGGCCACCACCATCAGGAGATCGGGCCGGGGACCGTCGCTGCGCGCGCCGAGCACGATGTCGCGGGTGACTTCCTCGTCGGGGCTGCGGGCGCGCAGGGAATGGGTGCCGGGCAGGTCGATCACCGAAAGGGCGTGCCCGCCCGGGGTGACGGCGGTGCCCTCCTTGCGCTCGACCGTCACGCCCGAATAGTTGCCGACGCGCTGGTTCGCCCCGGTCAGCGCGTTGAACAGCGAGGTCTTGCCGCAGTTGGGCGCCCCGATGAGCGCGATCCGGGTCGCCCGCTCGGGTCCCGGCGACGGGGGCGTTGGCATCGGGGTCTACTCGGCCAGGATCGCCAGGGCATCGCGGCGCCGGAGCGCCACCAGGGCGTTGCCGACCCGCACCGCGATCGGGTCGCGCCGGATCGGGCCTTCGTGGACGACCTCGACCGCCGCGCCCTCGATGAATCCCATCTCGATCAGGCGCCGTTCCATCTCGTCCGCGGCGAGACGACCGACACCCTCGATCGGCAGCACGCTGACGACGGTGCCGCGAAATCCCTTGCGGGCCGCACCGAGGGTGGTGGTGCGTTCCAGAGGGTCGAGCGTGCCATATCTCATCATTCGCGCCCCGCGACTCGGTTTCTGACAGATTCACTCGGAATAAGCAGATCGCCTTGATCCACGTCAAGTTTCCCAAGCTTTGGCGTGGATCCGCGCGCGGTCCCGTCGGCGGTCGCGCGCTCCGGAGGCGAAGTGCCGCCGTGGGACCGGCGCGGGGCGAAGGGACTGCGGAAATCGCCTGAAAATCGAGCGAGGACAGGCCCGAGCCGCGCGGATGCCGACCGCGGCCGGGACGACGAAAGGACCGCGCCGAAGCGGTTCCGCGCGCCGGCGACGGGACAAAACGCCGCACGATTCGGCCCGCCGCAACCGGGCTTTCCGGACGTCGCGGACAATCCGGGCAAATTGGGCATGACTGGACGGGTTCCGGCCACAATAGCGACAGAATGCACCTTCAAAAGAAGTTCATTGACGCCAATCGATGCGTGCAGACCAGACGTTGGGATGTTATCCGCAGACGACCGCATGTTGCAGCTACCGTCCAGAGGCCCATGAAAGACGTAACCTGTGCTCCGGGAGACGGCGTCGCCCTGACGCCCATGCAATCCTGGATGTTTTACGACAGTATCCCGACGCAACGCCCCTGGGTGAACCTTCAGCAGGCGGTGGTGCGCCTGGACAACCAGAGGGTCTCCCGCGACGCGCTCGAACGGGCGTGGACCGCCGTCGCCGCCCTGCACCCCTCGCTTCGGACCTCGATCCGCTGGCGCGACCGGCCCCGCCCGGTGCAGGTGGTGGCGGACCGGATCGCGGTCGATTTCGAGGAGATCGACTGGCGTCACAGGCCCGAGGAGACACACGAAAAGGCGCTCGCCACCTTCCTCGACGAGGATCGCCAGCGCGGCGTCGATGTCGAGGCGGTGCCGCATTGGCGGGTCACCCTGCTGCGCCTGGCGAAATCGCGCTCGGTGATGATCTGGACGATCCACAACGCCCTCGCCGACGGCAACAGCATCGCCATCGTTCTCGAAGACCTGTTCTGGCTGCTCGACACCGGCATACCCGTCTCGACCTCCGAAGCCAGCGAAACCTATCTCGCGCGCTGCGCGGCGATCAGCGCGCCCGCCGATCCCTCGGCCGGGCCGTTCTTTGCCAGCTGCCTCGACGGCTTCGAGCCGCTCGGCCTGACGACGACAACCGCCAGATCGGCGTCGAACACCCGGGCCGAGGTGCTGACCCGCGTGCTCGACACGGCGCTCACGTCGGCGCTGAGCGCCGCGGCGGACCGGGCCGGCGGCACGCTGCGCAGCCTCGTCGAAGCGGCCTGGGGCCTGATGCTCGCGCGCTGGCACAACAGCGCGGACGTGGTGTTCGGGGTCACCGGCAGCGGGCGCAACTTCATGGCCGACGGCGAACGGGCGACGGGGTGCTTCCTGAACTCGCTGCCGCGGCGCATGAAGTTCGGGCGCGCCTCGACCCTGGGCGAGGTCGTCGCGGCGCTGAAGGCCGATGCCGAGGCGATGGAGCCCTACGAGCAGGTGTCGGTCGCCGAGATCCGGAAGTTCTGCAACCTCCACGGCGCGAGCTACCTGTTCGATACCGTGGTGATGTTCGACCGCGGCAGCATGACGGACCTGTTCGCACGCGTCGGGCTGTCATCCGAGGGGCGCAGCGCCGAGCTGCGGTCGGAGCTCGACCTGCCGCTCTCGCTCAGCGCCTATACCGACGCGAAGATGCGGCTCGAATTCGAGTCCGACCCGGCCGTGGTGCCCATCGACCGCGCCCGGAAGATGCTCGATCACCTGACCCGCCTGCTGGCCGCCATGGCCGAGGCCGGGCCGCAGACGCTGTTGCGCGATCTCGACATGCTCGGCGGCGAACGCGCCGAGGTCATGGCGCTCGGCGAGCCCGCGCAGGGCACCGCGCCCCTCGCCTGGCTCGACCGCTTCCGCGATGTCGTCGTGCGCGATCCCGACGCGGTCGCGCTCCAGCAGGCCGGGCGGCCGGGGAGCCTCAGCTACGGCACGCTCGACGCCGCGTCCGACCGGCTGGCGGCGCACCTGCAAGCGAAGGGGGCGGGGCCCGGCGATATCGTCGCGATCCACCTCGGCCGGCGCCCCGAGTATGTCGTGGCGCTGCTGGCGGTGCTGAAGACCGGGGCCGCCTTCCTGCCGGTCGATCCGAGCTATCCCGACGCCGTGACCCAGCACATGGTCAGCGACAGTGGCACCCGGCTGGTGATTTCCGACGCCAAGGTTCCCCCCGCCTCGGGCGCCGAGGTGATCGCGCCCGATGCCGGCACCGAGGGGGCGCGCCCGGCTCCGGTGGCCCGCGATCCGGCGGGGCCGGCCTACGTGATCTACACCTCGGGCTCGACGGGCAAGCCCAAGGGCGTGGTGATTCCCGACCGGGCGATGGCCGCCCACTCGCAGGCAATCAGCCGGCTGTTCGCGATCACGCGCGAAGACCGCGTCTACCAGTTCATGAGCCTGTCGTTCGACTTCTCGCTCGAAGAGATCCTGCCGACCCTGTTCCAGGGGGCGACGCTGGTGATGCGCAGCGACGACGCGGCGCTTTCGGGGGCCGCCTTTCTCGACGAGATCGGCCCGCTCGGGATCACGGTGCTGCACCTGCCGACCGCGTTCTTCCACATCGCCACCGACTACGTCACCGCGAGCGGCGCCTC
>JAWKXC010000046.1:0-12124 GCA_041397205.1 Paracoccaceae bacterium
ACAAGAACGGCCTGAAGACGCAGGTGCGGATCGTCGACCTCGACGTAGCCCGCGAGCGCGACCTCAACGAATTCATCGAGGCCGCGGCCGACATGCCGCCCATCGCGGGCCTCCCCGCGCAGCCCGGCCCGGATCGGCCGGAGAAGCCGAAGGTGGACGATGTGCTCGTCACGCCGGTGCGCGACGGCGCTCAGGACGACTGGTCGCGCTTCGAGGGCGCCTCGGCGGCGATCGGGCATTTCGTGCGCATGGTGCATGACGGGAGGTTGTCGAAGGACGAGAGCTGGGAGGGCATCTGCGGCTACAACGCGGCCATGCTGCGCCCGATGTGGCCGGTCGAGCGGCTGAAGCGGGAATCCGAACGTCTCTGGGCGCTGCATGTCGAGAAGCACGGGCCTCCCCTGGTTCGGCTCGGCAGTGCCGCGCCGGTGCCCGAAGAGCTGCCCGCCTATTCGCTGGGGGCGCTCATCGACGACGTCTCGCCGATGCCCGAGGACATCATCGCGCCGCGCGTGCTGACCCCGGGCGGGCTCCTGGTGCTCGGCGGCGCGCCGAAGGTGGGCAAGAGCGATCTGCTGATCAGCTGGCTCGTGCACATGGCGGCGGGCGAGACCTTCCTCGGCTTCACGCCGCCGCGCCCGCTGCGGGTGTTCTACCTGCAGGCCGAGATCCAGTATCACTACCTGCGCGAACGGCTGAAGCAGATCGTGCTGCCGGCCGACGTCCTGGCCGCCGCGCGCGAGACCTTCGTGGCCACGCCGAAGCTCAGGATGCTGCTCGACAACGAGGGCAGCGTGCGGGTGGCGCGCGCCAGTCGCGCGGCCTTTCCGGAGGCGGCGCCCGACATTCTCTGCATCGATCCGATCCGCAACCTGTTCGACGGCGGTCCTGAAGGCGGCGGCGAGAACGACAACACCGCGATGATGTTCTTCCTGAAGGAACGGGTCGAGGTGCTGCGCGACCACATCGCCCCCGATTGCGGCGTGATCCTCGTGCACCACACCCGCAAACTCTCGAAACACCAGGTCAAGGAGGATCCGTTCCTCGCGCTCTCCGGCGCAAGCGCGCTCAGGGGCTTCTACACCACCGGGCTGCTTCTCCATCGCCCGGACGAGGAGATGCCCGAGCGCCGGCTCGAGATCGAGCTGCGCAACGGTCCGGCACTGCCCGCGAAGCTCATCGACAAGCGCCAGGGCGCATGGGTCGAGATCAATCCCATGAACGAGCGCCTGGTGCGTCAGCAGGTGGGTGCGAAACAGGACGCCGAGCGCGACCGCAAGCGCGACGTCATCCTGAGCATGCTGTTCGATGAGGCCGCCGAAGGTCGTCTCTACACGTCGACGCAGTTCGGGGCCGCCTTCGAGAACCAGCATGGGCTGGGGAGCGAGTTCACCATTCGCCAGCGGCTGAACGTCCTGGCGACGAAAGGCTTCGTGAAGTTTCGCCGCGATCTGGCCGAACATGGCTTCCCGGCGACACGCTCGCACTTCGGCTACCTCTGTGTCGAGGAGATGCGTTTCGGCCGCGATCCGGTGATCGATCCCGAGACTGGCGAGGTCCTGGTGGAAGGCGATCCGGTCCTGCCGACCCACTTCAAATGTCCACATTCCGGTCGCGCGCGGGAGGTCGAGAACCCCGCCGTCTGGGTCTACCCGGAGGGCCTGGAAGAATGACTTTGTCATATGACAGAGCCTCTCTCATCCTCATGCCTCTGTCATATCTGCAATGAAATCAATTGCTTGGGGATGAACCATGACGAGGCCTCTGTCATGCCCCTCTGTCATCGAAACAGGAGAAAACATATGGAAACAGACACTTGGCAATCTGGGATGAGGAAGAGAGCAGACCCCATACTACGTATGGGGGCCAACCTGCCAGGTTTGGCCCCCATGCCCGTAAGGGGTTCCCCGCGCACGACTTCGATCTTCTCCCGCGTTCCTCCACCGCCCGGCAACTAGGAGACCCCATGTCCGACAGGCAATCCGCAAACGCGCAAATCTGCGAGCGCCCGATCCGGGGGCTTTCCCGGCACCGCCTCGCCCTCGACCTCGGCACCACCACCGGCTGGGCACTGCGCTCGTCCGATGGGCTCATCACACCAGCACGCTGTCGCTGCGACCGAGCCGCTATGACGGAGGCGGCATGCGCTATCTCCGCTTTCGCGCCTGGCTCGACCAGCTCGCCGGAGACGCCGGGCCGATCAGGGTGATCCATTTCGAGGAGGTGCGCCGACACGCAGGCACCGACGCGGCGCATGGCTCTACGGCGGCCTCCTCCGCGACGCTGACCGCCTGGGCCGAGACCGCGGGGATCGCGTGCCCAGGGCGTGCCCGTCGGAACTGACGTCACGCTACCGGCAAAGGGCAACGCACCGAAGGAAGCGATGATCGCAGCCGCGCGTGCCGGGGGCTTCTCGCCTGCCGACGACAACGAGGCCGACGCAATCGCCATCCTGCTCTGGGCCATCGAGACCCGGGAGGCGTGGCATGACCGGGGTGCGGTTCGCTCCCCAGGGCTATGGCGGCCGACGCCGCAGCCCCGACGAGGTCAAGCGCGACGGCTGGCAGGAACAGGGCGTGCTCGCGGTCGCGGTCGATGACGCGACCGGCTGACTGGCCCGAGCGTGAACTGGTCCGCCAGCTCGGCGAGAAGCTCTATGGCAAGCTGCCCGCAACGCGGAGGTGGGCCATGACTGACTGGACCACCGCAGGGTGCAAGACAGACCGAGTTGGCGGCGGATGTCATGCGGCAAATGCCGGACGTGATGCCGAGGCTATGCGCGGGTCTGGCGGAATACGAGTACGCTTCGCGGATCAGGTCGGACAGGAGCCGCGGTTGAAACGACCGCGCCCTGGTCCACGGGAGATCACGCAAGCCGAAGAAGCCTTGTTGTGGCTTCGGTGGCTGGAAAAAGGACGACGCGCGCGTCTGGTCTGGCTCCGGGCCAATGGCAAACCCTGGAAACCGATCTGCTGGGAGCTGGGGATGCAGGCCGACGGCGAACCGGCGCCTGCAATACGGGCTCGCGGTGATCGTCTGGCGGCTGAACGGCAAGCCGGTGCCGCGAAAGCGGTCGATGAAATTCGTGATCGCGAAAGCCAAGTGATGGGCGTTATTCAAGTCCGGAGCGCGAACCTTGAACAATGCCCACCCGTTGTTCAAGGTTCGAACGGGTTCAGCACCTCGAGGTCGAGCCCGGCGACATCGGCACCATTGCAAGGGTCACCAGCGTCAGGCCGTTGGCCTTTGCCGTCGCGGCCAGAAGGGCGTCGATCACCGGCACCGGGCGGATCGCGTTCATCCGCCCCATTCCCTCGGCCACGTGGCGTCCACCGGCAAAACCCGGTCGCCGAACCCGGTGACCACATCGCCCAGCCACGCCTCGAGCGCCGCTGCTTCTGCGGATCTCGACGGCGCGCCAGTTCCACGCCCTTGCCCGGATCTCGCCCAGCACCAGGCGCTGAGCCAGAGGTCCTCCTCGGCAACACCGGCCTACACGCGGCGACATGCGGGTCGCAGCGGGTTCCCTTGCGCACTTCCGAGATGATGTTGGTGTCGATCAGGAAACTCACAGCGGCGTCACGTCCGAAGTCGCGCTGCCGCTCCAGGTCGATCCCTTCGAGCGGCGCCGACGCCAGCAGCGCCTTGAGCCACCGGTCCGTGCCCCGGCGATCTTCTCGCGCAGGATGGTCCGCGTCTCCGCCTCGCGCGCGGGGTCGCAGAGGGCGGTGGCGACGTCCGCACCAACCCTGCGTCCTCCTTGCGGACCTGCACCTCAACGCGCACGAAACCCTGCCGCTGGCGGCACTGCGCCACTGCGTGACGGGAGAGGGTCGGTGTTGGTCATGGCGGTCTCCATTTCCGGAAATTCTACCGGAAAGATGGGGACGCGGCAACGGAAGTCAAGTGCGCAGTCAAGCCTTTCGTGCCGCGTGAGACATTTTCCGGTGAGACACCGCGCTTCGAGACAAATTCCGTCCAGGGCCTTATGAAATTCATAGGCTGGGACTTGTGCGGCCGAGGCAATGCCCAGCGCCACCCCCCACGAAATCACATCCGGGCTGCACCTTCATGATGGACACCCGTCCCATCGGCTTTCGCGACTATGTCCGGGCCAATGGCTTCCGCACGGTCTACCTGATCACCCCGGCCCGCGGCGGTCGGTCAAGATCGGGATCTCGAGGATCCGGTGCGTCGGATCGCGACCATCAGGCCAGCCCGCTTCGACGAACTCGCCTTCCATCGCTTCTGGTGGCTGCCCGGCATCGCTGTCGTGGCGCGGATCGAGGCCGGCTTCAAGTCCGGTTTCGCCGACTGCAACATCCGCGGCGAATGGTTCGACATGTCGCCGGAGCAGGCCGAAAGGCGGGTCAGGCCGCGATTGAACGGCTTGGCATCTGGAGCCTGACGCAGTCGATGGAACATCTGTTCGACGACTGGGTGCGCAAGTGGGGCATTCCGAGGCACGCGCCATCCCCACTGGCAGGCCGCGCCCCTCGAAAGGATGAGCCGTGGCAGGCACCGAAGAAACCGCAGCCGCATCGAAGGCCGTCCTTGCCTTCGGCACCATGGGAAGAGGGCGAGTGAGCCGCAAGCCCTTGATTGTACGGTTCCTTTCCGGGCACTTTCGTATGCTGGCGGGCGAGGCTCGGCGCATCGCCAGCGACAGGGCCGGACTTTTGGGAAGCCACCGGAGTCCGGGGCCCACCTTCGACCGCCTGAAACTCGCGTAAAATCAGACACATGACCGGCCGCGCGGGGTGGATACCCTGCGGCGGCCGGAGTCCACCCGGAAGCCTCTGGACCCCGCTGCCGGGAGTCCAACGCGGATACCGATCCACCATCGACAGGAACACGCATGTCCGCCGAGCGCGACGCAGCTTCAAACGCCGCTATCCGTTCGGTGCACGCCAGGAACACCAAAAGGGCCACCCGACTGCGGGCCTGCGAGGAATGCGGCAAGGTCGAGGAGGTGAGGGCCGATAGTCCTGCAACGCGATGCCGGGCTTGCGGCGGGCGGGCGGCGCTTGAAAAGGGTCGCCGCACGCGCGCCGCAAAACGGAACCGAGAAACCTGTCGGTATTGCGGGCGAAATTTCCCGGCACCGCCGAGCAATCGCCAGAAATACTGCAGCCGGGTGTGCCAGCGCGCCGGGCAATCGGTCGAGCGGGTCTGCGCGGCCTGCGGCAGCACGTTTCGCATCGCCAGGTCGGTGCTCTCAGATCGTACGAATTCCAGCGGTCGATTCTGCTCACGGCCCTGCTACGAGCGTCACCTCTGCCGTACGCCTCGCATCCGGGGCCGCGGCTCGCGCTGGAACACGATCCGCAAGGAAGTACTGCGGCTGACGCCGTTCTGCGCCTGCTGCGGAACGACCCGGCACCTGCAGGTGCACCACATCATTCCCTTCCGCCTCACGCGGGACAACTCGCCGACCAACCTGATCCCGCTCTGTCGCGCCTGCCACAAGCGGGTGGAGACTGTGTTCCTCGACGTCGAAACGGTCGATCCACCGCTCTCTGTCACCAAGCTCGTCCTGTTCTGCGGCATCCATGCGCGCCGAACGGTGACCCTTCACATGCTCAAGAGTTCTGCCCATGCCGACCGCCGCGTTGCAACTTGAACAATGGCCCATCGGTCGCCTCGTCGAATACGAGCGCAACCCGCGCCGGAACGACGACGTGGTCGAGCGCATGGCGCAGGCCATCGTGGAGTTCGGCTTCCGCATCCCGATCGTTGCGCGCAGCGACGGGTTGGTGGTCGACGGGCATTTGCGTCTGAAGGCGGCGCGGCTGCTCGGTCTCGACACCGTGCCGGTGGTCCTGGCCGACGAATTGTCCGAGACCCAGATCAAGGCGTTTCGCCTGCTGGCAAACCAGTCGGCCAACTGGGCGGAATGGGATGAATTCCTGCTGTCTGCCGAGTTGCAGGAGCTGCTCGCAGAGGATTTCGATCTGTCGCTGGTCGGCTTCTCCGACGGCGAGCTCGACCGGTTGCTGTCCATGGATCCGGATGCGGGCAGTGACGAAGAGGCGGGCGCCGGGGGCTCCGCGCCGCCGGTGACCATCCCCGAACCGCCGCGCAACCCGGCGTCGCGGACGGGCGATCTCTGGATCCTCGGCGACCACCGGCTGCTCTGCGGCGACAGCACCAGCGCGGCCGACGCGCCGCCTGATGAACGGCGAGCGCGCGGTGCTGTTCGCGACCGATCCGCCCTATCTCGTCGACTACGACGGCTCGAACCATCCGACCCGCAGCAAGGACTGGTCGGCGTCCTATGGCACAACCTGGGACGACAGCTCGCAGGGCGCCGAGCTCTACGATGGGTTCATCGCCGCGGCCGTGGCCGAGGCGATCACCGAGGATGCGGCCTGGCACTGCTGGCATGCGTGCGCCGCCAGGCGATGTTGGCGGCCTGCTGGGAAAAGGCGGGCGCCTTCGTCCACCAGCAGATCATCTGGGTGAAAGACCGGGGCGTGCTGACCCGGTCCCACTACCTCTGAAGCACGAGCCCTGCTTCATGGGCTGGCGCCGCCCGAACCGCCCGCCGAAGGTGGCCGAAGAAACGCTACCATCGACATGGGCGCTGCCTAGGCCAAGGACGAGCGGCCCGACCACCCGACGCCGAAACCGCTGGACGCCTTCGGGATCCCGATGCGCCAGCATGGCGCGGGCGGCCTGCTACGAACCCTTCGGGCCCAGCTCGCAGATCATGGCGGGCGAGGCCAACGGCCGCCGCGTCTTCGCGATGGAGATCAGTCCAGCCTATGTCGATGTCGCCGTCGAACGCTGGCAGGCCGAGACCCGTCGCGAGGCGATCCTCGATGGCGACAGCCGGACCTTCGCGGCGGTGAGGGCCGAGCGGATCGGCGATGCGCCGGGCGTCCCGGACGTCCTGTCCGAAGCTGCCGAGTGACATGCATGACCTGCTCTACCTTCCTCCGGAGATGCTTCCGGACCCGGAGACGCATGCCTGTTCGGCCTCTCCATCTGCTCCGGCGCGGGCGGGCTCGGACGTCATTCTGTGGGCAATGTCCAACGGAATACCGGCACCGCAGCCGCTTTCATGGCGCGGCTGGAAATCGCGTCCTTGGGTCCGGTCCTCACTGGGGTCTGGCCGGATGAAAGGGGTAAAGGGCACGTCGAAGTCCTCGGCGACCCTTGTGCGACCTGCGGCACACTCTTGACGACGGAGAATGCGGTCTGGCGATCGCCACCGCGTCACGGTCTTCAGTCCTGGTGCCGCCCGTGCCGGAATGCGCGGAGCCTCGAGTATCAGCGCCTTCATCCGGAGCAACGGCGGACGACGGATCGGCGGTGCCAGGAGAAGCTGGGACGAAGTGATCGAATATGGCGGCAATGCGAGTGCTGCGGCGAGACGACGCCGGAGTTCCTGGCCATCGACCATCGGCACGGCGGCGGAACGCAGCACCGGAAGACGGTGTCATCGCCGACGGCGCTCCGGCGCCTGGTGATCCGTCAGGGCTTTCCGGACGCGTACCGGCTGCTTTGCTACAACTGCAATCAGGCGATCGGCTGGTTCGGGAGCTGCCCACATGCACGTGCTCAGTCTGTGTAGCGGCGCGGGCGGGCTCGACCTCGGCCTCCAGATTGCCCTGCCATCCTGCCGAACCATTGGCCTTGTCGAACGGGATGCGTTTGTAGCAGCCGTCCTTGTCTCCCAATGCTCGACGGCAGCATCCACGATGCACCAATCTGGGACGACGTTGCCAGCTTCGACGGCCGCCAATGGCGCGGCGCGGTGGACATCGTCACTGCGGGCTATCCGTGCCAGCCGTTCTCGGTTGCCGGCAAGCGCCGGGGCGCCGACGACCCGCGCCACCTCTGGCCGCACATCGCCCGCATCATCGGCGAGGCCGAACCGCCCTTCGTGTTCTCGAGAATGTCGCCCATCATCTCCGCCTCGGCTTCCCGAAGTCGCCGCAGGACTGGTCGGCATGGGCTACCGCCTTGCGGCAGGCCTCTTCACGGCGGCGGAAGTCGGCGCGCCCCACAAGCGAGAGCGGCTCTTCATCCTCGGCGTCCGCGAGGAGACGACCTGGCCGACCCCGCGCGCCTGCTCCGGGACCCGCTCGAGCGGCGGGAACCGGACCGAGATGATACGGCTCTGGATGACGCCGACGGCGCGCGATCACAAGACGGGGCGACGAGCCTCGCGAACACGCCGGTGAACGGGCTGCTTGGCCGCCAGGTCCTGGTGACGCCGACGGCTGGCGCGCCTTCCTGCGATATGCCCCGGACCTTGAACCCAGCCTTCGTCGAGGCGCTGATGGGCTGGCCCACCGGGTGGACCGGCTTCGGCTCTGTGGCAACGGAGTGGTCCCGCTGGTTGCCGCGCGTGCGCTGAACTCGCGGCTGAATTGCTGGCCGATGGATGATGCCGGTCGCACGAAGCAGACGCGCCTGATGTCGTTGGCCGAGGCCATTGCCAACGTGGCGGTGGGCTACGGCGTCGCGGTGGTCACTCAGATCCTGATCTTCCCGATGTTCGGGCTGCACACGACGCTGGCGCAGAACCTGAAGATGGGCGCGCTGTTCACGGTCGTCAGCATCGCGCGGTCGTTCGTGCTGCGGCGGCTGTTCGAGGCGATCCGGGTCCGGGCCGACCGATGAGAAACCGCCGCCCGGGAGGACGGCGGGATCGATGGCTAGACGCGTTCGGATCAGGCCGGAGGCAGTAGTACACGCGACCCCTCGTCTCGACCTTCTCGGAGGTGACATCGAGCCCGAGCTTCTTCTTGAGCGCCCCGGCCATGGCGCCCCGGACAAGGTGATGAGCCCAACCGATGGCGGCGGCAATCTCGTCGATGGTCGCGCCCTCGGGCGCCCGGAGCATCTCGATCATCCGGGCCTGCTTGGTGCCTGCGCGCGGCGTGCGCGTCTTCGGCGTGGGGGCCGTCTCGGCCGGCTCGTCGTCCCCCTTGGTCCCGCGTCCGATCACGGCGAGCCCGGCGTCGGTGATGGAGAGGAGAATAGCGCGGCCGTCCTCGTCGTTGCGCCAGATCCGGTTCATCGCCGGATCGGCCGTCGTGAGGTCGTCGGTCGTCTCGGCGATCAGTCCGCGCGTGAGCAGCGCGCCGACCACCTTGGCGGCGGCGCCGCCGCGCAGCGAACCGGGGAGCGGCAGGAGGTTGCGGTCGTCGCGGTCGGCGGCGGCGGTGAGGATCTGGATCTGGGTGTCGGAAAGCTGGGTCATGGGGTCGTCTCCGGTTTCGGGGCCGCGACCGTCGCGACCCTCCTACGACCCGGCGCCGCGCGGGGCGGCGGAGTTCGGGCAGAGCCCGAGGTCAGATCAGGCCGAGCTCGCGCAGGAGCGCTGCGGCTTCGGGCAGGCGGTCGGTCGCCACGTCGATGGCGATGGCGACGCTGTCGGCGGTGAGGCGGGCCGGAATGTCGGCCTCCTCGCGGAGCGCCGCCCCGATCTCGTCGAGGACGGCGGGAATGCGGCTCGTGTCCCGGTTCGCTGATGCTGTGGATGGCGATGCGGATGGTGCTGGTTCATGGCGTGGGCTCCTTCACTCGGCGTATTCGCCTTCGCCGAAGGCGCTGTCGGTGATCTGCCTGAGCAGGCCCGCGTAGTGGTCGAGGCTGCCCACCACCGCCCATCCGATCTCATCGGGGGCGCAGTTGAAGTGGTCGTCGCTGAGGCCCTGCAGGCGGGCGAGCATCGTGTCGATCTCGGCCTTCTTCGCGATGAAGGCGCTCAGCGCGGCCTCCCGGTTGTGTCGGGCCTTCTCGGCGCGGGGGTCCTCGCGGGAGGCGGTGATCGGGTCGAGGTGGGTCATCTTCGTGGCTCCTTCGGGTGAGTTGCATCGTCCTTGCGACACCGACGTTCGCTCTGTCCGCGCCGCGTATCAACCGAATAAGCATCTGTATTTGCATGATAATCGGAGCTGTCGATGGAGGGCATGAGCGAGCGCCAGTATGCCGCCCGGGTCGGGCTGTCGCGCGGCGCGATCCAGAAGGCGAAGGCGGCCGAGCGGCTGGTGCTGTTCGCCGATGGCTCGATCGATGCCGAGGCCTCGGACCGGCGACGTGCCGAGTCCACCGACCCGGCGAAGACGAGGAAGGCGCCGGATCCGCAGCTCAGGCCGGTGCCCGAGGCGGCGGTGGCGGCCGTGGGCGACACCCTGCGCGAGCAGGGGCTCGCGGCGCCGGCGGTCGGTGGCGGTACCACCTTCCTGCAGGCGCGGACCGCGAACGAGGTGCTGAAGGCGCAGGAACGGCGGGTGCGGCTCGCGAAGCTCAAGGGCGAACTCGTCGACCGGGCGCGGGCCGAGACGCTGATGTTCCGGCTCGCACGCGAGGAACGCGATGCCTGGGTGACCTGGCCCGCGCGGGCCGCCGCGCTGATGGCGGCGGAACTGACGGCGGCGCTCGGGGGCGAGGGCGCGGTGGGGGCGGCGCTGATGCAGAAGGTTCTGGAAGCCCATGTCCGCGCCCAGCTCGACAGCCTCGCCGGGATCCGGGCCCACATTGCATGAGGAAGGGTTCGAGGGCAGCGAAGGGCTGATCCGCGCCTGGTCGCAAGGGCTCCGACCCGACCCCGACCTGACGGTCTCGGAATGGGCCGACCGGCACCGCTGGCTCTCGTCGCGCGCCTCGGCCGAACCGGGGCGTTACCGGACCCAGCGCACGCCCTACATGCGCGAGATCATGGACCGGCTCTCGCCCGGCGACCCCACCCAGCGGGTGGTGTTCATGAAGGCGGCGCAGGTCGGCGCCACCGAGGCGGGCAACTGCTTCATCGGTTTCGTGATGCATCACGCGCCGGGGCCGATGCTGGCGGTCCAGCCGACGGTGGAGCTTGCGAAACGGAACTCGCGCCAGCGGATCGATCCGCTGATCGAGGAAAGTCCGGAACTGCGCGAGCGGGTCAAGCCCGCGCGCTCGCGCGACGCCGGCAACACGATGCTGTCGAAGGAGTTCGCGGGCGGCATCCTGATCATGACCGGGGCGAACTCGGCGGTGGGGCTGCGCTCGACCCCGGCACGCTACATCTTCCTCGACGAGGTCGACGCCTATCCGGCCTCCGCCGACGAGGAGGGCGACCCGGTGACGCTGGCCGAGGCCCGCTCGCTCACCTTCGCGCACCGGCGCAAGGTGTTCCTGGTCTCGACGCCGACGATCAGGGGGCTCAGCCGGATCGAGCGGGAGTTCGAGGCCTCCGACCAGCGGCGCTACTTTGTCCCGTGCCCGCATTGCGGCGCGATGCAATGGCTGAGGTTCGAGCGGCTGCGCTGGCGGGAAGGGAAACCAGAAACGGCGGAATACGTCTGCGAGGGCTGCGATGCCGCCATCCCCGAGCACCACAAGACCGCGATGCTGGCGGCGGGCGAATGGCGGGCGACCGCCACCTCCGCCGATCCGACCACGATCGGTTACCACCTCTCGGCGCTCTACTCGCCGCAGGGCTGGCTCAGCTGGGGGCGGATCGCGCGGGCGCACGAGGCGGCGAAGGGATCGGACGAGGCCATGCGGGCGTTCCGCAACACGATCCTCGGCGAGACCTGGGTCGAGACCGGCGAGGCGCCGGACTGGCAGCGGCTGAGCGGGCAGCGGGAGGACTGGCCGGCGGGAACGGTGCCGGAGAAGGGCATGTTCCTCACCGCCGGCGCCGACGTGCAGAAGGACCGGATCGAGGTCGACGTCCGGGCCTGGGGCCGGGGGCTCGAGAGCTGGCTCGTCGAACATGTCGTGATCGAGGGCGGGCCGGGAGACCCGGCCTGCTGGCAGCGGCTCACCGAGATGCTCGGGCGGAGCTGGACCCACGGAAACGGCGTGCCGATGACGATCGCGCGGCTGGCGGTCGACACCGGCTACGAGACCTCCGCCGTCTACGCCTGGGCGCGGCAGGTGGGGTTCGCGCAGGTCGCGCCGGTGAAGGGCGTCGAGGGGTTCAACCGGTCCGCGCCGGTGACGGGGCCGACCTATGTCGACGCCACGGTCGCGGGCAAGCGGCTTCGTCGGGGCGCGCGGCTCTGGACCGTGGCGACCTCGACCTTCAAGGCCGAGACCTACCGGTTCCTCCGGCAGGAGCGGCCGACGGCGGAAGAGGCGGAGGCCGGCGCGACGTTCCCGCCCGGCACGATCCACCTGCCGG
>JAWKXC010000047.1:0-10124 GCA_041397205.1 Paracoccaceae bacterium
TTGCCCAAGCCGGTGCAGATCGAGTGGAACAAGGCCTATGGCGGCACGGTCGCCAAGCTCGGTGCCGAAAGCGATGCCCTCGGCAGCGGAATCTCCGATCTCGGCATCGTGGCAACGATCTTCGAGGCGGGCAAGTTCCCGCTGCAGCAGGTTTCGATGCAGGTCCCGTTCACTACCAACGACATCGGCGTCGTCTCGAAGGCGGTCGCGCATGCGGTCGACCGCATCGAGCCGATGAACGCGGCCTGGAAGCGGGCGAAATGCGTTCCGCTGAGCCATGTCTCCGTCGACGGCTATCAGCTCATGACGACCTTTCCGGTGCGCAGCGTCGACGACCTCGCCGGCAAGAAGATCCTGGCGCCGGGGCCGATCGCGAACTGGCTCAAGGGCACCGGGGCGATCGCGGTCGCGGGCAACCTGAACACCTACTACAACGACCTCCAGACCGGCCTCGCCGCCGGCGTGATCGTCTCGATGACGCCGGCCTGGCCAGTCAAGCTGCACGAAGTCGCGCCGCACATCACGCTGGTGAACTTCGGCGCCCAATACACCGGCAGCGTCGCGATCAGCGAATCGACCCTGCGCCGACTGCCCAAGGGCGCAGCCGATGCCGCCCGGCTTGCGGGGCAGGCGTATGCCGCGGACTTCGCCACGACGCAGACCGCCCTCGCCAGATCGGCGCTCGAGAACATGGCCAGGGCGGGCGCGAAAGTCGCGGAATTCCCCGAGCCGGAACGTCAGCGCTGGGCCACCATGCTGCCGGACTTGCCCGGCCAGTGGTCGCGCGAGCTCGAATCCAGGGGCATGCCCGCGAAAGCCGTGGTCGACGCCTTCCTCGAGGGACTGGAGCAGCAGGGCGTCGCGCTGCCACGGAACTGGCGAGCCGGATGAGCCCGGCGCCCGATCCGGCGCATCGGGCCACCCGGTCGATCGGCGCGATCGGGCGTGTCGCCGCCGGACTGAGCCTGGGCGGCACGCTGATCGTCCTGGGAATCCTGGCGGTGATCAATACCGACATCGCCGGCCGGGAGTTCTTCAACCGTCCGCTTCGAGGCGCGACCGAGCTGGTCTCCATCGGCATCGTCGCGGTGGTCTTCCTGAGCCTGCCGCACACGGTTCTCGCCGGCCGGATGGCGCGGGTCGACCTCTTCTCTTCCTGGCTGACGCAGCGATCGCCCCGCCTCGGCGCGGCATCGTCCGTCCTGTTCAACCTGACGGGAGCGGCGCTCATGCTGCTGATGGCATGGTCCCTCGCGCCCGAGGTCCAGCGGGCCTGGGAGCTCGACGACTACGTCGGCTCGCTGGGTGACTTCACCGTACCCATCTGGCCGGTGCGCGCACTGCAATGCCTGAGCGCCGCGGTCACCGTGGCCGCGTTCCTGCTACTGGCGGTTCGCGACCTGCGACGCTGCCTGAACCCGGACGCGCCCCGATGACGCCGCTCGAGGTCGGCGGATACTCCCTGGTGCTGATGGTCGTGCTGATCGTCGCCGGCCTGGACATCGCGATCACCCTGCTGCTGCTGTCCTCGATCGGCGTCTGGCTGATCCGCGGCAGCCTCGACGTCACGCTGAGCCTGTTCGCGCAGGCGGCGAGCGACACGATATCCAGCCAGGAGTTCGCGGTCGTCCCGATGTTCATCCTGATGGGGCTGCTCGTGAGCACGGCCGACCTCGGCAGGACCTGTTCGCCGTGGCCCACCGACTATGCGGCCGGTTGCGCGGGGGCCTCGGGGTCGCGACGGTCTTCGCCAATGCCGTCTTCGCCGCCATCACCGGCATATCGATCGCTTCGGCCTCGGTGTTCACGAAGGTCGCCGTCCCCGAGATGCTGGCCTACGGCTATTCGCCGCGTTTCGCGACCGGGGTGGTCGCCGGCTCGTCGGTTCTCGGCATGCTCATTCCGCCGAGCCTGCTGATGATCCTGTACGCGTTCCTCGCCCAGCAGTCGGTCGGCGCCATGTTCCTGGCCGGCATCGGCCCCGGGCTGGTGCTGACGGCGGTGTACTCGATCGGAATCGTGGCGATGGCCCGCTTCACTCCCCATCGCGTCATGCGGGTCGACTCGCCGCCTCCGCCTCCCCCCGCCCAGGGCATCACGGGGCTGTTGCGCACCGCCCCCATCGGCATCCTGATCGTCGTCGTGCTGGGCGGGATCTACGGCGGCGTGTTCACGGCGACCGATGCCGGTGCCGTCGGCGCGGTCGGTGCGCTGATCATCGCGCTCGCGAGAGGCAAGCTCAGTGCATCTAGCGGCTGGCAGGTCGCGAAGGAAGCCGGCAGCATCACGGTGGCCGTGCTGTTCCTGATCATCGCCGCCAATCTCTACAGCAGGATGCTCGCGCTCTCCGGCCTGCCCCAGGTCCTCATCGAATCGATCGCCGCTGCCGGGCTGGGCGCCACCGGGTTCATCCTGCTGTACATCGCCGTCGTGGTGGCGCTGGGCTGCATCATCGATTCGGCTTCGATCATGCTGCTCGTCCTGCCGCTGGTACTGCCGGTTGTCGCCGCGCTCCAGATCGATCCGGTCTGGTTCGGCGTGGTGACGGTGATCGCAGTGGAGATAGGCTTGCTGACCCCCCCTTTCGGCCTTTCGGTCCTCACCATCAAGAGCGCCCTGGGCAACGAAGGCATCGGCGTGGCCGACATCTTCATCGGCTCACTGCCCTTCGTCCTGATGATGATCCTCGTGCTGGCGCTACTCGTGCTGTTTCCGGGCATCGCGCTGATGTTCACCTGACCGCCGACCGCGACCGGGCGGAAACCCCTCGATCACCCGCGACCCGCGCCCGGCTCAGCTCGACGACGACGCCGTCCGGGTCATGTTCGCGCTCGGCGATCCGGCCTGCGTCGCGCCGCCGGCCTCGAGCCAGGTGCGCAGCCGCCGGGCATCCCCGAAGCGGGTATTGGAACCGTCCGAGTCGAGCAGCACCATCACGACAGGGCGCCCGTCGACGAGCGTCTGCATGACGAGGCAGCGCCCCGCCTCGGAGATGTAGCCGGTCTTCTGGAGGCCGATCTCCCAGCCCTCGTTCTTCACCAGGCGGTTGGTGTTGCCGTAGCGGACCTGGCGAAAACCGGTATCGACCGTCAGGTCGGAAGAGGTGGAGTAGCTGCGCAGCAGCGGATACCTGGCCGCTTCGCGCACGAGCTTGACCAGGTCGTGGGCGTTGGCGACGTTGGCGACCGACAGGCCGGTCGGCTCGACGAAGCTCGAGTCGTTCATCCCGATGGCCTGCGCCTTGCGGTTCATCGCGGCGACGAAGGCGGGAAGCCCGCCGGGATGATGGCGCCCGAGCGCGTTCGCGGCCCGGTTCTCCGAAGCCATCAGCGCGAGCTGCAGCATCTCGGCCCGCGAGAGCTTCGTCCCGACGGTCAGGCGCGAGCTGCTGTTGCGCTCGGTATCGACGTCCTCCGACGAGATCGTCAGCATCTCGTGCATCGGCTCCTTGGAGTCGATCACGACCATCGCCGTCATCAGCTTGCTGATCGATGCGATCGGAAGCACGGCATCGGCGTTCTTCTCGTACAGGGTCCGCCCGCTGCGGGCATCGACCATCAGCGCGACCGAGGAACCGAGGTCGAGCGGATCATGACCCGGCGCAGCCCGATCACTTCGCCGATGGTCGGCGTGGGCGCCACGATCGCGCGCTGGCGCGCGCGGTCTGGCTCGCCTTGGTCTTCACGACCGACGCATTCGACTTGCGGCTCGCCGCGGCGGCCTGGCGGCGCGGCTTAGTGGTTTTCTGGGCCTTGGGCTGCGCCCGGGCCCCGGCCCGTCTCTGCGAGGCCTTCGCGCCCGCCTTCCTCGGCTGGGCCTTGGCGCCCGCGGATCGCGGAGCCTTCGCGGTCTGGCGCTTGGCCGAGGAATTCGACTTGCCGGCCTCGGCCGCCGCGCCACGCGCATGGATCTCGGGATGATTCATCCCGAGCGCGCCGAACACGCACGCGAACACCGCTGCGCGAAACCATGAACCCAACATGCCAACTCCCGGACGCCCTCTTTCGGACGACAGAGTGTATCAAGTAGTCCCTTTAAAAATAAAGCCTTACCGGCCAAAGCGCAGGGAAGTCTTGAAGAACGTGCGATATCGGCCGACAGATGGTCGATCGGGCGAGGTGCCATGACGTCCGGCCAACCGCGCGGGATCGGTGCGTTCCGTCCTCATCTGGTGCAACCAGCCTGGGACCCTTGCCCGAGAAACGCCGGTTTCGTGCGATCGCAACATGGCCCGTGGGCTCGAAGTCCGCCGGGGCTGGATCTCCATTGGGCGGTCTATTTTTCCCCTTTAAATTCAATGGAAAAGATGAATATGGCGAAATTCGAAACGACCCCATTGCTGCGTCGCACAAAGAAGAGTTGACTTCTTCCCGGGGCGCCCTTACAGTGTGTTTTGTGCGACGCACCATCACCTCGGTAGATCGTCGCCTTGCCCCGAATCCGACTATCCAGGAGTGCGCAATGTTCCAGACCCCCGAACAACTGATCCAGATCCAGAAAGCCTCGGTCGAAAGCACGCAAGCCGCGACCCTCAAGTCGCTCGAAGGCTTCGAGAAGCTCGCCGAGCTGAACCTGCAGGCCGTGAAAGCCTCGATCGACGAAGCGTCGGAGCAGTTCCGCGCCCTCTTCGATGTCAAGGATCCGCAAGCCTTCGCCGAACTGGCGCAGAGCTCGGTCCAGCCGACCGCCGAGAAGCTCGCCGCCTATTCCAAGCATGTCTACGACATCACGAATGAAACTGGCACGGGCATTGCTTCGATCTACGAGAAGCAGTTCGCCGAAGCCAGCAAGCTGTTCCAGTCCGCCGTCGACCAGCTCGCCAAGAACGCCCCGGTCGGCTCGGAAGGAATCGTGACCTTCGTGCGCCAGGCCCTGACCGCCGCCAATTCGGCCGCGGACCAGGTCACCGCGGCCACGAAGCAGGCCGTCGAACTGGCCGAGTCCAACTTCAGCGCGGCGGCTGCCAAAGCGGCTCCTCGCTCGAAGAAGGTTGCCTGAGCGATTTCTTCAAGGTTGTCTCCTCTAAGCACCACTGCACTGTCTCCTCCTCCGTGGTGCTTTAGGGCCCGATCCGCCGATCGGGCCTTTTTCTTTTCCGGCCGACTGACCCTCAGCGTCAGATCCGGACGTGCCGAGTCAGCATCGGGTGCCCGGATCAGCCCGCCGGCGGCATCTCGCCGATCTCGCCACCGAGTTGCGAGACCGATTCGCGCAGTACCTGACAGGCGGCGTCGACCTGCCGGGGATCGCCCTTCACCCCCAGCTCGATCTGTCCGGGGCGCCCCTGGACCCCGGCCGTCGGCAGGCAGAACACCCGGACTCCGGGGAATGCCTGCTCGACGGACTCGAGGGCCGGCGTGATGACCGACTCGGGCAGCCCGCGAACGATGAACGCGAGGACCGCGACGGGCCGCTCGAAGAAGAAGCGCTGGTAATGGGTGTCGAGCACCCACTCGATCATCGGCCAGGCCATGACCGGAAAGCCCGGCACGAACCAGTGTGAGCCCACCGAGAACCCCGGGATCCGGTTGAACGGGTTCGGCACGATGCGGGCGCCCTGTGGAAACTCGCCCATGCGCAGTCGCTGGCGATTCTCGGGACGCGTCATGTCGGCGCTGCCTCGTCCTTCGCGCGCCATCTCGGCGCATCGCTCGGTGATCAGCGCCTGCGCTTCGGGGTGCAGCACGAGCGGCGCGCCGAGCGCCGCGGCGGCCGCCTGGCGCGTGTGATCGTCCGGGGTTGCCCCGATCCCGCCGCAGCAGAACACGACATCGTCGCCCGCGAAGCTCTCGCGCAGCGCCGCTTCGATCCGCGGGCGTTCGTCGCCTACGTAGCGTGCCCAGGCCAGCTGCAGGCCTCTTGCGGCGAGCAGATCGCGCACCTTCGCGAAATGCTTGTCCTCGCGCCGGCCCGAGAGAATCTCATCGCCGATGACGACCAGTCCGAAATCCATTCCCCTCTCCCCTCGTCTGTCGATCAACGATCGCCGGCCGCCACGCCTTCCCGGCGCGGATCCGCCGCGCCGACCCACCGTCCCTGCCCCGGATCGATCGCGAACGGCGCCGGCATTCCGTCGATCCGTCCATTGAAGGCGAAGCCGTGCAGCCCGCTGGTCTGCGCCCGTCGCAGGACCTCGTGCCCGCGCCCGGCCAAGGCCCTGGCGACCGGATCACCCGCCGGGCCCGATTCGACCACCGCCGAGGCGCCGGCCCAGGCACCGAAATTCGGGATCGAGAAAGCCTCGTCGATCGGCAGGCGCCGATCGACCATGGCCACCAGTGCCTTGCCGACATACTGGACGATCTGGCTGCCGCCGGGCGAGCCGAGGGCGGCAAGCAGGCGGCCATCATCGTCGAACACGAAGGTCGGCGCCATGGTGCTGCGGGGTCGCTTGCCGAAGCCTCGACCCGGTTGGCGAGCGGGCCGCCGTCGGCGTCGACCGGCGACAGCGCGAAATCGGTCAGCTGGTTGTTCAGCAGGAAGCCGCGCACCCGCAGCAGGTTTCCGAAGGCATGCTCGATCGAGCTGGTCAGGGAGACGGCCTCGCCATGGCGATCGACGATCGCGAGATGGGTCGTCGACGGCAGGCTCCGGTCGGGGTCGGCCACCGGGGGCGGCGCGCCCGGCGGCTGCCCGGCCCGCGCCATGCCCATGCTGCGCCCGTCATCGACGAGCTTCGCGCGCCCGCCGAGATAGCCGGCGTCGAGCAGGCCGTCCCGGGGCACGGGGAAGAAGTCCGGGTCCGCGATCCATGCCGATCGATCCGCATACGCCAGCCGGTACGCCTCGACGAGCCGGTGCATGCTCGCCGCCGGCATCGGCGAGCCGGGCTCGGCGGCCAGCGCCACCGGCTCGAGGCGCTCGAAGATCCCGAGCGACTGCAGCAGGGTGATGCCGCCCGAGCTGGGCGGCGGAGCGCCGCAGACCCGCAATCCGCGAAACGGGCCGCAGACCGGTTCGCGGACAACGGCGCGATACCCGGCGAGATCGGTCATCGCGAGCCTGCCAGGCCCCCGCGGATCGCCACGGACCGCCTCCACCATGGCGGCGGCGACCGACCCGCGGTAGAAGGCATCGGCGCCGCCCGCCGCGATCATGGCGAGGGTATCGGCGAATTCCGGATCGCGCAGCAGATGGCCCACCGGCCACGGTCGCCCCGCAGCGTCCAGGTAGTGGCGGGCCGCCGATCCGCTGCGGCGTATGCGGTCGAGCGCCCCCGTCAGCAGGCGATGCAGGCGCGGCGAAACCGGGAAGCCGGCGCGGGCGAGGTCGATGGCCGGCTCGAAGAGCCGCTCCCATGGCAGACGACCGTGGTCGCGATGGGCCTGCTCCAGCATGCGCAACAGGCCGGGCACGCCGACCGACAGGCCGCTGTCGACCGCCGCGAAGAAACCCATGACCTCGCCATCGGGCAGGAGGAACAGATCCTCGCCGACGCCGGCCGGCGCGGTCTCGCGACCGTCGTAGACACGAACCCGGCCATCCTTCGGGCTGCTGTGCAGCAGGAAGCCGCCGCCGCCGATCCCCGAGGACTGCGGCTCCACCAGGTTGAGCACCATCTGCGCCGCGATCGCCGCATCGACCGCGCCGCCGCCGGATTCGAGCATGTCGCGGGCCGCGGCGACCGCGGCCGGATGAGCGGCCACCACCATGTCGGAGCGGCCGAAGCCGCGAGAAGCCGCCCCGATGCCGGTGGACACCTCGGGCGAGGCCCGCAGCGAGTCGGCATCGGCGAGCGGTTCGCGAGCGAACGCGCCCGCGTTGCCCGCGAGCATCCAGGCAAGCGCGGCCCAGAGGCTGGGAGCCCGATCAGCCGCGATGGCGCGCGACGGGAGCCGCCGGCCATCGTCCTCCGGCCAGAGCCCAGCGCCGGATGCCGGTCACTCCGGCCGCGACTCGCGCACGGCGCGGCAGGTCGAGCGAGAAGCCTGCACATAGGCCAGCGCCGACAGGACCGGGGTGACGAGGAAGAGCGGCGGGATGTAGTTGAGCACGGTCACCAGCATGCCGGAGATCAGGTAGGAGCGGCGATGGCTCGCGATCAATGCCCGCCGTTCGACGGGATCGGCATGCTCGACGAGGCTGTCGAAGCGCATCACCCGCGCGGTCAGCCAGCTCACCACCACAACCAGGGGATCACGAAGGCGAGCGGCGGCACCGGCCACAGGGGCATGGTCAGCAGGTAGCCCACGACGAAGATCACCATGCTCGACACCGCATTCAGATGCTCGCCCCGATCGACCATGAACGAGGCGCTGGACATCGGGATAGCGCTCGCCGAGATGGCGGGTCACGATCGGCATCGCGAGCACGGCGACCAGCGCCATGCCGGTCGCGAAGATCATCAGGATCGCGACCAGCAGGGCCAGGACGGTCGCCACGACATCGGGAGCGCTGGAAAAGCCCATCGCCGCCACCCGGTCGAAGGTCCACTGGACCATCGAGAACCTGCCGAGCAGGCCGTCGGCGATCCAGTCGACGAGCGGCCCCCAGGCGAACCAGGCGAGCACGATCCAGCCGACGATCGCGGCAAGGAAGGGCCAGATCAGCAGGGCCAGCATCTTCGGGTGCAACTGGCTGACGATGCTGCGGGAGAAGGCGACGAGGATCCTGTGCATGGCAGCATGATAGCGGCGCCCCCGACCGTTCGTCGGCCGCAATGCCGGCCCATCGGCACCCGGCGGCGCGCTTTCGGGCGCTACGGCCAGAATGGGCGCGTGCAACTGCTCGGCCTGATCCGCTTCATCGCCGTCGCCGGCGACGACATCCTCGCCTGGGAAGCCTGCGAGCGCTTCGAGGCGCGCCTGCCCGCGATCGGGGCGGACCCGATCCATCGCGAGGACCTGCAGATGATGGTGCTCTTCGGCGATGCCTCGAGCGCGCTGTCGGCCCTGTCCGAAGCGCTCGACGAAGGCGAGCAGCATGGCTTCGCGCTGGCCGCCGGACTCGTGCAAGGCATCCGGTCCCGCGCCACGGTGGCCTCGAGCCTGTCGGGCTTCACCGAAGGCACGATCGAGACACTGTTCGAGATCGCTTCCTGCGCCCTCGCGCAGGAGGTCGCGATCAGCCCGAAGCTCTCGAGCATCATCCGGCTCGCGGCGCCCGAGCATGCCGGACGCTTCGAGCCCTCGCGGAACCGCCGCCCCGATTCGAGGATTCGCGAACCTCTGGTGATGCGCCCGAGCCTGCGGCGGACGGCCGCGGGAGTTCCCGGCCGCAGCTAGCCGGGGGCAGCGAGCGCCCGGCCGATCACGGCAACGTCCGCCCCTGCGTGAGGAGACGGCTCATCCGGGAATCCCGCTCATCCGGGTTCCCTGCCGTGGCGTGAGCGCCGACAGCAGTCCGGGTTCGCGCAGGACGAGACGATGCCAGAGACCCGCGGGGATCACCAGGCCGCGACCGGCGTCCAGGCAAGCGGATCCATGGTCGATGCCGTCGGAGTACTCGACGGTCAATGCGCCCGAGAACATCAGCAGGATCTCGTCACCCCCGGGATGCATCTCCCAGAGATCCGAATGGAGATCGGCGGACGTCGAGACCGGGTAGAACCCGAGCACATGTCCCCCGGAGCGGCCTGTCAGGTGCGCCTCCATGCCGTCCCCCTCCAGGCGCGATGCGTTGCCCGCGGCGGGGATCCAGACATTGGCGCCAGGCAGCGAAAAGGAATCGATGGTGAAGCTGGCTTTCATGGACAGGTATGATGGACGGGCAGGCATGCCCTGTCTGTCGGCCACCCGACACAAGCCGTGCCTTTGCGGATCCACATCATGTCGAGATCCTCACCGACCCCGGCGCAGCGGCGGATCCTCGCGTCCGGCCGCTGGTTCAGCGGCCTGCCGTCGTCCTTCCAGGACGCGCTTTGCGACGATGCCCGGGTCGTCACGCTTCACGCCGGCGAGCTCCTGTTCCAGCGCGGTGACGAGAACGACGGCCTGTATGGCCTGCTCGATGGCGCCATCCGCTTCGGTGCCGTCAGCGTGGCCGGCAGGGAGTCCGTCGTGGGCCTCGCCGAGCGGCCGCAGTGGTTCGGTGAAGTGGCCTTGCTCGATGGCGGCCCGCGCACCCACCATGCCTGGGCGGAGTTGGCGGCCACGCTCGTCCATGCGCCGCTGCCGGCGATCGAC
>JAWKXC010000048.1:0-8511 GCA_041397205.1 Paracoccaceae bacterium
CGCCGCGTTCATCTCATACCGCCTCGGCGCGGTTCAATTCTGTTCCAACTGTGGCACTTTCGGTGCATCTGCAACAGGGTCGAGGCGAGCCCTTCCCGGGGCCCGTTGTCGCGCCGGGCGACGGGATTGACGGGATCGCCACCGGGGGGGCACGGCGGCCGGTCCGAGGTGTGCGCCCCCTTCAGGAGGCGCGGCGGCTCGCGGACCAGAGGCCCGGCCCGTCGTCGGCATCCTGGCCGAGGCGGAACACCGCGCTCTGATCGGCGAGCGCGGTCGCGAGCGATCTCAGCGCATTCACGGCCGCCGACGTCTCCTCGAACATCGCGGCATTCTGCTGGGTGACCTGGTCGAGCTGCGAGACCGCGGCATTGATCTCGTTGAGCTCGGTCGACTGCTCGCTCGCGGCCGACGCGATGTCCTGCACCGCGGTGTTCACGTCAACCACCAGACCGTCGATCTCGCCGAGCACGGTCCCGGTGCGGTTGACGAGGTTCACGCCCTGGCTGACCTGGTCGCCCGAGGTGGCGATGATGCCGGCGATCTCGCGCGCCGCGTCGGACGACCGCTGGGCGAGGGCGCGCACCTCGCTCGCCACCACCGCGAAACCGCGACCCGATTCGCCCGCCCGCGCCGCCTCGACCCCGGCGTTGAGCGCGAGCAGGTTGGTCTGAAACGCGATGTCCTCGATCACGTCGGTGATCCGCGAGATCTGCGCGGAACTGGCGGCGATGTCGTTCATGGCCGTCACCGTCCGGGCGACGACCGAGCGGCCTTCGGACGATTGCTGACGCGCCCGGTCGACCACACCGGCGGCGCTGTGTGCGCCCGCCGACGAGCTTTCGACCGAGGCCGAGAGCTGGTTGACCGCCGCCGCCGTCTCGGCCAGGGATGCGGCCTGGCGTTCGGTGCGCCGTCCGAGCTCGCCCGCGGCCGCGGTGAGGTTCTCGGTCTCCCCGAGGATGGTGCCGATACTCTTCTGGATCGTCGAGAGCAGACCGGCCATGCTGCCGAGGGCCGCGTTGAAATTCTGCCTCAGCTCCTCCATTTCGCCCGGCATGGGCTCGAACAGCACGGTGCTGAGATTGCCTTCGCTGAGGCTCGCGACAGCCGCCTGGAAGGCGACGACCGCGCGTTTGCGCTCCGAGACGTCGGTGGCGAACTTCACCACCTTGAACGGCCGTCCGTCGGCATCGAGGATCGGGTTGTAGGTGGCCTGGATCCAGACCTCGCGGCCGTCCTTCGCAACCCTGCGGAACTCGCCCTCCTGGAATTCGCCGCGCGACAGCGCCGTCCAGAACGCCCGGTATTGCGGGCTCTCGCGGTCCTCGGGTGTGAGGAAGATGCCGTGGTGCCGGCCTGTGAGCTCACCGCACGCGTAGCCGAGGGCCGCGCAGAAATTCTCGTTCGCCTTCAGGATCCGGCCCGTGAGGTCGAATTCGACGATCGCCTGGGCGCGGTCGAGGGCCGCGAGCTGTCCGGCCGCGTCGAGCGCCGCGCGCTTTGCGTCGGTCACGTCGAGGGCGTATTTGGACATGCCGACGAGGCCGCCGTCGGCGCCCAGAACCGATTGTAGGTGGCCTGAGCCAGAGCTCCCGCCCGCCCTTGCCGCACCGGTGGAAGCTCGCCTCCTGAGCGGAATGGCGCCGCGGCCGAGATCCTCCCAGAACTCGCGGCGGCCTTCGTCTCGCCTGCCCCTCGGCATGAACAGGCGTGGTGGTGCTTGCCGAGGATTTCCTCGAGTGTAGCCGGTGACATCGCAGAACACCTTGTTTGGCGTCGAGGATGGTGCCGTCGAGGTCGAATTCGATCACCGCGTTCGACCGCTGGATCGCGTCGATCATTGCCTCAGGCTGCGCCGTGCGGCCTCGGTCTTCCGGGCGACGTCGGCGGCGAAATTGACGACCTGATCGACGGTGCCATCGGCACCGATCACCGGGATGTGGTCGATCTGGAGCCAGACCCGTCGGCCGTCCTTGCGCTGGCGCACTGACGGTGGCTTCTGGTCCGGCCCGCGCGCAGGCCGTCGAACGGCGCGCCCTTGCCGAAGGTGGCCGCCGCCTCGCGGGAACAGGCGCGAAGCGGCGTGCCATCGAGCTCGCCGTGTTCGAAGCCGAGCAGGTCCGCATACTTGTCGTTCGCCTTGAGAACGCCGTCAAGCCTGAACGAGATGACCGCGAGCTCCTGTCCGGAGGCGCGATCGCGCGCGATGTCGAAGGAGGAGTGCGTCGCCGTCTTGTGTTCAGGAACATGATACCGTGAATCCCCGGGTGCATTCGTGCGTCACCCTAGACAAAGGCGTTTACAGAGCATTGCCGTGCGCGAGCCAGCGGCGCCGCGCCAAGCTGCGCCGGCGGCGGTAGATCGGCGCGTGGGCACCGGCACGTCGCCCCGGTAATCGTAGAAGCCGCGGCCCAGCCAGCCGGCCTCGACGGTTTTGTCAGCAGCGGGCAGGGGCGGTATTTGGTATCGGCGAGGCCGTCGTAGAGCACGTTCATGATCGCGAGGCAGGTGTCGAGGCTGATGAAGTCGGCGAGCTCGAACGGTCCCATCGGGCGATTGGCGCCGAGCTCATCGCCTGGTCGATCGACTGCACCGAGCCCACGCCTTCGTAGAGCGTGTAGACCGGCCTCGTTGATCATCGGGATCAGGATGCGGTTGACGATGAAGGCGGGGAAATCCTCGGCAGGCGCCGCGGTCTTGCCGAGGTGTTGCACCACGCCGAGAGGCCGTAGGTCGCCGGTCGGTGGCGATGCCGCGGATGAGCTCGACGAGCTGCATCACCGGCACCGGGTTCATGAAGTGGAACCTATGAACTTTTCCGGCCGGTCGGTGCGGCTTGCATGCGTGATCGAGATCGACGAGGTGTTGGAGGCGAGGATCGTCTCGGGCTTCAGGCGCGGCAGGCTCGCGAAGATCTTTTCCTTCACCCGCTCGTCCTCGGTCGCGGCCTCGATGATGAGTGTCGGCGGAAGCCGATCGGCGAGCGTCAGCGTGGTCGAGATCCGCGCGAGGGCGTCGTCGCGTTCCGCGGGCGCGATCTTCCCGCGCGAAATCTCGCGGTCGAGGTTGTGGCGGATGGTGTCGCGCGCGGCCCCGAGCGCGGCCTCGTCGATGTCGTTGAGGCGCACGGTAGCCGGCGAGCGCCATCACGTGGGCGATCCCGTTGCCCATCTGGTCCTGGCGCCCACGACCCCGACTGTCTGGATGGTCATCGCCTGACTCCTCGGATGTTTGCGCGACCATAGGCAATCGCGGGGAGGTGGGACGGGTTGGCGGGAAATTCTGCATGTGCAGCATTTTCCCCCGCCGGCCGGTCGACCGGCGAGAGCAGTCGGGCGAGGGCGACCTGGCGGTGAGCAACCCTGACCGAGACAAGGGTTCTCCTCCGCGGATGTGCCTTAGGCATTTCAACGGATTTCTGCGAGTTCGGTCTGGGAGAAACAAGGAGGTGGAATGTAATGGCGAAAATAAGGAAGGCGCTCCTGACTACTTTCCGTGCTCATGGAAATCGAAACTCACCTTCCGCGACCGCGGCGCCGGCTCGACGGGTCGTATGTCGCGACACTCGGCGGCAGCGAGACCTACGGCAAGTTCAACCCCGCCCTACGCGGAGCTCACCGAAGAGCTGTCGGGCACCGGGCGTGGTGAACCTCGGGACGATGAACGCCGGCACCGACGTCTATGTCGGCGACCAGACGGTGATGGAGGCCTGCGCGGGGCCCGCGCCACGGTGTCGTGATCTCCGGCGCGCAGAACATGTCGAACTGGTTCTACGCGGTGCACCCGCGGCGCAACGACCGGTTCCTCAGGTCGAACCTCTTGAAGACGATCTACCGCGAGGTCGATTTACCGAGTTCGTCTCACCCGGCACCTTCTGACCCGGTTGAAAGAGCTCAGCGAGGACAAGTTCGCGATGGTCGAGCAGGAGCTCGGCGGAAGCCTGGGTCGCGCGGATGAAGACCCGTGTCGGAAGATCGAGAGCCCGGTGGTGCTGCTCTGTTCGCCGACCATGCCCTGGACGACGCGACCTCGTGCACCGGCGACGGCAGCGATCCGTTCGTCGACCGCGAGATGCTGATGGAAGCGGCGCCTTACGCAGCCGCGACCGTGGAGGTGGTCGATGCCGGTCATGACGTCGCGGCCGGGTTCGAAGGTGGGCCTCGTCTACCTGGAGCTGGAGGCCCCGGCGGCGAGTACGCTCGGCACGGTGGCGCACCAGCTGGCCGCCGAGGCGCTGGTGCCGGTGCTGCAGTCGATCCACCTGAGTGCGGCAGGCGCCCGCCATTCAATCGCGCCGACCCTGCCTGCCGACTTGAAAAGGCCCGCCGGGTCGGCGGGCCTTCGGCCTCTCAGATCTGGTCTGGCCGGGTGGCTCAGAGCTTTGCCGTCAGTTCCGGCACCGCCTCGAACAGGTCGGCCACGAGGCCGTAGTCGGCGACCTGGAAGATCGGCGCCTCCTCGTCCTTGTTGATCGCGACGATGATCTTCGAATCCTTCATCCCTGCCAGGTGCTGGATCGCCCCCGAGATGCCGACGGCCACGTAGAGTTCGGGCGCCACCACCTTGCCGGTCTGGCCCACCTGCCAGTCGTTCGGGGCGAAGCCTGAGTCCACCGCCGCCCGGCTCGCGCCCACGGCAGCACCCAGCTTGTCGGCCAGGGCCTCGATCAGCGCGAAGTTCTCTTCCGAGCCCACGCCGCGCCCACCCGACACGACGATGCCCGCCGAGGTGAGTTCGGGCCGGTCGGAGGCGTGGACGTCGTCCTTCACCCATTCGGAAAGCCCCGCGTCGCCGGTGCCCGTGATGGTCTCGACCGGGGCGGACCCGCCCGCGCCCACCGCCTCGAAGGTCGAGGTGCGCACGGTGATCACCTTGGTCGCGTCGCCCGACGTCACCGTCTGCATCGCGTTGCCGGCATAGACCGGGCGCTCGAAGGTCTCGGCGTCGACCACGGCGGTCACGTCCGAGATCACCATCACGTCGAGCAGAGCCGCGACCCTGGGCATCACGTTCTTGGCAAACGCCGTCGATGGCGCGACGATGTGGCCGTAGTCGCCGGCCAGCGACACGATCAGTGCCGCCGTCGCCTCGGCCATGCCGTGGCAGAGCGCGTGGTCGTCGGCGAACAGCACCTTCGACACCCCGTCCAGCGTCGCGGCCGTCGCCGCCGCCGCCTCGCCGCCGGCACCCGCCACCAGAACGGTGACCGCGCCGAGGTCCCGGACCGCGCTCAGGGTCTTCGCCACCGCGTCGGTGGCCAATTCGCCGTTGTTGACATCGGCCAGAAGAAGAACCGCCATCAGATCGCCCCCACACTTTTCAGTTTCGTCACCAGCTCGTCGACGGACCCCACGATCTCGCCGGCCTGGCGTGTGGCCGGCTCCGTGGTCTTCACCACCCGGAGCCGCGGCGTCACGTCGACGCCGTAGTCGGCCGCCGTCTTCTCGTCGATCGGCTTCTTTTTCGCCTTCATGATGTTCGGCAGCGATGCATAGCGCGGCTCGTTGAGGCGCAGATCGGCGGTCACCACAGCCGGCAGCTTCACCCGGATGGTCTGCAAGCCTCCGTCGACCTCGCGGGTGACGTCGGCGCTGTCGCCCTCTACCACGAGTTCCGAGGCGAAGGTGGCCTGCGCCCAGCCCGTCAGCGCCGCCAGCATTCTGGCCGGTGGCGTTCATGTCGTTGTCGATCGCCTGCTTCGTTCATGATCACCGTTCGGCCGTCTTCTCCTCGACGATCGCCTTCAGGATCTTGGCCACCGCCAGCGGTTCGATGTCGGTGTGCACGTCGTCGGCGGCGACCACCAGGATACCCCGGTCGGCCCCCATGGCGAGGCCGTTGCGGATGGTTTCCTGGGCCTGCTTCACGCCAATCGACACCAGCACGATCTCGTCGGCCTTGCCGGCTTCCTTGAGGCGGATCGCTTCCTCGACGGCAATCTCGTCGAACGGGTTCATCGACATCTTCACGTTGGCAAGATCGACCCCGCTCCCGTCCGCCTTGACCCGGACCTTCACGTTGTAGTCGATCACGCGCTTCACAGGCACAAGGACCTTCATTGGCTGCGTCTCTCCCATTGGCAAGCCCGCCGGGATGCGGCGGGCGGACAGTCTGGAAGTGTGTTTAGCGGCCTTTGCAGCCGCAGAACAATGCAAAACCGACACTTTCTTGCGCGCGCGCCCCCGTGTTTTTTGCCGCAGGCGCAGCGTTAGCGATAACCTCCCCACAGTTCCCGGGAATCGGACCCGCAGCCAGCTGAAAGGAGAATGACCGTGATCGACCTGCCAGAGCCCGACGTCGTCGACACCCCCGGGCAGCGCTTTGTCGGGCTCGCCGCCGACTACGACATGGGCCGGCGCCGCGAAATCCCGGCGCTCTACACCCGCTTCCTTGCCGCGCGCGACGCGATCGCGGGCGCGGTGACCGGGGCGCTCTATGGGATATCGTTCGCGATGCAGCCCGACGGCCGTTTTCGCTATGCCGTGGCCGTCGAGGTGCCGGAGCCGGGGGCGGTGCCCGAGGGTTTCACCGTGCTGGAGACGGACCCGGGACCCTGGGCCGTATTCCGCCAGCGCGCCCCGGTCGAGGAGCTGCCCGCCCGTTTCGATGCGGTGTTCGCCCGCTGGCTGCCCGGCTCCGGCCTTGCGGTGCGCCCCGGTCCGGTGTTCGAGCGCTACCCGGACGACGACGCCCCAGAGGTGGGCAGGATGCTCTACGAGATCTGGGTGCCGGTCCGTCGCTGACAGCCCCGCCGCGTCAGCGGTTGGCTCCTGGGCACCCAGAGCACGTCCGCCCGGCCTTCGTCGTTGGCCATGCGCGCGGCGCAGAACAGCCAGTCCGACAGCCGGCTGAGATAGCGGATCGCCGCGCCGTTCACGTCGCCCGGTTCCGCTTCGGCGGCTCGCGTGGCGCAGCGCTCGGCGCGGCGGCCACGGCGTGGCGTGGTGGAGATGCGCCGAGAGCGCGCTGCCGGCGGGCAGGATGAGCCCTGGAGCGGCTCCAGCACCGCCGTCATCGCGTCGATCTCGCGTTCCAGCCGCTCGACCTGGGGGCTCGATCAATATCCTGAGCACCGGATGGCCTCGCGTGTCGTCGGCGGCCAGATTGGGCCGCGACAGATCGGCGCCGAGGTCGAAGAGATCGTTCTGGATGCGGGCGAGGTCGGCGTCGGCGCCTTCGCCGGCATGAAGCCGCGCCGTGCCGATCACCGCGCTGAGCTCGTCGACGGTGCCGTGGCAGGCCTCGACCCGGGCGGCGTGTTTGGGCGCGCGGCTCATGTCGCCGAGCGCCGTGTCGCCGCCGTCGCCGGTGCGGGTGTAGATCTTGTTCAGCACCACCATGGTCAGCCGCTCCGGCGCAGGTAGACGTAAAGCAGGATGAGTGCGATGGCGACGGCCTGGGCCAGAATCCGCGCGCGCATCACCTTGTTGGCGTATTTTCGGTTGAAGTTGCCGCCGCGCGCGAAGCCGCCGATGCCGGTGAGCAGGATCAGCGCGGTAATGGCCACCGCGGCGACGACGAGAAGGAAGAGCGGATCCTGGAACATGGGCCCCCCGGGGTTGGCTGCCTTTGCCACGGTGGTAACGGGTTCCGGCGCGGAATGCGAGGGGGGAGGGGGCGGCCGGCGTCGTCCTCGCCACGACCGCGACGGCGACCCGGCCTCAGAACCGTCCGATCACCCGGTCGGCGGCGCGCGTCGGCAGGACGCGCTTGAGCACCGCCGCGGCCCGGGTCGGGAAGGTGACCGGGTAGCGCGGCCGGGGGCGGCGTGATTCGAGCGCGTGGATCAGCGCCCGGGTCACCGCCGCGGGCGGCAGCTGGAACGGGTCGGGCCGGCCGCTGTCGTCGTAGAGCCGGGGCAGCACCTTGGCCTCGTAGGCGGCGCGGTTGGGCGAGTTCTGCCAGTCGATCCAGCGTTCGAAATGCGGCTGGGAGTTCACCCGGAACCGGGTGGCGATGGGCCCGGGCTCGATCAGGACCGCGTGGATGTCCGTGCCCGCGAGCTCCAGCCGGAGCGTGTCGGCATAGCCCTCGAGGGCGTATTTCGTGGCGACATAGGCGGCGCGCCAGAGGAAGGCGGTGAAGCCGAGGATCGAGGAGTTGAGCACGATCCGCCCGTGGCCCTGGGCGCGCAGGATCGGCAGGGTCTGGCGCACAAGCTCGTGGACGCCGAAGAAATTGGTCTCGAAGATCTCGCGCAGCGCCTCCGTCGGCAGGTCCTCGGTGGCCGAGGGCAGACCGTGGGCGCCGTTGGCGAAGACCGCGTCGAGCGTGCCGCCGGTGCGCGCGGTGGCTTCGGCGAGGGCGGCGCGGATCGTCCCGGGGTCGGTGTGGTCGAGCCGCAGGCTTTCGAGGCCCTCGGCCGCGAGCCGGTCCACGTCTTCGGGCTTGCGCGCGGTGGCGAAGACCCGCCAGCCGCGGGCCTTCAGCGCGTGGGCGGCGTCATGGCCGATCCCCGACGAGCAGCCGGTGATGAGAATGGATTTCTGGGGCATGGGGTCTCCTGCCGGT
>JAWKXC010000049.1:0-7265 GCA_041397205.1 Paracoccaceae bacterium
AACCCATTATGCGGCGGGTTCGTCCGGGGGGCAATGCGCTCGGTCAAACCGCTGCCGACAGTCCGCCGGGGTGGAGTCACGATTCGAACTCGATCAAGGCTTCCTTGCTGGAATAGGCTTGGATTTGTTGTCTTTTTGCAACTTTATTCGCCGGTTGTGAAACTTCGTGGGCGAGACCGGGCCAAATTGCGGCGAGATATGGTAAGCGAGCGTCAGAGCAGTACATTTTAGGAGGAAAAAATGAAATATACGCTCCTAGCCACTGTCATCGCCGGCCTGGTCGGCAGTGCAGCCCTCGCCGGCTCCCCGGAGCCCTACATCGAAGAAGTCTACATGCCGGCGCCCCAGCCGGTCGCCGATTGGGCCGGTTTCTACGCCGGCGGCACCGGCGGCATCCAGAGCGGGACGATCACCCCCGGCTTCACCTTCGACGCGACCACCTACGGCGGCTTCGCCGGCTACAACATGCAGAGCGGCAACCTGGTCTACGGCGTCGAGATCGCCGCCCAGACCGGGACGATCCGACTGCCGCCCTCCTTCGATCTCGACTATGTGGTCGATGCCAAGGCCCGTATCGGCTACAGTCTCGGCGACGCGCTCCTCTATGCCTCGGGCGGCTACACCACCACCGACACCGGGCTCCTTGGCCTCACAGCCTCGGGCTGGAACGCCGGCGCCGGCCTCGACTACGCCGTCACCGACAAGTTCTTCCTCGGCGGCGAATACACCTATCGCAATCTGCCGAACACGACCCCGGGCGGTTTCGACTACGCGTCGCACGGCGGCCAGCTGCGCGCCGGCATCCGGTTCTGAACCGGCCACGACGCCAGCCATTCGGCAACGGGCGGTCCCGACTTCGGGCCGCCCGTTGCGCGTCAGTCCCGGTCTGATTGCCGGTCCTGGTGCCGCGCCCAGAGGTCGGGCCGCCGCGCCCGCGTGACCGCTTCGGCCTGTTCGCGGCGCCAGCGGGCGATCTCGCCGTGGTGTCCCGACAGCAACACCGGCGGGATCTCGCGACCGCGCCAGACGGCGGGGCGGGTGTATTGCGGGTGTTCGAGCAGCCCGTGCGAGAAACTTTCCTCCTCCGTCGAGGCGGCATTGCCGAGCACACCGGGCAGGAGCCGCACCGTGGCGTCGATCATCGCCTGCGCCGCGATCTCGCCGCCGGTCATGACGAAATCGCCCAGGGAGACCTCCTCGATCGCGTAGTCTTCGAGCACCCGCTCGTCGACCCCCTCGAACCGCCCGCAGATCATCGTGACGCCGTCGCAGGCCGCGAACCGGTGGGCCATCGCCTGGTCGAACCGATGCCCCCGCGGCGAGAGATAGACGATCGGCCAGCGCGCCCGGTCGCTGGGCGTGCCGTCGCTCGTCGCGTCGATTGCGGCGGCGAGCACGTCGGCGCGCAGAACCATGCCGGCGCCGCCGCCAGGCGGGCTGTCGTCGACATTGCGGTGTCTGCCCTCGCCGAAGCCGATCCGAGGTCCACGGTGTCGGTTGCCAGAGGCCTTCCGCCAGCGCTCTTGCCGGTGAGGCTCTCGCCGACACGCCGGGAAAGGCGCCGGGAAACAGGGTGATGACCCGCGCGGCCCGTGCGCCGGCGAGCTGCGGCGTGTCGCTCATCAGTGCGCGCGGCTTCAGCGTGGCGGCGATCTGGTGACGGCCGTGGATTTGGGCCGGGGAGGCTCGGGAGTGTCGGTCATGGCGCGTTCCTACCGATCCGGGGCGGCAGAGAAAGACGCGAATTCAGGCTCCGAGCATGGTCGAGCCGCCATGCGCGCAACGCGCAAGAAGCCGGTTGTAGCCCTCGCCGGAAACCACGGCGCAGCCTCTGAGAAGCGCCGGGTCCGGCAGCTCGTGGCGGCACGGCGGCATCCACCATGCTGGCGACGAGTGCGCGCGCCTCGGCCCGCACCAGCGGGTCCGGCGCGGTCAGCAGCACCGGCGCTGAGCCTGGCCTCGCCGCGGGCGACGAGCTGGTCGAAGATCTGCGGCAGGGCACAGAACCGCAGGAGGGCGAAATCCACCACCGGTTCGTTGAACGACCCTTCGCGCCCGGCAGCATCGTAGAGCGGATCGAATCCCGCGGCCCCGGCCTCGGTGTTGAGCCGGTGCATGATCGGGTCGATCCGGGCAGGCTCGATCGCGGGCAAGGCGCGAAGCGCGTCGAGCGCCCGCCGGACGGCCGCGTCGACCCCCGGCTCGGGATCGGGCCAGGCCACGTCGAGCGGCCTGGACGGTGCCGATCGGGTCTCCATCTCGGCGAGCCGGGCCAGCGCGCTGTCCAGCATCACGTCCATCTCGGCGGCGTCGCGGAACGCCCAGGCGCCGATCCCCGCCGCGACGGCGGTGATCGCCAGCGGCGCCCAGAGCGGCAGCGCCACGGCGCCGACGATGTCGGCAAGGCCCCGGCCGATGGCCCAACCGATCGTGACCAGGGCGACCTGGACGACCGCCACGGTGGCGAGGTTCGCCCGGCCCGCGATGCTCCGAAGGTCGGGCCGGCGGCTCGCCACGAAGTAGAGCAGGAACAGGGCCGCGAGAACGGGTAGCACCGACCAGTCGTGCAGGGCCAGCCCTGCGAGAACCGGGCCGCCGTAGAGCGCCACGCCAAGCAGGGCGAGACCCGTGCGGCTTCTTGGGCCTATCATCGGCGTGAACCTCCCTCGGCGACGTTCCCCCCCTCGCCGTGGCTCGAGGAAACGTGATTCCACGGCAGAGTGCCAAGCGGATTCTGCGCCTGTGGATCGAATTTCCGGCGGCCGGCGGGACAGGGCGGCGGCTGGGTCCGCGGCGTGACGATCGCGCTGGTGGGTGTCGCGCGCTGTCAGGCCGGGTCGAGGCGACCGGTTTCCCGGGAAACCGCCGCATTCGACATGTCGGAAATCCCGGCCTGAAAGACATCTTCTCGGGCTTGGCGTGCCGCGGCGAAGGGGTGACGGCCAGCCCGGGGGTGTCGCCGGTTGCGTGGCGGGCGCGTTGGCCCTCGGCCGTCCGATGCCATCCGGCGTGGCGCCAGGCGGAACCCACCGGGCCGGTTCCGGCGTGTCCGGTCAGTCGGGCAGGATGCCCTCGGGCGGGTCGGCGACGATGCGGCCCGCGGCGAGGTCGACCGTCGGCACGCCGGCCCTGGTGAAGGGAAGGGGCACCGGTGTCGCCAACCCCCTCGCTCACCTCCAGCAGATCGCCCGCGCCGTGGTTGTGCACGGCTGTGACACGCCCCGATCAGCCGGCCGCCGGTGTCGTGCACCGCAAGGCCGATCAGGTCGGCGCGTGATAGAATTCGTCGTCGGGAAGCGAGGGCAGTGCGTCACGCTCAACCGGCAGCCGTGTGCGCCGCGCAGCGCAATCGGCCTCCTCCTTGCCTGGCAATGCCCCCGAGCCGGGCGGCAAGCCGTTCTTCACCGGCCGGCTGATTTCGACCGCGAAACGCGCGCTCCGTCCTCGGTCCAGGGCGGGCGTAGGCGGCGATCGCCTCAGGTTCGGCGGTAAACTCTTCAACCGCACCTCGCGCCGACCCCGGTGGCGATGGCGCCGACACAGACGCGCGCGTCTGACATGCCTGCCTCCCTGTCCGTCGCGGCGCGGAACCGCACCGGCCCCGCGCCCGATGGATCGTCGAGCGCCGATTACTCGGCGGTCGCCTCGGCGGCGGTGTCCTCGGCCGGGGCCGCCGCGGCGGCGGCCTTCGCGGCCTTCTGCTCGGCCCGCTCTGGTGGCCTTGCCCGGGGTGCCCTTTTTTCGGGTTCGCGCGCTCCTTCTTCGCGAGCACCCCCGCCGCTTCCAGCATCCAGGCAACGCGGTCAGTGGGCTTGGCACCCTTGTCGAGCCAGGCCTTTCACCGCGTCGACGTTCATCTTGACCCGGTCCTCGCTGTCCTTCGGCAGCAGCGGGTTGTAGGTGCGAGCTTCTCGATGAAGCGGCCGTCGCGCGGCATCCGGCTGTCAGCGGCGACGATCGAGTAGTGCGGGCGTTTCTTCGAGCCGCCGCGGGCAGACGGATTTCATGGCCATGGTTTTTTCTCCTGTTCCTGGCTTGTGAAGGGGCCTCAGGCCCCACTGTTCCTGGTGTTTGAGATGGTGCTGAATGACTTCAGCGCGATGATGAAGTTGAGGAACTTCACGGCGAGGAGTCAGGTCGAGATCGGCCTCCTTCGCCAATTCTTCGAGCCGCGCGATCTGCTCGGCTTCGCGGGCAGGATCGGACGGGGAAGGTTGTGCTCGGCCTTGAGCCTGCCCACGGCCTGGGTGTGCTGGAACCGCTCGCCGAGGGTGTAGACCAGGATCGCGTCGAGCCGGTCGATCGAGGCGCGGTGCTTCTTCAGGAGTTCGGCGGCGCGGGTGGCGTCGTCGGTCATTGGGCTCTCCATTTGGTATGGCCGGTATCGGTCTCTGCCTGCCCCGGTCCCGGGTGGCGCCAGATGTTCATTGCCCCGATGGTCGGGTGCAGGTATTCGCCCGCGCGGGTCGCCCCGAGGCGCCGGGCGAGCGCCTCGGACCGGGTATTGCCGGCGACGATCAGCGAAATCGCCGTGGTCCAGCCGAGGCTCTCGTAGGCGAAGGCGCGCGCCGCCAGCGCGGCTTCCCGGGCAAAGCCCCGGCCTTCCGCGTGGGCCATCAGCGTCCAGCCGATTTCCGGTTCGGGCCAGGGATCGGGGCACCAGAGCCCGGCCCGCCCGAGATAGCGCCCCGAGACCTTCTCCTCGAGCGCCCAGAAGCCGTAGCCGCGCAACGCCCAGTGGCCGATCATGCCGGCGACCGCCCGCCAGACCTGGTTCGCCGGCAGCGGCCCGCCGACCGCGCGCGAGCGCTCGGTCTGGAAGAAGTCGATTTCCGCCTCGATGTCGTCGGCACGCATGGCGCGCAGGAACATCCGCTCGGTTTCGAGCGTCGGGATCGCGAAGGTGGTGGGGGCGAGATCGGTGATGGTCATGCCGGAACCTCGGCAGTCACGGGCAGGTGGCGCCAGGTCTCGCAATTGGGGATCGGCGACGGCGAGGTCGGGTCGGGCCGGGCGCCGAGCCGCACGGCGAGGGCGCGGGAGGCGGCGTTGCCGCGGTCGATGTAGCTCGGCAGGCTGGCCCAGCCCTGGGTGGCGAACAGGTGGTCGAGCACCGCGCGGGCGGCCTCGGTGGCGTAGCCCCGGCCTTCGTGACGGGCCTCGGTGACGAGCCAGGACATCTCGGGCTCGGGGAGCCCCGCGGGGTGCCAGGGGCCGGCGAGCCCGATGGTCTCGCCGCTCGCACGCTCGACCATCGCGAACATGCCGTAACCGCGCAGCTCCCAATGTCCGATCCGTGCGGCGAGATCGCGCCAGGCCTGTTCGGCGTCCTTCGGCCCGCCGTAGAAGCGCGAGCGGGCGTCGGAGAAGAAGCGCGCCATCGCCGTCTCGTCGCGGCTGTCGGGGCGGCGCAGGGTCAGCCGGTCGGTGGTGAGGAGGGGGGCGGTCATGTCCGGCCCCCCGTCGCGCCGGAGGCGGGCAGCGCGTCGCGGCCCGGGTGGCGCCAGATCACCCCGGTGCGCCCGGTCGGCGAGCGCCATTCGCGCTCCGGGCGGGCGCCGAGGCGGGTGGCGAGGGCCTCCGACCGGGTGTTGCCGGGGACGATCACGCTGGTGAGCGGGCCCCAGCCGAGGCTGTCGTAGGCGTAGGCGCGCAGGTGTTTCGCCGCCTCATAGGCATAGCCCTTGCCCTCGGAGCCAGCGAACATCGCCCAGCCGATTTCGACCTCGCTCCAGCCTTCGGGATGCCAGAAGCCGACCTGGCCGGCGGTCTCGCCGGTCTCGGTCACGTCGACCGCCCAGAAGCCGTAGCCGCGCATCTGCCAGTGCCCGAGCTCGGCCGCGAAGGCGCGCCAGGCCTGGGGCCGCTCGAGCGGACCGCCCATGCCCCAGGATCGCTCGGAGCCGTAGAAGGCGGCGTAGGCGTCGAAATCCTCCGGCCGCTGGGCGCGCAGGGTGAGCCGGTCGGTGGTAAGGGTGGGGATGTCGACAGACCGCGTCATACCTGACCTCCGAGAGAATGCACGATCACGACGTCGCCGGGATCTTCGCCGGTCGCGGTCGGGTCGATCACGCCCCCGAGCCGCAGGCCGAGCGCGATGGAGCGGGCATTGGCGGGGTCGATGATGTTGACGAGGCGGGTCCAGCCGAAGCTGTCATGCGCCCAGCCCATCACCGCGCGCGCCGCCTCGGCGGCAATACCCTTGCCCTCGGCTTCGGGCAGGACGAACCAGCCGAGCTCCGGCTCGGGGTAGCTGTCGGTCTCGTAGATCCCGACCTCGCCGAGATAGGCGCCCGTCTCCTTCGTTTCGACTCCGAAGGGGCCGTAGCCGCGCAGCGTCCAGTTGGCGACGTCGGCAGCCCAGGTCGACCAGGCCTGCCGGCGCGGGAGCGGTCCGCGCTCATGCGCCGAACGCTCGGAGGCGAAGAAGGCGGCCCAGTGCTCGAAATCCGCGATCTTCGGGGCGCGGAGCGTGAGCCGCTCGGTGGTGAGGGTGGGGATGGCGACGGCGTGGCTCATGCGTAGGCCTCCATGCCGCCATCGCCGTCGGCGGGGGGCCAGTGGCGGTAGACCACGACCTCTTCGCCCTGGTCTGCGGAGACCACGGCCGAGGCCACCGGGTCGAGCCAGCCGCCGAGACGCTCGGCGAGGCGGACCGAGCGGGTGTTGGGCGGGTCGATGTAGCTGACCAGCGCGGCGAGGCCGAGCGTGTCGAGCCCCCAGTCGCGGACCGCCTTCGCGGCTTCGTAGGCGTAGCCCTTGCCCTCGGTGGCCTCGGTCAGGAACCAGCCGAGCTCGGGCTCGCGGTCGCCATGTTCGAAGCCGATCAGCGTGAAGCCGAGGGTTTCGCCGGTGTCCTTCGCCTCGATCGCGAACAACCCGTGGCCGCGCAGGCACCAGGTGGCGACGACCTGGGTGAAGTCGAGCCAGGCCGCGCGGCGGTCGAGCGGGCCGCCCATGTGGAGGGCGCGGTCCGACATCATGATGTCGCGGTAGATCGCGAAATCGCAGATCTCCGGGGCGCGCAGGACGAGGCGCGCGGTCTCCAGCCGGGGCAGCGCGCCGCGCAGGGTGGCGGCGAAGAGTGCGGGGGTGCCGGAGGGGGGCAGCTCCCAGGGATATGCGGTTTGCGGGGTCACGATGCGGTCCCCCGGGGCCGGGGGTGGCCCGCGCGGGCGCGCGGGGCTGCCGCGGCCGCGCGGCCGCGGGGCCCGGACAGTCCGGGGGCGCCGGACCGCCTATGGAGGTGCGCCCGGCGCATCACG
>JAWKXC010000050.1:0-7136 GCA_041397205.1 Paracoccaceae bacterium
TGCAGCGAACTGACCGGCTTCATGAGGTCTCCTGGGAATCGGGTCCGACGGCATGCCGATCTTACCCGCTTGAGGTAGGCGGAGCGCCATTTGTCCGAGATAGCCGCGCGCATGACGGCATCCGGGACGATCCGCAGGGCCGGCGCCCGTCGGCACGTGCTTCAATCCGGTCCCTTACGGGGGCTATCGACGGGACAGTCAGGTGACCAACCAGGGCCGGTTCTCATGGGCCGATCTGCTCGGCTTCCAGCAGCGCAAGTTTCGCGAGATCGAGATCGTGCGGCGGGTCCACGACATGCCCCCGGAGGATGTCGTCGAGGAATGTCGCCGGGCCGGTCTCGTCGTTGGCGACCAGCCGCTCGACGTCCTGCGCGAGACTCTCATCGACGCCCTCTGCGCCCGTCTGCGCTAGCGGAGCATCGCACCGGCCGCGCCGCTGGCGCGGCTAGGGCGCCGCACGGCGCCCGCGCTTTGATGCAGAATGCCTGCAGGGTCCATGACCGGATGCGGGATCGATCCCGCGTCCAACCCCCTATATGGATCCGCTCGACAAGGAGACGCCCCATGTTTCGCAACGACGTGCTTGCCGGCAAGCGGATCCTGGTGACCGGCGGCGGTACCGGGCTGGGCCGCGCCATGGCCGAGAGATTCCTGCAGCTCGGGGCCGACATCGTCATCTGCGGCCGCCGCAAGGGCGTGCTCGACGAGACCGCGGCGGAGATGATGAAGGCCCATGGCGGGCGGGTCGACACCTTCGGCGTCGATATCCGCGATGCCGCCGCGATCGACGCGATGGTCGACGACATCTTCGCCGGCGGCCCGCCGCTGACCGGGCTCGTCAACAACGCGGCGGGCAACTTCATCAGCCCGACCGAGGCGCTCAGCCCGCGCGCCTTCGATGCCATCGCCAACATCGTCTTCCACGGCAGCTTCTACGTCACCAACGCGGTCGGCAAGCGCTGGATCGCGGCGGCGAAGGCGGCCGGCGGCTGGAAACCCGGCGATCCGATGAAGTCGGTCATCTCCGTCATCGTCACCTGGGTCGAGAACGGCGGGCCCTTCGTCGTTCCGTCGGCGATGAGCAAGGCCGGCGTCGCCACCATGACCCGCTCGCTCGCGCTCGAATGGGCGCGCTACGGTGTGCGCCTCAACGCGATCGGGCCCGGCGAGATCCCCACCGAGGGCATGAGCAAGCGGCTCAACCCCGGCGAAGCGCCGGGGTCGCGCTCGGCGCGCATCAATCCCCAGGGGCGCTGCGGCGAGATGAGCGAGCTGCAGAACCTCGCCACCTTCCTGATGGCCGACGGTTGCGACTGGCTGAGCGGCCAGCTGCTGCACATGGATGGCGCGAGCTATCTGGGCACCGGCGGCAATTTCTATGCGTTGCGCGAATGGACCGACGAGCAGTGGGCCGAGGCGCGCGCCAGCATCGAGGCGCAGAACGCCAAGGACCGGTCCCAGCGCACCAATTGAACCAGGATCAGATGAAAGCCCCCACCGTCTACACCTTCGAGGATCTCACGCCCGTCGTCGACCCGACGGCCTGGGTCCACCCGAGCGCCGTGCTGATCGGCGACGTCATCATCGGGCCGCGCTGCTATATCGGGGCGGGCGCCGTCCTGCGCGGCGACTTCGGCCGGATCGTGATGGAGGAAGAGGCCAACCTGCAGGACAATTGCGTGGTCCACAGCCTGTGGGACTTCGACTGCGTGATGGCCTCGCGCAGCCACATCGGCCATGGCGCGGTGATCCATGCCGCCCATGTCGGGCGCGATGCGCTCGTCGGGATGAACGCGGTCGTGATGGACCGCGCCCATGTCGGCGAGCAGGCGATCGTCGCCGCCATGAGCTTCGTGAAGATCGGCGGCGAAGTGCCGCCGCGTACCCTCGTGTCGGGCGTGCCGGCGCGGGTGGTGCGGGAGCTGACACCCGCCCAGATCGCCGGTAAGGGCGAAGGAACCCAGCGCTACGTCGAGCTGGCCCAGCGCTGCCACACCGGTGTGCGGGCGGTTCCGGCGCTCACCGCACCGGAACCGGACCGTCCGCGCACGAAGTGGGTCTGACCCCATTCATACGGGTTCGGATCCGGGTGCAGGAGTCGAGCCGGGAATTCGCGAAGCACCGCTTCGCGCCGGCGAGACCGGCCGCGCCTGCCAGCGCGGCCGTGGCGGGGACGCCGCAGACAGTACGGTTGTACGGCAAGGCGTTCCCAACGCGGTCATGCGCCCGGATCCGAGGCCGGGTCAGCTCCCGCGGGTGATGGGCATCTCTACCTCGCCGGGCACGTCCATGTGCTTGGCGAGCTCGAGCTTGGCGATCGCGTTGCGGTGGACCTCGTCGGGGCCGTCGGCCAGGCGCAGGGTGCGCTGGCTGACGTACAGGCTGGCCACGGCGAAGTCGCCCGAGACGCCGCCGCCGCCATGGGCCTGGATGGCCCAGTCGGCGATCTTGCAGGCCATGTTGGGCGCGATCACCTTGATCATGGCGATCTCGGCCTTGGCGATCTTGTTGCCGACCGTGTCCATCATGTAGGCGGCCTTGAGTGTCATCAGCCGGGCCTGGTCGATCATGCAGCGGGCATCCGCGATGCGCTCGCGCCAGACCGACTGGTCGGAGATACGCCGGCCGAAGGCCACGCGCGAGTTCAGGCGCCGGCACATCAGCTCCAGCGCCCGTTCGGCCGCGCCGATCGAGCGCATGCAGTGGTGGATGCGCCCGGGCCCGAGTCGGCCCTGGGCGATCTCGAAGCCGCGGCCCTCGCCCAGCAGGATGTTGCCCACCGGCACGCGCACGTCCTTGAAGTCGACCTCGGCGTGCCCATGGGGGGCATGGTCGTAGCCGAACACCGACAGTGCGCGCATCACGTTGACCCCGGGGGTGTCGATCGGCACCACGATCATCGACTGCTGCTGGTGGCGGTTGGCCTCGGTGTCGGTCTTGCCCATGAAGATGAGGACCTTGCAATCCGGATGCGGCGCCCCGGATGTCCACCACTTGCGGCCGTTGATGACGTAGTGGTCGCCGTCGCGATCGATGCGCGAGCAGATGTTGGTGGCGTCGGACGAGGCGACGGCGGGCTCGGTCATGGCGAAGGCCGAGCGGATCTCGCCGGCCAGCAGCGGGTCGAGCCACTGGTCCTTGATCTCCTCGGAGGCATAGCGCTCCAGCGTCTCCATGTTGCCGGTGTCGGGCGCCGAGCAGTTGAAGACTTCCGAGGCCCAGTAGACTCGGCCCATGATCTCGCACAGGGGGGCGTACTCGAGATTGGACAGGCCTTCGGGCGCCCGGTCGCTCTTGGGCAGGAAGAGGTTCCACAGCCCCGCCTTGCGCGCGATCGGCTTGAGCTCGTGGATCACCTGCGAGCGCTGCCACGGATTGCCCGCGCGCCGGTTCGCCTCGACTTCCTCGTGATAGCGCTTCTCGTTCGGGTAGATGTGCTCGTCCATGAACGCCAGCAGCTGCGCCTGCATCTGCTTCACGCGCGGCGAATATTCGAAATCCATGCGGAACTCCGGTTCGGTGGAAGGATCGGCGGACAGTCTCGGCGATCCTCCGCCGCGCCACAATCGCAGCCTGCGGCATGCCGATTGCAGAAAATGCAACCTCGCTGTCGCTCGCCCGTCATCGGGCCGGGGCCCAGGTTTCAGGTGCCGGGGGAGTACGCCTTGAGCTGGGCCAGAACCGTCCGGAATGCCGGATGCTCGCAACTGCGCAGCCACTCGAAGACGACCATCTCCTCGGTGACCAGGATGGCGCCGGCCGCCTGCAGGCGCCGCATCGCGGCCTCTCGATCGGTCGGGCGGCGCGAGCCGCAGGCGGTCTCGACCACCCGCACCCGATGGCCGGTATCGAGCAGGCCCAGCGCGGTCTGCAGCAGGCAGACATGGGCCTCGCAGCCGGCGATGACCACGCCGGGCGACTGGCCGGCGGGCCGGCCCTCGGCGAGCAGGGCCGGCAGGCCGTCGGCGCAGGCGTCGAAGTGCATCTTGGCCATCGTCACGTCGCAGCGCCGCCGGATCTCGTCGGTGTTCGGGCCGAGTCCGGCGGGATTCTGCTCGGTGCCGACGATGCGCACGCCGAGCGCCCGCGCCGCATCGGCGAGCATGACGGCCGCCGCCACCACCGCCGGTGCGCGGTGGATCGCCGGCAGCAGGCGGGCCTGGTAGTCGACCAGCACCAGGACATCGTCCTCGGCATTCATCTTCGACATCGCGGTCCTCCTGGCCTTGCCCGCCTGCCGGTCCTCCGCCGGCCCCGGCGGCCGCCGCGGCACGCGCGGCGAGGGCATCGAGATAGGCATCGAAGAGCGCCTCCGGATCCTGCCCGAACATGCGGATGCGCCCAGTATGGCTGAGAAGGAGCAGCCCGGCGACATGGGCGAGCAGGGGGTGGTCTCGGCGAGCGCGGCGCCGGCCGGCATGCCGATCTCCCGCAGGGCGTCGCGTACCGGCTGCAGGGCATCGCGCAGCCGCGCATTGAGGCATCGTCGAGCGCCGGGGTCAGGCCCCGGGGCTTCATGCCCTGGAAGAGATAGAAGCCGAGGTCGAGGTCGCGCGGGTTGTCCCGGTAGAAGTCGAAGAATGCCCGGGCGCCGGCGCGCAGGCGATCGACGGGGGGATTGCCCATCGGCCAGAGCCGCTGCAACACCGGCATTGAGGCGCTCGAGCGATTCCCCGAGGAGCGCCCCGTAGATGTCTTCCTTGCCGGGGAAGTAACCGTAGATCGCCCCCGGGGTGTAGCCGGCTCGCTGGGCGATCTCGCGCATGCTGGTGCCCTCGAGCCCGAGGGCCATGAACACTTCGCGCGCGGCCGCCAGCACATGGGCCCGGCGGGCTTCGTGCATCGCCTGCAGGCGGGCGCTGCGACGGTCCGGCGCGGTATCGGATGAGGTGGTGGTCATGCTCGATTATAAACATATGGACAATAAATTGAACATCGTTTAAATTTTCCTGGAACCCACGGGAGACACGCCATGAACGCCCCGGAAACCCCGACCGAGCCCATGCGGGCTTCGGTTGCCCTGATGAGCGCCGCGGACTATCGCGAATCCCTGCGTCGCCTCGCGCCGGTCGTCTACGTCGATGGTCGGCGCATCGAATCGGTCGCCGACGAGCCGGCCCTGCGGCCCGGCGTCCAGGCCCTCGGGGTCTGCTACGACTTCGCCCGCGATCCGGCGCTCGCACCGCTGATGCTCGCCCGTTCCGGCGACCGGGTGGTGCCGCGCATGCTGCACATCAACCAGTCGGGCGGCGACCTGCTGAACAAGCTCGAGGCGGTGCGCCTGCTGTGCCAGGAAACCGGCTGCGCCCAGCGCTACCTGACCCACGATGCGCTCAACGCGATCGGCCAGGTGGCGGCGCGTATCGATGATGCCCGCGGCAGCACCGAGCATCGGGCCCGCTTCGCCAACTACCTCGCGCATGTGCAGGAGAACGACCTCGCCGTGGGCATCGCCATGACCGATGCCAAGGGCGATCGTTCCCGCAAGCCGCACCAGCAGGCCAACCCGGACACCTATGTCCACATCGTCGAGCGCAATGCGCGCGGGGTGGTGATCTCCGGCACCAAGGCGATCGTCACCGGCGCGCCCTACATGCACGAGTTCCTCGTCATGCCCTGCCGCAACATGGGTCCGGAGGACACCGACTTCGCGATCTGCTGCGCGGTGCCCGTCGACGCACCGGGCATCACCATCGTGGCACGGCCGGCAGGGCGCCCCGGCGAGAAGCCCGAGCACGGAGCGCCGCTCTTCTCGCGGCGCTACGGACAGTCGGTCGGGGTGGTGATCTTCGACCGGGTGCTGGTGCCCTGGGAGCGGGTCTTCTATGCCGGCGAGTGGGAGCACTCGTCGTACATGACCTACGCCTATGCCACCCACCATCGCCACAGCTGCATCGCGGCGCGCGCCGGCTTCGGCGACCTGCTGATCGGCGCCGGCGCGCTGATGTGCGAGGCCAACGGCTTCAACCCCGAGACGAAGTCCAGCCTGCGCGAGCCGATGGTCGAGCTGATCAAGATCACCGAGGGCTTCTTCGGCTCGCGGGTCGCTGCCAGCGTCTATGGCGCGGCAGATCCGTACAGCGGCATCTTCATGCCGGAGCCGGTGTTCGCCAACATCGGCAAGCTGCTGCTCGCCACCCAGATCTACGACATGCACCGGCTCGCGCACGAAGTCTCCGGCGGCCTGGTGGTGGCGCTGCCCGGTCCGGACGAGGACCACAACCCGGCTACCGCGGCGCAGCTCTCCGAGGTGCTGCGCGCCAATCCGGCGGTGCCCGCCGACAAGCGGATGGAAGTGGCGCGCTTCATCGAGGACCTCACCGCTTCCTACCAGGGCGGCTGGTACTCGGTGATCAGCCTGCATGGCGGAGGCTCGCCCGCCGCGATGAAGAAGGAGATCTACCGCAATTACCCGATCGGCAGCAAGGTCGAGCTCGTCGAGCGCCTGCTCGATCGCGGTGTGCTCGCCTCGAGCGAGGATCGCCCGATCACCCGCAACCGGCAGCCGGGGCGCTGCTGCGACCAGGGCTGCAGCGCCCCGGGGCAGGCGGTGATGGTGCCGCTGCCGGTGACGCGGGAAAACTGACGACGCCCGGCCACCGGGCGCCATTCGACAATCATCCAGGAGAAGAACGTGTCCGTTCGAGTCGAACGAAACGGTGTGGTCACCACCATCGTCAATGACCGCATCAATGCCCGCAATGCGGTCGATCCCGACACCGCCGATGCGCTGACCGCCGCGTTCCTCGCCTTCGATCGCGATCCCGAGGCGAAGGTCGCGGTGTTCTACGGCGACGGCGGCGCGTTCTGCGCCGGCTGGGATCTGAAGTACGCCAGCACCCTGGGCGATCGCGAGCGGTTCCATGAGGAGATCGTGGAGGAGCTGGGCTTCCCCATGGGCTCGGCTCCGGCGCCGCGCGGGCCGATGGGGCCGTCGCGGCTCGAGCTGTCGAAGCCGGTCATAGGCGCGATCGAAGGCCCCGCCGTCGCGGGCGGCATGGAACTGGCGATGTGGTGTGACATGCGGGTCATGGCGGACAACGCCTACTTCGGGGTCTATTGCCGTCGCTGGGGCATTCCGTTGCTGGACGGCGGAACCGTGCGGCTGCCGCGCCTGGTCGGCATGGGCCGCGCGA
>JAWKXC010000051.1:0-6794 GCA_041397205.1 Paracoccaceae bacterium
GCAGCCGGTGCAGCTCGTCCTCGGACCCGCGCGCGACCTCGATCAGGTCCTCGCCCGCGCCGATCCGCACGTAGAGCACCGCCGGCTGCCCGGGTCGGGCCGGCCGCTTCACGAACGCGGCCTCGATCTCATCGAAACTCACCGAGCGCAGCACCCGGAAGCCGTCGAGCCGGTTGCGCACCACGTAGTCCAGTTTCCGGGCTTCGAGATCGAAATTCGCCTGGTGCCGCATCCCGCGAGCGGAGATCCACAGATACGCGATCCCCCCGGTCAGAAGCACCGCGCCGGCGACCATCGGCCCGGTCCCGAGCCCCTCGATCTGATACGCCCGGCCGGCGTAGAGGCCGGCGACCGCCAGCACCACCAGCGCCATCCCGGCAATCGCCGACACCCGCTCGATCAGCACGGCCCGGTCGCCCAGCGGCGTCTCGGTCTTCACCACGTAGCCGACGTCGGTGCTCCGCACCACGACCCGCGGGATGGTGGCGTTGCGGATGGACGTGACATCCTCGAAAAAGCCCGAAAAGGCCATTGCGCTATCCTCTCGAAAAAAAGGTCGGATTAACCATGAAGCGTGAAAAGGGCGGAAATGCGGCCAGGATTGTTTCTTTTTCCGGCATGGGGGGGTGCCGGCCGGGCTCCGCGCGGTGACCCTCGGCCGTTCGCGTGCAGGCCCCCCGCCACCCCGGCGGGGTCGTCCCGGGCATCAATCACCGAAATCGGCGCAGACACTTGCCGGCAGCGCGCCATCCGCCCCGACTGCGACAGGCGGGACAAAAGACCATCGACGCCGGCAGAGTGCCCCAGCCGTCGGCCCCTGCGCGGGGCGTCTCGGCATCGGACCGGGCCGCTGCGCCCGCGTGGCCGCCCCTGGGTCTCGCCGGACTCCCGGAACTACCCGCGCGGCACCCGGCCCATCACCGTGAAGCTCTTGATGAACGGCCCCGCCATCGCCGGGTTCTTGATCATCGCGCCGTAGTCGCCGACCTGGAACTTGAGTTTGCCCGTGGTGTAGGCCATGCCGAGCGCCATCATGCCGAGGCCCTTCGCGCACCACTTCTCCCAGTTGTCGGCACTGGCGCGCAGATCCCAGTTGAGGTTCTGGCCGGAATAGGCGCCCGAGGCCACGACCTTGCCGTTCTGCACGTCGATATAGCCCTTGGGTTGGGCGTCGCCCTGCATCCCGTAGCCGATCACCGAGTTGAACCCGATTTTCGCCAGCGCCTCGCCGAGCTCCGGTTCCGCGTTCCACGCCTCGCCGAAGGCCTTCATCCAGTCTTCCGAAAACAGTGCCGCCATCCGTCCCTCCCTAGATCCGGTCCCGCTGCGGGCCCGGTGCGCGAAGTCTACAACGAAATCGGGATTCGGGGGGACGGCGGGGTGTCACACCCTTGTAGTTGAAGCTCACCGAGATCCGCTCCTCGTCGTCGGCGAGGTTCAAAGGGCACCTCGTGGCGCATCGCTTTCCACAGGAAGACGTCGCCCGGCCGAAGGTTTCATGTAGACGAACAGCCTCAACTCCTCGCGCGCGTCCTTGCGCCGAGGGGCCGCCATCATCCGGCGAGCGCGGCAGGTCTTCGAGCTTCAACGCGGCGGCCCCCACCAGGGATCGCCACGTAGGTCGTGCCCGAGATCACCGAATGTGGATGGATGACTCGAGTGCGTCCGCCCTCGGGCAGGATATTGATCCACAGGTCTTCGAGCTCCCTGCCGCCGCCGAGGTCCCACTTTCGAGCGTCTCGGCGAAGGCGGCCACGTGCTTGTCGAGCGCCTTCTTCAGCGCCGCGAACACCGGCGAGCGCCAGGGCAGATCGGCCGAGCGGGCGTGATCTTCGCCGGGTAGTCGTTGTCCTCCGACCATTGCTGACCCGCCTCGTCGTCCTCGGCGATGGCCCGGCACTCGGTCTGAGCTCGGCGGTGTCGACCTGGGTCGTGTTCGGAAGGAAGGGCGCGCGCGATAGAAGGGGTGACGAACAGGGTCTTGATTTCGGCCATGGCAGTCTCCTTTCGCGCCTTCAGCGCAGGCCGCACGGTTTGCCCAAGAGTGCGCCCGCGACGGCGCGCGCGGCGGGGTGACGCGGGGCGCGGGGTGTCGCCCCCCAAAAAAAAGCCCCGCCGGACGGACCGGCAGGGAGTGAGTGCACCTGTCCCCAGGAATGGATCAGCCGAACCAGCCGGTGACTTTCTGCCAGATCGACTTCTTCTCGGGCGCCGGCGGCAGTGGCGTCGGGCGTCACCGCGTCCTTGACGGCCTCCTTGACAGCCTCGGCAGCGCTTGACCACCGTGGTGCCCTCGATCTCGGGCATCGAGTCTTCCTCGAATTTCTCCTCGTCGAGCGCACACGGGCCTTCTCGACCGTCTCCTCGGTCACTTCCGCCGAGAAGCTGTCGAGCTTGGCGGGGGTCTCCGGTCCCGCGATCCCGTCCACGGCGAGGCCGTGCTTCTCTTGGAACGCCTTCACCGCTTTCTCGGTCGGCGAAGATCCCGTCGGCGCCGGTCCCGGGAGGCCCTCCTGAAGCCGCTTCACCGCCGCTCCCTTGGACCCGCGACGCAGGGCACCAGTTCGAAAGCCCCATGTGGGTGAAGGTGTCGGGCCCGGCGATGCCGTCGACCGCCAGGCCGTTGGCCTTCTGATACTCCTTCACCGCCTTTTCGGTGTGGGGGCCGAAGTCGCCGTCGGCGGTGATCCCCAGTTTCTCCTGAGAGCCGCTTCACCGGCACGCCCTTCACATTCCGCGGCGCAAAATCGACATCGCTGATCTCCCTCGTAAGTTACCGGTCGGTCCAATCCGGTCGCTACCACCTGAACTTATCAGAAATCCGCAACAGGGGGCGAAATCTGCCGATTTTCCCCCTCTTGCGGCCGATTCACCGCGGAGCGCACTGCTAGTGGAACCGGGCCATCATCGTCATCGAGGCGAGCGCAAAGCCGATCGGCCCATTCCGCGCCGAGGTCTTCCGCCGAACCGAAGACGCCGATCGCGGCGAGGCCAGCAGGGTGAACATCGAGTAGGCCACTGCGGCATGGGCGAGGGTCGTGTGCCGCATCGCCCAGAACACAGGACGCGGCCACGGAATAGAGGATGCACCCGAGGGCGATGAGGAATGGCGAGGTCGCGGTCCCTGACGCGCTCGGATGCGATCTTGAGGATGACGTCACCGGCGATGACGACGATGCCGGTGAGCAGAGTGGCGCCCGTAGAAATAGACCGTAGAATGGCACCTGAAAATGGCCCTTGGTTCCGGAAAAAAACCGCCGCGGGCGCGTTGAAATGGTGTGAGTGTCAGTGGGAAGGCCAGAGGCGATCAAGCGAAATCGGTGGGCGCGCGCGCGAAAGTGACAGGACGCGCGCGCTCCTGCCGTCAACCGCACATTTCCGGGGCAGGGGGCTTGCCATGCGGGGCAAAGGCGCGTAAAGCGCAGCCTTCACACGAACTCCACCGGATTCGGCGTGACCCGAGCGTTTGCGGACGCGAACGTGACGGGCGTCCCGGTGATGTTGAAAGGATGAGGCGCATGAACGCCAGCGAATTGCGTGACAAGACCGCGGACCAGCTCAGGGAAGAGCTGGAATCGCTCAAGAAAGAAGCCTTCAACCTGCGTTTCCAGCAAGCCACCGGCGCGCTGGAGAACACCGCCCGTGTGCGCCAGGTGCGCCGCGATGCGGCCCGGGTGAAGACGATCCTCAACGAAAAGGCCGCCGCCGCGGCCGGCAACGCCTAAACGGAGGCCAGTGAGATGCCCAAACGTATCCTGCAAGGCACCGTGACCTCCAACGCCAACCAGCAGACCGTGACGGTGCTCGTCGAGCGCCGTTTCAAGCACCCGCTGCTTCAGAAGACCGTGCGTCAGACCAAGAAGTATCGGGCCCACGACGAGAACAACACGTTCAAAGTCGGCGACACCGTGCGCATCCAGGAATGCGCGCCGAAGTCGAAAACCAAGCGCTGGGAAGTGATTACCGCCTGAGGCGGGTTCACATCCCGGTTTGATCGAAACCATGAGGGCCAATAACCAGAACAGCCCTCAAAGGTCAGGAGAAACCCCATGATCCAGATGCAGACCAATCTGGATGTCGCTGACAACTCCGGCGCGCGCCGGGTGCAGTGCATCAAGGTCCTGGGTGGGTCCAAGCGTAAATACGCCTCCGTCGGCGACATCATCGTCGTCTCGGTGAAGGAAGCCATCCCGCGCGGCCGTGTGAAGAAGGGCGACGTGCGCAAGGCCGTCGTCGTGCGCACCGCCAAGGAAGTCCGTCGCGAAGACGGCACCGCCATCCGCTTCGACCGCAACGCCGCGGTGATCCTCAACAACGCGGGCGAGCCGATCGGCACCCGGATCTTCGGACCGGTGGTGCGCGAGCTGCGCGCCAAGAACTTCATGAAGATCATCTCGCTTGCCCCGGAGGTGCTCTGATGGCCGCGAAACTGAAGAAGGGCGACAAGGTCGTCGTGCTCGCGGGCAAGGACCGCGGCAAGCAGGGTGAGATCACCCGGGTGATGCCGAAGACCGGCAAGGCCGTCGTCGACGGCATCAACATGGCCGTGCGCCACCAGCGCCAGACCCAGACCTCGCAGGGCGGCCGGCTGCCGAAGGCGATGCCGATCGACCTGTCGAACCTCGCGCTCCTCGACTCGAACGGCAAGGCCACCCGGGTCGGCTTCCGCGACGAGAACGGCACCAAGGTGCGCTTTGCCAAGACCACCGGGGAGGCGATCTGATGCTCGACGCTGCCACCTACACCCCGCGCCTCAAGACGCTCTACCGCGAAACCATCCGCCCGGCTCTGAAGGAAGAGTTTTCCTACAAGAACGAGATGATGATCCCGCGGCTCGAAAAGATCGTGCTCAACATCGGCTGCGGCACCGAAGCGGTGAAGGATTCCAAGAAGGCGAAGTCCGCCCAGGAAGACCTCACCAGGATCGCCGGCCAGCAGGCGGTCATCACCAAGGCGAAGAAATCCATCGCCACCTTCAGGGTGCGCGAGGGCATGCCGCTGGGCGCCAAGGTGACGCTGCGCGGCGACCGGATGTATGAATTCCTCGACCGTCTCATCACCATTGCCATGCCCCGCGTGCGCGACTTCCGCGGCGTGTCCGGCAAGGCGTTCGACGGCCGTGGCAACTACGCCATGGGGCTCAAGGAGCACATCGTCTTCCCCGAGATCGACTTCGACAAGGTCGACGAGGGTCTAGGACATGGACATCGTGATCGGCACCACCGCGAAGACCGACGCAGAAGCCAAGGCGCTGCTGAAGGCCTTCAACATGCCGTTCAACAGCTGAGCCTCGGGAGGAATTTGGACAATGGCTAAGAAATCCATGATTGCCCGCGAGGCGAAGCGCCAGAAGCTGGTCGAGCAGTATGCCGCCCGGCGCGCCGCCCTCAAGGACGTCATCAACGACCAGGAACGCCCGATGGAGGAGCGCTTCCGCGCGTCCCGAAGGCTGGCGAAACTGCCGCGCAACAGCTCGGCGACCCGGCTGCACAACCGCTGCCAGCTCACCGGGCGTCCGCACGCCTACTACCGCAAACTCAAAGTCAGCCGGATCGCGCTTCGCGACCTCGGTTCGATGGGCCAGATCCCCGGCCTCGTGAAATCGAGCTGGTAAGGGAGGGAATGCGATGAACGATCCTATCGGCGATATGCTCACCCGCATCCGCAACGCCCAGATGCGCGGCAAGTCCACCGTCTCCACCCCGGCCTCGAAGCTCCGCGGCTGGGTGCTCGACGTGCTTGCGGAAGAAGGCTACATCCGCGGCTACGAAGCCGGCACCGACGCGGGCGGCCACCCGACCCTCGTGATTTCGCTGAAGTATTACGACGGCACTCCGGTGATCCGCGAACTGAAGCGCGTGTCGAAGCCCGGCCGCCGCGTCTACCTGGGCTCCAAGGAGATCCCGCAGGTCCGCCAGGGCCTCGGCGTCTCGATCATCTCGACGCCGAAGGGCGTCATGTCGGACGCGAGCGCCCGCAGCCAGAACGTTGGCGGCGAAGTGCTCTGCACCGTGTTCTGAGGAGGGTCCGATGTCTCGTATTGGCAAGAAACCGGTCCAGCTCCCGGGGGGCGTCTCCGCCACCGTCTCGGGCCAGACCATCGAGGTGAAGGGGCCGAAAGGCACCCGCAGCTTCACCGCCACCGACGATGTCACCATCTCGGTCGAGGACAATGCCGTGAAGGTCGAACCCCGTGGCCGGTCGAAGCGCGCGCGCCAGCAGTGGGGCATGTCCCGCTCCATGGTGCAGAACTGTGTCACCGGCGTGACCGAGGGCTTCAAGAAGGAGCTCGACATCACCGGCGTCGGTTACCGCGCCCAGATGCAGGGCAACGTGCTGAAGCTCAACCTCGGCTACAGCCACGAAGTGAACTTCGAAGCGCCCCAGGGCGTGACGGTGACCTCGCCGAAGAACACCGAGATCGTGGTCGAAGGCATCGACCAGCAGCTCGTCGGCCAGGTCGCGGCCAACATCCGCGAATGGCGCGGCCCCGAGCCCTACAAGGGCAAAGGCATCCGCTACAAGGACGAGTATATCTTCCGCAAGGAAGGCAAGAAGAAGTAAGGACGCGAACAATGGCAAACAGCAAACGAGACCTGTTTCTGAAGCGCCGCCAGCGCGTTCGGAACAGCCTGCGCAAGGTCAACCTCGGCAAGGCGCGGCTTTCGGTGCACCGTTCGAACAAGAACATCTCGGTGCAGCTGATCGACGACGTCGCCGGCAAGACCCTCGCCTCGGCCTCCTCGCTCGAGAAGGATCTGGGCGTGGTCGGCAAGAACAACGTCGAGGCGGCC
>JAWKXC010000052.1:0-6050 GCA_041397205.1 Paracoccaceae bacterium
CTGGTGACGCCGGCCAACATCGCCGACTACCTGTCGAAGAACTGAGGCTGAGGGCCTGAGCGAAACGGAAGCGGCGCTGCCCGGCGCCGCTTCACCCGCACCGCGCGACGGCGGTGCGCAGGACAGGAAGCCGGACAGGGAGCATGACATGTCGGAATCCACGCACGGGGTCGGCGGGCTGACGTTCGACACCAGGAAGCGGACGCGTCCGCCGGAACTCAACGTCTTCATCGCGCTGATCGCCATCGTCCTGATCTTCGAGGCGCTGGGCTACCTGGTGATGGGCCAGAGCTTCCTGTTCGACAGCGCCGGCCGGTTCGACAGCATCTTCAACGAGGCGCGGCTGAAGATCATCATCCTCCAGGTGGCGATCATCGGCATCATCGCGCTGGGGTCGACCCAGGTGATCATCAGCCACGGGATCGACCTCAGCCCGGGCTCGATCGTGGGGCTGACGGCGATGGTGTCGATGAGCTTCGCGCAGACCGCCGTGGTCAACGGCAACCCGAACCCGAAGGCGATCTTCGGCGACTGGGCGATGGACCTTCCGGTGATCGTGCCGATCGCGGTGGGCCTCGGGATCGGGATCGGCGCGGGGCTCATCAACGGGGTGCTCATCGCCTACACGAAGATCCCGCCGTTCATTGCCACGCTGGGGATGATGGTGGCGGCGCGCGGGGCGGCGAAGTGGTGGTCGAAGGGCCGGCCGATCTCGTTCCCGACGGAGGAGTTCACGGTTCTGGGCAATGGCTTCGGCGGCTGGATGCCGGTGGTGATCTTCATCGGTCTCGCGATCCTGTTCGCGCTGATCCTGAAGTACACGGTCTACGGCAAGCACACCTACGCGATCGGCTCGAACGAGGCGGCGGCGCGGATGTCGGGGATCAACGTCGAGCGCCACAAGGTGCTGGTCTACGTGATCGCGGGGATGCTGGCCTCGCTGGCGGCGCTGGTGCTGGCGTCGAAGAACCTCACCGCCCAGGCCGGCATGGGGGTGATGTACGAACTCGACGCGATCGCGATGACGGTGATCGGCGGCGTCAGCCTCAACGGCGGGCGCGGCTCGGTGGTGGGCACGGTTCTGGGGGCGCTGATCTTCGGGGTGATCATCTCGGGCTTCACCTTCCTCAAGCTCGACGCCTACTACCAGGAGATGGTCAAGGGGGCGATCATCGTGGCGGCGGTGGTGCTCGACCAGTGGCGCCAGAGCCGCGCGGCGATGCGCTCGTAAGGAGAGAGACCATGACGGACGACATCATTCTCGAGACCCGGGGGCTGACCAAGCACTACGGCGGCGTGCACGCGCTGGAGGACGCGAACTTCGTCTTGCGCAACGGCGAGCACGTGGCGATCGTCGGCGACAACGGCGCGGGCAAGTCGACCTTCGTGCGCCAGATCACCGCGGTCGAGCAGAAGACGCGGGGCGAGATCGTCTTCGACGGCCGGCCGGTCAGCTTCGCGGGGCCTCTGGAGGCGCGCGAGGCGGGGATCGAGACGGTCTACCAGGACCTGGCGCTGGCCGACGACCTCGACGTGCCCGACAACATCTTCCTCGGCCGCGAGAAGACCAGGGCCAACTGGCTCGGGCCGTTCCGCATCCTCGACTACAAGGCGATGCGCGCGGCCACCCTCGAGGGTCTGGAGAAGACGGCGGTGAAGATCCCCAACATCAACAACACGATCCGCAACATGTCGGGCGGCCAGCGGCAATGCGTGGCGATCGCGCGCACCGCGAGCTTCCAGGCGAAGCTGACGATCATGGACGAGCCGACGGCCGCCCTCGGGGTGCAGGAGACGGCGATGGTGGAGAACATCATCCGCACCCTGAAGGAGGCCGGTCAGCCGCTCATCATCATCAGCCACAACATGCGTCAGGTCTTCGACCTCGCCGACCGGATCGTGGTGTTCCGCCGCGGCCGGATCTGCGCCAACCTGACCAGGGACCAGACCGACCCGCAGGACATCGTGCAATACATCACCGGCGCCAAGACCGGCGAAGGCTACGAGGAGGCCGCCTGAGCCTCCCCTTCCCCCCGGCGTCCCGGCCCCGGCCGGGGCGCCCTCCCTCAACCGGCGCCCCGGCGCCACCCCGCAGGAACCGACCATGACCTTGAAGTTTGCCGTCCTGGGCGCTGGCCGCATCGGCCAGGTCCATGCCCGTGCCATCGCCTCCGTCCCCGGCGCCGCCCTCGCCGCCATCGCCGAGCCCGATGCCGCCGCCGCCGAGGCCGCGCGCGCGGCCTTCGGCTGCGAGATCCGCTCGATCGACGCCTGCGCGGCGGCGGCCGACATCGACGCGGTGGTGATCTGCACCCCCACCAACACCCATGCCGACCTGATCGAGCGCTTCGTGCGCGCCGGCAAGAAGGTGTTCTGCGAGAAGCCGGTCGACCTCGAGGTCGAGCGGGTCAGGCAGGCGCTCGCGGTGGTCGAAGCCGAGAACGGCACGCTGATGGTCGGCTTCCAGCGCCGCTTCGACCCCGACTTCATGGCGCTGAAGGCCGCGATCGACGAGGGCCGGATCGGCGCGGTCGAGATGGTGACCCTCACCTCGCGCGACCCGGGGCCGCCGCCGGCGGACTACATCCGCGTCTCGGGCGGGATCTTCAAGGACATGACCATCCACGACTTCGACGTCGCCCGCTGGCTGCTCGGCGAGGAGGTCACGACCGTGATGGCCGCGGCCTCGGTGCTGACCGACCCCGAGATCGGCCGCCTCGGCGACTACGACAGCGTCAACGTCATCCTCACCACGGCGTCGGGCAAGCACTGCACCATCACCAACACCCGGCGCGCCAGCTACGGCTACGACCAGCGCATCGAGGTGCATGGCTCGAAGGGCTCGGTCGCGGCCGGGAACCAGCGCAAGGCCAACATCGAGATCGCCACGAGCGACGGCTACCTCCGCCCGCCCCTCCTCGACTTCTTCATGACCCGCTACACCGCCGCCTACGCGAACGAAATCGCCGCCTTCGTCACCGCCGTCGCCAACGGAACCCAACCCCCCACAACCGGACACGACGGCCTCAAGGCCCTCCAACTCGCAACCGCCGCACTCCAATCCGCCAAAACCGGCAGAGCGGTTCGGCTGACCTGAAGGAGAACCCCATGCGCATTGCCCTCGACCCGTTCATGCACCGTTGCGTATGGTATGGGACGAGGGTCAGGCGCGGGTTTTGGGGTGAGCGGGGCGGATTGAGGCCGGCCGCCGAACCCCCGGGTATTTTGGAACCACGGAAGAAGGGCAGGGCTCTTGGTGAGGACAAGGCGATGGACACGATCCGGCTGACGGCGGCGCAGGCTTTGGTGCGGTGGCTTTCGGTGCAGACCAATGAGGAGGGGGAGCGCTTCATCGACGGCGTCTGGGCGATCTTCGGGCATGGCAACGTGGCGGGTCTGGGCGAGGCGCTGTGGCAGGCGCGGGACGTGTTCCCGACCTGGCGCGGGCAGAACGAGCAGACGATGGCGCACGCGGCGATCGCCTGGGCGAAGACGAAGCGGCGGCGCCGCGCGATGGCGGTGACGACGTCGATCGGGCCGGGGGCGACCAACCTGGTGACGGCGGCCGCACTCGCGCATGTGAACCGGCTGCCGGTGCTGCTGATTCCGTCCGACATCTTCGCCGGGCGGGGTCCCGACCCTGTGCTGCAACAGATCGAGGACTTCGACGACGGCACGGTGAGCGCCAACGACTGCCTGAGGCCGGTGAGCCGGTATTTCGACCGGATTCTGAGGCCCGAGCAGATCATGACCGCACTCCCCCGGGCGCTGGCGACGATGACGGATCCGGCCAATTGCGGCCCGGCGACGCTGGCCTTTGCGCAGGACGTGCAGGCGGAGGCCTGGGACTACCCGGCGGCCTTCTTCGCGCCGAAGGTCTGGCGGATCCGGCGGCCCGAACCGGACCCGGCGGAGGTGGCGGAGGTGGTCGCGCTGCTGCGCGCGGCGCAGCGCCCGCTGATCGTCGCGGGCGGCGGGGTGCTCTACTCGGGGGCCGAGGGGGATCTCCTTGACTTCGCGAAGAAACACAATGTTCCCGTGGTGGAAACGCAAGCCGGGAAGGGGGCGCTCTCCTGGGAGGAGCCGTTGAACTTCGGCTCGCCCGGGGTGACCGGCACCGGCGTGGCCAACGACGTGGCGGCGGAGTGCGACCTGGTGATCGGCGTCGGCACGCGGTTCCAGGACTTCACCACCGGAAGCTGGACGGTGTTCGCCAATCCCGCCCGCAGGCTGGTGTCGATCAACCTCGCGGGCTACGACGCGACCAAGCACATGGCGGTGCCGCTGGTGGCCGATGCGAAGGCCGCGATCCGGGCGCTCGACGCGGGGCTGGGGGACAAGGTCTACGAAGACCAGGACCGGGGCCGGCGCGCGGCCTGGTTCGAGGCGACCGAGGCGCTGTGTGCCGCACCCAACCACGACGGCCTGCCGACGGATGCCCAGGTGATCGGCGCGGTGCAGCGCCAGGCCGGGCCGGACACGGTGGCGATGTGCGCGGCGGGCTCGATGCCGGGCTATCTCCAGGTGCTGTGGCGCGCGAGCGCGGGCGGCTACCACATGGAATACGGCTACTCCTGCATGGGCTACGAACTGGCGGGGGCGATGGGGATCAAGCTCGCGGACCCGTCGAAGGAGGTGATCTGCTTCGTCGGCGACGGCAGCTACATGATGGCCAACAGCGAACTGGCGACGGCGGTGATGCGCCGGGTGCCGTTCACCGTGGTGCTGACCGACAACCGCGGCTTCGGCTGCATCAACCGGCTGCAGATGTCGACCGGCGGGGCCGAGTTCAACAACCTCTACGCGCACGCGAACGTCGAGGCCCAGCCCGGGATCGACTTCGTGGCCCATGCCGCCTCGATGGGGGCACATGCCGAGAAGGCCGCGACCATCGCCGAGCTCGAGGCCAGGATCGTCGCGGCGCGGGGCAGGGACATCCCCACGGTGATCGTGATCGACACCACGCCCTACCCGGACCGCGAGGAGGGCGGCCACTGGTGGGACGTGGCGGTGCCGGAGGTCTCCGAGCGCGCCGAGGTGCGCGCCGCCTACGCCCGCTACGCCGCCATGACCGCCAGACAGGCCATCAACTGAAGACCAGGCCCCCGCCGGGGGCGCGAGACAGGACGACACCCATGATCCTCTACGGCACCAACCCCATCGCCTGGGCCAACGACGACGACCAGACCATCGGCGCCGACATCGCGACGGAGCGGATCCTCGACGAGGCCGGCCGCCAGATCGGCTTCGACGGGATCGAGAACGGCCACCGCTGGCCGCAGGACCCGGTGGAGCTCAGGGAGACGCTCGGGCGCTACGGGCTCAAATGGATCTCGGGGTGGTATTCCACCGGGCTCCTGACCCGGTCGGTGGACGACGAGATCGCCGCCTTCCAGCCGCATCTCGCGAAGCTCAGGGAGAACGGCTGCAAGGTCTGCGTCACCGCCGAATGCTCGAACACGGTCCACGGTTCGCCGACCACCCCGGTGAACGCCAAGCCGGTGCTGAGCGCGGCCGAGATGACGGCCTTCGGGGCGAAGATCGAGGCCTTCGCCGGCTACATGGCCGACCAGGGCATCGAGCTCACCTATCACCACCACATGGGCACGGTGGTCGAGAGCCCCGCCGAGATCGACGCCTTCATGGCCGCGACCGGGCCGAAGACCCGGCTGCTGTTCGACGCCGGCCACTGCGCCTTCGGCGGCGGCGACCCGGCGGCGGTGCTCGCGCGACACGTGGCCCGGGTCGGCCATGTCCACGCCAAGAACCTGCGCGCGGATGTCGCGAGGCGGGTGCGCGCCGAGGACCTCTCCTTCCTCCAGGGCGTGCTCGCCGGCGCCTTCACCGTGCCCGGCGACCAGGAGGGCGCGATCGACTTCGCGCCGCTGATGCGCCTCCTCGCCGGTGCCGGCTACGGCGCCGACGACGACCGCTGGCTGGTGATCGAGGCCGAACAGGACCCGGTCCTCCGCAACCCCCTCCTCTACCAGACCCTCGGCCTCGCCACGCTCAAACGCCTGGCGCGCGAAACCGGGCTGGATCCGAGGTGA
>JAWKXC010000053.1:0-5871 GCA_041397205.1 Paracoccaceae bacterium
GCCGCCCTCGACGTGGAAGTGGAGATCACCACCGATCCCGAGACCCTGGTGCGGCGCTCCCAGCTGGTCGTCACCGCGACCTCCGCCGCGACGCCGGTCCTGCATGCCGACTGGCTGCACAGGGAACTCCACATCACCGCCGTCGGCGCGGACCAGCCGTTCAAGAACGAGATCGCGCCCGCCTGTCTCGCGCGGGCCGATCTCTATGTCTGCGACCTCGTGCGCCAATGCGCCGAGGCGGGCGAGCTGCGCGCCGCGCGCGCGGCCGGGCTGTTCACCGACGCCTCCCCGCCGGAGCTCGGCGAGATCGTCGCCGGCGCGCACCCCGGCCGGCGCTCGCCCGCCGACATCACGATCTGCGACCTCACCGGCACCGGGGCGCAGGACACCGCCATCGCCCACCACGCCGTCGCGCGCCTGGGCGGATGCGGCACACTGATCCACGCCTGAGCGCCACCGCAGCGGCCGCATCACGGTCCCGCGGCTCCCCGTTTTCTTGGTTGAAGCCCCCGGGGTCCGCGGGACGAAAGCCCCCGATCTCGGAAACAAAAGCCGTGCTGTGAGAGGATTGTCTCCGAAGCGGCAACGACATGCCCCCTCAGTTCTCCCGGAACGCCCGCTGCATCGAATCCGTCACCGGCTTCATGATGTATTGCAGGAAGGTGCGCTCGGCGGTCTGGATCATCACCTGCACCGGCATCCCCGGCACCGGGGCGAAGCCCGTGACCCGGTCGAGCTCGGACACCGGGATCTGGATCCGCGCGACATAGACCTCCCCGGCGGCGTCGCCCGCTTCCTGGCCGATGGCGTCGGCGGAGAGATAGAAGACCTCGCCGTTCAGCACCGGGGTGGTGCGCCGGTTGAGCGCGGTCAGCATCACCCCCGCCGGCTGGCCGACCTTCACCGCGTCGATGTCGGTGCGCGCGATCATCGTCTCGATGATGAGGGGCACATCCGTCGGCAGGATCTCGGCGATCACCTTGCCGGCCTCGATCACGCCGCCGACGCTGGCGTAGGTGAGCCGCACCACCGTGCCCGAGACCGGCGCCTCGATCACCACCCGCCGCAACACCGACTGGGCGTCGCGCTCCTGTTCGCGCACGGTGTCGAGCTCGGCCTGAACACTTTCGAGCTCGTCGAGAGCGGCCTGCCGGTAGGTGTCGAGTGCCTGGCGTTTCTGCGCCTCGTATTTGGCCATGAGCTCCTCTGTTTCGGCGACCTCGGCCGCCATCCGGCCGGATTCGCCGGTCGCTTCGGCCAGCGCGCGCTCCAGCGTGTTCAGCTCCGAACGACGGATCAGCCCCTTGTCGAGCAGTTGCGCCTTGGCATCGCGGTCCTCGGTCAAGAGCTCGATCTGGCGGTCGAGCGCGTGCGACTGTGCCTCGTAGCCGCGCATTCTCTGCTCCAGCACGGCGATGTTGCGCTCGATGAGATCAATGTCGTTCTCGAGCTGCGAGCGGGCGACGGTGAAGGAGAGGAGCTGGTTGTCGAGGATGGTCGCCACTTCGGGGTCGATCCGGCCTTCCATCAGGTGCTGCGGGAAGCGCAGGGCCGGCTCGGCCTCGTATTCGGCGAGGATGCGCGCCTCCATCGCCTCGAGCCGCACCCGGCGCAGGAAGAGGGCGCGCTGGGCGGCCAGTGCCGACGTCTCGTCGAGCCGGATCAGCGGCTGGCCGGCCACGACCCGGTCGCCCTCGGCGACCGAAATGTCGGCGATGATCCCGCCTTCCGGTGCTGGATGAGCTTGTTGCGGCCGGTGGCGACGAAGGAGCCCGGCGCCATCACCGCGGCCGCCAGTGGTGCGGTCACCGCCCAAGGAAGCCGCCGAAGGCGGCGAGCAGGATCATCAGACCGGCGATCACCTGGGTGCGCACGGTGCGGGGCACGGCGGCGTCCAGGTCTCGGCGGGGGCGCGGCGGCCGGCCACGGGCGTCGGGGCGGGAAGGGCGGTGAAAGCTCATGCGATCGCTCCCTCGGTGGCGGTTGCGGTGGCGAGACCGGTTCCGGGCCTCACGGCGTCCGCCGCGGCGAGCTCGGGCGGCCTTCGCCCGTTTCAGTTTCTGAAGTTCCGCCAGCACCTGGTCGCGCCAACCGAACATGGAGATGTTGCCGTTGGTGAGCGCCATGATCTTGTCGACGGCGGTGAGCAGCGCCGGCTTCTGGGTGATGACCACGGTGGTGATCCCGTTGGCCCGGGCGTGGGCCAGCGCGCGCACCAGCGCCTGGTCGCCGTTTGCATCGAGGTTGGAGTTGGGCTCGTCGAGAACCAGGAACTTCGGGTTGCCGAAGAAGGCGCGCGCGAGCCCGATGCGCTGTTTCTGCCCGCCCGAGAGCGGTGCGCCGTCGGCGGCCACCAGTGTCTCGTAGCCCTGCGGCAGGGCAGCGATCATCCCGTGCACGTCCGCGAGCACCGCGGCGCGGTGGATTTCCTCGTCGGTCGCCTCGGGCCGCATCCGCGCGATGTTGGCCTTGATCGTGCCGGGAAAGAGCTGCACGTCCTGCGGCAGATAGCCGACGATCTCGCCAAGCTGGCGCGGATCCCAGTTGCGCAGGTCCATGAGATCGAGCCGCACCGCGCCAGACGTCGGCAGGAGCGAGCCCACCAGCATCTTGCCGAGCGTGGTCTTGCCCGCCCCCGAGTTGCCGATCACCGCGAGGCTCTCGCCGGCGCCGAGCGAGAAGGTCAGTGCGTTCAGCACCACGTGCTTGGTGCCCTGGGGCACGTAGAGCAGCCGCTCGACGTCGAGCCGGCCTTCCGGGTTCGGCAACCGGAGCTTGTCATTGCGGTCGGCAGCGCGCGCCAGCAGTCCCGAGACCCGCTCGTAGGCGCCGCGCGCGACGAGGAAGCTGTTCCAGCCCTCGATCGAGCCCTCGATCGGCGCAAGGGCGCGGCCCGCCACGATCGAGGCGGCAATCACCATGCCGCCGGTGAGTTCGCCCTCGAGTGCCAGCCAGGCGCCCCAGCCGAGCATCCCGATCTGGGCGAGCAGGCGGAAGAAGCGTGAAAACGCGGCGGTCATGATGTTGCGGTCCTGGGCGCGCACCTGGGCGGTGAGCGAGGCGACGATATCGGCCCCCCAGATCCGCACCGCCTCCGGAATCATCGCCATGGCGTTGATGATCTGGGCATTGCGCGACATCGCCTCGAGGTGGAGGTTCGCCCGCGTCTGGGCGGCGTTGGCGGCCCTGAACCCGTCCGAGGTGATCCGCTGGTTGATCCAGGCGAAGGCGGCGAGGATCAGCGCGGTGGCGATGACGATCGCGCCGAGATCGGGATGAATGAGGAAGATCGCGAGCAGGAACAGCGGTGTGAACGGCACGTCGAGAAACGACAGCAGGGTGCCCGAGACGAGGAAGGACCGCATCGCGTTGAGGTCGCCCAGCACCTGGTATTCGCGCCCGTTGGAATGCAGCGAGGCCTGTGCGGCGGCGGCGAGCACCGGCCCGCCGAGGCTCGCCGAGACGTCGACCGCCGTGCGCATCAGCACGAACCGGCGGATGGCGTCGAGCGCGGCCTGCACCGCGATGGCGCCGACCACGACAATGGTGAGCATCATCAGCGTGTCGGTCGAGCGCGAGGTGAGCACCCGGTTGGAGATCTGGAACAGATAGATCGGCACCGCGAGGATCAGGACGTTGGTGCCCACGGTCATCAGGCCGACGAACCCCATGTTGGCGCCGAGCCGGCGCTTGACCCGCGACAGCGTCGCGCGGTGGTCGTCGGGCTGCGTGCGCCGGTGGAAACCCGGCGCGGCGGGCCCGTGCGGGCGCTTCGACGCGCCCTCGGCCGTGCCCTCGATCGTCACCGCCCGGCCGGGTCTCGGCTTGTCTGCCATTCGTGCCATGTCCCCACTCCCTCTGTGACGGCTGGCCAGGGGCCGCCTGCCAGTCTTCACGCGACCACGCCGCCCAGCGTGTCGAACGTGTCCGAGCCGCCGCCGGTCGCGACGATCACCTCGCCGCCCCCGGGGTCTCCGGACGAAATGTCCTCGATCATGCCTTCTGCCAGGAACACCACCGCCTCGCTGGCAAGCGCCGGCCCCGATGAGGCCTGCTCGAGCGGAGCGGCATCGGTGTCGTACATCCCGGCCTGGTGGATCACGAGGTCGGAATAGACGCCGCCCGAGGCCATGACGGTGCTGTCGGTTCCATAGATGTCGAGACTGGCCAGGTTGGCCAGGATGTTGCCGCCGGTGGCGACCTCGACCGGGCTCATGCCGTGATCGAGGGCCGCGTCCGCGAAGAGCTGCACGGTGTCGGCGTCGGCGAGGATGTTGATCTGCTCAAGCCGGTAGTCGAACACCAGATCGCCGCTCACCGTGAGCAGCAGCGGCACGTCCTTGCCGGCGAGCAGTGCCTCGCTCTTCAGCGCTTCGAGGTCGAGCCCGCCGCCGGCCATCGTGGCGAGCGCGGTGCCGCAGGCCTCCGACATCCCGTCGACGCCCGTGTCGACCCCATGCCAGGTAATCTGGGTCTCGTTCCACAGGAGGTTTCCGGCGGTATCCGCCGCGCCGCCGACCCCGTCGCCATCCGCGACCAGGTCATTGTCGAACAACAGGTTGAGCTGTGCCACCGAAACGAGGCTCAGCATGTCGCCGCCGACCAGGATCATGTCGAAGCCGGTCTGGAAGCCGAGCTGGTTAAGCGCGTCGGTCGACAGGTTGCCGCCGGTGCCGATCTCGACCGTGTGGAAGGCGGTGACAAAGCTCACCACGTCGCCGTCCGCGATCAGGTTGAGCTGGACCACATGGGTGGTGAGGACGAGGTCGCCGTCGATCTCGGTGATGGCGAAGCCGAGCGGCGCGCCGTCACCGTCGCCCGCGCTGGTCCAGGTGGCTCCCTCCCAGTGCACGCTCGCGACGTTGTGGCCCTCCGAGATTTCCGGCGCGAACGGGTGCTGCGAGCCGCTGCACAGGGCCGCGCCGGAGCCCAACACCATGTCGCGGTCGGCCATCACGTTGACCTGGGAGACGACGGTGAAGCTCACGGCGCTGCCCGCCACCGCGATCACCGGCGCGTCGACCGGGGCGAGGCCGGAGACAGCGGTGTTCACGAGGATGTTGCCGCCGGTGTCGATGGTCTGCATCGGGTCAGCTTCCGGGGCCGCACCGTCCGGGCCGACCTCGATGCTGCCGGTCACCACGCCGTCGGCGTGGTCCGGCGCCGCGCTGGGCTCGTCGTCGCCCACACTCGCCGGGCCAAATCCCCGCGCCGCCAATGCCGCTTCCAGCGTATCGGGCAGGCTGTCTGCCGGCGCACCGTCGACGAGAATGCCGCTTTCGGGCAGCGTGCCGTCCTGCTGGCTCACGAGGGTCACACTCGCCCCCTCGGGTGCTGAGTGCGGGTCGAAACCCGCGGCGCTGTCCTGAAGGGTCTCGATCCGTGTCGCGATGTCGGGCGAACTGCGGGCGAGGATGAAGTCGGCAAGGGTCAGCGCGTCCGCCCGTCCGGCCAGGGCCGTGAACTCCGCGTCGAGCGTTGCGTCGGCGCGGCTCGTCAGGATCTGCGGGTCGAGGTCCAGCGGCCGGACAAGCAGGATGTCGCGGTCCTCGGCGATGTTCTGCTGGTAGACGAAGGTGATGATGCCGCCCGGCGGCGACAGGTCGAGCACCGGCGTGGGCCGGTCGACGAACAGCGTGTAGTGCGGCTGGTCATGACGCAGCGCGAACCCGTCGCCGGTCCCGGTGACATGTCCGGGCGATGTCGCGAACACGGCTTCCATCCAGACCGCAGGCCCGGCCGCGCAGCCGGCCTCCATCGGTCCGGTGCGCGCGTAGACGACCGCTTCCTTCAGTTCGATCTGGCCGGGAACGTGACGGTCGGCGGCAAGGTCGGACGACACCCGCACCTCGACGTCGAGCAGGCTGCCGG
>JAWKXC010000054.1:0-5292 GCA_041397205.1 Paracoccaceae bacterium
CCGACTTCGCCCAGGAGCTGATCGCACGGGGCGTGGCCGAGGTGGTGGTCTTTGCCATGGGCTCGGAAGGCTCGATCCTGGCCGAGGGCGAGAACCGCTGGTGGGCCAAGACCCGGCCGGTGACCCCGGTCTCGAAGGTCGGCGCGGGCGACAGCTTCGTCGGTGTCTTTACCTGGTCGCTGGCCAACGGCGCCAGCTGGGAAGAGGCGCTGAAATACGGGGTCGCGGCGGCGGCCTCGGCAGTGACCACCGAGGGCACCGAGCTGTGCAACCGCGACCAGGTCCACGATCTCGTGAGCGACGCCTACCTCGAGCGGGTCTGACCCACGCGGATGTTGATGCGCGGACCCGGCCCTGCTAGAGAGGGGTCGGGGGGTTCGATTTGTGCTGCCGCGACACAATGGAGCCCGATGACATGAAGACTTTCGCTTTCGCCCTGGTTCTGGGGGCGCTCAGCCTTCCCGCCCTCACCACCTCCGCGCTGGCCGGCAGCGTGATCGCCAATGCCTGCAAGGCCTCCGAACGCGGCGCGATGGCGTCGTCGCTGTGCGGCTGCATCCAGACGGTGGCCGACAGCGTGCTTACCCCCGCCGAACAGGTGCGCGGCGCGCAGATCTTCCTCGAACCGCACAAAAGCCAGGAAATCCGCGCCTCGGCGCAGGCCTCGGATTCGGCCTTCTGGGCGAAATGGCAGGTGTTCGGGGCGTCTGCCGCGCAGTACTGCCAGTAACCGGCGTTCAGGGGCGCGCGAGGGTCGCGACGAGACCCGCGGCGCAGGTCTCGATCAGCGCGAGCGCGCCCGTGTAGTCGCGGGTGTAATAGGCGTCGGGCACGTCCCGCACCCCGGTCTCGGGGGCGTAATGGGTGAACAGCCGGACCTCGGTCGTGGCGCCCGTGGGACGCAGCGCGGCGCTATCGTCGAGGTTGTCGCCGTCCATCGCCACGATCAGGTCGAAGGCGGCGAAATCGGCCGCCTTCATCTGGCGGGCGCGCAGCCGCGAGATGTCGTAGCCCGCGCCGGCCGCCGCCCGCACCATGCCCGGACAAGGCGCCTCGCCGACATGCCAGGCGCCGGTGCCGGCGCTGTCGACGGTCAGGTCGAGCCCGGCCCGCGCGGCGAGGACCCGCGTCACCCCCTCGGCGGTGGGCGAGCGGCAGATGTTTCCAAGGCAGACGAACAGGATGCGGGCGGTCATGGTCCGGTCAGGATAGCGGCTGTCCGGGGGAGGACAAGTCCGGCGGGTGGGCGTTCTGCGGGGCTTTCGCTTGCGCGGGTTTCGGGCTAGAGCGCAGGGCATGGCCTTCGACATTTTCCTCGTGACCGCCCCCGGGCTGGAAGGCGTCCTCGCCGAGGAGGCCCGGGCGCTCGGGCTTGCGGTCACCGGCACGATCCCGGGCGGGGTGACCGTCACCGGCGGCTGGCCCGAGGTCTGGCGGGCCAATACCGCGCTGCGCGGCGCCACCCGGGTGCTCGCCCGGATCGCCGAGTTCCGCGCCTTTCACCTCGCCCAGCTCGACAAGCGCGCCCGCAAGCTCGACTGGGGTGCGGTGTTGCGGCCGGACGAACCGGTGCGGGTCGAGGTGAGCACTAAACGGTCGAAGATCTACCACGCCAAGGCCGCGGCGCAGCGGATCGAACGCGCCATCGCCGAGGAGCTCGGCGCGCCGGTCACGGCCGAGGCCGTGGTGCAGCTCAAGGTCCGGATCGACGACGATCTCGTCACGATCAGCGTCGACACCTCGGGCGAGAGCCTGCACAAGCGCGGCCACAAGCTGTTCACCGGCAAGGCGCCGATGCGCGAGACGATGGCGGCGCTGATGCTGCGGGCCTGCGGCTACACCGGGACCGAGCCCGTCGTCGACCCGATGTGCGGCTCCGGAACCTTCGTGATCGAGGCCGCCGAGATCGCCGCGGGCCTCGTGCCGGGGCGTGACCGGCCCTTCGCCTTCGAACGGCTCGCGACGCACGACCCGGAGGCGGTTGCGGCGCTGCGGCAAGCACCTCCGCGTGAGACCGGGCTGCTGTTCCACGGCTCCGACCGCGACCAGGGGGCGATCGCGGGGGCGCGGGACAACGCCGAACGCGCCGGTGTTGCGGCGCTGACCCGGTTCACCCGTGCGCCGCTGAGCGATTTTCAGCGCCCCGAGGGGCCGCCGGGCCTGGTGATGGTCAACCCGCCCTATGGCGGTCGGATCGGCGACCGCAAGAGGCTGTTCGCGCTCTACGGGTCGCTTGGCGCCGTCCTCACGGACCGGTTCGCCGGATGGCAGCTGGGGCTGGTCACCGATGACGGCGGTCTGGCCAAGGCCACCGGGCTGGAGCTGAGGGCGTCGGAGCCGATCGCGCATGGCGGTCTGAAGGTGAAGCTCTACCAGGCGGGCCCGCTCTGACATACGCTTGCGTATGGGGCAGCATGATCGGAGCTGCGTGCTCTGTCCTGACCGGCGATCTTGGCGGCAAGTTCGACGTCAAGACCTGAGGCGCAATCGTGGCGCCGCAATGCGGCACTCCAAAAATATCATATTTTTCAATGGCTCAGAGGTAAGCGGCGGTTCGGCCCCACGTTGCGGGCGTCCTGCGCTGTTGCGAGTTGAAACCCATCTCAGGATGGGGAGTGCGTTTCGCAATGGAAGCTACAACTGCGTTTCTCAGATCGCTTGGCGTCGAGGTGTTTCCGAGCGGCCATCGCCATTGGCCGGATGAGGTCAAGGCGCAGGCGGTCGCCGAGACCCTGGCCCCGGGCGCGACGGTCAACGCCGTGGCTGTGCGCTACGGGGTGAAGCCGAACCAGTTGTCGGCATGGCGGTGCCTTGCCAAACAGGGCAAGCTGGTCTTGCCCGCAGCCGAAGAAACGGAAGAGCCGACCGCCTTCGCGTCGCTGGTTCTCTGCGAGCCGCAACCCCCGCAGGCGCGGGAGGCGTCGTCACATTCGGGCGGTCTGCTCCGCCTCGTCGTCGGTGACGTGACGATCGAGCTGGCGGCCGACACGCCGGCGGTGCGGATTGCCGAGATCGTCCAGGCGCTCGGGGCGTCATCGTGATGATACCGTCCCACAATGTCCGCATCCTTGTGACGACGCGGCCGGTCGACTTCAGGAAGGGCCACGACGGGCTCGCCGCGCTGGTGCAATCGGTTCTGAAGGAGGACCCGTTCACCGGCACGGTATTCGTCTTCCGGGCGAAGCGGGCCGACCGGCTGAAGATCCTGTTCTGGGACGGGAGCGGGCTGGTGATGGCCTACAAGCGGCTGGAAGATAGCACCTTCACCTGGCCGGCGGTTCGGGACGGGGTGATGACGTTGAACCGGGCGCAGTTCGAGGCCCTGTTTGCGGGCCTGGACTGGCGCAGAGTGAGGGCGCTGGACGCCCGCCGACCGGCTGCGGCAGAGTGAATCAGGCCCGGGAATTGGCCCCCATCCGAGGCGGCTTCGGGGTAGTCTCGACCCATGCCCGCCACCGCAACCGTCGACCTGTCTGCCATCCCCGAGGATCAGCGCGCCGCGGTCGCCGCGGTGCTGCGCGAGCGGGATGCGCTCAGGGAGGTCAACAGGCGCCTCGAGCACCTGATCGCCGAACTCAACCACGTGGTGCACGGCAAACGGTCGGAGAAGCTCGGCGACGACGAACGGCAACTGGCCTTCGAGGATCTCGAGGCGGCGATCGTGGAGGTTGAGGCGCAGCAGGACGCGAAAGCTCCGTCCGACAGCCGGCCTCGGCGCGCGGCCCGGCGCAATCGGGGCCACCTGCCCGAGGATCTGCCGCGCATCGAGCGCGTGATCGAACCGGACAGCCTGCAATGCCCCTGCGGCTGCGGCGAGATGCACAGGATCGGGGAGGATCGCACCGAGCGGCTGGACATCGTGCCGGCGCAGCTGCGGGTGATCGTCACGGTTCGACCTCGATACGCCTGCCGGGTCTGCACCGATGGGGTGACCCAGGCGCCGGCACCGGCGCATCTCATCGAGGGTGGTCTGCCGACGGAAGCGATGATTGCCCATGTCCTGGTCGGCAAATACGCCGATCATCTGCCGTTGCATCGGCAGAGCCGGATCCTCGCCCGATCCGGCATCGACATCCACCGCAGCACGCTGGCCGACTGGGTTGGCACCGCCGCGTTCCACCTCGGCCCCGTGGTCGACCGGCTCGCCGAGCACCTGAAGGCGTCGACCAAGCTCTTCATGGACGAGACCACGGCCCCGGTGCTCGATCCGGGCCGGGGCAGGACCAAGACCGGATATCTCTGGGCGCTGGCCCGCGACGATCGCGGCTGGGGCGGCGCCGACCCGCCGGGCGTGGTGTTCTTCTATGCGCCGAACCGCGCCGGAGAGAACGCCGAGAAGATCCTGCGCGGCTTCGACGGCATCCTGCAACTCGACGGCTACCAGGGCTACAACCGGCTGACGCGTCCGTCCCGCCAGGGCGGCGAGCCGATCCGCGTCGCGCATTGCTGGGCGCACGCGCGGCGCAAGCTGAAGGAGGTGTTCGACCGCGACGGCTCCGAGATCGCTGCCGAGGGCCTGCGCCGGATCGCCGAGTTCTACCGCATCGAGGCCAATATCCGGGGCCGTGATCCCGGCCAGCGACTGTCGGTCCGACAGGCGCGCACGGCGCCCCTGGTGGCAGCGTTCGGGGATTGGCTACAGCAGCAGCGCCTGCGCATCTCCCCAAAATCGCGCCTCGGCGAGAAGCTCGCCTACATCCATCGTCACTGGGACGGGCTGCAAACCTTCCTGAGCGACGGCCGCGTCGAAATCGACTCCAACCGCGTCGAGAACCTGATCCGGCCGATCGCATTGAACAGAAAGAACGCCTTGTTCGCCGGACACGACGAAGGCGGTCGCGCCTGGGGCCGCATCGCATCGCTCGTCGAGACGGCCAGGATCAACGGCGTCGAGCCCTTCGCCTATCTCAAGGCCACCCTCGAAGCCATCGCCGCCGGCCATCCCCAGAGCAGGATCGACGACCTGCTGCCCTGGAACTTCACCCAGTCAAGGTGAGTTCTTGTGGGGCGCAAACGCCGCTTACGCTCAGAGTACATACAGGAATCCAGATATCCGGATTTCTGGATTCCTACAAACGGCGAAATCCGCCCTCGGACAGGCGTCCAAGCCCCGGACCCCTACCCGCCTTTCACCCGCTGCATCAGGAAGACCTCGGCCCCCTCGGGCACCTCGGCGAAACGGTCGCCGGCGATGATCTCGCCGTCGACCGCCATAGAGACCCCGGCCGCGATGTAGGGCGCAAGGCCGGGATGGGCCGCGACCAGGGCGTCGAGCACCGCTCCCACCGTCGC
>JAWKXC010000055.1:0-4495 GCA_041397205.1 Paracoccaceae bacterium
CCCGCTTTATTCATGAGGGCGATTTGGCGTTCGGGATCGGGCGTGCGTGAGGGTGGCGTTCGGTGCGCTTTTTCGGTCTTCGATGACGGCGTTGGAGTCTGCACCTCGCTCTTCAAGCTTCCACGTTCGGAAACTCGGGGACACGAGACCATTTTGGAAACTCGGGGACACGAGACCATTTTAACCTTTCGACCTAATAGCGCAGCTTTCCGTGTCAGCTTAATCGCCGCCGTCCGCGCATCACGCACCCAGAACAACCGGTGGGGCCAGCGGGGAAGCGCCGCCTCCCCGCGCTACTTCGCCTTCTCTTCCCCCCGATCCGGAGGTCGCCGATGACGGCCGCCTGCATGAAGCGCTCCCCTTCCGGTACGGGGGGAGATCGGATCGGAACGGCGGTCGGGACGACGCCGCAGCCCGACGCCATCACGAACGCTTATGAGGCCCTGCCGCCATCGCCCGCCGGCCCGCCCCTTCGGCCCGGATTCGCCGTCGCGGCTCCCGGGTTGGCGCGTCCCGCGCGACATTCTCGCCCGGGTTGGCGCATCGGCTGCGACAAGGCCCGCCGGAATGTCGCGGATTCCGCGACATAACGATTCGTGATGGCGCATCCGCCGCGACATTCACCCGCAAATGTAGCGGATTCTGCAACAGCCGACCGCGAACGAACCCGCCGAATCGACGAGCGAACCCGGGATTCAGGCGAGCGAACCCGGGGATTCGACGAATGAACCCGACCGGCGACCAACGAACCCGGGGGCCATCAACCTCTTGTCGGAGAACGATTTTTAGCCGTTTCGGGCTGCCGGCCAGCGGTCCCTGGGGTCTCGGAACCCGATATTGCCGAAGAAACCCGGCAGAAGGCTTGCGCCGCCCGTCGAAATAGGTTATAAATCCTAAACGCCCAAAAGAATCAGGCGGCGCGGCGCTTCGGGTCGAAGAGGGCCGAGAACTGGCCGAGCACGGTGCCGCCGAGCTGCTCGGGGTCGGAGATGGTGACGGCGCGGCGGTAGTAGCGGGTCACGTCGTGGCCGATGCCGATGGCGAGCAGCTCCACCTCGGAGCGGGTCTCGATCCAGTCGATGACCTCGCGCAGATGCTTCTCGAGGTAGTTGCCGGGGTTGGCCGAGAGCGTGCTGTCGTCGACCGGGGCACCGTCCGAGATGACCATCAGGATGCGCCGCTGCTCGACCCGGCCGAGCAGGCGCTCGTGCGCCCACAGGATCGCCTCGCCGTCGATGTTCTCCTTGAGCAGCCCCTCGCGCAGCATGAGGCCGAGATTGGGCCGGGCCCGCCGCCAGGGCGCGTCGGCGGCCTTGTAGACGATGTGGCGAAGGTCGTTGAGCCGGCCGGGTGCGGCAGGCTTGCCGGCCCGCAGCCAGGCCTCGCGCGCCTGCCCGCCCTTCCAGGCGCGGGTGGTGAAGCCCAGGATCTCCACCTTGACGCCGCAGCGCTCGAGGGTGCGGGCGAGGATGTCCGCGGTCATGGCGGCGACCGCGATCGGCCGGCCGCGCATCGAGCCCGAGTTGTCGATCAGGAGGGTCACCACCGTGTCCCGGAACTCGGTCTCCTTCTCCATCTTGTAGGAGAGGCCGAGGGTCGGGTTGACGACGATCCGGGCGAGGCGTGCGGCATCCAGGATGCCCTCGTCGAGGTCGAAGTCCCAGGAGCGCTGCTGCTGCGCCATGAGCTTGCGCTGCAGCCGGTTGGCGATCCGCCCGATCATCCCCTCGAAGCGCGAGAGGCTGGCGTCGAGCTGGGCCCGCAGGCGCGTCAGCTCGGCCGCCCCGCAGAGCTCGGCGACCCCGACCACCTCGTCGAACTGCGACGTGAAGACGCGATAGGCGAGCTGGTTCGCCCCGGGCGGGTGCTCCTTCGGCCGGTTGGTGCGCGGGTCCTCGCCCGCCTCCTCCTCCGCACCGGACTGCAGCTCGTCGTCGCTCGCCGCGGCCTCCTCGGCCATCAGGTCCTCGGGCGTGCCGTCCTCGGCGCTGTCCTGCGCCTCGGCCCGCTGCGGCTCGTCGCCGCCGTCGTCGTCCTGGTCCGGCGAGGGTTCGCTCGGCCCCTGGTCGCCGCTCTCCTCCTCGCTCTCGTCGTCCCGGCTGTCGGGCTCGGGCTCCTCGACCAGCGCCTCGCTGAGGCCCAGATCGGTCATCAGCTCGCGCACCCGCCGGGCGAAGGCGTCCTGGCTCTCGGCCCGGGCGTCGAGCTCGGGCAGCACCGCCTCCACCTTGCCGTCGAGCCAGTCGCGCCAGGCGTCGAGCTGGCGGCTCTGGGCGGCGTTGAGCCGGTAGCCCTGCAGCCGCTCGCGCATGTAGAGCTCGACCACCTCGGCGACGTTGGAATCGGGGACCGCCTCGCCGGCCGTGGCGGGCGCGCCGCGCTGGCGGAACACGGCCTCGAGATTGGCCCTGACCCCGGCCATGTCGCGGCCGCCGACCAGCTCGACCCGGAGCTGCTCGAGCCCGTCGAACAGCATGGTGGCGAGCTCGCCCTCGGGCACCATGCGGCGATGCAGCTCGCCGTCGTGGAAGCGCCGCCGCAGCGCCTGGCTGTCGGCCTCGCCCCGGACCCGGGCGATCTCGCCGGTCGGCAGGTCCTGGCGCGGCGGGTTGATGCGGATCACCTCGCCGGCCCCGGCGGGCCCCCGCCGGTTGCCCGAGCGCAGCACCACCTCGAGCTTCGGCTCCTCGGCGATCGCCCGCGCCGCGGCCCCCAGGGCCTGCTCGAATCCGTCGAGGCGCTCCTTCAACGCCGCTCCATCCCGCTGCTGCCCCTGCCGCTCAGGCGACCAGGAGATTGGCCGCCGATTCGGGCAGCTCCTTGCCGAAGCACCGCTGGTAGTACTCGGCGATGATCGCGCGCTCGGCCTCGTCGCACTTGTTGATGAAGGTCACCCGGAACGCGAAGCCGACATCGCCGAAGATCTCGGTGTTCTCGGCCCAGGTGATCACCGTGCGCGGCGACATCACCGTCGAGATGTCGCCGTTGACGAAGCCCGCGCGGGTCAGGTCGGCGAGGCGGACCATGCTGGCGATGGTCTTGCGCCCCTCGGCCGTGTCGTAGCGCGGGCACTTGGCGAGGACGATGCGGCATTCGTCGTCGTGCGGCAGGTAGTTGAGCTGCACGACGATGCTCCAGCGATCCATCTGGCCCTGGTTGATCTGCTGGGTGCCGTGATAGAGGCCCGAGGTGTCGCCGAGCCCGACCGTGTTGGCGGTGGCGAACAGGCGAAAGCTCGGATGCGGCCTCAGGATCTTGTTCTGGTCGAGCAGGGTCATGCGGCCCTGCGCCTCGAGCACCCGCTGGATCACGAACATGACGTCGGGCCGGCCGGCATCGTACTCGTCGAACACCAGCGCCACCGGATGCTGCAAGGACCAGGGCAGGATGCCCTCGCGGTACTCGGTGACCTGCTGGCCCTCCTTCAGGACAATCGCGTCCTTGCCGATCAGGTCGATGCGGCTGATGTGGCTGTCGAGGTTGACGCGCACGCACGGCCAGTTCAGCCGGGCGGCGACCTGCTCGATATGCGTCGACTTGCCGGTGCCGTGATAGCCCTGGATCATCACCCGCCGGTTGTGGACGAAGCCGGCCAGGATGGCGAGGGTGGTCGGTCGGTCGAACTGGTAGGTCGCATCGATGTCGGGCACATAATCGGTGCGCGCGCCGAAGGCGCCCACCCGCATGTCGGCCTCGAAGCCGAACGTCTCCTGGACATCGACCTCGCGGTCCGGCCGCTCGGGCAGGCCGAGCTGGCCCTGCGTGTCGATGACTGAACCCTCCCGTGGCAACGTCTTCTCCTCGGTCGTGATCGATGGCGGCCGCGACCCAGGGTGATCGCGACTTGTGGCGCACGCGCCGTATATGGCGTTCGCCGACTGCATCGCGCAAGGCCGTTCGCACCACGGCCTGCCCGGCGGCGGCCGCTGCGAGCCCGCGGGGCCGGCGACGCGGGTCGCGACGCGGCGGGTCAGGGGCCGGACGCGATGGTCGCCGCCCGCCGGCCGCCCGGCGCCTTCAGCGGTGCAGCCGGTTGTCGACCAGATAGGTGTAGGCCTCGTTGATCGCCTTGAGCCGCTCCTCGGCATCCCGGTCGCCGCCGTGCCGATCGGGATGGTGCCGCTTCACGAGCGTCTTGTAGCGGGCCTTGAGCTCGACCAGGGTGAAGCCGGGCTCGAGGTCGAGCACGGCCATCATCCGCATGGGCTTGCCCGGCGGCGGTGTCGGCTCTGGACGGCTGCCGGCGCCGGGCCCGCCATCCGCGAAAAAGCCGAAGGGATCGTGGAACGGGGCCTCGCCGGCGGCGCCGACCCCGCCGAAGCGCCAGCTCGGCCGGTGCCAGGTGAAATCCGCGCGCCGGTGCGCCTCGATCTCGTCCTCGTTCATCCCGGCGAAGTAGTTCCAGCTCCGGTTGTAGTCGCGCACATGCTCGAGGCAGAGCCAGAGGAACGCGCGCAGCGCCTGCGGCGAGCGCGGTGCCGGGAAGTCGCCGCGC
>JAWKXC010000056.1:0-4494 GCA_041397205.1 Paracoccaceae bacterium
GAGGACGTCACCGCGAACCTGCGCACCGTGCGGGCGATCCCCCTGCGCCTGCGTACCGACGAGCCGCCCGAGCTTCTCGAAGTGCGCGGCGAGGTCCTCCTGTACAAGTCCGACTTCGAGCGCATGAACGCCGAACAGTCGGCGCGCGGCGAGAGAACCTTCGTCAACCCGCGCAATGCAGCCGCTGGCAGCCTGCGCCAGCTCGATCCGGCCGCTACGGCGCGCCGGCCGTTGCGTTTCCTCGCCTACGGCATCGGCGCCTCGCGTGGCTTCGACGTGCCGCCTACCCAGTCGATCCTGCTCGATGCGCTTGCGGCCTTCGGAATACCGGTGGGGGAGCACGAGACGCGCGCCGGCGCGGCGGAGTTGCTCGCCTATTTCGCCGAGCTCGGCGCGCGGCGCGCGGCGCTGCCCTACGAGATCGACGGCGTGGTCTACAAGGTAGACGAGCGCCGGGACCAGCAGCGGCTGGGCTTCGTGGCCCGGGCACCCCGATTCGCCCTGGCTCACAAGTTCCCTGCCCAGGAGGCGGAGACGGAGCTGCTCGACATCGAGATCCAGGTCGGACGCACCGGCGCGCTCACACCGGTAGCGCGCCTTGCTCCGGTGTTCGTCGGCGGGACCACCGTGAGCAACGCTACCCTGCACAACGAGGACGAGATCCGCCGCAAGGGACTGCTGATCGGCGACCGGGTGGTGGTGCGCCGGGCGGGCGACGTGATACCCGAGGTCGTGAGGGCGCTGCCGGAGCACCGGCCCGCCGAAGGCGAGCCGGGTCACGAGCGGCTGCGGGAGTTCCGGATGCCGCTGCATTGCCCGGTCTGCGGTTCGCGGGCCGCGCGCGAGCCCGGCGAGGCGGCCTGGCGCTGCCAGGGCGGGCTCGTATGCGCGGCCCAGCGCAAGCAGGCGTTGCTGCATTTCGGACAGCGCCGCGCCATGGACATCGACGGCCTCGGCGAAAAGATCGTCGAGCAGCTCATCGCGCGCGACCTCGTCCGCAGTCCCGCCGATCTCTACCGACTCGACGCGGATACCCTCGCGGGGCTGGAGCGGATGGGCGAGAAGTCGGCGAACCGGCTGGTGGCCGCGATCGCGACATCCCGGAAATGCAGCCTCGCGCGCTTCCTGTTCGGCCTCGGGATCCGGCACGTCGGCGAAGAGATCGCGAGAATCCTGGCCGCGGCCCTGGGCAGCGTCGAGGCGATCATGGCGGCGGACTGGTCGGCCCTGCAGGAGGAAAAGACCCGGCTGCAGAAGGAGAACATCAGGCGTCGCGCGAAGGGCGAGCCTCTGGAGCCGGATCAGTTCGAGGGGATCGGGCCGGAAATCATCGCCGCTCTCCAGAACTTCTTCGGCGAAGCGCGCAATCGTGGAGTCATCGCAGAGCTTCTGGCGGCCGGCGTGGCGATCGAGCCAGCCACGCCAGCGCCGGCGACCGGGGCCGATGGCAACGCTCGTGCGACGCTCGCCGGCCGCACTTTCGTGCTGACCGGCACCTTGCCCGGCATGAGCCGCGAGGAGGCCGCCCTTCTGATCCGGGCCGCGGGCGGAAAGATCAGCGGATCGGTCTCGGCCAGGACCAGCTATGTCGTGGCCGGCGAGGCAGCGGGCAGCAAGCTCGCGCGCGCGCGGGCGCTCGAGATTCCGGTGATCGACGAAGCGGGGCTGCTCGCGCTGCTCGCGGGCGGGGAAACATGAACACGACGGGCGACGGGCCCGCAACCAGGGGGAATGACGGCATGCTGGCAATCATCGGCGGGAGCGGGCTCGCCGGGCTCACGGACCTGAGCGACACCCGCAGGAGGGTGGTGCGCACGCCCTATGGCGATCCTTCCTGCGCGCTGACCTTCGGGCGCATAGGCTCGACGGATATCGCCTTTCTCGCCCGCCATGGCTATGGCCACACGCTCGCGCCCCACGAGATCAACTACCGGGCGAACATCTGGGCCCTGCGGGAGGTCGGCGTCGAGCGCATCATCGCGGTGGCCACCGTCGGGGGCATACGCGAGGATCTCGGCCCGGGCTCTGATCATCCCCGACCAGATCATCGACTACACCCACGGGCGCCCGCCACCTACTTCGAGGGGATCGACGCGGCGGTCGTCCATGCCGATTTCACCGAACCCTACGATGCCGGCTGCGCGGGCTGTTGCTGGAAGCGGCAAGGCGTGCCGGCGAGCCCACGGCGGGTGCTACGGCTGCACTCAGGGCCCGCGCCTCGAAACCGCCGCCGAGGATCCGCCGGATGGCTCTGCGACGGCTGCGACCTTGTCGGCATGACCGGCATGCCGGAAGTCGCTGCTGGCGCGCGAGCTTGCCTGCGATACGCCTGCATCGCGGTGGTGGCGAACCATGCGGCCGGCCTCGGCAGCAGCCGGGAGCAGATATCGATGGAGGCGATCCGGGCCGTCCTCGACACCGCCATCGGGCGGGTCCACGGGATTTCGTCGGCCGTCCGCTGCTAGCAAGCCGGTAAAGAAGAATCCGCGAAGGAACCAGCCGGAGCTGGTCCTTTCGCGGGCCTGCCGGCACCCGCCGGGATTCAGTTGTCGAACGGCAACTGGCGAGGCGTGCGATCCGCGGAGGGCGGCAGGATCGGCATGAGGAACGTCGGCTGATCGCCCGTCAGGTCTTGAGGAAGGCCACGATCCTGTCGTTCTCGTCCTTGGTGTAGGTCCGGCCGAGCTGGATCCGTCCCATCACGTCGACTGCCTCGGCGAGGGTGTTGGCGGCGCCGTCGTGGAAGTAGGGATAGGTGAGCTCGACGTTGCGCAGGGTCGGTACCTTGAAGCCGGAACCGGTCGGCTTGTCGTGACCGCCGCGCGGCCCTCCGACATCGAGCCCTTGTACGGCTCGATGATCCCCATCCGCTGGAAACGAGTTGCCACCGACGGCCTCACCGTTGCGGCAGGCCACGCATCCGCTCTCCTTGAAGAGCTTGTAGCCCTCGAGCTCCTGGGCGGTGAGGGCGTCCGAGCGGCCGAGCAGCCACTGGTCGAAGCGGGAATTCGGCGTGACCAGGGTCTTCTCGAACTCGGCGATGGCTCCGGTGACCGTCCAGGTCGATCTTCGTGTCGACCCCGAACACCTGCCGGAACTCGCGCACGTAGGCGGGGATCGACGCCAGCATGTCGATCGCCAGGGTGTGGCTGAAGGCCATCTCTCCGGGTTGGCGATCGGGCCGCCGGCCTGTTCCTTCAGGTCCGCCGCCCGGCCGTCCCAGAACTGGGCGACGTTGAGGCTGGAGTTGAGCACGGTCGGCGAGTTGATCGGCCCGCGCTGCCAGCGGTCGCCGATCGAGGTCGGGAGGTTAATGGAACCGCCATCGACAGATTGTGGCAGGAATTGCACGAGATGAACCCGGATTTGGAGAGCCGGGGATCGAAATAGAGTTTCTTGCCCAGTTCCGCCTTGCCGATGTCGATCTGCTTCGGAGGCAGGATCGGCGTGATCGGCTCCTCGAGAGGATTCATGGGCGCCGAGGTCTGGGCGAACGCCATGGTGGCGGCCGCAGCGCCGGCGAGCGCGATTGCGGCGGTGACGGATCCGACTTTCATCTTTCATTCCCCGAAAGCACGCGGGCTGAGGATGTCCCGCGGACTCATTATCGCCCTGCCTCTTTCATGGTTATTGATACGAATCAAGCGAGCGTTCCCCGACGATCCCCCGGCATCCGCCAGCGGAAAGGCTCCACGGAGAAACGGCATGAGCAAGGCGAAGGAGATCCCCCGGCCGCAAGGCCATCCGGTGATCGGCAATCTGCTGGACATCGACGGCAAGGCGCCGATCCAGGGGTTCATGCGCATGGCGCGCGCGTTCGGCCCGATCTTCAAGGTCACGCTGGGTGGCCGCGACGTGATCTGGGTGGGTTCGCAGGAACTGGTCGACGAGGTGTCGGACGAGGCGCGCTTCGACAAGCTGATCCACGCGACGCTCTACAACATCCGCGACTTCGCGGGCGACGGCCTGTTCACGGCCAGGACCGACGAGCCGAACTGGGGGAAGGCGCACCGGCTGCTGAGGCCGGCGTTCGGCCCGCTCGGCATGCGCAACATGTTCGACCAGATGCAGGACGTCGCCGAGCAGATGATGCTGCGCTGGGAGCGTTTCGGCCCGGACACCGCGATCGACGTGGCCGACAACATGACGCGGCTGACGCTGGATACGATCGCGCTGTGCGCCTTCGACTACCGCTTCAACAGCTTCTACCAGAACGAGATGCACCCCTTCGTCGACGCGATGGTCGGTGCGCTCGGCGAAGCGGGCGCGCGTTCGCGTCGCCCGCAGATCGCCACGCGCGCGATGATGCTGTCCGAGCGGCGCTACCGCGACGAGATCCGGCTGATGCACGAGGTGGCCGACGAGCTCATCGCGCGTCGCCGTGCCGACCCGGACGCTGCCGGCAGGAAGGACCTGCTGTCGGTGATGCTCGATGGTCGCGACCCGCAGACCGGCGAGCGGCTCGACGACGAGAACATCCGCTACCAGATGGTG
>JAWKXC010000057.1:0-4354 GCA_041397205.1 Paracoccaceae bacterium
CTCCCAGGGGGATCCAGGCTCGATGTAAGCGGTCTTCGCGCCGACGGCGGCAATCCAGTCCTGAACTGCCTGCGCCACGAACTCCGGGCCATTGTCTGACCGGATGTAAGCCGGCACGCCCCGCATGATGAACAGGTCACTCAGGGCGTCGATCACGTCACCTGAGTTCAGTTTACGCTTCACCCTGATCGCCAGGCACTCCCGGCTGTGCTCGTCCAGGATGTTGAGCGTCCTGAAGACCTTTCCGTCCTCCGTCCGGTAATGCACGAAGTCATAGCTCCAGACGTGGTTCCGATACTCCGGCCGAAGCCGGACGCAGGATCCATCGTTCAGCCAGAGCCGGCCTTTCTTCGGTTGCTTCATGGGTACCTTCAGCCCCTCTCGCCGCCACAGCCGTTCGACACGCTTGTCGTTGACCTCCCAGCCCGCATCTCTCAGCAGAGCCGCGATCCGACGATAGCCGTAGCGTCCATACTGGCGAGCCAGTTCGATCATGTCGGCAACCAGGCGCTCTTCATCAGCCCGCCCCCTCGGTAGCTTGCGCTGCGTCGAGCGATGCTGGTGCAATACTCGGCAGGCTCGACGTTCCGAGATGCCCAGCTCGTTGCGAACATGGTCAATGCAGGCACGACGACGAGCGGGGCTCAGAAGTTTCCCTTTGCTGCCTCCGCCAGGATGAGCTTGTCCAGCGTCAGATCCGACACGGCTTTCCTCAGTCGTTCGTTCTCTTTCTGGAGACGCTTCAGTTCCCTGAGTTGGTCGGTTCCCATACCGCCATACTGCTTGCGCCAGCGATAATAGGTCTGCTCGGTAATGCGAACCTCGCGGATCGCATCCACCCGTGCCATGCCTTGCCCGACAAGCACCTCAACCTGCCGCAGCTTCGTGACAATTTCCTCGGGCTTGTGTCGTTTCGTAGCCATTCTGATCCTCCGTTTTCCTAAACATAACGGCCGACCACTTCATTGGGGGAGGATCAAACGAGGTGCGACGGGCCCGGAAATCCGTGCGCCAGATGAGCGGCGACCTCGATGGCGAACTTGCTTTGGGCTTCTCGATCGCGGCGCATTTCGGTGTGCTGTCGGAGGTCCTTCCGGCGTTCAAACGGCGCTATCCAAACGTTCGGCTGCGGCTGGTCGAAGGGTTCTTTCCGACGTTGGAAACCGACCTGCGCAACGGGCTCCTCGACGTCTATGTCGGGCCCATGCCGGATGTCGGACACCCGGCGGATATGTCGGTCAGCAAGCTGTTCGACAATCGACGCGTCGTTGTCGGGCGCTGCAACCACCCGCTTCAGGGGGCGCGCCGGCTGAGCGATCTGGCCGACGCCGAGTGGATGACCACCTCGATCACGCGGGATGCAACAGACGAATTGCGACAGGTCTTCACCGAAGCCGGTGTCAAGATGCCACGTTTGATCTACCAGACGCAAAGCGCGCTCTCGGCGCTGGTGACGCTGATCCATACCGATGCGCTCGCGATGATGCCGGTGCAATGGGTCGAAGCCCCGCTTGTGAAAGGCTGGCTCGAGCGCATTCCGCTGGAAGAGGAATTCGTCGCGCCGCCGATCATGATGGTGCAGCGGACCGGGCTCGGGATGACGCCCGCGGGTGAGTATTTCGTCCATCTCGTGCAGAAACTCAGCGGTCAGGACGGCACGCCCAGCGATGCCAATTCCCTATCGTTTCGGCAATTTTGAAATCTTTCGAAATCAGCCCGGCCGCCTAGTCTCCGCCACAACGTGGGAGGAGACACCATGAAACGGACGATTGCGGATGTGGTCATAGCCGGCGCCGGCCCCTGTGGCCTGATGCTGGCGCTGGAGCTCGGCTCGCGGGGGATCAAGACGCTCGTGCTCGACCGCGAAGCGGGGGTCGCGACCGCGCCGCAGGCCAATGCCACCCAGGCGCGCTCGATGGAGCATTATCGCCGACACGGCTTCGCGCACGAAATCCGCAAGCTCGGCATGCCGGGCGACCATCCGACCGATCTCGCCTATTTCACCACCTATGCGGGCCACGAGCTGGCGCGCCACCGGATGCCCTGCGCCGACGACGCCGACCGCATCGTGCGCGAACAGGCGCATGTCTGGAACGCCGCGGAATTGCCCCATCGCGTGCCGCAGAGCCTCGTCGAACAGACCCTGCTGCGCAAGGTCAGGGCCTGCGACAGTGTCGAAGTGCTGTTCGAGACCGAAGTGACGGGCTTCGTCGAGGATGACGACGGCGTCGTCGTCGATGCGCGGCACCTTGGGTCGGGCGAGACCCATATCGCGCGAGGGACCTACCTGTTCGCCGCCGATGGCGCGCAGAGCGCGACCCGCAAACAGCTCGGGATCCGCTACGGTGGCGCAGACGCGACGCATCGCGATTTCATGGGCGGACGGATGCTGTCGATCTACCTCGATGCACCGGCTTTCTACACCGAACTCGGCATTCCGCGCGCCTGGATGTACTGGACATTCAACGGTCGCCGCCGGGCGCTTCTGGCGACGGTCGACGGCAAGGGCAGCTTCGTTCTTCAGACGCAATTGCGCGACGGCGAAGACGCCGACAGACTGACCGAAGCGGAGGCCGGGGCGCTGTTCCTGCAAGCGGTCGGTCGCGAGATCCCCCACAAGGTGACCGGGATCGCCTCCTGGCTCGCCGGCCGGGCGCTCGTCGCCGACCGGTTCGGCGAAGGGCGCGTCCTGCTCGGCGGCGATGCGGTGCATCTGTTCACGCCGACGGGCGGCATGGGCTACAACACCGCGATCGAAGATGCCGTCAACATCGGCTGGAAACTCGCCGCCGTGATCAAGGGGCAAGCGGCCCCGGCGTTGCTCGACAGCTACGCCGCCGAGCGCCGTCCCGTCGCCCTGCGCAACACCCGGTTCGCCCTGAAATTCGCCGATTCCGTCGGCCTCTACGTGCCTTCGCCGGCGATCGAGGACGAGGGCGCGGCGGGCGAGGCGGCGCGCGCCCGGGCCGGGGCCTACCTCGAACGGCATGCGCAGCACGAGTTCACCATTCCGGGCTTCACGCTCGGCGCGCGCTACGACGCTTCGCCGGCGATCTGCCACGATCGCACCCCGGTGCCGCCGGACGATCCCTCGGCCTACGTGCCTTCCGGCAAGCCCGGTGGACGCGCGCCGCACGCCTGGCTCGGCACCGGCGCTTCGCTGTTCGACGCGTTCGGTTTCGACTGGACGCTTCTGGTGTTTTCGGCCGAATCCGGGACCGGGCGCCACTACGCCGGGGCCGCCGCGGCGCGGGGGCTGTCCCTGAAGGTGCTGGACCTGAGCGACGAGGCTGTGGCCCGCGACCTCTACGACGCGCCGGCCGCCCTGATCCGGCCCGATCAGGTCGTCGGCTGGCGCGGCGACTGCACCTCGCGGGAAGAGGCGCAGGCGATCTTCGACGTGCTGCTTGGCGGCGCTGCTGGGGCCTAGTCGGCGGTCCAGCCGCCGTCGAGCATCAGCGCGCTGCCGGTCATCAGCGACGACGCGTCGGAGGCGAGGAAAACCGCGGCGCCGACAACGTCGCCGACCTGTCCGATCCGGCCCAGCTTGATTTTGGCGAGCACGGCGGCCTTGAAATCCGGGTCTTCGAAAAACGGCCTGGTCAGCGGCGTTTCGATGAAGGTGGGGCAGATCGTGTTGACCCGGATGCCGCTGGAGCCAAGCTCGATCGCCAGCGCCTTGGTGAAACCTTCGAGCGCCCATTTCGACGCGCAGTACAACGTGCGGTTGGCGGCGCCGACATGGCCCATCTGCGACGACATGTTGATGATCGAGCCGGGCTTTCCTGCCGCGACCATGGCGGCCGAGACCGCCTGCGCGGCGAAGACCGCGGCTTTCAGGTTGAGACCGAGCACCGCGTCGTAATCATCCTCGGTCACCTCAGAGAGCGGCTTCGGGCGGTTGGTGCCGGCGTTGTTGACGAAGATATCGACCGCCGGGCGCGCCGCCACCTGCGCCGCGAAACCGGCGATGTCGGTCACGTCGGCGACCATCGCTTCGGCTTTGTGGCCCGCCGCGCCGAGCGCTTCGGCCAGGGCCTCGATCTCGCCGCCGCTGCGGGCGCAGAGGATCACCTCGGCGCCGGCCTCGGCATAGGCCTCGGCGATGGCGCGACCGATGCCGCGCCCCGCCCCGGTGATCAGCGCCCGCTTGCCGTCGAGGCGAAAGGAGGGCGCCAGGCTCATTCCGCGGCCTCGGTCTGTGTCGCGGCGGTGCCGTAGGGGACGTTGCGCCCGCCGTAGCGGCGGACCCGGACGTTGCATTGCTCGGCATGGCCGACGAAGCCTTCGAGCATGCAGAGCCGCGAGCCGTAGGCGCCGACCAGCGCTGCCGCCTCGTCGGTCACCACGCGCT
>JAWKXC010000058.1:0-2627 GCA_041397205.1 Paracoccaceae bacterium
GCGCGCGGTGGCCGAAGGTTGGCGTCCGCCCGGGGTGCTGCCGTCTCGAGCCCGGGACGCACGGTGGTGAGAGCGAAACAAGACTCTGAAGACGTTTCACAAGTCGGCGAGTTTCCGTCGCAGGTGGTTGCCGGACAACATGCTGGTTTCCCGGGGAACCGGCCCCTGGCGGAAGGCGGTGCGCCGGCCCGGTTGATCCTGCGGCCCCGCCCCCGTAACCTCCGAGCCGGACCGGAACCGGACGTGCCCATGCCCCGCATCGCCACCTACAACATCGAATGGTTCAACGCGCTCTTCGACGACGAGGGCCTGCTGCTCGAAGACGACGGATGGTCGGCCCGCCAGGACGTGAAGCGCCACGAGCAATTGACGGCGCTGGGCATCGTCTTCACCGCGATGGACGCCGACGCGGTAATGGTGATCGAGGCACCCGACGACAACCGCAAGCGCTCGACCGTGCGCGCCCTCGAGAACTTCGCCCATGCCTACGGGCTGCGCGCCCGCCGTGCGCTTCTGGGGTTTCGCAACGACACCCAGCAGGAGATCGCCCTGCTCTACAATCCCGATGTCTTCACCGCGGTCCACGACCCCCGCGGCGACGAGACCGGCAAGAAGGGCGCGCGCAATGCACCGCGCTTCGACGGGGTGTTCCGGTTCGACGTCGACATCGACGCGAACCCCGAACTCATCACCTTCTCGAAGCCGCCGCTCGAGGCAGCGCTGACCTGGCGCGAGACCGGTGCGCGGCTCAGGCTGGTCGGCGTGCACGTAAAGTCGAAAGCGCCGATCGGGGCGACGAATCCCGACGAGGTGATGCGGCTCGCGATCCAGAACCGGCAGAAACAGCTCGCCCAGTGCGTCTGGCTGCGCCAGCGGGTCGACCAGTATCTCGACGCTGGCGAGCCGCTGATCGTGCTCGGCGACTTCAACGACGGTCCCGGGCTCGACGAATACGAAAAGCTCTTCGGCCGGTCCGGCGTCGAGATCGTGCTTGGCGAGGACGGGCATGTCGAGCTCTACGACCCCCACGCGCGCATGGCGCTCGGCCGCCGGGTCGGCGCCATGCCGGTCACTGCGCGCTTCTACCTCCATCAGGAGAACCGCTACATCCAGGCGCTGCTCGACTACATCATGGTCTCGCCCGATCTTCGCGCCGGCCGCGCCGCACTGGCGCATCTGGCATCCGTTCGACGATCCGGTCTGCTATCGCACCCTGGAACTGCGCGAGGCCCTTCTGACCGCCTCCGACCACTTCCCGGTGACGGTCGATCTCGATCTGTCTTTCCTGCAACCAACGTGATTTTTCGGCAACGCGTGGACAGCCTTGGGTTGTTCCCGGGCCCGGTTCGGCGCTATCCTGTCAACAGTGACAATCCTGAGGGGTGATTGTTGCAGAACAACGCCCGGGGGGGACCGAGATGGGCGCCGAAATCATCACCACCGACCAGACCGCCCAGTATGTGATCGACAGCGGCGACTTCGTGGTGCTGATGCCCGACGTGTCGCTCACCATCGCCGCCACCACCGATCCGGGGTTCATCGCCGGAAACGCCGGCAACTTCACCGTGACCGTGCACGGCCAGGTGGTGACCAAGGGCAAGGCTGCGGTGCTCGGCCTCGCCGCCGGCGACCTGCCGCTGGCCGGGCTCAGCGTGAGCGACACCGGCCTGTTGCAGGCGCTCACCGACACCGCGGTGGAAATCCGTCGCAGCAACAACGCGATCGACAACGACGGCACGATCACCGGCGGCGCCGGCGGGATCAAGTATGCGGCCGGGGTTACCGGCGGCAGCCTTGCCAACAGCGGGACGATCTCCTCGCTCCAGGGCGCGGGCATCCTCGCCGACGGAGGCGCGGGCGGTGCCGCGCCGGGACTGTTCGAGATCGTCAACACCGGGAGCATCGAGGGCGCCACCGTCGCCGTCTCGGTCGCCTACGAACATCTGGCCCTCACCAACCACGGCGAGATCGTCTCGCTCGGCACCGGCATCCTCGTCGCCGACGATCCGGGCCTTCTCAACGTGCTCACGCTGGTCAACACGGGCCTGATCCAGGGCGACGGTATCGCGATCGACGCGACCGAGCACGACGACCATGTGACCAACATCGGCACCCTCGTCGGCACCCTCCTGCTGGGCGGCGGCGCCAACACCTTCGACAATGCCGGCACGACCACGGGCGAGGTCGGCATGGGCGCGGGCGCCGACCGGGTGACCAACACCGGCGCGGTCACTGGCGCGCTCGATCTCGGCGCCGGCGCCAACGTGGCCACCAACGCTGGCAAGCTCGCGAGCGTCACCGCCGGCAGCGGCGACGACCGCTTCACCAACGCGCTCACCGGCGTGGTCACCGGCGTCCTCGCCCTCGGCGACGGCAACAACGACCTAGCCAACCACGGGCAGATCGAGGCCGGTCTCACCTTCGGCTCGGGCGACGATACCCTGCTCAATGCCGGAACGATCACCGGCGATCTGTCGCTGGGCGAAGGCAGCAACGTCGCCACGATCACGGGCGCTCTGTTCGGCGCCCTCTCCGGCGGCGACAGCGCCGACATCGTCGTTGTCGAGGGCCGGATCGTCGGCGACGTCACCCTCGGCGGCGGCGCCGACAGGCTCACCTGCGACGGC
>JAWKXC010000059.1:0-2527 GCA_041397205.1 Paracoccaceae bacterium
TCGCCCGCGCGGTCGGCCGGCTACTCCAGCCGCAAGGGCTCGCAGGCCCGCGACAGGTTGACGGCGTTGACCATCAGCCGCTGCCCCGAGGGGTGGGCCGCCGCCGACTGCACGTCGCTCGTGACGTAGTGATAGCCGAGGTAGATCCCGCGCCCCGCGCCGTAGTCCCACGACGCGAGCATCACGTCCGCCGGCGCGCCCGGCACCGTCGCCACGAGGTTCGCGCCCTCGCGCAGCACCGCCGCCTCGCGGTAGACGCAGTCGGGATCGGCCGACATGGGCACCGGCTCGCCCGGCGGGCACTCGCCATCGCCCGGCTCGAAGTCGACGCCGGTGATCAGCGGTGAGGCGGGGTCGACCACGTCGACCGGGTAGCCCTCGACCCCCCGCGCCGCGAGCGGCCCCATCACCGGCAGGCTGTCGAGGCTGTTGTTGTTGCCGACGACCCACGGCACGCCGATGAGCGTCCCACCCCCCTCGGTCCAGGCGTTGATCACCGCGGCGTCATTGCAGTTCCCGCCACGATTGCCATGGACGATCAGCACCTCGAAGTTCTGGAGGTTGTTGGCCGAGCAGTCGTCGACCCGCTCGGCGCTGATGTTGACCTCGGCGTCGAGGAACACCCGCAGATCGTCATGATAGAAGCCGCCGCCCGTGATCCCGACCCGGATCCCCGCACAGCCGGTGCCCTGGCAGGCCGGCGCGTCGCCGCAGGCCGGATCGGCGCAGTCGGCCAGGCCGTTCTCGTCCTCGTCACCCGGCGTCGCACAGTCCTCGGCGTTGCAGATCCGCGCCTGGTTGACCGCGTTGATCATCAGCCGCACCCCCGAGGGATGGGCCGCCGCCGAGTTCACGTCGCTCGTCACGTAGTGATAGCCGAGGTAGATCCCGCGCCCGGCGCCGTAGTCCCAGGACGCGATCATCACCTGGTCGGGCGCCCCCGAGACCGTCGCCACGAGGTGCGCACCCTCACGCAGCGCCGCCGCCTCGCGAAACACGCAGTCGGGATCGGCCGAGATCGGGATCGGCTCGCCATTCGGGCACACGCCATCACCCGGCGCGAAGTCGACGCCAGCGATCAGCGGCGAGGCAGGGTCGACCACGTCGACCGGGTACCCCGCGACTCCCTGCGCCAGGCGCGGCGCCATCACTGGCCGCACCGTCGCCGGATTTCGGATCCACCATTCTGCCTCTCGTCGCCACCGCGCGAGCCGCGGGGTGAAAATCTTCAGCCTGGCCGCACCGTTCGCCCGCGATCTCGCCGCCGATCTCCCCGACATCGACCCACCCGGCCACCAGATCGCCGCCAACCGCACGAAACCGCCCGAAACCGCCCGTCCCAACGCACCCCCACCCCCCATCCAGGCGCACCTCGCCCTCGCGCCACCCCGGCGCCGCCGCCTCCTCAATCGCATCGCTCAGCGATCCGCCGCCCGCTCTACTCCCGCTGCGGCCGGCAGAGGTGGCAGTCGTACGGCCACCACCCACCCTCCGGGAAGCACGCCCGCGCGCCGCGCTTCATCAGCTCCAGCGCTCCTCGCCACAGGTCGACGAACTGGTGCAGCGCGGCCATGAACGCGGCCCTCCGCTCTGCGCAGCTGCAGTGGCTATGCGGCGCCGGGCTCTTCTTCATCTTGTCGGGCACGAAGTGTCCGTCGTCGGTCTCGAACACCTTCGGCGGCTTGCACACGATCCCGTTTGCTGCCTGGCGCTCTCGGGTCTCGGCGACGATCTCCTGCTCGATCTGGCGGAACCACGTCTTCCGCTGCTCCTCGTCCTCCGGAAGGCCCGGCAGGGGCGTCAGCTCCAGGGTCCGGTTCAGCGGCAGCTTCTCCTTGCGCGCCGCCAGGCGGCGGCGCTCTGCCGACCGCACGTAGGTCCCGCGGATCTTGACGCCTCGGCACAGGGCGTCGACGCAGTTCATCCCCGGCCAGTGTCGTGGGCCGATCACCAGGTCGCAGGCGGGGTTGCACATCTGCGCCATGAAGTAGCGCACGCGCTCGCGCAGCGCGGCGTCGTCGAGGATCGGGATCGCGCGGAAGCGTCGGTCCCAGATTGGCCCTCGGATGTCGTGGTGAAACTGCGCGGCTCGGGCGATGGCGGCTTTCACGAAGCTCATCCAGCGGCCGAACTCGTTCGCGCTGGGGCAGGTGGCCATGTAGTGGAAGTGGTTGGACGGCATGACGCCCATGTGCAGCTTCACTCCGCGCCAGCGGTCGCAGGCCTCGGCGAGGATGCCGTGGCACTCCTGCACGAGCTCGGGTTTGGGGGCCAGGGCGTAGCGGCCGAGCAGGGTTCGGCTCGAGATCTCCATGACGCGGTCCGGGCGGAACCAGCGGAGCGGGCGGGGCATTGAGGGGCTCCTCGATGGGGTGGTGGGCGTGTGGCCCTTACCTCCTCATCGGTCGCTCAGCGGGCGTGTCGCGGGAAAATGCCTTGGAGCCTTCACTTTTCTGCCTGCGACGGGCCTGGGCCGACGGGGCGGGCCGATGAGCCCATCGCCCTCGTGTCGGCCCGGATGTCCAGG
>JAWKXC010000060.1:0-2437 GCA_041397205.1 Paracoccaceae bacterium
CTTGCCCTCGACCAGCACCAGGATCACCTCGCGGGCGCCGGTCGCCTCCGCGGCGGTCTCGCCCGGTTTCAGCCGGTACAGCCCGAAGCCGACATAGCCCCAGTCGGGCGACAGCGGCGTTTTCGCGTTGTCGACGGTGATGTCGTGCACGTGGCCGTGGTCGCCGGCGGGTTTCCTCAGAAGATCGGGCATCGGGTCTTTCCTTTCCTGTCAGGGCGCTCGGCGGGCGGACCAGGCGTCGAGCGCGGCGGCGAAGGCCTCGGGGGCGTCGTCACGGTCGAGCATCCGCGCCATCATCGCCGCCATGGTTTCGGGGGCGAGTCCGCCCACCGGCGGGTCGTTGTCGAGATTGGTGGGAAAGCTGTATCCCTCGGCGCTGGCGGCGATCACCGCGGCGCGATCGGCCGGTCCGAGCCCCGCGCGGGCCAGCACGGGGTACAGCGCGCGCACCATCGCTACCCGGTCGACGCTTTCCATTGCCCGGCCCATCGGGGAGGAGACCTGGAGCAGGTTCGCCAGCCGCTGGATGTCGCCCGTGCGGTTTTCGCCGCCCGCATGGAACAGCGCGGGATTGAAGAACAGGGCGTCGCCCTTCGCGAGCGGCAACTGGATGTAGTGGGTCTCGAAGTGATCCCGGAAGGCGGGCAGCCGGTAGGCGAGATAGCCAGTCCCGTAGAGCTGGCTGAACGGCAGAAGCTTGGTGGGCCCACTCTCAACGTCCATGTCGCAATGCGCCACCGCGCCCTGCAGGGTCATCACCGGTGACAGGCGGTGGACGTGGGCGGGGTAGCGCTCGGCCTGTGCGTTTGACATGAAGCCGAGGTGATAGTCGCGGTGGCCCTGCTGTGCAGCGCCGCCGGGGCGGACGAGGTTGACCTGTGCCGTCATCTGGTAGCCGGGGCCGAGCCAGGCTTCGGCCACCGCATCGAGCGCCGGGGCGGCGTGGTAGCGGGCGAAGGTCTCGGGATCGGCGAGGCAGAGCTTCTGCAGGCTGTTCCAGATCCGGGCATTGGCGCCGGCCTTGGCGAAGTGATCGCCGCTGCCGCCGCCCTCTTCGGTGATGATCCGGTCGAACACCCGGGTGGCCGCGTCGACGGCATCGGGGTCGACCGCGCCCTTGAGCACCAGCGCCCCGGAGAGATCGCCGAGCACATGCGCCCATTCGGCCATGACAGCCTGGCGGGTCGCGGGATCGGCAAGCACCGGCGCGAGCGCGGCCACATCGTAGACGGGCACGTTCTGTTCCACGACATCGGTGTAGCCCAGGGCCGAGGCCTCGAGCTTGCGGGCACAAAGACTGGCGAATTCCTCGATCCGGCAATCGGCTTCGGAGTAGTAGCTCATGGTCCATCCTTTCCCGGTTTGCGCAGCCGCACCGGCCACGATGTCACGGACCGTGTCGTCGCCGGCCCCCGCTTCATGGGCCGATGTCGCGGTCCGGAGACCGACGGTCGGAGACCGGGACCGGCGGGGCATTGATCCATGTGTCCTCCCCCGTCCTCAGCCCTTGTCGAGCCCCGCCGCCCTGGCAAGCCGTTTCAGCGTCGCGAGGCCGAGGGTCTGGTAGAGCAGCGGATTGCGGACGGACGGGTCCTGCTCGGCCTCGATCACCAGCCAGCGGTCGGTGTCGGCGCCATAGCCGGCCTCGGCGAGGATCTGCATGAGCGGCGCGAAGTCGACGGCCCCCTCCTGGTCACCCGGCACGGTGAAAGCACCGGCGAGCACACCCTGAAGGAACGAGAGATTCTCGTCGCGCACCCGTTTCGCCACCTCCGGCCGGACGTTCTTGGCGTGGAAGTGCCGCACGCGGGCGACGTGTTTCGTGAGCACCGCCGTCGGGTCGCCACCGCCGAAGTAGCAATGGCCGGCATCGAACAGGAGCTTGGTCGCGGGGCCGGTCGCCGCCATGAAAGCGTCGATCTCGGCGGGGCTCTCGACCACCGTCCCCATGTGGTGGTGGTACGTCAGGTCGATGCCCTGCGTGTTCATGTATGTCGCAAACTCTTCGATCTTCGCGCCGAAGGCCGTCATCTCACCTGCGGTCAGTACCGGCTTGTCGTTCACCGGCGTGGCCGGGCTCCCATGCACCGTGTTCGACGTCTCGCAGGTCACACAGACCTGGCAGCCGTTTTCCTTGAGCTTGGCGAGATGCGGCTGGAAGGCCGCGATCTCGTCGTCCACGGATCGGGTCAGGAGCTCGGTGGAATACCAGCCGGAGACCCATTTCAGCCCGTAGGCGCCGAGCGTCTCGCGCAGCTCAACCGGGTCTTCCGGCCAGCGGTGACCGTTCTCGATCCCGTCGAAGCCGATCTGGCGGCCGGCCTCGTCGAGGATGCGCTCCGTGGGGATGTCGGCGCCAATGGACTGGTCGTCGTCATTGGCCCAGGCGATAGGGTTGGTGCCGTAGAGGATCATTTTTCTCTCCTTGTCGCGCAAT
>JAWKXC010000061.1:0-2357 GCA_041397205.1 Paracoccaceae bacterium
CAGTGCAGCGACCGTGAAGGCACGCTGCCCGGCATGCGGACCTGGCTGGTCGCATCCTCGATCGGGCCGAAATCGCCCCCGAGCTGCCAGCATCCCATGCCGATTTCCGACACGTCGAAACCTGTCTTGCCGAGTTTGCGGATTTTCATGATGGCCTCCTCTTTTGGTGGGCATCCTAGGCCGCACACCAGCCCTGTCCAGCGCCACGCTGCCGCAATGCGCGCGCGGCGGCACAGCGCCACGCCCCGGTGTTGCCGAAACGGTGCCGCATTTTCTCCTGCATTGTCTTGTATCCGGAAACAGCGCATCGCATGACGCTTGGCGACACGATCCAGACCTCCCGGCGACCGCCGGACGTGCACGTAAACAGGGACCCCTCCGCGTGACCCCAGACCCGACATCCCACGCGGCCGAGTGCAAGGGCGTTGTCGTCCCGCATTCGCCGTTCCTGACCGGCACCCGGATCGAAAGGATCAACGCCGCCCGCTACGAGGGCGAGGAGATCGCCGGCGCGCTCAGCGTGGTGCGGCCCGGTGACCGGGTGCTCGAGCTCGGTGCGGGTCTCGGTCTCGTCGGCGCGGTGACGGCGAAGAACGCAGACCCCGAAGCGGTGCTGTCCTTCGAGGCCAACCCCGAACTCATCCCCCACACCCGCGCGCTCTACCGCGCAAACGGGCTCGACGGGCTGATCGAGCTGCGCAACGCGGTGCTGCTCTCGGCCCCCGACCGGCCCGAGACGCTCAGCTTCCATATCCACAATTCCTTTCTCGGCTCCTCGCTGGTTGATGCGCCGGGCCGCAAGACCCGCGTCGTCGAGGTGCCGACCGAGGATTTCCGCGCGGTGATGGACGCGTTCCGTCCCACCGTGCTCATCATGGATATCGAGGGCGCCGAGATCGACCTCCTGCGCCACGCCGATCTCGGCGGCATCCGCGCGGTGGTGATCGAGTTTCACCCGGGCGTCTACGGCAAGGAGGGCATGCAGGCCTGCAAGACGATCCTGCGCCGCGCTGGCTTCGACAAGGTCGAGGGGCCCTCGACCCGGCTGGTCTGGACCTGCACCCGGCCCGAGACCCGCACCGGCCGCCCCGCCAGCCCGCCCTCCCCCGCCGGCGGCTGGTCGGAACAGATCCGTACCCTGCCCGGCGCCGTCGTGCAGGCCCCGCAGGGTCACCGCAAATATTCCCCCTCGGGCGTGATCGACGCCACCGGCGCCGACATACCCGAGGCCGCAGTCTGGCACGGCCGCCACCGCAGCAACGAACCCTTCGAGCCCCCCGCCGAACCAGCCGAGGAAATCTCCGGTACCTGGCTCTGGAGCGGCACGCTGTGGAGCTATTTCGCCCATTTCATCGTCGAAAGCTCCGGCAGGCTCTGGGCGCTCGACCATCTCGAGACCCCGCCCGACGGCATTCTCTATATCCACCGCCGCGAGAGCCAGGACGCCGGGCTCAACCGGTTCCAGTCCGCCTTCTTCGCCGCGCTCGGGATCGACCTGCCGGTGCGCGTGGTCGAGGACAGCGCCCGGGTCGAAACCCTGCTCGTGCCCGGTCAGGGCTTCGGCCTCGGCGAGATCAGCGCCGGCACGCAAAGTTTTCGCGATTTCGTCCACGCCCGGTTCGGCCGCGACGTGGCGCCCGAGGGCGGCGAACGGCTCTATATCTCGCGCAGCCGCCTCGGCACCAACCGCGGCAAGCTCCTCGGCGAGGAACGGATCGAGGCGGAACTGGCGGCCCAGGGTTACGAGATCTTCCACCCGCAGCACCACGACATGGCCACCCAGATCGCCCGCTACAAGGCGGCGAAACAGGTCGTGGCCTCGGAGGGTTCCGCGCTGCACCTGTTCGCCTTCACCGGCCGGTCCGACCAGTCGGTCGCGCTGATCCCGCGCCGCCGCTCGCCGGCGACCGCCCACATCATCCGCCATCTCGAAAGCTTCACCGGCCGCACACCCACCGTGATCAACGCCCTGCGCGAGGTCTGGCAGCCCACCAGCAGCAAACGCAAGCGCCTCGCCGCCGGCGAACCCGACCTGCCGCTGCTTCAGGCGCGGCTCCGTGCCGCCGGCTTCATCGGCGACGGCCCCACCTGGGCGCCGCTCACCGAGGACGACATCCGCACAGCACTCGGCCCGAACCACCGGCCCACCGGCGAGACCCTGCTGGACTGACCGCTCAGGCCCGCGCCGAGCGGCGCAGGCTCACGGAGCGCGGGATCAGCCGCAGCCCCACCAGCACCACGAAGGCCGCGAGATACACCAGCGGCTCGACCTGCCAGCCCTTGCGCAGCATCACGAAATGCACCGCACCCAGGATCACCGCCGGGTAGACCAGCATGTGCAACCGCCGCCAGCCCAG
>JAWKXC010000062.1:0-2235 GCA_041397205.1 Paracoccaceae bacterium
CGCTGAGCCGCGCGGCGGCATCGACCGGCCGCAGCCCGGGCTCGGCCATGACCAGCTCGTCCCAGGCGCGGCGGATGCCGGCGCCGTCTTCCGGCGCCTGATTGCTGTCACTCATGTTCCGCTCCTGTCAGTTCGCCGCCGCCGACGCGGGCTGGATGCCGAACTCGAAGGTCCAGGTCGTCGCGCTGCCCGACTCGTTCGGGTCGGCGTAGACGATGTCGGCAAGGCGCATCCGGGCGTAGCTGTTGCCTTCGCCGGAGCGGACCAGCGTGCCCTGCTCCGGGTTTGCGCCGAGCAGGTGCGCCACGGCCGGCAGCCCTGCGGCCGATGCGGCATCGGCCGTCGGATAGTACTTGTACCAGCCGTAGTCGAGCGCCCCCGGATAGCTGCCCTGGTAGGCCGGTGCGAGTTGCGAGCCGATGCTGTCCTGGACCCAGTTGCGAGCCATGGCCGGACCCGCGAGGTCGGCCGCGGTCAGTTCCGCGGCCATCGACGCCGGGTCGGCACCCTGGATGGCCGCCGCGACCGGATTGCCGTCGCCGTCGTAGAAGCCTGCGGGCACCTTGGCAAGAAAGCCCGCGGCAGCCCCGGTGCCCGTGGCCGAGGCGCCGCCGTTGAGCTTGACGTTGTAGCGGTTGAACGCGATCTGCCACTCCCCGGTTTCGGAACTTTCGGTGCCGGTCACCAGGTCGAAGTAGACCCAGTCGCTGCGCGCATCGACCGTCGCGGTTTTCACCGTTCCGGCCGAATCCGCCCGGTCGACCCACTGGAAGCTGACGTGCCCGGACTCGGTACCCGCGGCGCCACCGTAGTAACCGGTGACCTGGACCGCGAACACCGGGTTGGCCGCAGTGCCGATCGCGTCGGCGTTCGACGAATCGGTGGTGACGAGGAACACCTTGTAGGTCGGGTACAGGAGATGGTCGCCTTCGCCGCCGAGGCCGTATTCAAAGGCCTCCGACTGGATGCCGTTGTCGCCGGTGAATACGCTGTTGGCGGTGTCTGCGAAGTACAGCCGCGCCGGTATCACCGCGCCGGTGGAATCGGTGAAGGCGTCCGACCAGGTGAGCAGGTCTTCCCAGGTATGATCCAGCGGAGTGGCGAAGGCGCCCCCGCCGCCCTCCCCGGAAGGCCCGCTGTTCGTGTACAGATCGGCCGAACGCTGACCTCCAGCGAGCTTCACGTCCCATGCCGTACCGGTACAGGCAGCCTCGGCCTTGGCGTCGAAGTCGTAGCAGACCGTTTCCCCCTCGGCTGGCAGAACCACCGTCCAGGTCGCCTCCTCGGTGAAGGCCGTGGTCGGCGGCGGCGGTTCCGGTTCGGGGCTCGATCCGCCACCGCCGCCGCCGCAGGCGGCGAGCACAGCCGAGAGGATGGCGATGGAATAGCTGCTCTTCTTCATGGGAGTCTCTCCGGATTCGGGTGAGGTTGATCGGGTTTCGGGTGTTCGATCGCGTTGCCGCTCACGATCGGGTTTCGGGTCTCACGACCCCGGGGTGGGTTGCACATGCCGGTCGGCTAGTTCAGCGAGGCGCGGCGGCGTCGCCGAAGCGGTAGCGCAACCCGAGCATCACCAGTCGTCCCGAGCGCGGCCCGAAGTCGGCGGGGTCGGTGAAATCGCGCTGCTTGTCGAACAGGTTGCGTATCGAGAAGAACCCGGCAAGACCGCCCCTGAATTCATGGGTCAGGCTGAGGTCGACGCTCGCCCAGGCCGGCGAACGGGCCCCGGTATCGGAACTCGACAGCTCGCTGCTCTGGTAGCGGACGCGGGTGGCGAGGACGGTGCGCTCGGCGAAGCGCCAGTCGACCCCCAGCCGGGCGACGCTGCGCGGCCGGCGGGTCAGCTCGAGACCGGTATCGACATCGCGGGTCTGCGTATAGGTGTAGGCCGCGTTCACGGACAGCGAGGGCGAGGCTCGCCACGTGACGCCGGTCTCCAGGCCGCTCGTCCGGGCCTGCGAGACGTTGCGATAGCGATAGGCCTGGACGCCGTTGACGTTACCGCTCGGATTCGAGTCGATCTGGATCAGGTCGTCGATCTCGTTGTGGAAGGCGTTGAGCTCGATGCGCAGGTCGTCGCCGCGGGCGAACACCGCCCCGAGCTGGTAGCTGGTCGAGGACTCCGGGACCAGATCGGGGTTGCCGAGCACCACGTAGCCGAGCGCGCTGTGGTCGAACAGGAAGTGGCGCTCCTTGAGGTTCGGGACCCGGTAGCCCTCGCCGATGCTGCCGCGC
>JAWKXC010000063.1:0-2115 GCA_041397205.1 Paracoccaceae bacterium
CGGCGCCGGCGGCATCCCAGCCATTGGACGAGACGAACAGGATCTCGTCGCGGGCGCAGGCGAAACGCTCGGTCGCCATCTGGTAGACGCGGGGCGCGGGTTTGAACACGCCGACGCTTTCGACCGAGAGCACATCGTCGAGCAGGTTGCCGATCCCGGCAGAGGCGACCGCCGCGTCGAGCATCTCCGGCGAGCCGTTGGACAGGATCGCGCTCTGCAACCCGGCATGGCGCAGCCGGCGCAGCACCTCCGGGACTTCCGGGTAGGGCGCCAGGGTCCAGTAGAGGGCGAGCAACCGGTCGCGCAGGTCGCTGTCGCCGGCGAGGCCCTGCGCCGCCATGGCCCAATCGAGCCCGTCCTTGGTGACGCGCCAGAAATCGCGATGCTCGCCGGTGATCGCGCGCAGCCAGGAATATTCGAGCTGCTTGCGCCGCCAGTCCTCGGCGAGCTGCTGCCAGCACCCGGCGAGGGCCTCGTTCCCCGGTTCCTGGGCCGCGGCGCGGGCGGCGGCGGCGACGTCGAACAGGGTGCCGTAGGCATCGAACACACAGGCCTTGATCTTCATGAACTCTCCTCTGACCGGCCCAAGACTGGCACGGGTGCGGGGGAGAGGGAAGGGGGCGTGTCGGGGACGGGATCGGCGCGAGGACGCCTGATCGCCCGGATGGGTTCCGGTTCCGGCTTTTGCGGAGAACTGGGGGAGTGGGCGACGAAAGGTCCGACGGGAGGCAAGATCGCTGGCGCCCGCAGGACGCGCCGCCTGTCGGTGCCCACAGGTCTCAGCCGCGTGCCGACCGGGATCGCGCCGCTCCGTTCAGAAATCCACCGTCACGCCGGGCAGGTTCAGGGCCTTCATCAGGTCGCGCAATTCCTGGCGCGCGGCGACGTTGGAGATGTTCATCTGGCCTTTCACGCCGACGTCGCGCAGATCGAGGAGCGTGAGCCCGCGCGGGAACAGTTCGCGGAAGATGACCCGGTCGTTGAACCCGGGCGCGATCCGGAAGCCGACCCGGTGCGACAGGTCGTCGAGGGCATGGCCCATCTTTTCCTTGTTGACCATCCGCTGGGCGGCGAGGCGGTTGCGCACCACCACCCAGTCGATCGGGCTGAGCCCGGCCTGGGCGCGCAGCTGGCGGGCGTTCCAGACCATTTCGGAATAGACCGAAGGCCCGAGGATCTCGCCGGTCTCGCCGTCGATATGGGCGAGCAGGTCGAAATCGACGAAGCTGTCGTTGAGCGGGGTCACCAGCGTATCGGCGAGCGTGTGGGCCACCTGGCTCAGCCGGGTGTGCGAGCCGGGGCAGTCGATGACGATGAAATCGCTGGTCGGTTCGAGCGTGGCCACGGCCTGGCTCAACCGGCGGTCATGGGCGTTTTCGCCCGGCGCCAGTTTCGCGGGGTCGATCTCCGGCAGCACGCCTTCGACCGGCGACGGCAGGTCGTAGCCGTGCCGTTCCATCGAGTTCCGGCGGTTGGCGAGATAGCGGGCGGTGGTCTTCTGCCTGAGGTCGAGGTCGATCATGCCGACCCGGGACCCGAGCCGCGCCAGCGCGGTTGCGACATGCATGGCGACGGTCGACTTGCCCGCGCCTCCCTTTTCGTTTCCGACGACGATGATATGCGCCACGTGCCGTTCCTAACCTGCGTCCCAAGCCAAACCCGCGCATTGCTGCGCTTTGGCAGACCTTAGACAGGGACAAAGGGCGAGAAAAGGCGCGACTGTGGCAATTTCGTGGACAATCACCCGGGCAGGTCGGGGGAAATCGCCCCCGCGCTGAGGCAGGTCAAGGATCGGGTTCCCGTCATCGCCTAGGATGCGGCGCGGAAGGAGGCGCGTGATGGGAGCGGGACCGCGCGGCAAACGCGGGTTCTTACTGGGCGCTGTGGCGGCCGGGCTCGCCGCGCTGGCCGGGGCGGCGTGGTGGACGGCCGAGGGCAGGACGCCCGCCTTTCGCGATGCCGGCGGCGCCCCGATCCCCGGTGCGATTGCCGAGGAACGCCACGTCGTGCTCGGCGGGGTGCGCCAGTACCTGCTGCTGCGCGGGCGCGACCGCACGGCGCCGCTGCTCGTCAACGTCCATGGCGGTCCGGGGATGACGGAACGGGCGCTCTACC
>JAWKXC010000064.1:0-2098 GCA_041397205.1 Paracoccaceae bacterium
CCCATGGTGCCGATGGTCTCGGGATGGCCGGCATGGCCGATCATCACCATTTGCAGTCCGTTCTCGGCGTGGCGTTCGGCTTCGATGTGCACTTTCGAGACCAGCGGGCAGGTGGCGTCGACATAGACCATCTTCCGCTCGGCGGCCTCGGCGGGCACCGATTTCGGCACGCCGTGGGCGGAGAAGATCACCGGCCGGTCGGTGGGGCACTCGTCGAGTTCCTCGACGAAGACCGCGCCCTTCGCGCGCAGGCCGTCGACCACGAACCTGTTGTGCACGATCTCGTGGCGCACGTAGATCGGCGCCCCCCATTTCTCGATCGCCATCTCCACGATCTTGATCGCCCGGTCGACGCCGGCGCAGAATCCGCGCGGCGCGGCGAGGTAGAGGGTGAGAGGGGGCTTGGTCATGGCGCGTCTCCTGGTCGAAGACACACCTAATCGGCGCGCGGGCGGGCGTCCAGTGGGGCGGTTTCATGTTTGCGCGAGGGTGGCGGCGGAGCAGGGCCCGGCGGTCTGCCGCCGACCGGCGCCGCGTGCGTGCCCGGATTGCACCGACACACCGGCCCACGAACGGCACGGCCCCGAGGGCGGATCCCGGGGCCGTCTCGTCGGTGCTGGCAGGATCAGGCGTCGACGTCGGCGCCGTTCTCGCTGTCGGAGCGGGCTTCGCGCGGTTCGCGCGGCGGCCGGCCGATGACATCCTTCAATTCGTCGAGCTCGATGAAGTTGTCGGCTTGGCGCCTGAGTTCGTCGGCGATCATCGGCGGCTGCGACCGGATTGTGGAGACCACCGAGACGCGCACGCCCTTCCGTTGCAGGGCCTCGACCAGCGGCCGGAAATCGCCGTCGCCGGAGAACAGCACGATATGGTCGACATGCGGCGCGATCTCCATCGCGTCGACCGTGAGCTCGATGTCCATGTTGCCCTTGACCTTGCGCCGGCCCATCGAGTCGGTGAACTCCTTGGCGGGCTTCGTCACCATGGTGAAGCCGTTGTAGTGCAGCCAGTCGACCAGCGGGCGGATCGGCGAATAGTCGTCGTTCTCGAGCAACGCCGTGTAGTAGAAGGCGCGCAGGAGCTTACCCCGCCGCATGAACTCCTGGCGCAGGAGTTTGTAGTCGATGTCGAAGCCGAGCGCCTTGGCGGCGGCGTAGAGATTGGAGCCGTCGATGAACAGCGCGAGACGTTCGTCTCTGTAAAACATGTTCGTTCCTTCCGAATCTTGTTCGTCGCGACGGCCTGCGAATGGTAACAGCATACAATGCCAATGCGTCTGCAACGACGATGTTTCAAAATAGGGAACTGGCACCTTGGTTCAAGCGGGGAATAGCGCCGAGGTCGGCGCAGAAGTATTGGTCGCCCTGGGAAGTAACGCAACGTCACGTCACGGTGACCCCGCAGCGACCGTCGAAAAGGCCCTCGTCGAACTCGATCGCGCCGGCCTGCGGGTGGTGGCGCGCAGCCGGCTCTACCGTACGCCCTTCGTGCCGGCAGGTGGCGGAGCGGACGTGACAAATGCGGCTGCGGTCCTGTCGACCGGGCTGGTCCCGGGGGCGGTGATGGCCGTGCTGCACCGGATCGAGGCCGACTTCGACCGGTCGCGCGCCACGCGCTGGGGGACGCGCACGCTCGATCTCGACTTGTTGATGGTCGGCGAGCAGGTTCTGCCCGACCTTGAGACGTTCCTCGCCTGGCAGGGGCTGACCGTCGACGAACAGCGCGCGCAGGCCCCGGACGCACTGATCCTGCCGCATCCGCGCATGGCCGAGCGCGCCTTCGTCCTGGTGCCGGCGGCGGAGGTGGCCGCGGACTGGCGGCACCCGGTCCTGGGGCGCACCCTCGTAGAATTGCGCGATGCATTGCCGGCGGCGGAGGTGGCTGCGGTGCGGGCGCTGGGGAACTGAGCCGCGCGGAGCGGCCATGCCAACACCGGGTCAGGCGACCTTGCGGGGTCGGTGCCGCGCGATCTGCGCGGTCTCGGCCGCCTCGCCGAGTGCTGCGGTGAACTCGGCGGGCACCAGGCGGTAGGCGACTTCCAAGCCGTGGCGGCGCCGGCGGATCAGCCCGCAGCGTTCCATCTCGCGCAGGTGGTGGA
>JAWKXC010000065.1:0-2095 GCA_041397205.1 Paracoccaceae bacterium
GCCGCGATGGCGATGATGGTGCGCGTATCGATGGCCTTCGATCGTGCCGCCACCGACCCGGGCGCCCGGGCCCTGGCGCGGATCCTCGCGCCGCTGGCCAAGTTCTGGGTCTGCAAGCGTTGCCCGGTGCTCGTCGCCGAGGCGATGGAATGCCTCGGGGGCATCGGCTACGTCGAGGAGTCCCCGCTCGCCCGGGCGTTTCGCCAGTCGCCGCTCAACGGCATCTGGGAAGGTTCGGGCAACGTGATTGCGCTCGACCTGCAGCGCGCCGCCGCGCGCGATGCCGATGCGATCGACGCGGCTCTCGGCCTGTTCCGGGACCACCTGGAGAGTGGGGCGCTCGCGGATGCGGAGCATGCCTTCGAGCGCTTGCGTGCCGGCGACCCGGGCGAGGCGCGCTGGTGTGCCGAGCGGCTCGCGATCGCCTTCGGCGGGGCGACACTGGCCGAGCTCGGCGCCGAGGCGTTCTCGGCGGACTGGCTGGCCGCCCGGGGAAGCGGCGCCCATGCCCTCGGCGCCACCCCGCTCGCGAAGCAGCGCTGCGATGCGCTCGTCGACGCCGGCATGCTCACTGATAGTTGAGCCGGCGCCGGCCTTCAGGCGCCGGTGAAGCGGGCCGGTCGGCGCTCGACGAACGAGGCCACGCCTTCGGCGGCGTCGGCGCTCGATGCGAGGCCGGACTGGACCTTGCCGAATTCCGCGCGGGCGGCGAGCGGGCCTTCCTCGATCCGCTTGCGGACGTTGCGGATCGTCTCGCGTACCGCGAGCGGTGCGTTCGCGGCGATGCGCCCGGCGATCGCAATCGCTTCGGCCTCTTCCTGGCCGGCCGGCACCACCTTCTGTACAAAGCCGAGCCGCAGCGCGGTGGCGGCATCGAATTCGTCGCCGGTCAGCAGGTAGAGCATGGCGTTGCCGTAGCCGGCCCTCTCGGTCATGCGCAGGGTCGCGCCGCCGGTGGCCATGATCCCGCGGTTGACCTCGAGCTGCGAGAAGCGGCAATCGTCGGCGGCCACCACCACTTCAGCCGCGAGCATGAGCTCGATGCCGAGCGTGTAGCAGATCCCCTTGACCGCGAACACCACCGGCTTGCTGCGCCGCCGGTCGGTGAGGTCCATCGGGTTGACGAGCTCCTCGGGCCAGCTCGAGCGGCCCGCCTTCATGTTCTCGGCAAAGCGCGGCAGGTCGAGACCGGCGGTGAAGTGCTTGCCCGCCGCCCGGACCACGCCGACGCGCAGGGCGGGATCGGATTCGAGCTGCTCGTAGGCCTCGGCGAGCTGGCGGGCCATCTGCGGGGTGAAGCCGTTGTACTTGGCCGCCCGATCGATCGTGATCAGCAGCAGGTGTCCGTCGACTTCGGTGTCGACCTTGCCGAGGGCCGGATCGAAGCCGGGTTGCCGTTGTCCGCCTTGCATGGCTATCTCCATCTTGGATTTGTTGCCGGATTCGGTGATTCTACGGGGCATCGGACATCGGGTCCGGCGGCTTCACAGGATGACGGAATGAATCTCGCGAACTGGCTGCAGCGTGCGGCCATGCGCTGGCCCGCGCGGCCGGCGATCTGCAGTGGCATCGATACGGTCTGCGACTACCGCGGCTTCGCCGGGCTCGCTGCCGCGAATGCCCGGCGATTGGTGGTGGATCACGGCCTGCGGCCCGGTGACCGGGTCGCGTTCTTCATGAAGAACGACCCGTCCTACCTGGTCGGAATGTACGCGGCCTGGTGGGCAGGCCTGGTGGTGGTGCCGATCAACGCCAAGCTGCACGCCGTCGAGGCCGCGTGGATCCTCGAGGACGCGGATTGCGGCCTGTGCATCACGGACGCCGGGCATGGGCCGGCGCTGCACGAGGCCGGCGTGGCGCTGCACCGCATCCTCGATTCGGCCGGCCTTGCCGATGCCGATGCGGCGATCGCGGGCGGCTTCGAATCGCCGGCCGAGCGCCGGCCCGAGGACCTCGCCTGGCTTTTCTATACCTCGGGCACGACCGGTCGCCCCAAGGGCGTGATGCTCAGCCATCGCAACCTGCAGGTGATGTCGCTCGACTATGCGGCCGAGGTCGCGCAGGTGGACGGCGAGGACACCGCGCTCTATGCGGC
>JAWKXC010000066.1:0-1959 GCA_041397205.1 Paracoccaceae bacterium
AACGCGGCGAACACCTGGAGACCGTCTTCGGCGGGCCGAGCGACGATGCGTTTGGCAGCGCGGTGTTTCGGCGCGCCCTGCCGGGAGATGCTGCACTGGAACCGCTCGCACGCGAGATCTACCGCGATTTCGTCGGCGAGCTCTGGGACCGGCTCGGCGCCGATGCCTGGCTCGCCCCCTGGTCGCTTGCAGCCGCGCGCGCCCAGGGGTCCGCACAATCCGTGGTTGACCTCCTCGACACGCTGGAAGACCTCGCGACACGGTCGGCGGCCGACATGCTGGTGAACGCCAACCCCGACCCCGAGGCCGCCCCCGACGCCCTGAGAGAGGCGTTCGATCACGACGGCATATCGGAGCTCAAGGTCTTCACGATCGGAGACGGCGAAGCGATGAGCGGCCTGCTGATCGCCGCACAGGACCGCGAAACCTCCGAGGCCATCGTCCTCGTTTTTCTGATGGACTGACCAGGGGCCCATCGGCCCATCGGCGAAAGGGACACACCGCCTGGCTCCCGATTTCCCGGGTTTCCCACCAGGGCATGGACCCTCGCGAGGAAAGACGGACCGAAAGCCCACCGGACACCTGCGGGCAAATGGAACCCGCCGTGGTGCGCCCTGCCCGCTGTTCCCCAGGAGCTTCCGGGCGTTTGATGCCCTCACGGTCTCCAATGTCGCCAGACCCGACATTCCCCGAGCCAAAGGTTCGGCCGCGGCCGCGGCAATGGGGACCGGAGGCACAGATGGGCGCCGCCAAGTTCGACCCGGGGCGATTGCGTCTCGGCCCCGCGAAGGCCCGATTTCAGAGCTTCGAGCAGCACCGGAATGCAGAGCCTTTGATCCGTCAAAGCGGCAAGATAATCTCTGCCGGTCATCATCCGTTCGGCCGGGCGGGTCCCGATTGCCCTGTCAATGCCCAGCCGCGATCCATGCTCGCCCGCGGATCGCTGGCTCCGGAAACGGCATCCTCGCAAAAGCCCGGACATACGTCGGCTCGGCCCGCCGCGATCTCGGCCGTCAGTTCCACAAGATCGGGGTCGTCGCGATGCGGACGGCGCGACCCGATGACCCCAAGGTCACGCGGCGGTTCTCAGGCGTGGAACCCCGCTGTCCCCGCCTGGAGAAATGCCATCGAGCGCCGGATCGCGTCTTCCGGGTCGGTCCGCGAGATCACTTCAGGAGCGGTGCATTCGAACGAAAACACACCCTGGTAGCCACCATCGAGAAACGCTCGGATCTGATCGAGATTGCCCACCCTGTCTTCGGCATCGACCAGCACACGATGCTTGTCGAGGTCGTCGTCGAACACCGCATCCGGATCGGATATCCCCGAGATATGCACCATCGCCGTCTCGGCCGGGAACAGCGCGACCTCGCCCGCCAGCCTGTGCTGAAAGGTATCGTGCACGATCTTCACCCGGTCGCCCGCACCGAGCGCGGCAAGGACCGAGACAGCCTCGGCTTTGCGCGGGACCGACGACGTGGAGAACCCGATCGGCTCGACCAGCGCCACCACCTCTGTGCCGTCGAGCAGCGGCAGCACCCTGCCGATGGCCTCCGCGAGCGGCAGGACCGGTCGTGCCGGCTCGACGCTCGGGATCAGGCTGACCGTCTCCGCCCCTGCCGTGGCGGCGGTTTCGATCAGATCCCGGATCGCGGCCTCGCGGTCGGGCGTCCAGTGGTTGAACGGGTAGACCTCGGACAGGCCGAGCAGGCGCAGCCCGCGGTCGCGCACTATCCTCCCGGCTGCGACGGGCGCGATACCGTCGAAGAACGGCCGGCCAAGGTCGTTGCGGGCCTCGATACCGACCATGCCGAGCCCAGCGGCCAGATCGAGGAAGGCCTCGAACGGCAGCGTCTTCACCGTCTTCTGGTTGAGTGCGAAGCGCATGGTCAGGCGTCGCGTTCGAGGATGAAGGCCGAGGCCGGGTCCGGGAGGAAGCGCCAGTTGCGGCGGGGGCCC
>JAWKXC010000067.1:0-1934 GCA_041397205.1 Paracoccaceae bacterium
TCGTCCCGCCCCTGACCGGCTATCTCGACCGGTTGTCCGCCCGGCCGGGCGAGCGCATTTCGGTCAAGTGCTCGAGCGAGGTGCCGGGCAGCGTGTCGGCCGGCATCGTGCGCATATGGAACGCCGATGCGAACCCCGCCGGCATGGGAATGCGGATCGAGGAGGTCGCGGCGCTCGACCTCGGGCGCTTCGCGGCCCGCCGTCAGGAGGCCGCGCTGGGAAGCTGGGGCTGGGTGCCCGTGGACGGGGTTTTCGACAAGGCGCAGATCTCGGTCGGGCTGCGGTTCCAGCCCTGGCTGCTGCGGGAAACGGGTGGCACGCTGCTTAGCCTCGGGTCCGGGGATCGGCCGGTCTGGAGCCTGATGGTCTATCCCGACCGTATCGTGCTGGACGCGGGTGGCGAGCGTGTCTCGGCCGGGATCGCGCCGAAGCGAAAGGTCTGGTACGAACTGGAGCTGCGCTTCGACATGCGCGCGGGGCGCGCCGCGCTTGCCGTGGCGTCGCTGGACGGAGCGCAGGAGGCGGGGGCCGAGGCGGCGATAGGCTGGTCGCCCGCGCCCGGCATGAGATTGAGTTTCGCGGCCAGGCCCGGATCGCGGGGCATGTCCGAGCATTTCAACGGGCGCCTGGAGGATATCCAGGTTCGGGAGCGGGACAGGGACGGCCCGGTGCGGGCGTCCTGGGATTTCAGTGTCGCGATGCACAGCACCAGCGTCGTCGATACCGGCCCGATGAGCCTGCACGGCCAGTTGACGAACCTGCCGACCCGGGCCGTGCGCGGCTCGACCTGGGACGGCACGGAAATGGTCCATGGCCATGCCCCGCGCCAATATGCGGCGATCCATTTCCACGAGGACGACATCTATGACTGCGGCTGGGAGACGGATGTCGAATTCGAGCTGCCGCAGGAGATCGAGAGCGGCGTCTATGGCGTGAAGCTGTCGCAGGGGGAGGTATCGGACATCCTTCCGTTCTTCGTCCTGCCGCCGAAGGGCGAGCGGCGGGCGAAGGTCTGCTATCTTGCGTCGACCTTCACCTATATCGCCTATGGCAACCACGCCCGGGGCAATCTCGACCAGACGATGGAGCGCCGGATCGCCGATTGGGGAACGCCGCGAGGGGCGGACAATTACCCCGGGTTCGGCACGTCGACCTATAACTATCATCCCGACGGGGCGGGGCATTGCTTCTCGTCGCGTCTGCGCCCGCTGCTGACGATGCGGCCCGGTTTCGTGACCTTCGCGATCCACGAGGGATCGGGGCTCAGGCATTTTCCGGCGGATGGCCATCTGGTCGAATGGTTCCGCCGGAAGGGGATCGCGGTCGATGTCGTGACCGATGAGGACCTTCATCGCGAGGGGCTCGACCTGATCGCCGGCTACGATGCCGTGGTGACGGGGTCGCACCCGGAATATCATACCGTCCAGACGCTCGACGCGCTGCGCGGCTATACCCGCCAGGGCGGCAATTTCTGCTATCTCGGCGGCAACGGCTTCTATTGGAAGATCGCGGTCAGCGACACGCTGCCCGGCGTGATCGAGGTGCGCCGGGCCGAGGGCGGCATCCGGGCCTGGGCGACCGAGGCGGGCGAGGGTTATCACATGCTCGACGGGCGCTATGGCGGGTTGTGGCGCCGCAACGGGCGGGCGCCGCAGGAGGTCGGGGCGGTCGGGTTCTCGGGGCAGGGCTTCTTCGAGGGATCGCCCTATCGGTTGACGCCCGAAGCCCGCAACCCGGAGGTGGCCTGGATCTTCGAGGGCGTGGACGAGGACCCTTTGGGCGATTACGGCTTTTCGGGCGGCGGCGCGGCCGGGTTCGAGCTGGACCGTGCCGATTTCGAGCTGGGCACGCCCGAGGGCACGGTCGTGCTGGCGCGCAGCTTCGGCCATGGGCCGAGTTTCATGTGCGTGCCGGAGGAGGTGCTGAGCCACTTC
>JAWKXC010000068.1:0-1908 GCA_041397205.1 Paracoccaceae bacterium
CCGGCGAGGATGCCGATTGCGAACAAGCCGATATATTGCGGCAATCGCGCGGGTTCGGCCGGGATCAGCCCGCCGATCCGCACCCAGTCGTCGATCGGGTACCAGATCCTCGTGAGCGCGGTCACCGCACCGAGCCCCAGCACGAAGCCGAGGATCGCGCGGTGTCCGGGCGCCCGCGGGGCCCGCAGCCAACGCGCCTCACCGGCGAAAGTGGCGCGCCACAGGGCGTAGACGAGGATGTAGACGAGCAGATGCGCGATGAACCACAGCGGCCCGAATTCCGGCGTGCCGGGCAGGTAGCGGGTCAGGAGGAACGGGCCGTAGCCCATACCCTCGCCCTCGATCGCCCAGCCGATGGCACCGTTCAGGAACACCACGATCAGCACCAGCGGCACCCCGAGCCTGAGCAGCCGGTCGCCGATCACCCGCGCCGCCCCGTGACGGTCGAGGCTGGCATCGAGGAAGTAGCCCGAGATCAGGAAGAAGAACCCCATGAAGAAGGTGCCGTTCAGCACGAAGGGCGCGAGCAGCAGCGCGCTTTTGGCCGGGTCGCTGACCATCCAGCCGCCGCCTGTGACCACATAGGGCTCGGCGGCGTGCTGGCCGACCACGAGGCAGATCAGCAGCACCCTGAGCCATTGCACGTAGTGGAGCCGCTCGGATTGCGCGGCGGTGGCGAGCATCGTCGCGCCGAGCGCCGCGGTGTGGGGGTGCAAGACGGCGGAATGTGCCATGGTCGGTCCTCCCCTGTGCGCCGACCGGTGGGACATGCCTTCGCCCGCGCGGCCGGAGCCGATCTGAGCGTGGGCGGGACTCTACCCGGTCGCGGCGCCGCGCGCCTTGATCTGGCCCCGGATACGGGCCGCTCCGCCCCGGCTTCGCCCGCGATAACGCAGTTAGCGCTAACCGAAAGAAGATCAATGCCTTGGCCCCCTGTGCGATCTCGCACACCCCTCGCACATTCTTCGCCCGCCCGCGCCTGAGGCGCATTTTCCCCGCGAAACCCGGGGGCGGCCTTGCCGCAGGAGAACGGCTCGGCTAGGGAGATTTCCAACGAAATCCAAACCGAAACCTTGCCCCAAGAGCCCTCCCATGCGCCTGTCCCGCTACTTCCTGCCGGTCCTGAAGGAAAACCCCGCCGAGGCGCAGATCGCCTCGCATCGGCTGATGCTGCGCGCGGGCCTCATCAAGCAGCAGCAGGCCGGGATCTATTCCTGGCTGCCGATGGGCTTCAAGGTGCTCAGGAAGCTCGAAAACATCGTCCACGAGGAGCAGGTGCGCGCCGGTCATATCCCGATGCTGATGCCGACGCTGCAACCCGCCGATCTCTGGCGCGAATCCGGCCGCTACGACGATTACGGCGAGGAGATGCTGCGCATCACCGACCGGCACGGCCGCGACATGCTCTACGGCCCCACCAACGAGGAGATGATCACCGACATCTTCCGCGCGCACGTGTCCTCCTACAAGGACCTGCCGCTCACGCTCTACCACATCCAGTGGAAATTCCGCGACGAGATCCGCCCGCGGTTCGGGGTGATGCGGGGGCGCGAGTTCTTCATGAAGGACGGCTACAACTTCGACCTCGACTACGACAGCGCGATGCACGCCTACAACCGCCACATGGTGAGCTACCTCAGGACCTACGAGCGGATGGGCCTCCAGGCGATCCCGATGCGCGCGGATTCGGGGCCGATCGGCGGCGACGACACCCACGAGTTCCTGGTGCTCGCCGACACCGGGGAGTCGGAGGTGTTCTACGACAGCGCGATCACCGACCTGAAACTGGGTGGGCGCGAGATCGACTACGACAACCGCACGGAGGTGGCCGCGATCTGCACCGAGTGGACCACGCCCTACGCGCGCACCGACGAGACCCACGACCCGGTGGTGTTCGCCGAGGTGCCG
>JAWKXC010000069.1:0-1858 GCA_041397205.1 Paracoccaceae bacterium
CGATCAGCACCACGGCGACCTCGGGGTCCGCCGCCCAGCGCACAAGGGCTGCGTCGATCTCGCGGCACATCCGGTAGCTGAGCGCGTTCAGCGCGCCCGCGCGGGTGAGGGTGATCCGGCCCGCGCGGCCATATTGGCGGATGTCGACGTCGCCCATGCGCGCTCCTTCTGGTCGTTGCGGGTCCGTAGCGCGTCTTTTGTGCCAAGGAACCGGGCAGGGGTCCAGACGTCCCGGGGCGACGGGCGCGGTTCAGGCGCCCCGGTCGCACCTTCCCGGCCTCACCTTCCCGGTCTCAGGCGCCCGCGGCGTCGAGCCGTTCCTGGGCCGCGATCCAGAGCGCCTCGGCCCGTTCCAGCCCGTCCATGACTTCGGCACGCTTGCGCTGCCACCGGGTGATCTCGTCGGCCCGTCCGCCCTCGTAGAGCCCGGGATCGGCAAGCCTCTCGTCGAGCTTTTCCCGCATCTCTTCCAGCTTCTCGATCCGCACCTCGCACTTGCGCACCTCGGCCCTGAGCGCCAGCCGCGCGTCGCGGTCGGGCTTTTTCGCTGGCGCCGGCGCCGCTTCGGGCTTCTCCGGCTTCGCCGCCGTGTCCGACGACAGCAGCAGCTTGCGGTAGGCTTCGAGATCCTCCTCGAAGGCCTCGACCCGCCCGCCTTTCACCAGCCAGAGCCGGTCGGCGACCATCGACAACAGGTGCATGTCGTGGCTCACCAGCACCACCGCCCCGGTATAGGCGGTGAGCGCCTCGACCAGTGCCTCGCGGCTCTCGATGTCGAGGTGGTTGGTGGGTTCGTCGAGAATGAGCAGGTGCGGCGCGTCGAGCGTGGCGATCAAGAGCGTCAGCCGCGCCTTCTGCCCGCCCGAGAGCTTCGCCACCGGCGTCTCCGCCTGGTCGGCGTTGAGCCCGAACCCCGACAGCCGCGCGCGCCATTTCGGCGGGCCCTCGAGGGGGCGCAGCCGGCGCAGGGTTTCGAGCGGGGTCTCGTCGCCGCGAAGGACGTCCATCTGGTGCTGGGCGAAATAGCCGATCCGGAGCTTCGGCGTGCGCAACACCCGGCCGCCCATCGCTCCGAGCTCGCCGACGATCAGCTTGGCCAGCGTCGACTTGCCCTGGCCGTTCTTGCCCAGAAGCGCGATCCGGTCGTCCTGGTCGATCCTCAGGTTGAGCCGCGTGAGCACCGGTTTGCCCTCGTCATAGCCGACCGCGGCGCCCTCCATGTTGACGATCGGCGGCGACAGCTCTTCGGGCTCCGGGAAGGAGAACCGGCGCAGCGCCGCTTCCTGCGGCGTGGCGATGAACTTGATCTTTTCGATCATCTTCAGCCGCGCCTGGGCTTGCACCGCTTTCGACGCCTTGTAGCGGAACCGGTCGACGTAGCTCTGCAGATGCGCGCGCCGGGCTTCGGCCTTCTTGTTCTCGGCTTCGGCGACGGCCAGCCGGGCGGCGCGGGTCTCGGCGAAAGTGTCGTACACGCCGGTGTAATAGGTGAGCTTGCGGTCCTCGAGATGCAGGATGCCGCTCACCGCCCGGTTCAGGAGCTCGCGGTCGTGGCTGACGATGATGACCGTGTGCGGGTAGCGCGCGAGGTAGCTTTCCAGCCAGAGCGCGCCCTCGAGGTCGAGATAGTTGGTGGGCTCGTCGAGCAGGAGCAGATCGGGGCGCGAGAACAGCACCGCCGCCAGTGCCACCCGCATCCGCCAGCCGCCGGAGAAATCGGCACAGGGGCGCTGCTGGTCGACGTCGTCGAAGCCGAGCCCCTTGAGGATCGAGGCCGCCCGCGCCTCGGCACTCCAGGCGTCGATATCAGCGAGCCGGGTCTGGATCTCGGCGATGCGATGGCCGTCGGTCGCGTCCT
>JAWKXC010000070.1:0-1777 GCA_041397205.1 Paracoccaceae bacterium
CGGCGGTCTGCCCCGCGACCGGCGCCGATGTGTCGACGACCGGTTCCGCGGGCGGGAAGATCAGGTACCAACCGGTGATCACGAGAAAGCTCAGGACGAGCGCGATCACGGTATTCGACGTCTGGTTGTTCATGTCTCAGCCCTGGTCACTGGTCGTTTCCGGTGAGGGAGGTTCAACAGGGGAGGGCCAGAAAGGTCAAGCGGTTTTCCCTTGATCGTTGGGGAATGGAGCCTGACAGAAGCGCGCGGTCGGCGGTGGTTCGGCGCCGGTCCGGGTCGATGCGCGCGGGCGGCCGCCCGGGGCGTCGATGGCCGCCGACGGTACCCGCGCCCGTCGAGGCGGTCGGCCCGGAAGCGGCGCGCGATTGCCGCCCGCGACGGCGGTGTCCGGTGCACAGCGCGGGCGGCAGCCGTCCGGGCCTCGGGGCGCTTCGGGGCGCCGGCGGTCAGCCGGTCCGGTGCGGCAGGCCGAGCGGCGGGGCGAGCCGGGTGCGGTAGGCGGTGATCCAGGCCGCGGTTTCCTCGAGAGGCATCGGCCGGGCGATCGAGTAGCCCTGGACGTGGCTGCAGCCGAGCTGGGCCAGCAGCGCATGCTCGCCGTGGCTCTCCACACCTTCGCCGAGCGTGTCCAGCCCGAGCCGGTCGGCCATCGTCAGGATCGCCGCCACCATGTTCTGCTGGTCGCGGTCGGTGTCGATATGGGTGATGAAACTGCGGTCGATCTTGATCCGGTTGACGTCGAATCGGCGGATATTGGCGATCGAGGCATGGCCGGTGCCGAAATCGTCGAGGTCGATCGAGCAGCCGAGCCGCGACAGCGCGGCGATGTTGCGCGTCGTCATGTCGTCGTCGGATTGGGCGACCACGTCTTCGAGCACTTCGACCGTCAGCCGGGCGGGGTCGATCTCGAACCGGTCGAGCTCCCAGCGGACCTTGTCGAACAGCCGCGGGTTGCGCAGCTCGTCGGTCGAGAAATTCACCGACACCCCGGGCACGTCGAGCCCGGCGCGATCCCAGTCGCGCAGCGCCGTGAGCGCCTGGAACAGCATCACCTCGCCCAGCCGGTCGAACAGCCCGGCCCGCGCGATCGCCGGCAGGAAGGCGCCCGGCGAGATCATGCCGCGCGTCGGATGATGCCAGCGGGCCAGCGCCTCGAACCCGGTCACGGCGCCGGTATCGGTCGAGACCTGCGGCTGGTACCAGGGGCGGATCTCGCCGTTTTCCAGCGCCCGGACCACCTCGCGGGTCATGTCGTCGGGCACCTCGACCCGCGGCCGCATGCCGCGGGCAAAGGCCCGCACCGTGCCGGGGCCGGCATTGCGCGCTTCTTCGAGCGCGCTTTCGGCGGCGGCCAGAAAGGCTTCGCCGGTCGCGTCTGGCACCCGGCTCGGCAGCGCGAAGCCGACCGAGGCGGTGATCAGCACCCGTGTCCCGTCGAGCGAGATCGGGTCGGTGAGCGCCTCCTGCATGCGCGCGGCGAGCTGGATCACGGTCTCGAGGTCGACCCGCGGGGTGCGGGCGAGCGCGAGCCCGTAGAGGCCCGGGCCGATCCTGGCCACCACGTCGGTCTCGCGCAGCACGCCGATCAGCCGGTCGGTGGCCTGGCGCTGGATGGTTTCGGCCCCGGCTTCGCCATAGAGGTCGCGAAACCGTGCAAACCCGTCGATCTCGATGAGCACGGCGATCCGCGCGTCCTCGTCCGAGGCGACCCCGCCCGTCAATCCCTCGCCGAGGGCGCGCAGGAGCGCGTCGCGCCGGGGGAGGCCGGTCACCGGGT
>JAWKXC010000071.1:0-1703 GCA_041397205.1 Paracoccaceae bacterium
GGCGACACCGTCGCGAAGTCGCCGCCTTCATGCAGACGGTTCGCGAGCTCCAGCCCGGCGATGCCGGGAGGTGTCTCGACCAGCCAGCGGGTACCGCTCTCGTCGAGCGCCCGCGAGACGCTGACGCCGTAGGCCGCAAGCATCCGGCCGAGCGATTCCGCATCGACGGGATTGCGGGTGGTGAGGATCGCGCCGCCGGGCAGGGCCCGCTTCACGGCGGGCGAGTCGGCGTCGCGAAACACCGGGGAACCCGCTGGCGCCTCGCCGCCAGTCGCCGCGTCGAACGCCTTGCCCGATGGCGTCGCGCGCTCGGCGAGCACCGGCTCGTCGCCATCGAAATCCACCCGCAGGCGCTCGTCGACCACGAGGTCGCGGCGCCGCTGGCCGTCATACCAGTGATGGGTGGCGGTGCCCGGCGTGGCCGTCGCGGCGGGCTTGGCCGGGCTCACGACGGGCGTGGCGATGGTCGTTTCGCCTGCATGCGCCGGCAGGGCGGGCAACAGCACGGCGACGAGAAGGATTCGAAGCATGTCAGCGTCCCCAGATCCGCATCTGCCAGCCCTGGAAGGTGCCGACATCGCCGGCCTGCAGATCGGCGACCCGCAGGATCCAGTTGCCCGTGGCCGGTTCGTTCAGGTGGCGGACGGTGCCGAAGCGCCAGCCCTCGTAATTACCGCAATGTATCCCCAGGCGTCTTCTCGGGTCGTCGGGATCGGGGATGGAGCAGACTCGCGCTTCGGCGAGTCGACTCGTGAGTCCGTTCGGGCTGACGAGGTCGATCTGCAGGTCGCCGGAATAGCTGTGCGCGGCAGTGAAGCGTACCTCGATGAACTCGATCTCCTGGATGTCGCAGCCGGCGATCGAGACGGTGTCGGAGACCGCCTGATCGAGGCTGTTGTCGACGACGGCGACGTTCGGATTGCGGACTCCGGATTCGCAGTACTTCTGCTCGACGCTGCCGCCGACCGTCTGCCAGCCCGGCGCAGCGGCGACGGCCGCCGCCGCATCGACGGTGCCGAAGCCGAAGTCCGGGTGATGCCACAGCCCGAAGTTCGACGTCCAGCCGGCGCTGCCCGGCAGATTGCGCCGGGCGGTGCGGGCGAGGATCAGCTGCACATCGCGCCAGGTCAGCGCCGGGTTGGCCTCGAGCATCAGGGCGACGGTTCCCGAGACCATCGGCGAGCTCGCCGATGTACCGGTGAAATCCGCGATGTACCGGTTGTCGAGACCGGTGGTGGTGATCGCGCTTCGGGTGTTGCTCGAGGGCGCGCAGACCAGCACGTTGGCGCCGGTCTCACCGTACCAGGGCCGCTGGCCGTTGTCGTCGACCGCGCAGACGGTGATCTGGCCGCGCTTGTTCACGTAGCCATCGTAGTTAGAGTTGTCCTCGAAGTTACCGCCGTTGCCTGCAGGGAACACGAAGATCGAGCCGAGCCCGCCCCGGCCCTGGGCGAGGCCCTGCTCGATCGCGGCATCGAAGCTCGCGTCCGACGAATAGAGCGCACCGGTATCGGGCGAGCCCCAGCTGTTGGCGTAGATCGCGTTGCGGTCGCGCTGGTAGCCGAGCGCATGAGCGATGTCGGCATCCATGTTGGTCGACAGCGGATTGAGCCCGACCATCGATGCCGCGGGCGCCACCCCCGAGCCTCCGATCGCGTTGCCGCCCCGCGCGGCGACGATTCCGGCGACGGCGGTGCCGTGGA
>JAWKXC010000072.1:0-1690 GCA_041397205.1 Paracoccaceae bacterium
CGGCCAAGGAGGCTTGCTCCAAGGCGCTCGGCACCGGGTTGCAGATGGGGATCAAGTGGAAGGACATGGCGGTGACCAACCTCCACACCGGTCAGCCGCAGATGCAGCTCACCGGCTGGGCGGCGGAACGGCTCGCGGCGATGACGCCACCGGGGCACGAGGCCGTCGTCCATGTGACCCTGACCGACGATCACCCCTGGGCCCAGGCCTTCGTGGTGATCGAGGCGCGGCCTCTCGACAACCGGATCTGAGTGAACGTTCCGTCGTGGCGGCGGATGGGGCCGGGACCCGGCCTGCCCGCGAAATCCAGAAATCCGGATATCCGGATTTCTGAACTCGGTCTAATCCATTGCTGTAAAAGGAAGAAACGGCGCACAATCCGCGCCCGACCAGCCCCGTTAACACATCGTTTACCCGGCATGCCACGCGGCCGCCCCCACGCGCCCCCCCTTGCGCCGGGTTGACAGCCCCTGCGCAGCCCCGCATATCGCGATCATCCGGGTGAAGAGGCGCAAACATGGCCGAAAAGAAGAACGAACTCGTCGAGACGATCAAAACGGTCTTCTGGGCGCTCATCATAGCCGGCGTGTTCCGCACGGTGTTTTTCCAGCCCTTCTTCATCCCCACCGGGTCGATGAAGGACACGCTGCTGATCGGCGATTTCGTCTTCGTCAACAAGATGGCCTACGGCTATTCCAAGTATTCCTGCCCCTGGGCGATGTGCCCGATCCCGGGCCGGATCCTCGCCTCGGAGCCGGAGCGCGGCGACATCATCGTGTTCAAGCACCCGGTCACCAAGACCGACTACGTCAAGCGCCTGATCGGCCTTCCGGGCGACCGGATTCAGGTCCAGGACGGGGTGCTCTACATCAACGACGCCGAGGCGCCGCAGGTGCCCGACGGGGTCTTCGAGGAAGTGTTCGAGCGCCAGGGCAGCTTCGGCACCACGCCGAAATGCGCCAACGGCGCGGTCGGCGAAGGCGCGGTCTGCCAGAAACCGCGGGCGACCGAGACCCTGCCGGGCGGCGTCAGCCACGACGTGCTCAACGTCGACGACTACCCGGGCATGCCGGACAATACCGGCGTCTACACCGTGCCCGAGGGCAGCTACTTCTTCATGGGCGACAACCGCGACAACTCGACCGACTCGCGCTTCCCGCAATCGGCCGGCGGTGTCGGCTTCGTGTCGCAGGACCTGCTGCTCGGCCGGGTCGACCGGGTGATCTTCTCCGCCGCCGGCAAGCGGCTGGTCTATTTCTGGACCTGGCGCGGCGACCGGTTCTTCAAAAAGGTCGAATGAAGCTCGCGGGCGACCTCACGGCCTTCTCGGTCCGGATCGGGCACGACTTCGCCCGGCCCGAGCTTCTGGTGCGCGCGCTCACCCATGGCTCGGTCGGGTCCGACACCCGGCCCGACAACCAGCGGCTCGAGTTCCTCGGCGACCGGGTGCTGGGCCTCGTCATGGCCGAGGCGCTGCTCGCCGCCGACACCGGCGCGACCGAGGGCCAGCTCGCACCGCGGTTCAACGCCCTGGTGCGCAAGGAGACCTGTGCCGAAGTGGCGCGCGACGTCGATCTCGGCGCGGTGCTGAAGCTCGGGCGCGGCGAACACATGACCGGCGGCCGGCGCAAGCAGGCGCTCCTCGGCGACGCGATGGAGGCGGTGATCGCCGCGGTCTATCTCGATGCCG
>JAWKXC010000073.1:0-1669 GCA_041397205.1 Paracoccaceae bacterium
GTAATTGTTGACGAAGACCTGGCCCGCGCGCAGCCGCTTCGCCATCCGCATCTGCCGCGCGCCGTTTTCGGTCCAGACACTGGCGACAAGACCGAAGCCGGTGCCGTTGGCGATGGCGACGGCCTCGTCCTCGGTCTCGAAGGGGATCGCCACCTGCACGGGTCCGAAGATCTCTTCCTGCGCCAGCGGATGGTCGGGGGGCACGTCGGCAAACAGCGTCGCGGGCAGGTAATGGCCTTCCGCGGGCACGTCGTCGAGCACCGTGCCGCGGCCGGCGACGCGCAGATCCGCGCCCTTGGCGAGGAAGCTTTCGACGATCGCCTTCTGCTTGGCCGAGATCAGCGGGCCGAGGGTGGCATCGGCGAGCGCCGGTGCCGACATCATGCCGTTGTAGCTGTCGGCCATGCGCGCGACGAGGTCGTCGTAGATCCCGCGCTGGATCAGCACGCGCGACGCGGCCGAGCAGGTCTGGCCGGCATTCTGGATGCAGGCGCCGACGAGGAAGGGCAGGGCGGCGTCGAGATCGGCGTCGTCGAACACCACCTGCGGGCTCTTGCCGCCGAGCTCCAGCGTCACCGGCACGACGTTGTCGGCGGCCGCCTTCTGCACGAGGCGGCCGACCGGCACCGAGCCCGTGAACGAGATGTGGTCGATCCCCGGATGCGCGGCGAGCGGCGCGCCGGCCTCCTCGCCGAGCCCCGGCACCACGTTCAGCGCGCCCGGCGGCAGCCCGGCCTCCTCGGCCAGTGCGGCGAAGGCGAGCGCGGTCAGGCAGGCTTCTTCCGCCGGTTTCAGCACGCAGGCATTGCCCATCGCCAGCGCCGCGCCCACCGACCGGCCGATGATCTGCATCGGGTAGTTCCAGGGGATGATATGCCCGGTCACGCCGTGCGGTTCGCGCAGGGTGTAGACGGTATAGCCGTCGAGATAGGGGATGGTCTCGCCCATCACCTTGTCTGCCGCGCCGCCGTAGAACTCCATGTAGCGCGCGAGCGCGATGGCGTCGTTGCGGGCTTGCGTCAGCGGCTTGCCGACGTCCGTCGCCTCGATCAGCGCGAGGTCCTCGATCCGCGCCTCCACGAGTTTGCCGATCCGGGTGAGGATCCGGCCGCGCTCGACCGCGGTCATCCGGCCCCAGGCGCCGGTGTCGAGCGCGCCCCGGGCCGCGGCGACGGCTGCGTCGATGTCCGCCGCCTCGCCCCGGGCGATGGTGCCGATCTGGGTGCCGGTCGAGGGGTCTTCGAGCGGCAGCTGGCGGTAGTGCACCGGCCAGATCCATGCGCCGTTCACGTAGATTTTCGTCTGGTCGTACCAGAGGTTCTCAAGCATCGTGGCCTCCTTGCCATGCGGCGGGTATCTGCGGCGTCGCCGCGATGAGGGAACGGGTATAGGGGTGGTCGGGCGCGGAAAAGACCCGCTCCGTCGGCCCCTGTTCGACGATCCTGCCCGCCTGCATCACCAGCACCCGGTCGGTGCTGGCGCGCACGACGCTGAGATCGTGGCTGATGAACAGATAGGCGAGCCCGTGCTCGGCCTGCAAGCGCGCGAGCAGGTCGAGGATCTGGGCGCGCACCCGCACGTCCAGCGCCGAGACCGCCTCGTCGAGCACGATCAGCTCGGGGTTGGTGATGAGCGCGCGGGCGATGGCGATGCGCTGGCGCTGGCCGCC
>JAWKXC010000074.1:0-1667 GCA_041397205.1 Paracoccaceae bacterium
CCGGACCTGACGGAAGTCTCGACCGCCGGCACGGTCCCGCGGCTCTGGGACTGAGACCATGTATCCGCGCGTGAGCGTGACGATCGACGGCGTGCCGCTCGGCACCGACGGGCTCAAGGCTCTCATCAGTGTGACCGTAACCGACAAGGAGGGCATCCAGTCGGACGCGGTCGACATGGTGTTCAACGACATCGGCTTTGCCCCGCCACGTCGCGGCGCGGTTGCGGACATCCAGATGGGGTACGGATTTGCCATGGTGCCGGTCGGACGGTTCGTGATCGACACGGTGCGCCGCGCGAAGTTCCCCGGCCAGATCACCGTGCGCGGTCATTCTGCCGACCTGACCGCGGCGCTGAAGGAAGAGAAGGCCCGGCATTTCGAAAAGATGACCGTGCGCCAGATTGTCGAGCAGATCGCCGGCGAGCACGGGCTCGGCACCAAGATATCCGATGCGGTGTCGTCGCAGTTCTACAAATGGATCGGGCAGGAGGACGAGTCCGACCTCACCTTTCTCGAGCGGATCGCGGAGCGCAACCACGCGCTGTTCACGATCAAGAACGGCACGCTGCTGTGGCTGAAGCGCGGGTCCGGTGAGGCCGCAGACGGGGCCACGATCCCGCCGGCGATCATCCTCCCGTTCTCGGCGCTCAAGGGGCGCTGCGAGGTCTCGGAGACCGATGTCGACCGGTACAAGACGGTGAAGGCGTATTGGCAGGATCACGATGGCGCGAAGCGGCAGGAGGTGGTGGTCGATGCCGACCCCGAGGGTGAGGGCGAGCTGGTTCTTCGCGAAGCGTACCAATCGCAGGAAGAGGCAGAAAAGGCGGCCGAGGCCAAAGCGAGAGAGATGATCCGCGGTCTGATCGAGACCACCTGCGCCATCGTCGGCCGTCCGGCCCTGATGGCGGGGCAGCCGATCAATTACCGGTTCATGGGCCCGGGCTTCGACGAGCACGATTTCATCGCCGAGATCGTGAAGCATGTGTTCAGCAAGGGCGGCGGGCTCACGACGGACTTTCAGGCGAAGCTGAAATCGGAATGACGTGAGGGGTCGATGGCGGGTGTGATCGAAGAAATCTGGAAATCGGTGGCGACGAACACGCTCGTCGGTGCCGCCTTCTACGGCGCGGTCGGGGGCCTCACCTCGGGGCTCGCGATCAACGTCGACCACCGCAAGCTGAGGCGCCATGTCATCCTTGGTGCCGTGGTTGCCGGGGGCATGGGGACCGGGGCCGGCGCCGTGATGGCGGCTTGGCTCGACATCGACCTCGCCAGCGTGCCTGCCGCCGGGGCGACCGGGACGATGTCATATCTAACAGGTGTTTTCGGCCCGGCCCTGATCGAGGTCATTCTCGGTCGCCTGCGCGCCGGGCGCATGCCCAATGAGCCGGGCGATCGGGGGGAGGCGGGCGAATGATCTTTGCGCGGGAATCGACGACGCCGGGCAGGGACTTCCTTCAGCGGATCGTGCTGGGCCTCGCGGTCGTGGGCGTGGCCAACGTGGCGATGATTGCCTTCCACGCGAGCGTGCCGCTCCTGTCGCGGGTAGAGGGTGGCGCGACCTATCGCCGGGTCGCCGGGCTGGCGGCGCTGCACGACATGGACGTGCTGTCGGTTGCGGTGGACGGCCGGGCGGCAATCGTCACCGGCATTTTCAAGAAACGGCG
>JAWKXC010000075.1:0-1647 GCA_041397205.1 Paracoccaceae bacterium
TTTGCGCGAGGCGGGATCCCTGCGCCCCGGCGCCGATCCCCCCCGGGCCGCCGCCCCAAACCGGTGCGCCCTACTGGCCCGCCTGTGCCGCCCGCTGCATCATCATCTCGTGCACCGCCTGCATCCCGCGCGCGGCCATGTCGCTCACTTCGTCCGCGTGCAGCTGGAGCGCGGCGACAACGTCCGGATCGGTCGAGGTCTGGGTCACCCAGATGCCGTTCTCGGAGGTCTCGATCTCGGTGGTGATGGTCGCCCGACGTTCGAACAGGATGTCGAGCGTCGGCGACTGGATGAAGACCTGAGGATCGCGCCCCTCGTCGACCCGCTGGAGCATCCCGCCGACATGGCTCAGGAGCACCGCGGCCAGCTCCGGATCGTCCGACCAGGTATAGGTGCGGATGCCGTCGTCGAGCAGCTCCACCTCTCGGTTGAGCCCGGGGAAGTTGCGGAACATGAAGGCGAGCTCGGCGCTTTCCTCCGGCGTCGCGTCGAGCCCGCGGAGCCCCGGCATCGTCACCTCGTCATGCCCGGTTCCGTCGGCGCCGTGCATCGGTCCGCCGGGCATGTGACCCCCGGGCATGTGGGTGCCACCCATCATCTGTCCCGCAGCCGGAAGCGCTGCGCAGAATCCAAGCGCGACGACCAGGCTGCGCACCCCGAGATGTTTCATTGTGTCTCCTCCCGTCCCGGCTCCTGCGTGCTCCGAGTTTGTGCCACGGTCCCCGCCCGGCACAAGGTCACGTCTGCGCGAGGTAGCCGAGCGGACAAGGCGGGTCGAACCGCCTTGGGGAAGCGCTTTCGAAAGCGCTTGCTAGCGCCGCGCCGCCAGCACCGCTTCGACCTCGCCCCAGGTAACGAAGCCGTCGTTGTCGAGATCCATCAACAGCATCGCCTCCCCTTCCGGCCCCAGCGGCCCCGCGTCGGGCACCGGGTGCATCGCCAGCGCGAGCGCGTGGATCTCGCCGAGCTGCAGCACCCCGTCGCCGTCGCGGTCGGCGCGCTGCCACTCCTCTTCGAGGATCGCATATTCGCGCTCGCCGAGATCGGTGCCCCAGGTCAGGTCGGCATGGGTGTCGTATTCGGTCCGGGACACCTGCCCGTCGCCGTCGAGATCGTACTGGGCATAGGCGAGGAACACCCGCGCCCGGTCGGCGGCGGCCCGGATCTCCAGCGTCGCGCCGGGGCCGACGACCGGGGTCTGCCCGGTCGCTGCGAGCCGGTCGAACGCCGCCCCGAAGGCCTCGAACGGCGCGTTCGATCCGAGCTTGAGTTGGGCCTCGACCGCCGCCGGCAGCGGCACCGACGCGGGGTCGCGCCCCTCCGGGTCCTGCTGGGCGGCGGCGGGATGGACGGCAGGACCGGCAAGCGCGGCGAGGAGGAACGCGTGTTTCATGCGCCCGGAGCTATCACCCGCGCCCCGGCGCGACAACGCACGGGGGCGTGAGCGGACATCCGGACCGGGACGACCCTCCGGGCAGCGCATCCATGCCCCGTCTTTCCGGTCTCAGAACCCTTCGGTTTCGATCTTCACCACGGTGCCGCAATGCTTGCAGTGCACCGCATCGGGGTCGTGGAGGGTGAGCCCGCAGGTCTGGCAGGTGTATTTCACTTTGGCCGGGCGGAACAACGCCGTGGCAAGGCGCAGTA
>JAWKXC010000076.1:0-1633 GCA_041397205.1 Paracoccaceae bacterium
GTCTGCAACTGCTGCATGCGTTGCGGACCAACCCGAAGACGCGGCAAGTCGGGTTCCTGCTGATCACCGGCAAGGCCGATCGCCAGATCATCGAGACCGGCAAGAAGCTCGGCATGAACAACTTCCTGCCGAAGCCGTTCCAACCGAAAGACCTGGTCCATGCGATCGAGGCGATCACCGGCCGTTTGTGAAGGGACAGCCCATGCAAACTCAAGCGGACACCGCCCGCAGCGCGCGAGATGTCTACGTCGGTCTCAACGAGATCCTGTTCGAGATCGCGCACGAGTCGGCGCGTCTCGCGGAGCAGTGCGGCGCAATCCAGTGGTCGATCTCGGCCATGCTCGACATCGTCGATCACCCCGACCTCGGTGCGGAAATCCACATGTTGCAGGATGTCGATCGCATCCAGCAGACGCTTGCCGACATTTCCGCGATCCTGAAGGTCATGGGGCTCCAGGCCGACATGGTCCCGGTGCGAAAGGATGCGATCGGGGCGGCTATTCGCCTCGAAAGTCTCCGCCACCGCCTCGGCTTGTCGGCTGCCGGCCCGGCGGATCTTGCCGCGGACGACCCGTCGGACGTGACCTGGCTCTGACCCCGCGGCACCCGGCATCCGCGCGCTGGCGGCGGCACGGCCTCCGACATGGTTGAGGCACAGAGGGACCGACGACCGTTGCCACCTAATGGCGCGCCCGACGCTTGCGGATCCGACGATCTTGCCGGCCCTTGACGGCCAGATCACGCCGCAAGCCGGAAGCGGCGGGGCTCGTTCCGAACAGGCATGGTGCTCTGCGCGCGGCGGGCCGCGGTGCAGCTGCGCCCATGCGCATCGCGGCCGGGGACCCTGCGCAGCCACGGATACAGTCCGAAGCTTCGCGACGTGACGGACGGCTCGGGTCGCAACGGACATCCGTGTCCCGACCGCGGCGCACGCGGACTGCGGGCCATGGGTCCCGTCGCGGCCCGTGCAGCCGGCGCCCAGATGTCGCGGATCGGCCGTGGCCCCCTCCACCGTGCCGGTGCCGGCGGGCTCCCCGCACCCGGGCGCGGCTTTGGTCCCGGCGAGCGACGCGCGCGGCCGCGACGCGTTCCCGCGGACGGGCCGAGGTTCGGCCGGTCCCGCTGCAGGGTTCAGCGCCGGGCCCCTGAGGGGTCCGCCCCCGCGATCTCGGCAAGGCGTTGATCTTGGCGCTTCTGCTTCGTCGGGTTGTTCACCCGCCTGCGCAGGTTCGCGGTGGGGCCTCATATCCATACCGTCCAGGCGGCCCGGATCGGTCTCCGGCCGGCGTTCCGTCCGGAGCGTCGGCAATGGCCTGCGCAGCGCCGATCCCGGCCAGGACCGGCCGTTTTCGCACCTCGCCGGCAAGTTGTTCGGCCCCGTTAACCGCCCGGCAACCCGCAGCCGTCTATGGTGCCCGCAGAGCGCTTCCCCGCGGCCCGATGTCGGTTCGTGCACGAGGCAAGCGCCCTGCGTGGAACCAAGAGGCACACCCTATGACCGGCCCGAAAAAACCTGCCCTCCAGGGTGTCAGAGCAAATTCGATCTTCGTGAAGATCGGCGGCATCCTTCTGGTCAGCGGATTCATCGTCGCGAGCGTGATGGCCTGGAACAGCGTTCGCAACACCCGCGACC
>JAWKXC010000077.1:0-1619 GCA_041397205.1 Paracoccaceae bacterium
AGTCGTGCAAATGTTCTCCCAGCACAGAAGGGCGGACCAGCGCAGAAGGGCGTTTCATCATGAAAGTCATCAAGATCGACATCGAGGACCTCAGCTACAACGACTTCGCGCACCGGTTCGAAGGCCATGTCGCGCTGCTGATCGCGGAACCGAACAGGGCAAGAACCGTCGAGCTCCATTTCATCTGCCGGGTGAGCCAGCCGCGCAACTGCCCGGGCTCCATCGTCACCTACAGCCTGATCGCCGACGCGTTGCGCCAGGCCCGCCGGATGCCCGGCTTCCGCCGCGGCGAAGAGGAGATCGAGGTGGTGGCGCCGACGCCCGCGATCGCCCCGGTCACCGGCACCGGCGGCCGGCCCGCCGCCTGACAGGTTGACAGCCGCGGGCGCGGCGGGAGACAAGCGGGCAACCCCGAGGGAGCCCGCCGATGAAGCCCGTGTCCACCCCACCCGACGCTGCCCGCGCCGCCGCCACCCGCACCGACGACCGCCTCATCGTCCCGCTCGACTTCCCCAATGCGCTGATGGGCCTCGAGATGGCCCAGAGGCTCGGGCCGGAGGTCGGGTTCTACAAGATCGGGCTCGAAATGCTGATGGGCGGGGGCCTCGCGCTCGCCCGCGAGCTCATCGACGAATACGGCAAGCGCATCTTCCTCGACCTGAAGCTGTTCGACATCGCGAACACCATCGAAGGCGCGGTGCGCGGCCTCAGGGATTACGGGCTCGATTTCCTCACCGTCCACGGCGACCCGCACGTGGTCCGCGCCGCCGGTGAAGGCCGGGGCGGGTCCGACCTCAGGATCCTCGCCGTCACCATCCTCACCTCGCTCGACCGCGCCGACCTCGACGCCGCTCTGATCGCCCCGGGCACGGTGGCGGACCTCGTCGTCGAACGCGCCCGGCGCGCCCTCGTCGCCGGCGCCGACGGGGTGATCGCCTCGCCGCGCGAGGCCGCCCTGATCCGCGCCCTCCCCGAGGCGACCGGCAAGCTCATCGTCACCCCGGGCGTGCGTCCCGCGGGCGCCGCCCTCGGCGACCAGAAGCGGGTGATGACCCCCGGCGAGGCGATCCGCGCCGGCGCCGACCACATCGTCGTCGGCCGGCCGATCACCCGCGCCGATTCGCCCCGCGACGCGGCCCGGCTTGTCCTTTCCGAACTCCCCTGAGCGCCCCCCGCGAGCGGCCTTCCGCCGGTCGCGAACCAGACCGCTTGCCCCAGCGCCGATTGGCAACATTCCGCGAACGGTTCCCGGCGCCCGGGGCGGTTTTTCGCCGCAAAAATGCCTCTGCCCCAGTCTCGTCACAATCGCTTGTGAGCTTGCGCTAGCGAGATACGAAATCCGGGAGAACCCCGGGCGAGAAACGGGAATACAGGGACAATGGCAAATCCGACGACAGGCACCACCGGCACCGGGCTCGACGGCATCATCGACGCGATCTGGGCCGATACCGGCCTCACCAGCAGCGTCTCCGAGCAGGACATCATCGACGCGACCTTCGCCGCCGACAGGATGAACCGCTACATCGCGAACGCGATCGAGGCCCACGGTCTGTTCGACGACGGCACGATCTCCATCGGCGATGTGCGCCAGATCAACGCCTACCTGCGCGAGAACCACT
>JAWKXC010000078.1:0-1571 GCA_041397205.1 Paracoccaceae bacterium
GTCGAGCGCGACCCGGGGACCGGCGAGATCAAGGTCGGCGACCGGGTCAATTCCTGGGGCGGCGGCAACTGGTCGGGCTCGGCCGACGCCCAGCTGCGCACCCTGCGCTCGGGCATGTGCCTGCGCGAGACCGGCGGGCGCAAGTTCCTGATGTACGGCTATTTCTCCTCCGTCACGCCGTCGGCGATGGCGCGGGTGTTCCAGGCCTACGATTGCGATTACGGGATGATCCTCGACATGAACTCGCCGGAACTGACCTACATGGCCTATTTCCAGCACAACACCCGCGGCGACGGCGTCATCGGCTCGCATCTCAGCAGCCTGATGAAGGAAAGCGACCCCTATCTCGCCGGCGGCCAGGTGCCGCGGTTCGTGAACTTCTCGGACAACCGCGATTTCATTTACATGCTGCGCAAGGAGTAACCGGCGATGCGGTTCGGGATGAAGGCGGCCGCGCTGGCCGTGGCGGTGGTCCTCGGGTCGGCGGGCGTGCCCGCGACCGCGCAGAGCCTCGCCGAGAATAACGAGGCGATGTTCGCGCTGATGCAGAAGGCGCGCGGGGTTTCCGCGGCCGAGATCGCGAAGATCCGCGAGATCTTCAACCGCTCGGGGCGGGCAGGGCAGGGCAACCCGGCGGTGACCCGGCACCCGATGACGCCGGAACAGGCGCAGGCGAAACTGCCGCAGAACGCCTACGAATACTACCGCAACGCCCAGTTCGAGCGGATCTGCGGCGAGCGCTACATGGCGCCGCTCTACGATCCCGCGACCCAGAAGCCCGAAGACGCCAAGGTCTGCGTCGACATGTTCGAGTATCCCAACGTGCCGCTCGCCTACCCGGTGACCTGGATCACCGCCCGCGAGGCGGCCGAGACCTGCTGGGCCGAGGGCAAGCGCATGGGCGACGCCCATGAATGGGAAGGGGCGGCCGCCGGCGCCCTGCTCGAGCCCGACTACCGCTTCGACATCGGCAACCCGCAGGGCATGCGCGCGGCGCACAACGCCAAATGGGGCCCGTCGAAGAGCTGGACCTACGGGCCGCAATGGCGCGCGGGGATCTGCGCCCAGGGCTCGTCCAAGACCCCCGGCTGCAACGGCGGCGACTGGAACGGCTGCGGCACCAACACCTACCCGGTCGGCAGTTTCCCGAACTGCAAGTCGGCGCTCGGGGTCTACGACCTCGAAGGCAACGCCGCCGAACACATGAACCTGCCGCTCTCGCCCGACCAGATGTCGTCGCGCGGCTCGACCACCCTCGGGGTGACCGAGATGAAGGGCTCGTGGTTCATCTGGGACACGATCCGCGCGCACGAGGAATGGGCCCGCTGGCGCGCCCCGTACTGGCACGGCACGCCGGTGCTGTCGTCGCACTCGCATTCCAACTACCACCTCGGCTTCCGCTGCTTCAAGGATGTGAAGTAGCGGCCGGCCAAACGGTGTCGGCTGCGTCGACGCCGGTGTCCGGTGCTTTCGCGGAGAGGCCCGCCCGGGACAGGGGCGGGCCTTTTCCATTTGAGGAACGGCAGAGCGAAGCCGTCCGCGCCGTGGCGCGGACCCGCGGGGGCGAAGCC
>JAWKXC010000079.1:0-1542 GCA_041397205.1 Paracoccaceae bacterium
GGCCGCGCCGCTGCGTCGGTTGGACACGCGGGGACAGGGCCGGCGGTGGCGAGCAACAGGCGCGGCGGCCTCAGGCGCCGGCGACCACGATCCGCACGCCCCAGTCGCGGCAGCGCCGGGCCAGGTTTTCGGCGAGCGGCTGGTCGGTATAGATCGCGTCGATCTCCGACATCGAGGCGATGCGGGCGGGGGCGGTGCGGGCGAATTTCGACTGGTCCGCCACCAGGAAGACCTTGCGCGACTGGCGAATGATCGTCTGGCTCACGCTCACTTCCTGGATGTCGAAATCGAGCATGTCGCCATCCTCGTCGAGCGCCGAGCAGCCGATCACCGCAAGATCGACCTTGAACTGCGAGATCGCGTGCCGGGTCAGCGTGCCCACCAGCCCGCCGTCGGAGCGCCGGAGCTGGCCGCCGGTGACGACCACGGCGCATTCGGGGTTCGCCGCGAGGATGTTGGCGACGTTGATGTTGTTCGTCACCACCATCATGTCGCGGTGGTGCAGAAGCTCGTGCGCCACGGCCTCGGTGCTGGTGCCGATGTTGAGAAACACCGAGCTTCCCTCGGGCACGTCCTGGGCACAGGCCGCGGCGATCGCCTGTTTCTCGAGGCTGTGGAGCGACCGGCGCTCCTCGTAGCCGATATTGGCGATGCTCGTGGGCAGCATCGCGCCGCCATGGACGCGGCGGAGCTTGCCGGATTCGTCGAGCTCGGTGAGGTCGCGGCGAATGGTCTGCGCGGCGACGCCGAACCGTTCGACAAGATCGTCCACGGTCACCTGGCCCTCGCTCCGGATGATCTGAAGAATTTCCGACTGACGGATCGATTGCGGCACCGTGAACCCCCGATCAGGCAAGTATCATGCACCCGGACCCGGGATGGGAGCAACATCTTTCCGCGACCCGCAAATTCGACGCCTTTTCGCCCCGGGAAACGTCGCCGGCAGCGCGCGAGCGCTGATGCGCGTTTTCACGCGTTAAATATCCAAAACGAAGATTTCGGCGCATGTTTCGCCCCCTGAAAAAAGAAAAATTCCGAAACGCGCATCTTTGCCTATCGCAAATGTTCGTTTTTGTGTAGAGCTTGGGCCGACTGAATCGCAACGGCGACAGAGATTGGGAGGAGACGTGGATCGTCAGGCTGAGGACCGGCCGATCCATGATGTTTTCGTCATCGGCGGAGGCATCAACGGGTGCGGGATTGCGCGCGACGCTTCAGGGCGCGGGCTCTCGGTGATGCTCGCCGAAAAGGGCGATCTCGCCGCCGCCACCTCCTCCGCCTCGACCAAGCTGTTCCACGGCGGCCTGCGTTACCTCGAGTTCTTCGAGTTCCGGCTGGTGCGCGAGGCGCTGGCGGAACGCGAGACGCTGCTCAAGGCGATGCCGCATATCTCCTGGCCGATGCGCTTCGTGCTGCCCTATCACCGGTCGATGCGGTTCGAAGGCGACACGCCGACCTCGCGGCTGCTCAGCACCGTGATGCCCTGGATGAAGGGGCGCCGCCCGGCCTGGCTGATCCGGTTCGGGCTCTATCTCTACGACC